>JBEKKV010000006.1:0-63790 GCA_050010555.1 Dehalococcoidia bacterium
GAGTTTGAGACAGAGGCCGGCCCCCTCGATGAGGAGCTGCGCCTGTGCTACGTCGCCGTCACGCGGGCGGTGGAGCGGCTCTACCTGACCTACACCCGCCAGAGGCCGCGCAACGGGAAGACGCTCGCCGCCGAGCCGTCCCGATTCCTGCGGCGCATCCCTCGTGAACTACTAGAGCGCCGCGTGGCGTAAGGAGAATCACATGTACGACGTACTTTCCATCCGTAGGGCGAGCCCCATCGAGGAGGTCGTCGCCTGCTCCGGAGTGACGCTCCGGCCAAACGGGCGGCGTCTCATCGGTGTCTGCCCCTTTCACGCCGACGGCCGGCCCAGCCTAGTCGTCTACCCGCAGAACGACAGCTACTTCTGCTTTGGTTGCGGCGCTGGTGGCGACGTTATCGACTTCGTGGCGCGGCTGAACGGCGTCGGCTTCCGAGAGGCTGCGGCGATCCTGTCCGGACCTTCGACGCAGTGCGAAAGCAATCTTGGTCACAAGATGGTTTCTATTGCCACCCGGAGAGAGCACGAACCGCTTACCGAAAGCGAGAGGGCGATCATCGAAGCAGCCGCCGCTTTCTACCACGACGCCCTTCGGCACGATCGGAAGGCACTCGACTACCTGAAGGAAAGGGGCATCGACCGGGACACAGCCCGCCGCTGTCGCCTGGGTTTCGGTCGCCCCGGCCTTGCCGAGCACCTGCGACGGCGACGCCTGAGCCTGGCCGCCGCCCAAAGAGTCGGGCTGCTCGCCGGAGACTTTGAAACGATGCTTGATCGCATCATCGTGCCAGACTTGCGCGGCGGCAAGGCGACCTGGTTCACGGGCCGCGCGCTCCGGCAAGGAACGCCGCGCTACCTGAACCTGCGCCTGCCCAGACCGTTGCTCGGCCTCGATCTCGTCCGCGGCGACGAGGTCGTCGTCACAGAAGGCCCCTTTGACTGGCTGACGGCCGTCCGATTGGGCCTGCCGGCGGTGGCGCTGCTGGGGACTCACGTCTCGCGGCAGACGGCGCAGGCGCTCGCCCGCTTCAGACGCGTGTACCTGGCGCTGGACGCCGACGAAGCAGGCTGCCACGCCGCCCTACAAATCGCCGCTAACCTCGATGGTCGAGGCGTGATCGTGGAGCTGCCGCCCGGCGTCCACGACCTGAACGACCTGGGGCGTCTTCGCAATGGACGGAAGGCGTTCCGGCGCTGCCTTGAGCTTTCCACTATTAGTTAAGGAGAGGACATGGGACACCTTCGACGCCGCGTCCGCCCTTCGCGCCGCCTGACAATGCAGAGGCGGGCGCTGGAACCAGTACGCAAGGCGTTGCCCAGTGATGTTGGGGCCTTGCTGGCGCAGCCCCTGGACCTGGCTTTCGTCTCGGAGCGGGAACTCCGCGACGGACGGCTCATCCAGTACATCGAGGGCTGGGTTGTCATCAACCAGGCCAACCGCATCTTCGGCCATGGCGGCTGGGGCGCTGAGGTGGTCGGCGAGGTGACCTACCGGCCGGTGAGCCTGGTGGACCCAATGACGGACGCTCCAGCGGCGGTCGGCATGTACACCGCGACCGTCCGCGTGACCGCTCGCGGCTGCCCGCCCAAGGCCGACGTCGGCTGTGCCTTCGTCGCCGACGAGACGCCGGAGGCCCACGAGGCCGCCTACAAAGGAGCGGTGACCGACGCGCTGAAGCGGGCGCTGCGCCACTTCGGCAACCAGTTCGGCAACGGTCTGTACGACCGCCGCAACGCCGTCGACACGGCCGCACCAAGGCCGGCGACGCCCACCTCTCCCGCCAGGCTGGAAGCGATGCGCGGTAAGGTGCTGGACTTGTCGCAGCGCCTGGGAGTGGACGAGGCGAAGGCCCACGCCTCGGTGGAGGAGCGGTACGGCCGGCCTCTCGACGAGCTCGGCGGAGAGCAGCTCGCCGCTGCGGTTCGCGCCCTGGCCGATCAGCTCAATCGCCGCAACGGCCAGCCCGCCGAGCGGCGTCGGGCCGCGTAGCCATGGTCATCGCTTACAGAAACCCGGTGCGGCTGATCCAGACCCGCACCGGCCCGCGCTACGTGGTGCAGGTGCCGGAGCCCCTGAGCCCCATCCCCGGCTGGCGCGCCTACTCTGTGCTCGCCGTGGGGCCGAACGGAGACCCGCCCCTGCACCTCACACTGTACGAGCGAGTCGATGGCCACCTGGAGGCGCCCGATGGCCCCCAGGCGGCGTAGCCTCGCCACCGAGACGACCTCTCTGTCGCCCGAAGACGCCGACGTGCTCCGACTCGTGCAGGAGAACCTGCGCCTCCTGTCGGAGCTGCGATCGCGCTATCGCTCCGCCTCTCGCGGCGGGCCGAACGGCCGCCAGATGCGCTCGCCCCAGGACATCGCCGACCTCCTCGCGCCGGAGATGGAGATGCTGCCGCAGGAGCAGATGCGGGTGATCCTGCTGGACAGGCGCAACCGCGTGCTGGACGTCGTCATGGTCTACCAGGGCAGTGTGAGCACGGCGGTGGTGCGGATGGCGGAGCTCTTCCGCGATGCCATCGTCGCCAACGCCCCAGCCCTGATCCTCGCCCACAACCATCCGTCGGGAGACCCTGAGCCAAGCCCGGAGGATATCCAGATGACCTCCGACGCCGCCCAGGCAGCGAAGCTCCTCGGCATCGACCTCCTGGACCACATCGTGATCGGGCAGGGGCGATTCGTCAGCCTGAAGGAGCGGGGCGTCTTCTGACGGCGCGACGGACAGTTGCCAAATGCTGACAATTGCCATATAATACTTTAGACCAGCATAGACCAGAACCGAGGTGCGCCATGAAGCAGGTTGGAGTTTACGAGGCGAAGACCCAGCTCCCTCGCCTCCTTGACGAGGTGGAGCAGGGCGAGACGATCACCATCACCCGCCACGGCCGGCCTATCGCCCGCGTCGTACCCATCCGCGGCCGACAGCGGAGCGTGCACGAGGCCATCGAGGCCCTGGAAGCATTCCGTCAGGGTCATACTCTCGGTGATCTCACCATCAAGGAGCTTATCGAGGAAGGGCGGCGTCACTAATGCCGTTCGTTCTGGACGCTTCGGTCGCGCTAGCCTGGTGTTTTCGCGACGAACAGAACGCTTACGCCCACCGGATGCTCCGGCGGCTGGACGATGAATCGGCTGTCGTCCCCAACATCTGGCTACTGGAGGTAGCCAACGGTCTGCTGATCGCCGAGCGGCGCGGCCGTCTCAGTCGAGCAGAGGCAGCGCAGGTCGGCGGGGTTCTCGCAGACCTCCCGATCACCTGGCAAGAAACGAGCATCGAACAAGCGCTCGGCTCGGTGCTGGAGCTGGGAGAGGCGCACGGGCTCAGCGCCTACGATGCCGCATACCTCGAGCTGGCAATGCGAGACGGTCTGCCGCTGGCGACGCAGGACAAGGCCCTTCGCGCGGCTGCTGAGCAGGTCGGGGTGTTGTCGGTGGACTGATACCAGCCCAAGAGTAAGAGAGAATCACAAAGGCGCTCTCCGTGGAGAGCGCCTTTCTCTATCCCGGAAAGGAGCAAGCTTGATGCAACGTATGGTCATTCGCGCCGCAGGCTTCACCGCGACGGTGGACGCCTGCGCTCGAGACGGGGGACAGCTCTGGTTCTTGTCCCTGTTGGGAAGCCAGCAGGCCGTGCGCGCCCTTTGGGCCCGGCTGGTGAAAGGCGAGACGGCCTACCTCGGCGAGGACGAGTTGACCGGCGGCTCACCCTGCTGGCTGGCCCGCGAGGCGTGGGGCACGTGGCGATTCCACGGCTGCCGCCTCCCCTCCGGCACCAGCAAGCCGTAGTAGGCGGAGCCGGAGGGGAGGCCTACGCCTGCGACCGCCGGGAGTTCCTGCTCCTGGCCCGCAGCGAGGAGGAGGCGCCCGCCCTCCACTACCGCTTCCTGAACCGACGGCTCGATTTTGCCGCTGCACCCGTCCTGGGCCGACTGGCTGTGGGAGCGGGGGCAGGCCAGGAATTACAGCCGGACCTGGCGAATCACCGACAATGTTGGCCGGGAACGACTTCTTGGGGAGTTGGAGTTCTGATAGGGCAACAATACGTCAGGGAATACGCGAGCGGCAGCGAAGTTGACATCGCGGTAGCAGACCTCGACGTGGTGCTGACTTACGTCCTGCAACTGCTAACGGAGCGAGGTCATGGGCGTAGGCTCGCTTTCAAAGGTGGGACTGCTCTCAGGAAAGTCGTTTTCGGGTCGGTTGGCCGCTTCTGTTACCAGGTGCGCTGCACGGGATCCCATCGAGCATCAGATGGGGTTGTCCCCGCCAAGATCGGATTGAGAAACGCCGCCGCCTGTTCGTGTCCCACCGACATGTCAGGATCCAGGCCGACCTCGGCAGCCATCCTCCGGTACGCAACACGCCACTGAAGCGGCGGTGCGGGAAGCACAGATGGCAGCGTATGGGTATCACGGGCAGCGAATGTAGCCTCAAGGGCTCGCCTCAGGCGGCCAGCCCGGAAACTGAAGAGCGACCCCATCATAGCGAGGTCGAGAAGGTCCTTGACGCGGGTGCTCGGGCGGCCGCCGACGTAGGTCCGCGTGTAAGCGTGAACCTTCTCGGCGACATGCTGTTCCAGAGGCAACGCCGGCACTTCGGCGGGAGGGATATCCGCGAAGCTCAGTAGATCTGGCCCGCGCACGAGCTCTGGATCAGCGACCACGGGGTCCCCGAAGCCGACGTCGACCGTCACGTCCTCAAACACGCGCCCGCCGAGCTCTGCGACAACGTGGTACCGCACCGCGACACCTTCCAGCATCGCATCGAGCTTCCCTGTCCGCTCGATGACAAACGTGAAGTAGTCGCCAAGGTCGAGCGACTGTGCTGCAAGAAAGTCGGCCGTTGCCGCCTCCTCGTTATCTTGGCGGCCGAGATCGAGATCTTTCGTGGTGCGAGACCTGGCTCCCAGGCGAAAGAGGAGGGCCGCCGCACCCTTGACGACCCAGCGGTTCGGAGCCACGACCACCAGGCGCGCCATCAAGCGATCGAAGACCACGAGCTTGCGCAGCCGCATCAGTGGGACATCTGTCTCCCTGGCCATCGTCAGGAGTCGCTGTTCGAGAGCCCTACGGAATGCGCCGGGAGTGGCGTATTTCATTGCCGAAACCTGCGAAGCGCTTCCTCGATCAGTGTTGCCACTCGCCTTCCGCGTGCGACGGCATCCTGCCGCAGTTGTCGCGGGGTGGCCAGGCCGCGCTCAACCGCCTGAATGACAGCCATCTCGACCTGTTCCGGCGCTATCCCCGTCTCGGCTGCGTCGAGGATGCTGCGCGTGGCCGAGGTGATGGCTATACTATCGCGCACGACCACGTCTTCCGACCTTGGTGATCGAGCAGTGGTGTGGACCTTAACACCGGGGAGCGTGAGGACGTTGCGCCGCGACCGAGGAACAGTAAGGTGTACCGCATCCGGTATCACGTCGCTGAGGTCGAGCAGGTCAAGTGCGCTTTCGTGCGAGACGACGGCTACGTCTTTCCCCACTGCGAGCCAAGCGGCGAGCACATGCTCACGCGGCGACGCCGGATACTCGCGAAAGCGATACAGTCCCCGACGTACTCTGATGAACCGGCCGCTCTTCACGTGATGCGAGACGAGTGATCGGCTAAAACCAGAAACCCGGGCTTGCTCAGCCGTGAAGTAGCCACCCTGCTCTGAGGCGATATCGAAGAGTCGGGCGCGATCCGGTTGGGAAGCGGGTCGGCGGGTGCGCGATGCGGCCTTGATGTCACTCATAGGTCAAACTATATTTGACATTCCGATGACATGCAAGTGGGGCGACAGAGGTGTGGAGGCAAAACGCTGTCCGTAGCTGTTCCCGCTGCCTGTATTCGCAAGTCATGGGCGGGGCCTGACAGCGCGGCTGTTCTCATGGCGATACCGACGAAACGCGCTTCACACGGGGCCGAGCTTGGCTGCGGCCAGTCCAATGGCGCTCCCACTCCAGTCCAATCTAGGGCATTCTAGTCCAATTCTGCCCTCCGACCTGAAGGGGATAACTCAACGCCTGTATCCACGGGGTTCGCCAGAAGTGGCTGCCGGCGCAGTGCCGGCGGTCGCTTCTCCGAATCCAGCGACGTGCGGGACACTACTGGCCGAAGAGGGATTGGACTGAAATTGGACCAAAATATGACCGTGGCTAATATACTCTTTTGACTTGTTACTTATACTTCGACTACTTCGACTCTCTCGCCAGCAGAGACTGTGCCCTTACACCACCGCCAGTTGGTAGCGGTCAGATACTTCTGAAACAAGGTACTCTTGCTACTCACTCCCCCTCCGTTTCCTCATCCCACGAGACTCTCCGCATGTTTGCGATTTCTGGCTTGCTTGTGAGCCTCAGGCTTAGGTTGGAGAAGTGAACGATGTCATAGGGTCGGTCTCTGCCGTAGCGCTTTGTGTAATGATTCGCTCGCCTTATGTTGTAGTGTGTTCGAATCAGCATTTCGAAGGGAACCTTGTACCGACACCCTGCATCGCGAAGCTAGCCTCCTCGACCGAAGTCATCATGGAAGACTCTTGTCCTTGTTTGAGGGACCTTGTCCTGTCATCAACCATGCTCGTCAATCGAGTACTCTCAAGAGGGTGCCTACAGACTGCCGGCTATCGATGTGTTGAAGTTGGCTAGCATACATTTCCTCCAGGACTTCCGACAATATGGCTCGGCAGACAGGGATGTAGCACGCCGCTGTCTCGGCTGACTAGTGTCCTCGTGACGTGGACGCCCTGATCCTCGGCTATAAGGACCAGCTGGCGCGGGAGCACCTGGTCATCACCAAACGGCTGATCAAGGCCAACCTGTGGGGACCAAAAACCTCATCCGAATCTGACTGGATGAACAGAGACCGCGTCCGTGCGAGCCTCACCTAGCGGGCCTAGGAAGTCCATCGGCACGGATCACAGCCATATGGATCGAATTCTTGGGCCCTACAGCTTGTCAAGGAGCGCGACGATGCCAGCGCTTCCTCGCGTACCAGCCGCCGATGCTCGACTTTCGGGCACTTGACTGCGGCACGGGCAAGTGCGACTCTTGTGACTCACCGCCGGCCCGGGGTCGCCAGCGGTGGCGTAGCGCGCCTCACAATTACGGGGAGGTCCGGCATGAAGAGCGATTTCTTCGACGTTCAACTGACCGATTACACCACGTCGACCGGCGTCATCCAGCTCCCGGTGTTCTACCAGAGGCTCCGGATGCGGACGATCAACTACTTTGTCGAGCAGGAGCGCGTGCTCCCGCTGCTGAAGGACACCGGCCTGCTGCCCCTCCGCTACTTCAACGGGAAGGTGCTCACGTCGCTGACGTGGTTCAACTACCAGGAGGTCAGCCTGACCGCCTACGACGAGGTGGTGTTATCGGTGAGCGTTTACCCGGAGGCGCTGGGGAAGCCATCGTTGCCCAGTCTCAAGATGTTGGTGGGCAGATGGCAGGATTCCTCGAAAGCCAATATGGGCGTGTACGTCCGCGAGATGGTGGTGACGATACCCGAAGCGAGGTCGGGGGGACGCGAGGTATGGGGCTACCCTAAGTTCCTGACGCAGATACCGAGCGACGTCGCCGAGAAGCAGTTCAAGTTCGCGGTGCTGGACCCCGATTCCGGCGAGGCCATCGTCGACGTAAAGGGAGAAATGGGACGCGGCCTCTCGGTGGGCGCGTTCAACATGATCACGTTCAGCAACCACGACGACAAGATCCTGCGAACGGTGGTGGAAGCGGAGGGCAAGCTCAGACTCTCCGGCTGCAAGGGCATCGAGGTGAAGGTCGCGTCGACCAGCCACCGGATGGCGGAGAGCCTGAGGGCGCTGGGGCTGGAGACGGCCAAGCCGTTCGGCATTATGAGCTCCGATTACATGCGGACGAAGCTGAACCCGGGAATATCCGTCGCGGAGTACAAGACGCCGGAACTGCCGTATCAGTACGCCGAGGAGCTGGAGTTCCTCAAGAGCAAGGTGTAGGGACTTCGGGAAACGTCGGCCCCGCCCATAATTGCGGGATATACGAAGGGGGCACTAGGCACCGTGACCGAAGAATCGCGCATCACCGATGAGATGCTGGCCGTTATCGGTCACGAAGGTGAGCCCGCCAGGATGGAGCTCGACAAGACGACCATTCGCTGGTTTGCCCGCGCTGTCGGCCACACCGACCGCGTTTTCTACGACGAGGACTACGCAAGAAGTAAGGGGCATCGCGGCATAGTCGCGCCACCTGGCTTTCTCGGACAGCTCGTCTACGTTCCCGGCAGTTCCGTCAATATTAGGGGATTCCCGCCTCTGCCGGGCCTGGTAATCACGCGCGCTTTGAACGGCGGAACGTCGTTCGAGTACTACGACGAGGAGATCTGCGCCGGCGATGTACTGATAAGGGTCACGAAGATCGCCGATATGCAGGAGAGACCCGGGAAAACGGGCACGATGCTTATCGTCGTCGGTGAGTCGAATTACTACGACCACGGCGGGAAGCTAATGGCGACAGAGCGCAACACGGAGCTCTTCTACTAGGTGGGCTTTTGGCGTACCTGGCAGGATTCGAACCTGCGACCCGCTGCTTAGAAGAAAGATTGTCACCGATGTGGGGAATGAAGAAAGGCCGGGCTCAACGCCCGGCCTCGTATCTAATGTAGCGGAGAAAACGTTGGAGCGGGAAACGGGTGTGGGGCCCAAGAATCTCATCCGTATCTGGGAGAGCGGCGGGTGGCAAACCAGAACCGCCGAATGCCGGCAGAGGAGCGCAAACCCTCTGCCTGGAAACCAGTTGATCTAAGACTCAGAGCGTGACAAAGGCCGGGCTCAACGCCCGGCTTCCTAGTCTAACGTGCCGTGGGAGAACGTTGGAGCGGGGGACGGGATTCGAACCCGCGACATCCTGCTTGGAAGGAACCACGTAAGCGACGCAAATGCAGCAGATGAACCTAGGCTGACGCCGGATCTGCCGCCGATCTCCCGTTAAGCATGTCGCCCGGGCTCCACCTCGCGTGAGCCCGCGCCGCCTTCTCAGAATTATACGTCGCTGAGTAGCGTCGCACCATCGCCGGTGTGCTATGACCCAGCAGGTACTGGACGTCCAGCTCCCGAGCATCGTTCTCAATCGCCCAGGTAGCGAAGGTGTGCCGGAAGCGGTGGGCATGGGTCTTGGGCACCCCTGACACCCGCCCTAAGTGCTGCATCCGATCCCTAATCAGGTTCCTCGTCAACGGCTGGCCCGCTTTGCTCGACCGGAACAGCTGGCCTTCCTCACTGCCGCGATAGTGCCCCACGTAGTCCCGCACCGCCTCCTTCGCCCGCTCCCCGAAGCGCACTACCCGCTGCTTGTTTCCTTTCCCGCAGCGCACCCGAGTCCGTTGCTCCTCGAAGTCCACATCCTCTAGTTCCAGCTGAACCAGCTCGTTCAGAATGCGGAAGCACGCCGAATGGATTCGAGTTAGCAGAGCGGCCTGGGGGGTCGAGCTTGCCCGAAAGTCCCTCTAGACGCCTCTAGAAAGAGTTATAAAACGAATGGTGTGGTACCCCCAACAGTCGTCATTTATAACTCCTATACGGGGGCAGAATCTCGGTTGTCAGGTTAAGAGCCTCTGGTCGGACTGTGTGCTCCGGGCGAAGAGCACTTCGGCATGAAGTCATTGACGTAGAACGGTTGTCCCCTTATTCTTCCTGATGGTGGCTTCAGGAATGATATCCGAATCAGTTTCCCGTACAGAGCGGAGGCGCGCCCGAAACCGCGCTGCCCTCATCGCCTCGGCTCGCCGTTTATTCGCCGAGCTCGGCTTCGAGGCGACTACCATCGCGGCCATCGCCGCATCCGCTGACCTCGGCTTCGGCACTTTCTACCTCTATTTCCGCGACAAGGACGCAATCCTCGACGCCGTCTTGGAAATAGGGCGATTGGAACTTGACAAGGCTCTGACGCATCCCGACAACGAGCGGGCTGACCCGGCGGAAGCCTTGCGCAGGCTCACCACACGTTTTGCGCGGGCGGCAGAACGCAACTACGACGTGATGGCCTTGGGGTTTCGGATGGCCGTCGGAGGCGAGGGTGTCGGCGAGCCCATCCGACCCGACCTCAACAAGGGAGCGGTGCCGATCTTCTTTCTTCTCGGCGAGCGCATCCGCCGCATTATTGAGCGCGGCGTCACGGAGGGTGTGTTCGCATGTCCTGACCCGCGGCTCGTATCGCGTTTCGTCACCAGCGCGCACGTTCCTTTTCTTACCCCACACACGAAGCGCGAAGGACGGAAGATGATCGAAACGCTCTGCGACCTTGAACTGAGGGCACTTAGTGCCACGAGTCCACGCCGGCAGAGCGAAAGGAGAGGCCCGTGAGCACGACTAAACTCGGGGAAGAACTCGCCCTATCTGAGAGCACCTGGCGGGGGCGCCTCACCATGCTCGCGATCCTGCTCGTCTGTCTGGCCGTCGTGGTCACGATCTACCTCTGCGGCTTCAGGAGCGCCTCCACAACCTCGACTCGCTCCACCGAGGACATCCCGGTCGTCAGGGCAACAATCAACCAGACGCTGAGCATCTCAGGCGTCGCCGACGCCGAGAACATCAGCAACCTGACGTTCCGAACGACCGGCACAATCGCGGAGGTCAACGTCAAAGTGGGCGATTCGGTGCGAAAGGGCGACGTCCTCGCCAGCATCCAGTCCGACGACTTGACCAACGCCGTGGCGCAGGCGCAGGCAAACCAGCAGGCGGCTCAGCTCAAGCTCGACGACCTGCTAAGCGGTTCGACTGCAGCTGAGATCGCGGCGGCCGATCAAGCGCTGGCCCTCGCGCAGTCGAATCTCACAAAGGCGCAGAACGACTACGAGACGCTGGTGAACGGCGGGAGCACTGCCGATCTCGCGGCAGCTCAGCAGGGTGTGAGCGCGGCAGAAGCGCAGCTGGAAAGCGCGAAGGACGCCCGCGCCAAGCTCAATGATACCCCCAGCGACGCGGACAAGGCGGCTGCCGAAGCAGGCGTGGCCTCAGCGCAATCGGCCCTTGCCGCGGCTCAGAACGGTTTGGCCAGCGCTGAGAACACTGTTGCCGCGGCCGATGCCTCACTCAAGAGCGCGGAAACCAGTTACTGCGCGGCCGATCCCGCGCCGGCCTTCTGCGCCGCGTCGGTCTCACCTATCTCCTCCGGCGATGCCGACCTGATGACCGCTGCGCTCAGTGGCCCGCACGCCACGCTCGCGTCTGGCGTCATCGCGGCGAACAGCGCTTTCCTCAATGCTGAGAACAGCACCGACACCGCAGCGGCCGCAGTGACCGCCGCCCAGAAGGCGCTCACGTCCGCGCAGGACAAGCTCGATTCGGTTAATGATGGGCCTAGCAGCCACGACGTCGCCGCCGCCGACGCCGCAGTTGCTTCTGCCCAGGATGCTCTCAACGCTGCACAAGACAAGCTTGCGACTGCACAGAACAGTACGGATGCACAACGCTCCACGCTTGAGGCGGCCGTTGTCAGCGCCCAAGCGGCTGTCGATGCGGCCCAGACAAAAGACGACGAGGTGCACCGGGGCCCCACGGACAACGACATCGCACAAGCGCGCCAGGCCGTCCAGAGCGCCGCCGTGGCGGTGGAAGGGGCACAGATCCGTCTTCGAGACGCCCAGATCATCGCGCCGTTCGACGGTGTGGTCGCCGCTGTCAACGCGCACGTCGGGGAACTCGCCGGCGTGGCAGCCGGCGCTTCGACCGGCGCGCCTATCGTCTTGCTCACGCCGAATCTGCTTCGCTTCAAGATGGACGTGCAGGAGACCGACTACACAAACATCAAACTCGGCCAGACCGGCATGGTCACATTCGACGCTCTTCCCGGGAGGCCGTTTGCTTTCACCATCACGTCGATGAGTTCCGCTCCCATCACGACGAGCGGGGTCGTAACCTACGAGGTCGATGCCGATCTGACCATTCCAGCCGATTCTCCCTCACCTGCAGCCGGCATGAACGGGAACGGCGTTATCACCACCGATTCGAAGCCGAACGTCCTCGTCGTTCCCCCACGGGCTATCAGGCGGCGCGGCGCCGATCAGATCGTCTCGGTCAAGCGGGCGAACGGCAACGTCGAGGAGCAGGTGATCACCACCGGCGTGAGCGACGCCAACAACGTCGAAGTGCTCTCCGGCCTGAATGAAGGGGACGTGGTCGAAGTCGTCACGCTGACGGCGGCGAAGGCGGGCACGCCGGCTCAACCCACCATCCCGAGCGGCTTGAGGTAGCGATGATCCGGCTCAGGGGCATCTCCAAGGTGTATAAGCTCGGCTCCGAGAGCGTCCACGCCCTCCGCGATGTCGACCTGGATATAGAGGAGGGCGAGTTCCTGGCGATCATGGGGCCCTCCGGCTCCGGCAAGTCGACGCTCATGAACATCATCGGATGCCTCGACCGCCCCACTGACGGCACCTACGAGCTCGACGGCGTGGACATCGGCAGGCTCAGCGATTCGCAGCTCGCAACCGTCCGCAACCGGCGTCTCGGGTTCGTGTTTCAATCTTTCAACCTCCTGCCGCGCCTCGATGCTCTCAGTCAGGTGGCGATGCCGCTCTCCTACCGGGGCGTCACGAACCGGAAGCAGGTTGCGCGGGCCGCGCTCAGGCTCGTCGGTCTGGAAGGCCGAGTCCGTCACCGGCCGACTCAGCTCTCCGGTGGTCAGCAGCAGCGCGTCGCCATCGCACGGGCGCTCGTCGGCAATCCGGCAGTGATACTCGCCGACGAGCCGACGGGCGCGCTGGACACCAGGACTAGTCACGACGTGATGGAGATCTTCCGCACGCTGAACGAAGAGCGCGGCGTAACGATCGCTTTCGTCACCCATGAGCACGACGTTGCCGCCTACACGCGGCGCATCGTCTCAATACTTGATGGCGAGATCGTCAGCGACGAGCCGAACGTTCCCGTCTATCGTCAGAGCGTACCGTCGCAGCCGGGACAGAACGCGAGTCACCGCGCCGGGCAGGCGACCTCCCGAGGAGCGACTGGCGGATGAGCCCCACCGAAGTCATCATAACGGCGCTCATCGCCCTGCGCAGCAACATCATGCGCACGCTGCTGACGATGCTCGGCATCATCATCGGCATCAGCGCCGTAATCGTGCTTACCGCCGCGGGCCAGGGGGCGCAGCAGGGCGTAGCCAACCGCATCAAGGGCCTCGGCAGCAACCTCATGTTCATTCAGCCGGCCAGCGGCAAGACAACGACGGGGTTGTTGTTGCTTGGGCAAGGCCCTGCGCTCTTTCTCGAGGACGCTCGGGCGATCGACGCTGCTCAGATCGAGGGCATAGATGGAGTCGCGGCTCAGAGCAGCGCGCCCGAGCCCGGCGAGCCCTACGGCGCCACTGTCATATATCGGGGTCAGAATATTGATACGACGATGCTTGGTACTGAGCCGAGCTACCAGTACGTGCGTGATTTCTATGTAGCAGAAGGCCGCTTCATCACAGAAGACGACATCAATAAGGAGGCGCTGGTCTGTGTCCTGGGCGTGAAGGTCAGGGACCAGCTTTTCGGGGACAAGGACCCTATCGGTGAGGTCGTCCGCATACATATTGGTCCCGGAAACTACGGGTTCGGTTTCAACTTCACCGTCGTCGGGGTGATGGAGGAGAAAGGCGCGACCTCATCAGTTGACCAGGACAACGTCATCATAACGCCTCTACCATCCTTCCAGAGACGCGTACCTCTGTCGCTCAACCCGCACGGCACGACTGTCAGTCAGATAAACATCAAGGTGACTGACCGTTCCAAGATCCCGCAAATAAAGCTGGCGATAACGGACATCCTTCGCAAACGTCACAACCTGTCAGAGGGGACCGACAACGACTTCACGATCCAGTCCCAGAGCGACCTCCTTTCCACCGCCACCGAGGTCGACCGTACCCTGAGCGTGCTGCTCGTGTCGATCGCACTTATCTCGCTGATCGTCGGTGGCATCGGCATCATGAATATCATGCTCGTGTCGGTTAGCGAGCGGACGCGGGAAATTGGCATCCGCAAGGCGGTCGGGGCAAAGCGCCGTGACATCCTCATGCAGTTCATGATCGAAGCGCTCGTCGTAACGTTGTTCGGGGGTCTGTTGGGAGTAGCCGTGGGCACAGGCATCACGCAGATCCTGCAACACGACTTCAATTGGCACATCAACCTGCTCATCAGGACACTCAATGTCAGCGTGAGCGGGGGCGTCTACGTCATCACGCCTCGCTGGATCATCGCCGGTCTGGCGATGTCCGCTGCCACGGGACTGGTGTTCGGCGTCTACCCTGCCTGGCGTGCCGCAAGGCTGGACCCCATAGAGGCGCTTCGAAGAGAGTGAACGTCTGATCCCGGGAGTCGTATGATTCGCCTCGGCCTCGACAAACCGCGTGGACTTGGAGGCATAAGCAGAATCGAATTCAGGCGTCCGCGCGATGCAAAGAAGGGAAGCATTTTGAAGACGAAGTGTTGGTACCCCCGGCAGGACTCGAACCTGCCGCTGCCTGTGGGGTGCCAGTATTCCATCCGTATCTGCGAGAGCGGCAGGTGGCAAACCAGGACCGCCGAATGCCGACAGAGAAGCGCAGACCCTCGGAGCGTGATAAAGGCCGGGCTCAACGCCCGGCTTCCTATCTAACGTGCCGTGGGAGAACGTGGAGCGGGGGACGGGATTCGAACCCGCGACGTCCTGCTTGGAAGGCAGGAGATCTGCTTGCCATCCGGGCCCACCGGATCTCAATTCACACGTTTGCCTGCTGGAGGTTGCGGGTTCCACGGTTTGAGGTTGAACGGGGGCACCAAACCGTCCGATTTCGAAATCCCGATTCGGCCCCCAATCCGAATCTGAGATCGCCGCGAGAACAGCCCAGCCCCTCCGCGACCCCAGTTGGAGACCTCCCAAGGGGAGTTTGAATGGCGTCTTAGGACAAGCTGCGGCTGCGGGTCGTGGCCACACTGAGCTAGACTGTGGTAGCGTTCATGGGGGACAGGTCAGTCGCCCTCCTTCCACAGGACCGGGAGAAAATTCGCCACTTGCACGACCATGTCCACGCTGGCGACTCGCTGCCGCCGGCGCTCCTCGAGCTCGGTGTGTCGAGCCGCCACGACGCCTATTCTCCGCTCGATGTTCGACTTCCGCGAGATTGGAGCAACGGGGCCCAACTTGGACTGATTGGACTGGACTCTTGGACTTCCGTTGGACTGGCAGGCCTCATACTGGCTCCCAAGACCGCCTGACAAACCACCCGCGATGCAGCGGCCGGCCGGCGGCGGAAGGAAGGAGCCATGCGAGGCCTGGTTGTCGGAATAACGGTTCCCGTTGCCCTCGTGGTGGAACTTCTCTGCGTAGTTCTCGACCACTTCGCGGGGCCGGATACTACCGATCCCCAGGCGCTCGCTGAGCCGGTCTTCGCCGGTGCGCCGCTGGCGGCGTTCGGCGAAGACCCCGGTGGACTGACGTGAAGAGAGCGCCTTTTCATCTAGTCGCTCAGTTTGAATCCCGAGAGCCTCCACCCGGTGCACTCCATGCTTGGAGATGCCTGTGGAGCCGGCTCTTGCAGTGGGGGGACAACGATCTCTCTAAGTCTGAGTCAGCGAACGAAGGAGAAGCCACGACTAGAAGCCCTGTTGGAACGATCACTCCGAAGGGCGCAGAACGTTGACTGAGGGGATGCCGGGTCTTATGGTGTACGAAACGCTATCGTCGTGCCCATTGACGGCCGTTCTACCTAATGATATAGTTTTGCCGTATGGTGAACAAGCCCCTTATAGTGAACGCAGCGCCCAGCGCCCCCAAGACCGCGCAGATCAAACAGGAGGTGTTGGTCCGTCTCCGGCAACTGGCTCCTGGATTCAAGGTTATGCGCGGCAGGAAGGAAATGGGGCGCGGCTCTCCGCAACCGGACCTCGTGGTGGACATCCGCTATGAGGACAAACGAAAGACCCTCCTGATAGAGATTGTGTCCTCCGGCGAGCCTGCTTTCCTGCACAAGGCCATCAGCCAGTTACACCTGGCCGGCGCGCGGCAACCCAATGGCTATCCCGTTGTTGCGGCCCCTTATGTCAGTCCCCGGGGACGCGAGATCCTGCGGCAGAGCAGGGTGGGGTTCCTCGACCTCGCCGGGGACTGCCTCCTGGAATTCGACGGTGTCTACATCGAGCGTGCAGAGGCGGCCAAACGGCCCGCAGCGCGCAGGCAGCAGAGGTCACTCTTCGCGCCTGTCTCCTCGCGCATCCACCGCGTTCTCCTGCACAACGCCGAGCGCCGCTGGACGCTTCGAGACCTGGCCGAGGAAGCCGACGTCAGCCTCGGTCTGGCCCACCGAGTGGTTCAACGTTTGCTCGCCGAGATGTTCCTCGAGAGAAGTGATCGATTGCTTGCCCTTCGCGATCCGTCCGGTCTGCTGGATACCTGGCGGGACGCTTACCAGTACTCCGTAAACCCGATCCATACCTATCATGCTTCGGCCCGCACGCCCCAACAGCTCATGCAGCGCATCTCGGAGGCGGCCAGCCGAATGGAGGGCCGATACGCCTTCACTCTCCATGCCGGGGCGTCGCTGGTGGCACCGTTCGTTCGCTTCACCGATGTCTACGTATACACGGAGGAATCGGCCGAGACGTGGATGGGGGCGCTTGACTTGAGAGAAGTGGAGTTCGGCGGAAACCTCAGCCTGATGGAGCCGTACGACGCGGGGGTTTTCTATGCGGCGCACGGGGTGAACGGCGCGGTCGTGGTGGGCGACGTGCAGCTCTACCTGGATCTCTACCAGTATCCCGCGCGAGGCAGGGAGCAGGCCGAGTTCCTTCGTGAGCAGCGCCTGAAGTTCCAGCGGTAGGCGACGATGCTCAGGACGGTAGACGACTTCGGCGGCGGCATAGGTGAGGCGTCTCTATCCATCCTGCTGGAGCTGTGGACAATCCTCGGAGCCTATCGCGAGGCGATGGTGCTTATCGGAGGCTGGGCACCCTATTTCATTCTCAAACAGTATCAGCAGCCCGACAACCCATTTCAGCACGTCGGCTCCATCGATATCGATGTCGCCCTCAATCCGGCTGCCATCAGTAGGCGTGAGTACGCGACCATCGTGGAGCTCATTACGAGGCGAGGCTACAGGCCTCGTCGGAATCGTTTGGGGAAGCCCGTCGAGTTCGCCTTCGAGCGTGAGATCAAGATGCCCGGGGCCACGGGCAAGGCGATCGTCGAGGTCGACTTCTTGGCGCCGGAGTACGGCGGAACCGGCAGAAGTCGCCGCCATCAGGTTGTCCAGGACGATCTGCTTGCCCGGAAGGCACGCGGAGCGGACGTGGTTTTCGAGCACAACTTCCCGTTCCGGCTGGTCGGCGTCCTTCCTGACGGAGCTGACGCGGTTGTCGAAGTTCACGTGGCCGATGTTGTGGGCTGCCTTACTACCAAGGGCATAGCCATCGGACAACGATACGCCGAGAAGGACGCCTACGACATCTATGCTGTGGTGGCCAACTGTCGCGGTGGCCCTCGTGACGCCGCGGCTGAAGTGGCTCCCCACCTGGCCCAGGTCCTTGTGCGAGAGGCGATGGAGAGTATCGCTGAGAGGTTTAGGACGATCCGCTCTGCCGGCCCTCTGTGGGTGGCGGACTTTGTCAGCGCGAGTGCCCAGGAGCGGGAACGTATAGCGGCCGACGCGTACGTCCAGGTCACGACGTTCTTGGACGGTATTGGCCTGGACTCAGGTGGGGCGATTGCCGGATGATCATCGGCTGAGAACGAGCAAGCGGAGTAGGGGAGGCGCCCATGTTCGCGGCTATCTATTGCAGGGTGTCAACGGCCGGCCAGGCGGAGAATGGCACGAGCCTGGACTCCCAGAGGGATGCTTGCCTAAGACTGGCGGCTGAGCGCGGCTACGCAGTCCCACAGGAGAACGTCCTGCTGGAAGACTGGAGCGGAGCCGACTTAGAGCGGCCCAGGCTCGATAGGGCCCGTGAGCTCATTAGGTCTCGCGCTGTCCAGGCTTTCGTCTGCTACGCCGTGGACCGCCTGGCGCGCGACCCCATCCACGTCGGCATCGTCGCTGAGGAGTGCGCCAAGCATGAGGTTGAGCTGTTCTTCGTGCTGGAGCCTCTGGACAACTCGCCCGAGGGGGCGCTCATCCGCTACGTCAAGGGCTACGCCGCCCAGATCGAGCGGGAGCGCATCAAAGAGAGGACGCTGCGGGGAAAACGAAGTCGCGCCCGCATGGGGTTCTTGGTCCAGGCCACCGGCAGGGGCATCTACGGATACCGCTACGTGCGTGAGACGAAGAAGCGGGTTATCTACGAGCCAGAGGCGCAGGTAGTCCGACGCATCTTCGAGGCCTGCCTCCGCGGCGAATCGTGCTACTCCATTGCCGTTCGCCTGAACGACGACGGTATCCCCGCTTTCGCTGGTGGCCTCTGGCACCCGCTGACGGTGAAGCGGATGCTCACAAATTCCTCATACAAGGGAACCACGATCTTCGGTAAGACCCGACGAGTTTCGCTGGGAGGGAAGCGCCGCCGGTTGGAGGAGCGAAGCCCTGAGGACTGGATCGAAATCCCTGGCGCCACGCCGGCTATCGTCACGGAAGACGCGTTTGAGGCTGCGCAGACAATGCTGAGCCGACCGAGGCGGAATCCTAACCTGGCATCGCGCAAGTACCTCCTCACCGGCCACCTGGAGTGCGCCTGCGGTGCGCCCGCCGTGGGCACCTGCCTGAACCACACGTACCGCTACTACCGGTGTCGCTCGACCTGGCCCAGCGCCACCAGGCCCAGGACCTGCGACGCCCCCTATGTCAACGCCGACAGGCTGGAGGAGGCTGTCTGGAAGACAGTCCGGGAGATTCTCCAAGAACCAGAGAACATCGTCACGGAGATCAAGCGCCAGCAGGACGGGTCGTCGTTTGTCGAGGAGGAACTGGCCAGGATACGGGCGTCCATCCGCCGACTGGCCGACCAGGAGCGCCGGCTCATCCGGCTCTTTGGCCTCGGGCAAGTGACGGAGGAGTATGTTGTGCGCGAAGCCGGGCAGGTCAAGAAGGCCCGCCAAGCGCTGGAGAGCGAGATGACTGAACTGCAGCACCAGCGCCAGCAGATCGCGAGCTTGGACGGGCTGAGCGAGCAGGTGCGTGCTTTCTGCGCCCAGGTTGCCGAGCGGCTGGACGAGTTCGGCTTCGACGACAAGCGACTGGCGCTTCAGGCCCTTCAGATCAGGGTCGTGGTCGACCGGGACGGCGCCAGGCTAGCAGGAGCAATCCCTCAGAATTTAGCTACCATTGAACAAACATCGGCATGACCACGTGGACGTAGTTCTCCGTGCCCACCGGCCGCAGGACGCCCGGACTCGAGGGGTTCGTCGTCTCCAGCGCCACCTGGCCCTCCTCCAGCACCGCGAGCACGTCCTGGAGATACTTGCCGTTGAAGGCGACCTTCGCTTCCTCGCCCTCGACCACCGCGTCGATCTCCCCCAGGTTGTCGCCGATCTCTTCGGCGCGCGCGGAGATCGCCATTTTGCCGGGCGTCAGCTCCTCGCCGGGCGTCATCACCAGCCGCACGATGCCGCTGCCGTCGCGCGCGAAGATGGAGGCGATGCGCGTCTCGCGCAGGAAATCGGCCACGCCGACGGTCGCCCGCGTGGTGTGGCTGGCAGGTATGAGCTGGCTGTAGTTGGGGAAGGTCCCCTGGATGAGCTGCGCCACCATCTCGACGTTCTTGAGGCGGAAGAGCGCCTGCGTTCGGTTCGCGTTCAGCGTCATCTTCACCGGCTCCTCCTCATCGGCGAGCAGACGGTTCACCTCGGCGAGGGCGCGCGCCGGTACGATGACCTCCGTCCGCTCCGCGACGGGCTCGGCCAGCGGCAGGCGGTGCACCGAGAGGCGGAAGCCGTCGGCGGCGGCAAGCGTCAGCTCCGAGGCCTCCATCAGCGTGTGGATGCCGGTCAACACGGGGCGCGAATCATCAGTCGCCGCAGCGAAGACGACCTGCGTTATCGCCGTGCGCAGCGCTTTGGCGTCGAGCGCAAGCCCTTCGCCGCCCTCGACGCGCGGGATCGGCGGGAAGTCGTCCGCGTCCATGCCGCCGATGGTCGCCTCGTTTCGCGCGCAGACGAGACGCAACTGGCGGGATCGCGCCGGCAGCGTCATGTCAATGCGTTCCGGCGGCAGCGAGTTCACGAAGTCGGTAAGCAGCCGCGCCGGGATCGTTATGGCGCCCTCTTCTTCGATCTGCGCGCCGATCCAGCAGGTGAGCGCGATCTCCAGATTCGTCGCCGAGAGCTTGAGGCGGCCGCCGTCGCTGGCGATGAGGACGTGGCCGGTGATGGGCAGCGTGCTGCGTGTCGCCACGGCCCGCCCGACAATGCCGAGGCCGCGCGCAAGGTTCTCCTGGAGGCAGGATAGCTTCATAGTGATCACCTACTTAATCATTTAGATTTATCGATTGTCGGCAGTATAGCGCAGCGAGGATAGCTCGGCAAGGGGAGACGACGGCTTAGATTCGAGGGCGGATCATAAGACAAGGAGCGATGGAGTTGAGGGAACGTCGTTATGTACGCTCGTTGCCCGCCTCAATCCTCCCACACCGCCGGCACCGCGCCCACGCCTCCCCGCACCACCAGCCCGCGCAGCGACTCGTTCTTGGGGATGTCCTGCTTTCGGAGCGACGGGATTGCGCCGCCGGAAGGAGGGCGCGCCCGCGACGGCTTAGGCGAACGCTTCGAATCACGCGCCACTGGTCGTCCCCTTGTCGTCGCTTGGGCGCAGATAGCTCTGATAGAAATCGTGCACATAGCTTGCGCCGCGGCCCATCACCACGCCGCTCAGGACCACTCCGAGCGCCGCCGGCCGAGGCGTCAGCCCTAGCAGCTCGCGCGTCATGTCGACGTTGTACGTCCAGGCCAGCAGCACGCCGACCGCCACCGCGATATAGCGGATGACGTCCGCCGGTAGACGCGCGGCCGAAAGCGGCGCCGCGAAAAGGTACTCCGTCAGGCTCTCCGAAAGAAACGCCAGTGCTGTGATTGCCAGAATCGGTTCGATCATTCCTCTCTCTCCCCTAGCTGTAGACCGCCACGACCACGGCGTCCTTAGGATTGCCGTCGTCGAAGAAGATCACCGCGCAGCTCCGGCCCGCCTGCATCTCCGTCGACGCGATGTTCCGCGCCACCGGCACGCCCGCCAGCCACACCGAAAGGCTCTCCGCCAGGCGGATCGTCGCCGTATAGCTCCCGGCGTCGAACGACTTGACCTCTGCCTTGCGCACCACCATCGAAAAAGGCCTCCTATACCGCGCCCAGGCGCAGCCGCATCTCATACATTGGCTCGACTGCGTTGCGACTGAAATGAAGGCTGAGCCCCGTCACCCGACGCGGCGCCGCGGCGAGCCCAGCGCGACCGTCTGTTACCGTCACCACGTCGTAGAGCTCCTGTCCGCAGTTGGGTGGCGTCACGATCTCTTCCGCCCGCGACGCCATCGCCGCCTGCCGCAGCAGAGCGTCCGCGCGGCTCTGAGCGTCCGCCGCCGCCGTCAGGTTTAGGTCCTGTACCTGCAGCAGCCGGTCGTAAATCGCATCGACGCTCGGCCAGTCGAACGCGTCGATCACCACGCCGCGGCCGAAGACCTGCACCCGGTTCACCTCGCGGTCCGGCACGCCGTAGCGGCCGCTCAGGATCGCGTGATCCGTTCCGTAGGCGTAAGTCGCGGCGTCGCCGGCCAGGGGGTTGAGGATCACCGCCGTCTCGCCGGTCATGCACACGACGTCCGGCACCATGCGAAGCAGGCGGCGCACGCTGGTCAGCCCGTCTTCGCTGGGATGGATGGCGAACGACGGCTTCAGGGTTGTCAGCGTCTGGCTTGAGCTCAGGCAGCCCGTCTCCAATCCCGCACGGGCGAAGACAAAGCTTAGCAACTGGAAGACGTTAGCGTCGCCGGCGTTCCAGGCGTACTGACGGCGGGCGCGCCAGTGACGCAGGAGCCACCAGCCGTCCCGGGCCAGCAGCGTGAAGGTCGAGGCGCCGTCACGACAATCGTATTCCCAACCCTCCAGCCAATAGCGCGGCCCAATAGATACGCGAATCCCCTGGCTCGTCATGAAGCCGGGGTTCACGTCGACCTGTGCCGACAGCCCGATAAGGGACTTCCCGCCCGACGTCAGGTCGGAGTAGCGGCCGTCGTCGTTTCGCAGCACAATGCGGACGCGCGCGTCGAACGGAGCTAACTCTTCTCGCACCTCCAGCACGTCTTCGCTAACGTCGAGCATCGTTCCGCCAAGCGGCGCCCGCCAGACGCCCGCCGGCGACGATAGCCAGACGTAGCCGCCGCCGTACGTTATCGCCATGCCGTACTCCGCGGCCGTGTCGAAGGGGACCGGTTCGCGCCAGACATTCGAATTGAAATCGCCGAACAGGGAGACATGGCTCCACATCGGCCGGGCATAGGCCTGGGTGCCCGTGTACTTCTCGACGAAGAACAGCCGCAGCAGGTCGGCACGATGCAGCGACGGAGCGCGGAACGTCATGTTCGAGCCGGCATCGGCCCGCGCAATCTCCGTCAGCGGCGACCACGTGTCTGACGGCTGACCGAAGCCATCGCCGTAGACCGCCGTCCAGACCTTGGCAGCGCCGCTCGCGTCCGTCCCTGTCACCACAATGTCGAAGTCGAAATCGTAATAGCAGGCCAGGCCCGTCACGCCGGCGATACTGTTGCTCCAAGCCGTCACCGTGCCCCACGAGCCGCCGCTACGCTTTACGCGGAAGACGGCGCCGCCGACGGAGTAGATGACGACGGCCGTGCCGTCGCTCTTCAGGTCCGCGGCCAGAGCGCTCACTGCGCCCGACGCCGTCGCCACCGTTGTCGCGCTGCCAAACGACTGCCCGTAGTCGCTGCTGGCCCTTGCCTTCACCGTCACGCCGTCCGCGTCGACGTAGAAGAGCAACACGTTCGCGCCGCTGCTTGCCAGCGCAATCGCCGCGTTGGCCGACACGGCCGCTAGCGCCGACCACGCCGCGAAGTTCGAGCCCGGCCCGGGCGAGGCGACGCGCTGGATCAGCACCTGCGCCGTCGAAGGGTCCACCCGCGCCCGGATCAGGCTGCCGTCGCCGGGCATGGTGACCGCATGGAAGTAGTCGGCCTCCGCGCCGCTGTACAGCCGCTCCCAGTTCAGCCGCGCCACGCCGCCGACCTGCCCGCGCACCTGCACCTGCACGTAGGGAACGGCGCTGGGGCTCTTCTGAGCAGCCAGCAGGACGCTATCGAGGGTTCGCATCATTGGTTGGACTAGTACTGAAGGTTGTCGGCCTGATTCACGGCGGGCTCCGCGGGCGTCGTATAGAGCCGCCGGACGCGCACGCCGTTGCGATGCCCCTGGCGGGCAAGCGCTGCAGTGAATGAAGCCAGGCGCTGCTCGCCCCAGACCAGATAGTCGCGCCAGGTGTCCTTGCCGCCGGCGTTCACGCGGTTTGTCGCGAAGCTGGCCCACTCCAGCGCGGCGTAGCCCTCCGCGCCCGTCGCCACCACGTCTTCTAGCGACGCAGGCAACGTCGAGCCGTTCTCGTCCAGTGTGTGAAGCTTGCCATAGTACACATTGACGCTCATCGCTGACGCGGGTGCCGAGTCGACGAGCAGCGTCAGCGTGTCGCCCCAGATGTTGAAAGGAACGTAAGCCGGCGGATACAGGTCCGTCGGGTACTCGACCGCCTCCACGGTCAGCAGGCCTGCCAGCGAGTCCAGCGATAGATCGCGACTCCCTGCCGTTGTCGTAAGCGCCGCCTTGGCGTCCAGCGGCGACGCCAGGCTCGCGTCGCGGACCGCGCGGTCAATGTGCCGGTTCAGCTCGTCGTCCGACCAGCGATAGCTGCCGGAGTCCTCGTCGTGCAGGTCGGACCGCAAGATGCTTCTCATCGCCGAAAGGTTCATTGCGTCTCACTCCCTTGAACGCACGTAATCGCCGCAGTCGGGTCCGCCGGCTTCCCGGTAATGACCGCCGCCAGCGCGCGGACCGCCGCTTCCACGTCCGATAGGCTCCAGCTCCCCTGCTTGCGCGCCAGGAGCGCCGAAAGGTCGGTCTCCTCCTTGGTGACGCCCCACTGCGGGTCCGGCGAATGGCGTGCTACCGTCTCGCTCACAGCCCGCTCGACGTCCAGCGTCAGCGCCTTCTCATCGCAGTGAATGGTGAGCGTCGTTTCGCCCTCCGGCGACGGGCCGCAGGCGCTGAGCCCCGCGAGGCCCGCCATCCCCGGAATGGCGCGGATCTCCTCCGTTAGCTGGTCCAAGCGAATGTCTTTGCTGCTGACCTTGATCTCCACCGCTGTCTCCTTTTCGACGCCGCTTCTTAGCTCGGTGTTGCGTATATGTTCAGTAGCAGAGTCGTCGCGGTCGCCGACACGACCTTCAGGAACACGGTCGCGCCGCGCACCTCGGCCTCGAGGGCGGGCAGCGGGTTTCCCGCAAGGTCCAACAGGCTAAAACCGTGGTCGGCCCCGCGGAAGTATTTGCCGGCGCCGCTGTTCCAGTTCAAGATCTGCACCTTCAGCGCTGTCAGGCCGCTGCTGCCCGCCGTGTCGATATCGAAGCGGACGCGGCGGTAGCCCGCGCAATTCACGCCAACGCCCGCCGACGCCGGATCGCTGCTGTCGGCGGCGGTCAGCGCCGAGCGGTGCAGTACCGTCGGCGCCTCCTCGTATACTGGGGCTTTGGGCACTCCCCGCGTGTCGATGCGAACGTCGGCCATGATTCCTCCCGCTCTCTCGAAGCGCTCTCCTCCGAAAGCGATGGCAGGATAGAATATATGTGCTGCCAAGTCAACAAGAGGATGTCACCCTTCGCCAGTTCGGCCTTCCTTGGCTTCCGACGACGGTGAAGCGATCTGCTGCAGGTGCCAAATTGAGAAAGCAGAGGGGGAACCCCCTCTGCTTTCCCGCCAGGAAGACCTCGGCCGGCTGGCTACTGTCGCACGCCGATTAGCTTCGATAGCTTCAACGTGTTGAACAGCGCCAGCGACACGTACCACTTCACCCGCGTCCGCGTCGCGTCCTTTGTCTCCAGGTTGCCAACGCGCTCCACCTGCAGCCCGCCCGGCGACGTCAGCCCGCGACCGCGCCTTCGCCCAGCCGCACCGCGTAGATCGTCGAGCAGTCGCTGCTCGTGCCCACCGTCTTCGCGTCAGAGATGTAGTCGGACAGACCGACGGGGATGCCGTCGTAGTACTGGATCATCTGCCCGAACGCGTTCTGGTCGGCCTCCAAGAAACACCCTGACGTCCGCGCCAGATTGTTCAGCGTCCGCCGCGTCCGCTTGCTCATGAGCAGGAGGTCCGGCTTGCCGCCCTTGACGAGGTCGATCATCTCGTCCAGCTTCGCCAGCGTGAGCGTCGCGCCGTTCGTGCCCATCGTCGAGATCTGCGCTGCGTCGCACACCTTGTCGATCCCGTCGAACGAGTTCGTATCGACGCTTGAGTCGCCGTTGATGAAAGTGTCCTCGAACTTCTGCTGCACCGCTTTTGCCTTGAGATGGACGACCGCGGCCTCGAGGTCTTGAATGTTGCTCCGCGTCGCCAGCAGGAAGTTGTCGATGTCCGCGTCGCCGCCGACGATCTTGAGCACGGCTGTTACCTGCGTAAACGTTGGCGTGCTCTCAACCCACGTGTCGCCGATGTTGTAGAATGCCGCCGTCGCCGCCGCGTTCTCGCGATTGTACGTGAGCCCGTTTCCGACGATCTCAATGAACGGCAGCGACTGCAGGATTGGGCTGTCCTTGACGATCGTCTCTACGACGCCCGTTAGCAGGACGTCGTTCGACAGTTTTGATGCTTCGACCAGTGTAAGCGCCACTCTCCTTCTCCTCCTCTACTGAATTGGACCATTCCTCTCCGATGAAAACCCTTGCTCGACCGACCGGGCGACGCTTTCTACGAGCGTTTCTGGCTCAGGCCGAGACGTATCTTCTCGATCGGGCTCAGCGCCGAGTAGTCCGGCGCCCCGCGCGGCGGCGAACCCGTCGGCACCCGCCCGACTTGCGCCCGCGACTCCAGTCTCTCCCGCACCTGCCGGACCGTCGCCCGCGCCCGTTCCACCGCTTCCTCCACCTCTTCTATCGATCCGCCCGTCACCAACTCCTCCGGCAGTTCGGGGGCAGCCGCCAGGAGCGCCTCGCGGTACTTTCCGGCGGCTGCCTGGAGGCGGGCGTGAAGCGATTCGTTTTCCTCTTGCTTCGTCGTAATCTCTTCCTGGAAGGCGGCCACCTGTGCCCCCGACTCGTCGAGTCGCTGCCGCGCCGTCGCCAGCTCGCCCTCCGCGACCTCGATTTGCCCGCGCAGACGCTGGTTCAACTCCTCCAGATGAACGGCGCGTGCTTCGCTGTCGGCGGCGGCTATCTGCAGCCTCTCGCTCTCGGCGTGCGCCTCTGCAAGCTGCTCCCTCAGGTCCGCGATCTCGTCCTCAGCCATCAGGCACCTCCGGCTCACTTCGTTTCGACGGCCCAGAGATTAGAAGATATGTTCTAGGACGTCAACGCTCTCGTGTCACAGTCGAAGGGAAGGCTTCGATGCGCTATCATTGTCGAACCATGTCTATCGAAGAGGACTCGCCGGCCGTCGATGATCTGCCGTCGGCCGCGTCGTCGGCGCGGTGGCGTCGTATTCCCGCGCACCTTGCCGCGCCCTCTCTCATCCTCGTCGTCGCCCTGGCCGCCCGCAGCGTCTGGGTCGCCTATGCGCCCTCGAACCCAATGGACGGCCGTATCTTCAACGACACAGTCTTCTACTACTACTCTGCCGCCAACCTGTTTAAGACCGGCTATCTGCAGCCGTTGACGGGAGGCGCCACCGCCTCCTGGCCGCCCGGCTATACGTTCTTCCTCGCCGGCCTGTTCAAGGTGGTGCATCCGCACGTTTCTGTGGCCTGGGGCGCCAACATCGCCCTGGGGTCGCTGACCTGTGTGGCGCTCTACTATCTCGGACGGCTCGTCGCGGGCGCTCGGACGGGCCTAGTCGCGGGGCTCGTGCTGGCGCTGTTTCCTGGCCACATCTTCTTCTCGTCGATGGTGCTCTCCGAAGTGACATTCACTTTCCTGGTCGTGATAGCGCTGCTGCTGGCCGCGCTGGCGGCTCGACCGGCCGAGAAGCGTGCCGTCTGGCTCCTCCTCCTGCTGGGCGTAACGATCGGCGCGGCGGCGCTCGTGCGAGGACAGGGCCTCTATCTCTTGCCTCTCGCGGCTGTCTTCTGGTGGCTCGAGGCCGGCGGCTGGCAACGCGCGCTGCGCTGGACAGCCGTCGCCGCTGTTGCCGCTGTGGCTGTCCTCACGCCCTGGACGGTGCGCAACTACCTCGTGATGGGCCACTTCGTCTTCATCAGCACCAACGTTGGCGGCAACCTGTACGTCGGCAACTTCGACGGCGCGACCGGCCACATGGTGTTCGGCGCCGGCGAATGGGCGCGGACCCGCTACGCGAATCTGTCGCTCGAAGACCAGGAGGTGGCCGTCGACAACGCGCTTCTAAAGGAAGGGCTCAAGTTCATGTTCACGCATCCCGTCCGAGAGGTGCAGCTAACGGGGTCGAAGATTCGCGGCCTGTACCAGGACGACGAAGAGGCGTTGCGCGGCATCCCCAATCACCAGGCCGGCGAGACTATCCCTCACGCCGACCGCATCGCCGACGTTGCGAACGTCTACTACTTCGCCGCGATCGCTCTGTCCGGCATCGGTCTGCTCTTGTGGCGACGCCGCTGGCGAAGCTTGCTCCTGCCGCTCCTCGTCGTCGCCGTGTTCACGCTGGGAGAAATGCCTTTCTTCACCGACCCGCGCTTCCATTACCCGATGCTGCCCGCGTTCGCGCTTCTCGCCGCCGCCGGCATCGTCGCGCTCTTCGACGCCGCGAGGCGCATCCTCGCCAATCGCGTCGCCGGGCCTTCCTGATCCACCCCGCTCGCTTCTCGTCCCGCCGCGGGCCAATCGAATGCCGCGCCGTCGTGCGCGTCATCACAAATCCCGCACACCGCCGAGGGCATTTCTCATGGAATATTCATATAGAACGTGTAAAGTTGGTAAATGGTGGTGGGAGAGGAGACAGAAGAGATGTTCAGAAGAAGAGGAACAACAGGAACAACAATTGAAGAGAAGAGGCCTGTGCAGACTATGGAGAGGCCTATCGGAGAAGGTCCGGGTAGCTACAAGAGCGATGTGAGGCAAGACAGCCCCGTTAGCGCGCCGCCGCGAGGGAACGGCCACGCCGTCCGCGAAGCAGAGCGAACGGCTGGCGCGGAAACAATGATGGAGCCCCGCCCAATAGGGTTGGGGCGGTACCTGGCGAACTGGTTTACGCTGCTAGTCGGGAGTGCGCTGGTTCTGGCCGAAGGGGTGCTGGGCTTGAGGCTGTTCTTGAAGCTGGCGTCCGCGAGCAACACTAACTGGGTCGTCAGGTTCGACTACCACCTGAGTAGCCTGCTGATCAAGCCATTCATCGACGTGTTCACGAATCACGAGCTTGCCGGCGGAATCTTCGAGCCGGCGGTTGTGATCGCTATGACGCTCTTCCTGATCGCCTCGGTCCTGGCGATTTGGGTAGTGCGGTCACTGGCGACGCTGGGGTCATGGGGTAGCGGGCGGATCTGGCGGTAACAGCGCCGTCAGCGGCCGCGCCTGAAAGCGGACAGGAGAAGAAGATACCGGCTGCAGAACAAGAACGACGTCGATCTTCTTCCATGAGCAGCGGTTCTCAAAAAGCCGCTGCTCAGCTTTATGCGCCGCTTGCCGACGTCTGATTGTATTTGTTTTGAAAAAAGCCGCGCTTTGTGAATCTGTTTGCGGCCCGTTTGTGTAATTGACCGTCCGAAAGGCCCGCTGACCGCTGGTTGTCGGAAGGCACGTCCAGCATACATGTTCTCCGAAACGGCAGGGGGCCGCAAGAGGAAGATGACACTTCAGCTTCGGGAGAGGGAGTCTTCCTTCATCTACGTCAACGACACGACGCGGCCCGGCCTCGTCTGCGGCGCGTTTCACGCCATCAGCTACCACATCGGCTGTCCTTGTCGCCGCTCCCACTGGTATCTGCAGACCACGCCTGTCGAAATATATGAAGTAGCACCATAACGTAGGCGTCCCGCGCGTCATTTAGATCCGTTTTCCCCCAAGCCCCTGAGCGCCCATAATGGCGGAAGAATACGAAGACGAAGGGGGCATGAAGCGCCGTGACCGGGGAATCGCGTATCACCGACGAGATGCGGGCCATTATCGGCAAGGAAGGTGAGCCCGCCAGGATGGAGCTCGACAAGACGACCATTCGCTGGTTTGCCCGCGCCGTCGGCCACAGCGACCTCATCTTCTACGACGAGGACTACGCAAGAAATAAGGGGCATCGCGGCATAGTGGCGCCACCCGGCTTTCTGGGGCAGATGGTCTATGTTCCCGGCAGTTCCGTCAACATAAGGGGATTCCCGCCCCTGCCGGGCCTGGTAATCACACGCGCTTTGAACGGCGGGACATCGTTCGAGTACTACGACGAGGAGATTTGCGCCGGCGACGTACTGACAAGGGTCACCAAGATCGCCGATCTGCAAGAGAGACCCGGGCGAACGGGCACGATGCTCATCGTCGTTGGTGAGTCGAACTACTACAACTCCGATGGGAAGCTCGTGGCGACAGAGCGTAACACGGAGCTCTTCTACTAGCCATCTTCGAGCGATCTGGGGCCGGCTGACGAACTCCTGAAGGCGGCCTTTTGCGAATCTGGTTGCGGCCGTTTCATATGATTGACCGCTCAAAAGGCCCGCTAACCGCTGCTTGACGGAAGCCGCGCCCAGCATATATGTTCTCTTAAGCGGTGCCGGATGGCAAGAGGAAGATGACGCTTCAGCTTCGGGAGAGGAAGTCTCCCTTCATCCACGTCAACGACACGACGCGGCCCGGCCTCGTCTGCGGCGCGTTTCACGCTATCAGCTACTACATCGGCTGCCCTTATCACTGCTCCTACTGCTACTTGCAGACGACCTTTCGCGGTCAGGTGCAGCCCGTCGCGTACACCAACCGCGCTAAGCTGCTCGCCGAGGTCGACGCCTGGCTGGCGCAGCCCGGCAGCCTGAGGCTGAACGCCGGCGAGCTGATGGACTCTCTCGCCCTCGACGGCGTCATCCCGCTCGTCGACGACCTCGTCCCCCGTTTTGCCGCGCAGGACCGCCACAAGCTGCTGCTGGTCACGAAGTCGGCCAACATAGGTAACCTGCTGAAGCACGACCCGCGGGGACAGGTGATTGTGGCGTTCTCCGTGAACGCGCCGGCGGTCTCGGCGGCGTACGAGCGCGGCCCACCCGACCCGCTCCGTCGCGTCGAGGCGGCGGCGCGCGTGAAAGAGGCCGGATACCACCTGACGCTCCGTCTCGACCCCATGATACCGATTGAAGGCTGGCGGGACGCTTATTCACGCTTTCTGGAGGAGGCCTGCCGCGTCGTGACGCCCGACCAGTGGACGCTGGGGAGCCTGCGCTATTTCACGTCGCTGCCGATGTGGTCGAAGAAGGTAGGCCGCGACCCGTCGGTGTTCCGCTTTGCCGGCGAGTGGACGCCCGGCGACCGGCGGCGTCGCATCCCGCTGCCGCTCCGCACCGAGATGTACGGGATGGCAATGGAGGTTATCCGACAGCATCACGGCAGTGTCCCCATCCACCTCTGCAAAGAGACGGTTGCTCTGCACCGCCGCCTCGGCACCTCCCAGGGCTCGTGTTGCTACTCTGAGCTCTAACGTGGTCGCAAGATGGTACCTCAATACGTAACCGGCACAGACGGACTCCCAGTATTGATCGTTAAGCAGCAAGCTGTAGATAAACACTTCTTTGTCGCACGTTACGTGGATATATTCGCGACGGCGATGAAGAGGAAGTGGCCCGAGCGGGTCTACGTCGACTTGTTCGCGGGGCCCGGCAAATGCTGTTTAGAGCAACATGCCACTGAGGAGTACGGTTCCCCACTCATTGCGCTGAATACGAGATTCGGCTTCACAAGATACTTCTTCAATGATCGCGAACCTCTATTCGCAGAAGCGCTCAGAGAGCGCTGTAGTGCGTACAGAGACGCATGTGTGACGGTCCTAAACGAGGACTGCAATGCCGCTGCGGCTCACATAGCTGAGGCCATCCCGGCGAACGCTCTCTCCCTTACTTTCGTGGATCCCTTCAACTGGGAGATACGGTTCGACAGCCTAGCGTCTCTTACGGCGGGGCGCGCTATGGATCTGGTCATCACTTTCCATTCGGGCAATATCAAGAGGGCAGCGGATTACAATCTGGCGGCACTGGACGACTTCTTTGGCGACAAGCAATGGAAAGAGCGATACGATTCCGCGCGAGTTTCGGGGACGCGGCAAGGGACCAGAGTACTTCTCGACTGCTACGAGTCGAGCCTGCGGAGGATCGGGTATCCCCACATTCGCGATCAGGTCGGCATCAACAGCTCTCGCGGCACCCGCCTGTACCACCTTGTGCTCGCATCAAAGCATCCCAGAGCCCCGGAATTCTGGGACAAGATCAGCGCGCGCGACAGGGGCGGTCAAGGCCACCTCTTCTAGCGCGTGGCCAACGCCAATTTACCGTCCGGCGGCTCGAGAGTAACGTCGACGGGTTGGCGGGCCCGTCCACCCTCCCCTTTCGGCTGGACTTTCGCAGACGGCCGCAAGCGGTTACCGACGTCCACTCTGACGCCGGGGCTGTTCTCGTTTTCCCAAGAATGCCGATACTAGTCCTTTTAGAGAGCAGAAAAGCCGGTCTATGCCGATATTCAAGCCGGAGGATACGCGGGCCTGTTGGTTGACAGTGCGCTAACGTAGGTGTCCTCGCTTGGCAGCGGCAATCAGCCATTTTTTACAAATCGACAACATTCCCTTTAGCGATCTCGCCTAGAGTCTATCGGTGATCGGTGGTTCTCATTCGGTTTGACATACCCTCGGAGGTAGGTGATGACGAAACTGGCCGCGTTCACCCTCATCGCGGTCATCGTGTCTGGACTGCTGTTCGTCTTGATTAGGAGCGTGGTTGTGAACCCGCCGGTTCTTGGCTTCTACTACCTGGGTGTCATCGCTCCGGCGCTCACAGTGATCGCACGAAGCCTCGCCACGGTGTTCACGAGCCATGACGGCAAGCCCGGTAGGGGGTGCCTAGGCACCCTCCGTTGCCACCCGCTTCTAAGCCGCTGCAGACCTTCACCCAACGTTCACGGCGCGGCGACGAAACTCACATCATCTGCGCGCGGCGGCGCTACGCTGGGAAGGTGGCCGGACAGGGAGTCCAGTTTGTGAGCCACAGAAAGAGGAACTCGAAATGACTACTGCGCTACGATACGAGCGGAAAGATCTGAAAACACCCGACGAGACGAGGACCTTCGAGAACGGAAGGGTGGAGCTGGTTAACATAGGGGGCGGGACCGTCGGGCGTCTCACCCTGCAGCCGGGCTGGCGGTGGTCCAAAAACGTGAAGCCCATCGCCGGGACCGAATGGTGCGAGGCGCCGCACTTCCAGTACCATGTGTCCGGACGCCTGCACGTCCTCATGGCGGATGGTTCCGAGTTCGAGGTCGGCCCGGGCGAGGTGTCCGCCCTTCCACCCGGACACGACGGCTGGGTCGTCGGAGATGAGCCGGTCGTCCTTATCGACTGGTCAGGCGCGAGCAACTACGCGAAATAGCGGAGCGCCGACCAGGGCTATCGGACGCCGAATTCGTCAGGCGCTTGCCGGCGTTGAGCCTGCAGCGGGAGTCGGTTGAGTAGCTTCTTCCCGGCAGAGGCGAAGCTCCTCCTCCGGGTCCTCCACGCCGACCTCCGTCGCCGCGCGACGCCGTGAGTGGATGCCCGCCGTCACCAGCTTCACTTCGTCGTCGACCAGCGCGCTGCGGTCCTCCGGCAGCACCGAGCCCCAGATCACCCGCGCTCGATACGGCGTGTAAGAGACGCCCGTGAACTGCTCCAGCAGTCGCAGTATCATCTCGCAGCGCTTGCGGTAGGCGTTGCTCCGGATCAGACGCTTTCGCTGCACCTTCTTCAACAGCGGGTCCATCTCCACGTTCAGCGCCACGCCCGATAGCCCCTGCGTGTTTTCGCCGAACGCCGTCCGCGGGGACTCGCCCAGGTCGTGCATCGTGCGGTAGATGAGGTCGACGTAGTCGACGTGCAGCTTCACGCCGCCGCCCTGCAGCAGGTCCAGCAGGTAGGCCCGCGCCCGCTCCGGCAGCTCCCAGACCGCGCCCGGCTGCACCGCGATGTCCTGCGACTCGCCCACGTTCTCCAGCACCGCAACCGGATTGCCCGAAAGCTCCAGGATCATCGAAAGCTGCGACAGCGCCCGGTTCAGCTCCCGCACCGACTCGCTGATCGCCGGGACGTCGGAGACGCCCCAGAACTGCTTCGGCTCCCGCAGGTTCGGGTAGACGACGAAGGGGATGAAGCCGTACGGGTTCGCCTTCTGGTCGATGAGGACGTTGTCGACCCACAGCTCGAACTCCTGCTCCGTCCAGACCTCGACGACCTCCGACCCGTTCGCCTTCGCCTTCGCCGGCGTGACGCCGTATAGCATCTCCGCCTCTTCCGGCAGCAGCGTGTAGCGGCTCGCGACGCGCCACACCCGCGACGTGTCGTCGCCCAGCCACCAGACGAAGATGCCCTGCACGTCCGGCGCCGACACGCGCACGCGCCGCTCCGCCGTGTCCCAGGTCACCTTGAACACGCCGTCGCCGAGGACCGCCGCGTCGAGCTCCGTCTCCAGATCAAGCTGCGCGAGCTGATTCGCCTCGTACACGTCGCGCAGCGCCGCCTCCGCCCGACGCGCCGTCTCGTGCGCGCCCGGCGTCTCGTCCACAGGGTCGACCGCGAAGCTGAGCCCCGACATCATGTAGGACACCGTCTTGTCGGTGAGCGCCTTCGCGTAGTTGAACACCAGCCGCCGCTCGCGACGGGTCCGACGGTAGTCGTCGGGCCACTGGTCGCCGTGGTAGAACGCCAGGTTGTCGGCGTACGCTTTCAGCCGCGCCTGGTCCATGCGGGCGAGCTGCTGAGGAAGGGTGAATCCGGTCATTTCAAAGCTCCTTTGCTTTAGTGGGGCCCGCACCGCCTGAGAATGCGAAACACCGTCCGTCGCGACATCTCGAAGCGCCGCGCGAGCACGTCGATGGGCAGCCGTTCGCAGCGCCGCAGCCGCGCTATCTCCTCGTCGCGGGGCAGCGTGCGCAGGCGTCGCGTGCCGCCCGGCAGGTCGTAGCGACAAAGCGGCAGACGGCAGTTGAGGCACGAAGGCGACAGGTCGCAGCCCTCGTCGCGGTAGCGCACGTGCTCCGGCAGCGCATCGATGACCGACTGCGCTTCGTCGACGCTTGGAGGCAGTTCGTCCGGTTGCGCTATCATCTCGAGCGTCCCTCCGCCGCCTCTCGAAGCCGTCCGCGCGCCGTCCGCGGCCTGCTGTTCGCCGCCGCCTCGACAGCGAGCGCCGCGCTCATCAAGTAGTCGTCGTGGCCGTCCGCCGGGTCGACGAAGAAGTTCATCGTCTGATTGGCGCGATAGGCGACTCGCGCCGCCTCCGCCTGCCGCAGGAACTCGGCGTACTCGTCCGAGGCGTCGCCGGCGTACATGCGCAGCCGGCCGCCGTTCACCGCCGCCAGGAGCGCGTAGCCCAGCCGCGACTTGCTCTCCGCCGTGAAGCGGAACGGCCGCACGGCCTCCTGCCCGAGCGACGCCGCCAACAGCCGCGACAGCGTCTCGCCCACGCCCGTGGCGTCCACGGCGACCCGCCGGACGCGCCACACGCGCCCCAGCACGTCGACGAGACGCGCGAGCAGCGTGTCGTGCGGCTCGTCCGTCCAGGCGTAGTGCTCGACGATCTCGACGCTCGGCTCCTGCACCAGCGCGGTCCGAGGCGGATGCGACACGCGAGCGATGGTCAGCACCGTGGCGTCGCGAAGCGGGGAGGCCGCCGCCGACGGGTCCAGCGCCGCTCCGGCGACGTCCAGCCCGGCGACGTACGTCTCTCCGGGCTGCGGCGTCGATTGCCGGCCGTGCGTGCCCTGGAGCTGCGCGCGCTGCTGCCGGTCGAAGAGGCGCCCGCCGCCGTGCAGCGGCCGCAGGCAGTATTGCGTCAGGAAGAGGGGATGGCTCTCGCCCAGACGCTGGCGCTCCGCTTCGACGAACCGGGCATAGGCCGCGTTGTGCTGCGCCACGCGCTGCCAGTCGTACTCGAAGTGGCGGCGGATGCCGTCGCGACGCTCGGCTTCCAGGTTCGCCTGCTTCGTCCGCTCCAGCAGCGTGTGGTCGTCCCAGGCTGTGCCGTAGAGGACCGTCGTTGCGCCGGTCGAGGCCGCCATGGGGCGGAACTCTTTGTCGAACTTCTCCGCGTCCACGTCCTGCGCCTCGTCCACCTCCAGCAGCACCTGCGCCGTGTGGCCGACGACGTTGCTCTCGCGCTCAGCACTCAAGAAGAGCTGCCGCGCCTTGCCGACGCTGATCGCCCGCCCCTGCTGCCGCGTCGAGATCGCCGCCAGGCCCAACCCGCCGAGGCGCGCCCAGAGGCGTCGCATGCTTATGCGGCACTGAGGCTCGAACGTCGGCGCGCACTTTACGGATTCGACGTCGCGCAGCATGTTCGCCACCAGCAAGAACGCCTCCAGTTGCGCCGAAAGCTCGTTCTTGCCGCCCTGCCGGGCCATCTCCACCGATATCGTCAGGCCGCGATGGTTGAAGACGCTGTCCAGCACCGCGCGCGCCGCTTCGACCTGGTAGGGCCGCAGGCGATATCGCTCCAGAGGCCGGCTTTCAGCGGTGGCGACCATCAGCGCACCAGCCCCAGCACGAATTGCGTGACGACGACGCCGATGATGAGGAAGATGAGGCCGTTGACGCGCCCTTTCACCTCGTCGAGCTGCTTCTCCAGGTTGCGCAGCCGCTCTTCGACGACGGCGTGGAAGGCGGCGCTGCGAGAGACGCCCGGTCGAGCGACCCGTCGCGGCGGCCGCGCCTGCTCAGTCTTCGGTTCCGGCGAAGTCACTTTCTCCCTCCGGGCTTATCATCCTGGCGTACTCTTCCAGCGTTCCCCTGACGCTCTCTGAGAGGTCGGCTTTCGCGTCCTTCGACAGCCGGTAGCCGGCGGATACCGCCTTCACCAGCATCTCGACCCCCTTCAGCATCAGCGTCATGTTCTCCGGATGCTCCTCCAGCGCCCTTCGCAGCCGCACTCGCAGCACCGCGATCTCCTGGTCGAGGCCCTCGACCTCGTGTGCCACCGTCAGCGCGATCCTGTCGCCCTGCGGCACCGCCAGGTCGTAGAAGCCTTCGACGTCCGACGGCCGCGGGCAACGACGGCGTCGCTTTCGCTTAGCGCCGGTCACGCGGCGGGCCTTCCAGCACTTCCAGCAGGCCGGTCAGCGCGTCGGGCGGCAGCTTCGCCGCCACCTCGGCGAGGCCCAGCAGCAGGTACAGCGCCACGACGTTCCACTCCCGCCTCTCAACCGCAATCGCCAATCGAGACATACGTCTGCTCCTCTAGCGCCGTCTTTCTTGACGAAGGATCAGCGCCGAAATGAATGCCGCGCCCGCCAGTAGCGCCAGTCGCGCCGACAGCCAGGCCGGCGGCCAGAAAAAAGGCGCCAGCGAGCCTTGCCAGCGATAGGTCCAGTACAGCGCCATCGAGAAAACGCTCTCGACGGCGACGGCGGCGTTCAGCACTGCCAGCGCCGCGCTGCCAACGCGATGCGACGCCCGGTTGCCCCGCGCCGCCCATCGCTTCGAGAAGTAGGCGGCGTTGAAGCCGGCGCAGAAAATGGTGGCAAAGTCCTGTAGCAGGACAAGCGCGTCCGCCATGAAAGTCCGTCCGTGTCGAGCGGTGTTTAGGAGACCCTCAACGGTCGTTTGGTCGGTCCCTCGGAGGTTCTCAGCAGGAGGGATGGAAGGAAGAATAGAACGCCCGTGCTATTCCGTCAATCGGGGAATGTCACTATTGTCGGCCGCGGCGGGCACAGCCGCCTCATGAAGCGGGCCGTCAGCGGGAGTGCTAGAATGGCGCACATGGTTAGCCCGCACTCTTGAAAGGCAGAAAGACGATGGCGCGTGTAGCATTAGCGGCCTTGGTGGGAGCAGCTTTCGCAGTCCTAACCGCAAGCTTCATCGGCTGCGGGGGGCAGGGAGCCGGGTACACTGACCAAGGCACAAGCACTCCACGGGTCGACACGTCCGAAGTCGAAGCGGTGGCTAGCGCTTTTGTCGAGATTGCTGGAACGTTCGACTACCGTGATCAGGAATCTCAGTACCAACAGCTCCAGCCCTTGTTGGCTGACAAGACCCACTTCCAGGAAGACCCGAACGCTGTTAGCACGCAGCGCGTCCAAACATCCCGCGCTGTTGCCACGCGAGTGGACACGATTTCCGACAATGATGCCGTCATCACGGTTACCGCTGATTACTCCCGCAGCTACATTCCCTATCAATCATCACAACCGGCCAAAGTGCATCTGCTGCAGCAGGTTGACTGTCGACTTGTCCTGGAGGAGGGCCAGTGGCTGGTGAGCAGGTCCATGGTTCTCTCGGAGCAGCCGCTCCCGCAAGATGACAAGTCCACGCCTGTTGCGGCCACACCATCGGGTGCAGTATCGACCGTGCTAGCCACCGATGGAGACGAGATAAGGGGGACCATCAGAACGCTTGTCCTGAACAGAGTTGACCCACGTATCAAAGATGAAGAGGTCGGTGGACAAACCTACTACGCCGACTCGTCTGGCACGCAGTGGGTCGGGTTTACGGCATTCGCGATACCGGTCGAAGCAGCAGACCCGTCTTTCGGAGTGATGAAGAAGACCTCAGGAGGAAATTGGGAACTACTCTTCGTCGGGACCGGTCCTGTCGGCGATGCTCTTCCAGACGATGTGAAGAACGGCCTGGGGATCGACTGGTAAAGGGGATATCGACCGCCAGCGCGGAACGTTATTCACGAGTCCCTGAAGCGTTCCCACGCCGCGAGCACGTCCGGGTGCACCGTCCACCCCTCTCGACGCGCCTGCTCCAGCAGCAGATCAAGCGCCCTCGCCATCGCCGCGTCCAGGTCGTCCTGCGCCAGGTCGCGCACCTCACGCCACTCGGGATAGCGTGCCAGCTCGTCCGGCTCCGTCTTGTCCGCCAGGAAAACGATCTTCTCCGCGTCCGACATCCCGGCGCGACCCGTCGTGTGATAGCGCACCGCGTCCAGCACCGCCGCGTCGTCGATGGCGAAGCGCTCGGAGAGCAGCCGCGCCGCCATCGCGCCGTGCAGCATTAGCGGCTCCGCCCGCTCCGCCTCGTTCGGCTCGATGCCCGCCTCGTGAGCCAGCCGCAGCAGCTCTTCGCGCGGGGTCACTCGCAGCAGGTCGTGGCCGAGCACCGCCAGCCGCACCGTCGCCTCATCGACGCGGTGGCGCCGCGCCAGGCGTTCGCCCTCGTCCTGCACGCGTTTGACGTGGCTTCGCAGCGGCTCCGGCAGCCGCTCGACCTCGCGACGCAGCGTCTCCTCGACGTCGGATGCGTCAGCCTTCGGCATGCAGGACCCGGCCGCCGAGCACGTGCATGTGCAGGTGCATGATCACCTGTCCGCCCTCCAGGCCGACGTTCATCGCCACGCGATAGCCGCTGTCGGCGACGCCCTTCTGAGCGGCTAGCTCCTTGGCGACCTGGATCATGTGGAAGAGAAGCGGCATGTGGGCTTCCGTCACGTCCGCCAGCGACCGGATGTGCTCCCTGGGGATGACCATGAAGTGCACCGGCGCGCGGGGGTTGATATCGTCGATGGCGAACAGCAGGTCGTCCTCGTACAGCTTGTCGACCTGCACCTCGCCGGACGCCATTCGACAGAACAGGCAATCGTCCATGGCTCGTTCCTTTCCCGACGACTTTGCTTCCCAATATAGCTCATCGCCCGCCCACCGGCGCAACAAGAAGGGACCGACGCCTCGCGACGCCGGCCCCAGCTCTCGTTTTGACGGTGTTGAAGGTTGCTACTGCGTCAGTTTGTCGTTGCACGCCATGATGGCGTCCATCATCTTCTGGTCGATATCCGGCGGAAGCATGTCATTCCCCGACAGGCCAGCCTGACCGATCCGGGTCAGCTCATCGGAGGTCACGTTCTTCAGAAGCTCGTCGATAGCGCATGTGCAGTACTGCTGCGCTTCGTCGGCGGACTCGCCCTGCTTCTCCGCTTCGTCCAGGCACGACTTGACGGCGATGTCGCGGAATACCAGCGTGTCCGGCTCGCTTCTCGGCGGGTTCGCCTGCCAGGTCGCGGCGGCGGTCGGAGCGGACTGCGCGGTCGTCGTCGTCGTTGCTGCCGTTGTCGCCGCGGCCGTCGCCCAGATCGACGGGTCTGCTATCTTGCTGCCGCTTCCGCAGCCGGCCGTGAGCAGCGCCGCGGCCAGCGAGACGGCAAGCACAATTACCAACAGAGCGTTCTGTCTCAAGACGTGCCCCCTCCTGCTCTGCTGGTATCATCGGCAAGGCGCTATCATCCTCTATCGACCGTTTGGCGTACCCTGTCCGCCGTTCCGAGGACGCGAAAAGGCCGGCACCCAAACGATGCCGGCCCTTCTTGCGGAAAACGTTGATATGCTAGCGGTAAGCCAGTCCCGCCATTGCGTACAGCCGCCGTACCCGCTCTTCAGTCGGCGGGTGCGTGCTGAAGAGGGCCGTCATGCCCCGGCCTCGGAACGGATTGACGATGTAGAGGTGCGCCGTCGCCTGCGTCACGCCTGTCTCGCGCATCGGCCGCATCTGCACGCCCTGCTGCAGCTTCAGCAGAGCGCTGGCCAGCGCCTCCGGGTCGTGCACCATGCGAGCGCCCGTCGCGTCCGCCTGGAACTCCCGCGACCGCGAGATCGCCATTCGAATGACCGTCGCCGCAATCGGCGCCAGGATGACCGTCGCGAGCAGACCGATGATCCCGAGCGGATTGTCGCGACCGCCTCGCCGTCCGCCGCCGAAGATGAGGCTCCACTGCAGCATCCAGGCGATCATCGTTATCGCGCCCGCTACCGTCGCGACCACCGTCGAAATGAGGATGTCGTGGTTGCGGATGTGCCCGAGCTCGTGCCCGAGGACGCCGCGCAGCTCCCGCTCGTCGAGAAGGCCCGCGATGCCCGTCGTGACCGCGACAGCGGCGTGGTCGGCGTTGCGGCCGGTGGCGAAGGCGTTCGGCGTATCGGTGTTGATGATGTAGACGCGCGGCTTGGGGATCATCGCCAGGTGCGCCACCTCGTCGACGATGGCGTGCAATCGCGGCTCCTGCTCCGCCGTCACCTCCTTCGCGCCGGACGCCTTGAGCGCCAGCTTATCGGAGAACCAGTACGACGAGAAGTTGAGCACTGCCGCCAGCACCAGGAAGACGACCATGCCGGAGTAGCCGCCGATGGCCCAGCCGACGGCGACGAGAATCGACGTCAGCAGGGCGAACAAGAAGAAAGTCTTCAGATTATTCATTGTCTCCTCCACCCCGTCGGCCGCTTGTTCTCAAGCCGGGCCCAATCGGGGCAATCCTATCCGCATCCATTATACAGCACCTCGGCCGAATGACAGCGAACCCGTAGGGTCGCATCGCGATGCGCCCGCTGTTGGAGGAACGCGCTCGTTTTTCCCAGAAAAGTTGATCTTCTCGCGTGTGACGCTATAATGAGCTGTCGCGTTTGTCGGGAGGGCTGAAGGATGAGAGTGCGCTATTCCCTCCTGGTCATCGGACTCTTGCTGGCATTAATCGCTGTACTGGGAGGCGTCACCGAAGGCCTCGTGCCGACCTCCACACGCGCGTCCAACCCGGGGACGCCGCTAACTCCATACCCCACACCAGCTCCCACCTTAGATCCAAAAGAGGTCTTTACTGTCGTGGGTGGCTGCTGGCTGGATGCGAAGCCCTGTGACGGCCGCCTGACAATGACGGCGAAGATTGGCGACACTGTCTGCGCCACGGCCTCAGCACGCCCAAACTATGGGCCTACGGTAACCGAAGCCCCCTACTTCGGTCTGGCCGTGCCGTCGAATGAAATTGAGCCTGGTTGCGGCTTCGAAGGCGCTGTCGTGACCTTCTTCGCGGGAGATCAGGAGGCGGCGCAGACCGCCGTCTGGCATGGCGGAACAACACGACAAGAAGATATGAATTTCACGGTAGGCCCTCCCTTCGCGCATTTCATTGGAAATCTCGATAGGGATAGCCTTCAGGGGAATCTCCCCAGTCTTCGGATTCTACCTTCTGTCGGCGAAACGCAATGTGGCGTCGCCTCTATCGCAGGGTGGGGAACACAATACGAGGCCGAGATCCCCTCGGCTGAACAGAGCCCTGGTTGCGGGACCGAGGGGGCAGAAGTGACCTTCAAACTTGTCGATGCGCAGGGCAACGTTGTTAGCACAGCCAGCCAGACGGGCGTCTGGCATAAGTGGGATGGAATCTGGCCGGGGCAATCGCTCGACCTGACATTCTCGACGACAACCGGCATGAGTTCACCCAACGTCGGAACGGGCGACGAAGCGCGGCACAAAGGAATTCCGCTCCAACCGCTGGCAGCCGTCCTCTCCACCGCTGGCGTCGTCGCTATCGTCGCGTCGCTCGCACTACGCCGCCGTCGAGCGACGATGTAGATCCGATTCCTACCATATCGGAGAAATGGGGCTGCCCCTCAGCGACGGGACAGCCCCAAAGCTGCGTCTCTTGTCGATGCGGGCTACATGCCCAGCGACTGCGCCACCATCTCCCGATGGAAATCGGCGTCGCCCCACATCAGGTCCGCCATCTTCTGACGACGGAAGTAGAGCTGGATCTTGTAGTCCTTCGTAAAGCCGATGCCGCCGTGGATCTGCTGGCCGTTCGCCACCAGGCGTCGCGAGGCGTCGTTGGCCCACGCCTTCGCCATGTGGACCGCCTGCTCCGCGTCTGGCTCGCCTTCCGCCACGGCCCAGGCCGCGCGGTACACTAGGAAACGCGCGCTGTCGGCGTCGGTCACCATGTCCGCGCACTTGTGCTGGATTGCCTGGAAGCTGCCGATCGGCCGGCCGAACTGCACACGCTCCTTGGCGTAGTTGACGGTGATCTCGAAATCCGCCTGCGCCAGCCCGATCAGGTAGGCCGCCTCCAGCGTCGCCGCCTTCAGCAGCAACTGTTTCAAGATCGGCCAGCCCTTGTCGATCTCGCCGATCACGTTCGACTTCGGCACGGCGACGTTCTGGAACTTCACCTCGCACTGCTTGTCGCTGCCGATCGTCTTCAGTTGCGTCGTGCTGATGCCGGCGCTCTTGGCGTCGACGATGACCAGCGTGATGCCGTCCTCGCCGCCCGCCTTCGTGCGCACCGCGACCGTCATGAAGTCGGCCACGTTCGCGTCGCGGACGAAGAGCTTCGTCCCATTCAGCACCAGCTTATCGCCCTCGACCTTCGCTTCCATCTGCACGCCGTCGGCGTCGAAGCGCGCGACCGGCTCCGTCACCGCCAGCGTCCACATCTCGTCGCCGGAAGCGATCTTCGCCAGGTGAGCCTGCTTCTGCGCGTCCGTGCCCCAGCCGAGCAGCGGGATCGCGCCGCCCACCTGCGTGGAGAGGAAGGGGCCCGGCACCAGCGCCCGACCGAACTCCTCGGTCAGGACCGCCAGGTCCATGAAGCCCATGCCGCTGCCGCCCTGCTCCGGCGGGACGATGAGGCCGCACCAGCCCTGGTCGGCCATGCCCTTCCACAACTGCGGCGAATAGCCCTTCTCGTCCTCTTCCATCTCGCGGACGAGGTTCTCCGTGCACTCCTTCTCCAGGAAGTCGCGCGCAAAGTTCTTGAGCAGCTCTTGCTCTTCGCTAAGACCCAGGTCCATTCTTGGCTCCTTTCCAATTCTCCGACTCTCACGAGCCGCCGATGATGCTATGTTTCACCGCGCTCAGTCCCTCGGAAGGCCGAGGCCCCTCTGCGCGATAATATTCTTCTGTATCTCCGAGGTGCCGGCTTCGATGCTGTAGCCAACGGACCGCAGGTACTGGTGCGACCAGGCGCCCAGGTGCGGCGCCATCGGATCAGGCGCCATGAGCTGCGCGTACAGCCCCATGACGTTCATCTTTGAGCGGGCGATGCGCTGGTGCAGCTCCGCCGAGAACACCTTCACGAGCGACGCCTCGTAGTTGGGTATCAGCCCGCGGTTCTGCATACTGGCGATTCGATAGGAGAGCATGCGCCCCGCCTCCGCCTCGATCAGGCGGTCCGCGAGCTCCAGTCGCAGAAGCGGGTTCAGGTCAAGCAGCGAGACGGGGGTCCTGCGCCACGTGATCGCGTAGTCGACCAGGTCCTCTACCTCCTGCACCATCCCCACGGCCGAGCCGACGTTAGAACGCTCGAAATCCAGCGTTGTCATGCCGACGTACCAGCCGCGGTTCTCCTGCCCCACGACGTTCTCCTTCGGAACGCGCACGTTGTCGAAGAACACCTCGTTGAACTCGTGCGTATCCGCCATGTTGGTCAGGCCGCGGACCGTGATGCCCGGCGCCTTCATGTCCACGACGAAATACGTTATTCCCTTGTGTTTCGGCGCTTCCGGGTCCGTGCGGGCCAGGCAGATCATCCACCGTGCCATGTGCGCGAGGGTGCTCCAGATCTTCTGGCCGTTCAGGACGTAGTCGTCGCCGTCCTTCACCGCGCGCGTTCGCAGCGAAGCCAGGTCGGAGCCGGCTTCCGGCTCGGAGTAGCCCTGGCACCAGATGTCGGTGCCGGCCAGCACGCCCGGCAGGAAGCGCTTCTTCTGCTCCTCGTTCCCGTGGACGATGATCGTTGGGCCCGCCAGGCCAAGGCCGATTATCAGGTGAGCGGGCCGCGGCGCTCGATGAATCGCCATCTCTTCGTTGTAAATGAACTGCTCGATCTGGCTCATGCCGGCGCCGCCGTATTCCTTCGGCCAGGCAGGGGCGATCCAGCCACGCTCGGAGAGCTTCCGGAACCAGCGCTGTCCTTCTTCCGCCAGCGTCTCGTACGACATTCCCGGTCGAGCGCGCGGCGCTTCCGTCTCGATGAAGTCAACGACTTCTTTCCGAAACGCCGCTTCTTCCGGTGAGTCTCTAAGGTCCATAACGGGTCTCTCCGCTAGTCCTGACGCCGGAAATCAGGCTCTCGACGCTCCAGGAACGCCCGGATCCCCTCGCGGTGCTCCGCCGTGGACATGCACTCGGCGAAGGCGGCGGTCTCGCGCTCAAGGGCTTCGGCGTAGTCGCTGTCGAGGTTCTGGTAGATCGTCTGCTTCGCCTTTCTCAAGGCAAAGGGCGGCCGCTTTGCGATGAGGGAAGCGACGTTCATCGCTTCCTCCATCAGACGGTCGTCCGGCACGACGCGATTGACGAACCCCATCTCCAGCGCTTCCCGCGCGTCAAACGTGCGCGGCATGTAGACCAGCTCGCAGGCCTTTGCCAGCCCCAGCATGCGTGGCAGCACGTACGTGGAGCCGAACTCCGGCGTCAGGCCAACGTTCAGGAACTGGGTATTGAGGCGCGCGCTCTCGGCGGCGATGCGCATGTCGCAGTTCATCGGCAGCGTCACGCCGATGCCCATAGCGTAGCCATGGACGGCGGCGATGCTCGGCTTGCCGAAATGAAGCAGCTTGATGAGCGATGGGAAGTCGCTGGCAACCCGCTCGGTCGCAATGCCGGCATCCTGGGCGTCGGCGCGCAGCTTGAACTCGCCGATGTCGGCGCCGGCGCAGAAAGCGCGCCCCGCGCCGTTGAACAGCACGACGCCGACCTCTTTGTCCGCGTTGGCATCGGCCAGCGCCTGCGCAACCTCGGAAGCCATCTGCTGGCTCCAGGCGTTCAGCTTCTCCGGCCGGTTGAGCGTGATGACGGCGACGCCGTCCCGCTTCTCATACAGAATTACGCCGTAAGCCACAGCAATCCCCTTTTCCTACTCGCGAGGGAGCCCCAGGCCACGCTGCGCCATGAGGTTGCGCTGGATCTCGTTGCTGCCGGCGTAGATCGTCTCGCCGACGGTCCACAGGTACAGGTACTTGATCCGTCCGCCGATTTGCGCCCACGGCGATTTCGCGTCGAGGCCGCCGTATAGCCCCATAACGTCCATGCCCGTGCGGGCAAGCCGCTGGTGCAGCTCCGTCCCGAACGTCTTCGCCATGGAGGCCTGGTAGGCGGGAATCAGCCCCTTCGTCTGCATGTAGGCGACGTTGTAGTTGATAAGCGTCGCCACCTGGATCTCGATGGCCATCTCGGCCAGCTTGTGCTTGACTACGGGGTCGGCGGCGATGGCCTTTCCGTTCGTCTTCGTCGCTTTCGCCCACTTCACCAGCTCTTCCAGCGTCTTCGCCGACTCAGCGGCAAAGCTGATAGAAGACCGCTCGAAGTCCAGCGTCGTCATGGCCACGTACCAGCCGCGGTTCTCTTCGCCGATCATCTGGTCCTTGGGGACGCGGACGTTGTCGAAGTAGGTGTCGGTGAAGCCGGAGAAGCCGGCCATGTTGACGATGGGCATGATGCTTATGCCGGGCGACTTCATATCGCAGACGAAGTAGGAAATGCCGCGGTGCTTCGGCGAGTTGACGTCCGTCCGCGCCATCACGTGGATCCAGTCGCCGACGGTGCCGGACGAGGTCCATGTCTTCTGCCCGTTGAGGATGTAGTCGTCGCCGTCCTTCACCGCGCGAAGCTGCAGGCTGGCCAGGTCGGAGCCGGCGTTCGGCTCGCTGAATCCCTGCGCCCAGATCACCTCGCAGCGGGCGATGGGCGGCAAGAAGCGCTTCTTCTGCTCCTCGGTCCCGTGGACCATGATGCAGGGGCCGATCATGTGCACGCCCTGCCCGTCGAGGATGCGGGCGCCGACGTAGGACATCTCCTCGCGCAGGATGATCTGCTTCATATGCGTGGAGCCGCCGCCGCCGTACTCCTTCGGCCAGTGCATTGTGCGCCAGCCCTTATCGGCCATCTTCTTCTCGAAGGCGCGCGCTTGCTCGAACACCTCCGGGTCTTCGACATCTATGTAGCCGAGCGTCCACTCCTTACGCAGGAACGCTCGCACCTCCTGTCGAAAGGCCTCTTCTTCTTCCGTGAACTTGAAATCCATACTTAAGCCCCCTCTTCGCTAGGACAAATTGATTGTCTGGTCTGACTCAAAAGGGAGATACTCTCCTCCTTTCCCGAGGGCTGATGCCCTCGCAATGACAGTTGCCGTTTCACGTCGATGTCCCTTCCATTCCGGAGGGGACGATTGGCAGATGGTCGTAAGGCAACGTTGCCGTGATCGATCGGAGCCGGCCCTCCGGCTGGTCTGCCCGCACCGAGTCGATGAGCATACGCACCAGCGTCTCTACCCGCTGGCGCGTGAAGTCGCTTTCGAAGCCAAGCAGGTGCCTGGCGTCCAGCATCAGGCCCATGCCCAGGAAATGCCAGGCGAAAGCACGCGCGTCGACGTCCTCTCGTACTAGGCCGCGCTTTTTGCCGTCCTCCAGCAGCTCGGCGAACAGGTCGACGAACGAGGAGTAGTTCTCGCGCAGGGCCTGCCGTATCTCCGGGTCGTCCGCCTCGACGAGCGCCTGGAACTGCAGCTTCATGACGGCGGAATGGCTCTTGAGGCTGTCGTAGTAGCCCACGCCGATGCTCCAGAGCGTCTCCAGCGGGTCGTCCACCTCCGACGCGATCCGCTGCCAGCTATCGATGAGCTTGGGCGCGGTGGTCCGGAGCGTGGAAAGGAAGAGGGCCTTTTTGCTTGGGAAATAGCGGTAGAGGGCGGGCTCCGAGATATCGGCTGCCCGGGCGAGGTCCGCCGTGCTCACCTTCCAGTAGTTGGAGGCGGCGAAAGCGGCCCTGGCGCTCTCGATGATGCGCTTCTTGCGTTCGGCGGCCGGTAGCCTTCTTGCTCGCGTGGTCATATGTTAGTGAACACTCACTACGAACTGAGAGCGAAGAAAGGCTATCACCAAGGCCGCTTATCGTCAAGCGCGCCTGCGCCGACCGGGGAATGTCCCTTGCGTTCGGCCAGCCCATCCACGCGATGAAAGAAGTCGGCGACCCACTACGGCTTCAACAGATACTTGGCCACACGTCGCTGGAGATGGTTAGACGTTACGTATCAATGGCGAACGTTCAGCGCAGTCTCATCGACCGCCGTAGCTCGCCGATGGACCTGATTGCAGATTCGCAACCGCCATCTACAAACGCGAGGCGCTTGCAGGGAAAGAAGCCGAGGAAGTTGAGAGTGATTCGGTAAGGGCGGCATCATCAGTCGCTGCCATCGGGCCGCCCAGGATTTTCAGCCAAGTATATCTCAGCTTCCCGTAGCTAGCTGAGCATTATTGCTGAGTTTAGAACCGACCTAGAACTTATTCCTTATTGCTAAACGCCAGATAACATCAATAATTACCATGACTACTACATATACGATGGCGATAATTCTTGCGGGCGTTTGAGTAGAAGTATTCCTATTAACTATTACAACTAAGATAGCGAGAATCGCTAGTGCTACAGCAACATATAATAACTGGAGACCCCATACAATAATTGGTACCCCCAATAATCTGTACCTCAGTATGTCAAGCATCACGCCTCCAACACGACCAGAGAAGAGAGGGCGGGAGACCGGCCAGCCCCCGAGCGATGCTACCGTAGACTCGCCGGAAGGACTAGCGGCTTGTAGTCCGCCGCTATCAGGAGTTCGTCGACTTCCTCGACCGCCAGCTCCAGCCCCCAGTTTCCCAGGAGTATCAGGGCATCGCGGCTCGGACCGTCTTTCTCGCCGGAGAGGAGTCGGGAGACGTAGCTCTCATCGAGCCACGCGTCCCGGGCGATTTGCGCCTGGGTCTTACCCCCTTGGCGCGCCCGCGCGCCGTACTTCCGCAGAAGGTAGGCTAGGGACTCCCCCCGGCCTCTTGAGGGCGTACAAGGTCGAGTGTCCTCATTGGTCAAGCTCCAATCTATGGTCAAGCTCCAATCTATCTCACTCGTTGAAGGCTGACCGAGTCGACCCTGTTGGACTACTCGCATCCCTCCCTTCGGCCGCATTTTCGGCCTCCGATGCCCGCTTGTCAATGCCGCGCGGGCAAGACCGCAGGATTCGTCCTCGCAGAGCGCCATCTGACCTGCGCTGACCCCTCATCCCTCCTCCGACTCCCGACGCCGCTCCTCTTCCTCTCGCGCCGCCGCCAACTCCGCCTCGAACGCCTCCTCCGGCGACTTCTCCGGCGTCTCCGGCTTCGGCATTCGCGCCTCCAGCCGCGACCCCAGCAGCGCGTAGAAGTTCACCCCCAGGTAGTGCAACGGCTTCGCGTCGTCGTCAGCAAGCAGCCACGTCCCGTCGAACGCCTCCGTGTCCGCCGCCGCCGCCAGCACCTGCCCGACGAACAGCACGTGGTCGCCCACCCGCAGCGCATCCTCGACGCCGCACTCCACGTACGCCACGCAGCCTTCGATGAGCGGCGCTTCCACCCGCGTCGCCTTGAACGTCGGCAGCTTCGTCAGCTCGAGCTTGTCGACGTCCGCGCCGCTCACGCTGCCCAGGTACTGGACGTGATGCAAGAGACGGCGGCCGGGGATGCTGAGGGCGAACTGCTCGCTGTAGCGGATCATGTCGTAGCTGTGGCGCGACGGGCTGATCGCGACGCCGACCAGCGGCGGATCCAAGCTCAGCGGCGTCACGAACGCGGCCGGCATCACGTTGTTCTTGCCATGCCAGGCGCTGGTAACGAGGGTTATGGGGCCGCCCGATAGCAGCCGGCGGGCGTCCGTCTCGGCGATTGGCAGTCTCATCTCATCCTCCTGTATCGCTCGTCGAGAGGCCCTCGACCGCCTGCCGGTCCGACGCGGAGAACGCGCACAGCATGCTCTCGATGTCCGGGTACTCCGCTATCGCCCGCGCCATCGCCTGCGCCACCTCCCGCGCCGGCACGCCGACGATCCCCGCGCCGAGAAGCGGAAAGGCGACGCTCTTCAGTCCCAGCTCCCGACACAACGCCAGCGCCGACCGCGTTCCCTCGTAGATGTCGTCGATGCTGGCCCGCCGGCCGTGCGCGTAGTCAATCGTCGGGACATGGATCACGTAGCGCGCCGGCAGCTTCCCCGCGGTAGTCGCCACCGCCTTGCCCAGGTCGCACCAGCCGACGCGGTCGCTCTCCTCCTGGATGACGCGCCCGCCCGCTCGCACGATCGCCGCCGCCACGCCGCCGCCGTGCCGGAGCTGCGTGTTCGCCGCGTTCACAATCGCGTCCGCCGTTACTTCCGTCACCGGCCCATAGTGAATGCGCATCCTCGCGCCTCCTGTAGAAGGCTACGCTCGCCACAGCCGTAAGCAAATGATAACATCTCTTACAACGAACATAACGCGGGAGTCCGACTATGGCCATCAAGACCAGAACGTGTCTACTTCTCGGGATCGTTATCGGCGCCGTCGCGTTGCTCGGCGTTGCCTGCGGAGGAGGCTCGAGCAATAGTGTCGGCGACGAGCCGGAGGGCACCAGCACGCCCCTCACCACCTGCAAGCCCGCCAGCCCACCGGTCTTCCCCGCTCCCATAAACGTTCCGGCCGGCCAGCAGGAGTACCAGTCCACGGACCTGGGCTACAGCATCCTCTATCCGACCGACTGGAAGGCGTCGCCGAATCTGGCGAACTACCAGAACGTCTTCGGCGATACGTTCTTCTCCCCGAATGCGTCCGGAGACGTTACGCCCAACATCACCGTCACCTGCGAGACCATCCCCGTCGGCGGCGACACCAACGCCTATGTCGACTATCGTCGAGCAGTGCTTCAGCAGCTCCTCGAGGCCAGCCCGGACTCCGCCGCCGATGTCACGGTCGACGGCAAAGACGCCATCTTCTGGCACTATAAGATAGCCAGCAACAATACATCTTCCGTCGCCGACAAGATTGAAATCCTCTTCGCCGACGACCGCGGCGGCTGGATGATCTCGCTCGTCGCGCCGGAAGGTCATCTCGGTGACTACAAGCCTGTCCTCGACAGTGTCATGGCGTCGTTCCACGAGTATTGACGGTGGCGGGAACCTGACGGATTCGCGCGGCTTTTTGGGGGGAGCGGCGCGAGCATCTCGGGCAGGTTGTTTGGTCAACTGGTGACTAATGTTGTTGTGGAGTGGAGCCCTTGCCCGCGCCGCTCTAGTCACCTTCCGCTATTGTTGGGGTAGTAGCCGGCCGGCCCACCAAAAGACAGACCGGTCGACATAAGGCTGGTTGCTGTCGCGAAAGGTGAACAAGCTGAGCTTAGGCTTCACGGCCGCTCCGTGGCATCGGGCATATCCCTCGATCACCACCGGCGCGGCGCCTAAAGAAACGCCCCGAGCTTCGATGAGATGAGCGCCCGTATCCTCGTCGGCACTTGCTCCTGGGCGGACAAAAGCCTCATCGACTGCGACTGCTTCTACCCGCCGGAAGCGAAGACGCCCGAGGCCCGGCTACGCTACTACGCGTCCCGTTTCCCCATCGTCGAGGTGGACAGCAGCTACTACGGCCTGCCCACCGAAGCCACAGCCGGCCTGTGGGTCGAGCGCACGCCGCCGGAGTTCGTCTTTGACGTCAAGGCCTTCCGCCTCCTCACGAACCATCCGACGCCGCCGCAGGCGCTCACGAAAGAGCTGCGCGAGAGCCTGGGCAGCCTGGCCGGCGAAAAGCGTAACCTGTACTATCGCGACTTTCCGCCGCCGGTCCGCGACGAGGTGTGGCGCCTCTTCGCCGACGCCCTCCTGCCGCTCGACAGCGCCGGCAAGCTGGGCGCCGTCCTCTTCCAGTTCCCGCCCTGGTTCCTGCCCGGTCGCCAGAGCGCTGAGCACGTCGTCGAGGCCAAGCAGCGTCTCCCGCAGTACCGCGTCGCCGTCGAATTCCGCAACGGACATTGGCTGTCCGACGCGAACCGCAAGCACACTCTGGACCTCATGCGAAGCAATCAGATATCGCTCGTCGCCGTTGACGAGCCACAGGGCTTTGAATCCAGCTTGCCGCCCGTCGCCGAGGCGACCGCCGACCTCGCCGTCGTGCGCTTCCACGGCCGCAACGCCGAAATGTGGGAGCGCAAAGGGGCCACCGTCGGCGACCGCTTCGATTACCTGTATTCTGAGGATGAGCTGCGGGAGTGGGTTTCCCCCATCGAGAGGCTGGCCGCCGGCACGCGCGAGGTCCACGTTCTCATGAACAACTGCGTCAGCGACAAGGCCGTCGTGAACGCGGCGCAAATGCGCGCCCTGCTTGGAACCTAGGCGATGGAAATGTGTAAGGCTTAGCTGCCGGGCGTGGGGATCGGCGTGTCAGGGTTGCTGCTGGCGGCGGTCGTAGCCTCCGGCGTGACTGGTGGCGGGGGCATTGGAGTAGCTGTCGGCTGTGGCCGGGGTGTGGCCGTTGGCGGCGGCGAGATGACGATGCTATTCAAGATATGGTCGACGATGTCCGCATTCGTCGGGCTGAACGCTTTGAGATCGTCCAGCGTCGCTTGCCAGACGGTCGCTCCGTCTGTTCGCCTGACGACAAACTCTTGGAACGTCCCTTCGATGCTCTGGTCCCAGTACGTGTTCCCGTTCCGCGGGTTGATGACAACTATCGTCGAGATGTCGGCGTTCACCAGCCGCAGCAAGGAGGGAGCCACCGCCACGCCATACGGATTTACCTCCAGTCCCAGCATCTTCCAGCCGCTGCTCTGCGAAGGGACCTGCACCGAGAGCTGACCGATCGCTACGATATCCCACGAGACGCCGGCCGTGTTCTCGTCTTGAACTGGCGCAACCACCACCGCGTTCGGTATAGGCGTCAGCTCCGGCACTACCGGCTGTGGAGTCGATGGTTCGGCGGTGGCGCCACTTTGCGTCGGCTGAGCGGCCGTCGGCGCGGAAGTTGCCGCGCCCGCCGGCGCAGCCGCCGTAGCCTCAGGCGTGGGAAGAACGGTGCCCTGATCATCGCCGCTGCCCATGACAATCGACGAGGCCACGAACAACGCCTTGGAAGAGGCCACCTGGGCCTCCTGCAGGTCATCCGAGGCGTTCGGATCGACGAGCGGCGCGACATTTTGGAGCACCTGCTGCTGCTGCATCGCCAGCGCCGACACCTTCTCCGCGTCCTTGACGCTCAAGTTCGCACTCACGAGGGAATTCGTCTGGCTCGCCAGGTCGCTAAGGGGCCCGTCGCCGATGCGGTGTCCCTCCGCTGCCAGCTTCTGGACTTCGTCCAGCCGTCTTTGTGCGAACTCGATGTCCAGCTGTCTCCGTCCGCCCTGGTCGAAAGTGAGCGTGTAGCGGATGTCTTCCATCGTCCGCTTGACGGGGTAACGCCAATCACCCGGCAGCGTGTCAGCCGACGTCGTCACCGCGAAGCCGCCGACGCTAAGGAAGCCAACCACCACAACGGCGGCAATGCCTGTTGCAATGCGGAAAGCCGGCCGCCAGCGGGGGACGCGCCGAGGCGAAAGCACTTCCTGCGCCGCCGTCAGGAAGCGTCGCCGCGCCGCCGTCACGAACGATCGCCTGGGCTCTGCCGTCAGCTCTCGCCTCAAGCGAGGCTCCGTCATCCTCAAGAAGCGTTCCCGCGCCTTCGCCGCAAACGCCGGCCGAGGCGCCACGTTGAAGGTCTCACCAACCAACGCCGCGGTTCTCAACAGCGGTTCCAGGCCGGCTGCGTCTTCAGGGTAGAGCGAAAGGCACTCCTCCAGCGTTCGTTTCCCGCTGGAAAGCGCTTCCAGACACTCGCTCAACCGCTGTTCAAATTGATTACTCAAATCTGTCCCTCAGCCGTAAGCGTATTTGGCTCCGACCGCAGCATCCTCTGCAGCCTAAGTACCGCCTTGTGCTGCAACGTCTTCACGTTCCCCTGACGTTTGCCGAGCACCTGGGCCGTCTCCGCGATCGACAGACCGCCGGCAAAGCGCAAGGCTATCACGTCCCGCTGCGCCTCCGGCAGCTTCTGGACGGCCAGTGCGACCTCGCCGATCATCATCTGCGTCTCGACGATCGCCGCCGGGTCGTGGCTGGCGTCCATAATCCCCTCGTCGAGCGTCTCCTGGCCCTTCCTGACGCCGTTCTTTCGATAGTGGCTCACCAGGTGGTTCCGCGCGATGCGAAAGAGCCACGCTGAGAAGGGAACACCCGTTTTCTTATAATCGCCAATCGCTCCTAGCATGCGCAGGAAGACGTCCTCTGTGAGGTCTTCAGCTTCCGCCACGTTTCCCACACGCGAGAGCACATATCGATAAACGCGGGGCAGATACCAGTCATACACTGCTCCCAGCGCTTGCGGCTCGCCAGTCTTAGCCCGTTCAATTACCCCCTCCTCTATTTCGGAAGGAAGGGGAATGGCTGCGGCCCCCAGGTCCACGGCTCGGACTCCTGTCCTGTAGGAATCGTTGGTTAATAACATAACACAGTCGTCCGAACACGTCCATTTGAAATGCGGGCCGAGCTCCCCACGAACATGAGAACGTTTTGGCCCGCGAAAAGTTAACGCCCGTGGCCACCGAACCTCGTCATAAATGCAGGAATCTCGGAATGAGGAAGACCGTAGACAGCCGTGAGCGGTTCAGGCGGTTAGCTCATCTCGATCACGGCAAAGACCAGGGGAGCCAACTGACTGGCGCGGAGGTAGCAGGTGACGCCGGTGCCGCGCCACTGCGGCTTGAAGACATGGCTTCCCGCCGTCACTTGCATCAACCAGACGATCTGGAGGTCTTGAAGGTAATAGGGCTGACTGTACTGCACGCCGTTGTCGTTGCCCTGGCGCATCCCGTCGATCGTAAAGTCGAAGCACTCATACTGGAGGCCGGCCGTGTAGCCTGAGCCGAGGAGCAGCAGCATAACCCAACTGGCGCCCGTGGTCAGGTTGATGACGAGGTTGTTGCCGTCGATGTCGACGAAGGAAGTGCTCGTCGTCTGGTAATCGCCAGCCGTGCGCACGACGCGCGCGCCCTGGAAACCGCCGCCGCCCCCACTCCCGCTTTCGATGGCGCCGCCCGCCTCAACCAGCTCGCCGAACATCCGCAGTTCGCCCATCGAATTCTCCCCGCCGTCGCCAAGAATAGCGCGTCGAAAGTCGCCTCTAGGAACCGCCTCACAATAGCACATTAGTGCTTCGCGTCAAGGATATCGTGTCACCCGACGAAGGTCCCTGGCGATGCCAGGTCACGGGTAAAATTCTTCACCGATTGTACCGGTTACCCTCCCGTCCGCTTGACTGAGGCTTACCAACATCCTATTCTGCAGCTACCCTCAAATATACATAATATTGGAGGCAGAGGAATGAAGGTCCGGATTCTCCTGTGTTGTCTTGCCTTGGGTGCGCTTGCTCTCGTCGCCGCCCTTGTCGTGGGCTTACGATCACAGGACGTGACAACGTCGGCGCGGGCGCAAGGCGAACCTTTCATGCAGTTGGACATGGATCCCAACAATGGCAGCGGCCCTTGTAATCCGGTCGATGATAGCGTAACCGTCGGCCAAGGGTCTGAGTACGACGTCGCCGTCTGTCTCACGGACTCCGGTGATCCGCCCAACTCCTTCGAGTTTCACATCGATCACAACGATTCCATCGACCAATGTGTTCCTGAAGATTGCCCCGACAAGAACTGCCTCGACAGCAACCCTGATGCCAATGCCGGCACGACCACCTTTGGCCAATCGCTGGGGACAGGCTGGGATTGCTTTGTCATGGACGTGTCGCCTCCCAGTTGCAACGATACCGTCGGACAGATCTCCCTGGCCTGCATAGCTGCCACGACTCCTGGGACTCTGCCTGCGGGCCCCGGAGTATCAGCCCCCGTCGGGATCATCCATTTCAAAGCCGCATCCCAAGGCACCGACAAGCTGTCAATCGCCCGGGCAACGGCTGCGAACTGGCAAACGGCCGAAATATTTGATTGCGATCAAGACAGTGGTTCCTGCCGCGGAGGCACCGTCGTCGTAGGTCCCCCCAGTCCTGAATCGCCGACGCCCGTGCCAACAGCCGCACAGACGCCGGCTCCCGGCGTGACGCCTCCGACCGTTGCCCCGGCCGAGGCAACAGGGACCGCCGCCGCCGAGGCGCCTGCCGCCACCGCCGCCGCGGCCGCCGCGGCTACCGCCGTCGCCCAGGGAACGCCGATTACGTCGGTCAACGCAACCGCTACGGCAATGTCCGCCGCTACTAAGGCTGCAGCCGCGACGAAGGCGACCGCGGGTGGCACGCCCACACCAAAGCCTTCGACGACGCAGCAGAAGACCAGCGGCTCCTCCGGCCCGAACGCTGGCCTAATCGCCGGCATCGTTATCGTCGCTCTCATCGTCGTCGGAGTGGCGGGCTGGTTCACCTTCCGAAAGATGCGCGCTCGCAAGATATAGACGAGACGAACGGAACCGAGAAGAGCCCTCGTCCCAGCAGCGAGGGCTCTTTCGTTGGCCGGGCGGAAGACCTTCTCCAAAGCGAGTGCTCGCGAAGCCTTGGTAAGGGCAGCATACGAAGAAGCGGCGCCCGAGAATCCCGGACGCCGCTATGTATACCGGCTAGGAAGTCGTCAGGAGCGACGGCGCCTCATCATGAACGCTCCACCGCCGGCGCTTCACTATGAACGTTCCCCCGCCGGCGCTTCACTATGAACGCTCCGCCGCCGCCGCCTACAACCACCACCGCGCCAACCGCCAAGGCAATGACGAGCCAGGGGAAGCCGCCGCTCGTCCCCACCACATGAACAGAAGCGTCTTCGGTCGTAGAGGGCGTCTCCACAGGCATGCCGCCCTGGTCCACCTCCGCCGCGACGAGCTTCACGTCGGTGAGATTAAGGGGCGAATCCCCACCGCCCTTGGGAGCAAACGTTACGACCGCCAGCGTCCCGCTTCCGTCCGGTCCCGCCTTGCCGCCCAACGACCCCACCGGTGGGGCAAGAGTGACGCACACAAATTGTAGCAGTCCACTGTTGTCGTTCTTCGTCGGGCAATTGACCTCCCGGCCGGTGCTGCCCAAGAGTGTGTCCCCTTTTACGTCCACGAACTTCAATACAGACGGGTCGTACTGGAGGCTGAACTGATATCCAGCCAGATTGTGCATATCCGAGACGAGGATGTTCACGTCGAAGTCCGGATCTCCCTGCTTAATCGGCTGATCGGAAGAAGGCGGCTGCACCGTCAGCTTGGTAGTGGTGGTATCCCCCTGGGCTCCCGCGCTTCCCGCGAAGGCGACAAACGCCAGGCCCAGGCCAAGCAGTCCGACAGTTGCACACCTGTAAATGTGCTTACGCTGACCTTTCATCGCTCCAAGTCACCTCTTTCGCTGCAGCTCTCGCCGGGTTCTCCTCCGGCAGGAAGACGCCGCTTACCTAAGTATGATATCGGTTAGCTCCGAAGGCTCTCGAGGCCAACCTCAACGGCGAGACCACCGGCCTCGCGCTATCGATCTTAACCTTTCCACTAACCCTATGGCCAGACCACCATTCGCCCATTTTGTTCCAGCGACGGCTGTCCAGCCCACCACCGCCAGGAGAGCTGTCAAGAGCAGTATCAACGTTCCGCCTGAAGTGCCTCCGGAATTCCCGCCGCTACCCGAGCCAGGCAGAGCAGTCGCAATGCGAGTGGTCTCAGGTGTGGGAGTACGTTCCGCCGGCGAAATCCGCGACTGCGGCGTCGACGTAGCGCTCACCGGCACCGACGTGGCCGTCGCGGGGCCCGGCGTGGACGTGTTCGCCGGCGTTGACGGCGTCTGCGAAGGCGAAACTGCCGTCGCTGTCGCCGTGGCCGTCGTGGCCGTTGGCGATGGGCCCGCCGTCGATGTCGCCGTGGGAACAGTGGGCGTCGGCGTCTGGGTTGGCGGCGGTGTCTCGGTCACTGTCGGTGTTACCGACGGCGAAACGGGAGTGGCAGTTGGAGTCTGAGTCCGCGGCATAGGAGTGATGGTCACCGTCGGCGTGTTTGTCGGCGGCGACGTGGCCGTTGGGGTATACGTTGGTTCCGGGGGCGGCTGTTCGCCTTCACAAGTCCACCGGTCCCGCCCGTAAACGAACTGCAAGTCCTTGATGTCGATGTCGTAATCACCGTTTGGCGGCTCGAGGTCGAACCAGAGGTCATATGGCCACAGGCCGATTGTGGTGCCGTAGCGCCCCGCTTCCGATTGCTCGTCGATGACGTCGACGCGGCAATCCTTGTTCACATCGCCCTCCAACGCTCTCACCAAGATGGTCGATACTCCGAGCTCGTCGACGAGAATTGGCACGCCCAGATCGTCGGACAGCTCTGCGGCGGTCAGGGCAATGGTCGTCTGTATGCCGTTGCCAAGCGTTGGTCGAATAGTGACGTTGGGCGTGAGTGTCAGGTAGGCAACGGTGCCTGCCCCCGTGGGTCCGGGCTGGCTACCCGTCGACGTGCAGCCCATACGAATGGAGGTCTCGGTCACAATCTGCTGGCATTGCGTCTGCCGCCCGGTGCTGCTGAGGTATGGACCCTCGGCTGCGCTTAGAGTCACAATATCCCTATCGTAGTAAACTGTGAATTCGAAGCCGCCGGTCGGAATGTTCTCCGATGCGGCGACGTCTACGCTCAGCACGAGTTTGCCCTCACCATTTAGCGTGCAGTCGTCTGCTCCTCCCTGGCAGATCCACAAGTCCGCATTGCTCGGCTGTATCGACAGAACGATCGGGTCGGCTGCTGTCGCTGACGAGGGCGTACGGACGTGAGCAGCGAAGGAACTCCACGCGCCAAGCACCATGGTTAGCGCGAGGGCGAACGCCAGCGGTATCTGGACCCGCCTTCGCCCCAAAATGGCATTAGCGAGCGTGGTCCGATGACCGTGGAGCGGGTGTCGGAACACCCATTTCGTACGCATCACCGTGCCCTTCGCAAGACCGACTTCATCCGGCCCAGCTTCCGGCGGCCGCCCTGGAACACGCGCGCAAGCCGTTTCTTGTCTTTCTGGCCCGTTCCGGTCGGGCGTATTAGAAGTCCCACCATTCCCATGAGCGACATGGCAACAGCCATGTCGCGGGTCACGGCATCGGACAGTGGCGACGCCGTCGAGACCGAAACCGACCCGCCCGATACCCCGGCGTTCATCGTGTTGCCCCAGGGATCGGCCAGGGCGGACGTTGAGAATTCCAGGGGGCTTGCACCTGGGCCGGACGCGCGGAAAGTGATTTCCGCCAGCAGTCCCGTGCCACTGGCGCCCGGCGGGCTGCCGCTACTTACGCAGCCGAAGCGGATCCACCCATCGCCGACCGTCGGAGGTGGGCAAAAAATGGGACGCCCCGTATTTCCTAGGAAGGTCCCATTGGTCACGCCCGAAAACGTCAGGACGTTCGGATCGAATTGAAGCGTGAACTCATACGCTCCGACGTTCGTCAGGTTGCGCGCCGTCGCGTCCACAGTGAAGAAGTCGCCCACCGTTACGTCCTGCGAAGACGGATCGATGACGATGGCGGGCGCATCCGGGCCGAGCGTCGCCGTCGGAGCCGGAGTCGTTGGCGCCGCTGTTATCGTTGGCGTTGGACTCGGTCCAGGTGTGTACGTCTTCGTCGGCGGCGGTGCCGGACCGATTGTCGCCGACCCCTCGCTGCCGAGATTAGTACTCATCACTCCGGCCATCGGGTTTGTCGCGATTGCCTGCTGCACCGCGATTTGAGTACCGCCCACTTGCAGCGGCAGGAAAGTGAAAGTGGCCAGCACGCCACTGCCGTTTGCACCACCCGGGTCGGGGCCCAGAGTAAGACAGACAATACGTACGCTCCCCCCCTCGACTGTCCAGGGCAGGCAACTCGCTGCCCGGCCGCTGCTTCCCAGGAAGGGACCATTCTGCACGTCTACCACTTGGAGGAACGCCGGATCGAATCCCAAGGCCAACTCGTACGCCCCAAGGTTTACCGCTCCATCCAGCACGGCATCCACGCTAAAGGGAACTCCAACGTTCGCCTGCTGCAGGGCTGGAGACACTCCTATCGTCACCGCGCCGCCTGGCGGCGTATCCGTCGGCGTAGGCCCGAAAGTTGGACTGGGGCCCGGTGTCCACGTGGGCATCGGCGGGCGCGTCGCTGTCGGCGACGCTGTAGCCGTTGGCGTAGAGGTCTTCGTAGGTGTGGGCGACGGCCCGGGAGTGGGCGTTGGCGCGGGTTGCACAACAACCGATGCGCCCAAGAGCGCATCCGTAGGAATGGTGGTGGCCTGAATGTCAGTCAGCAAAAAGTCGCTCAAGCTCATCTGACCGATGCCCTCGCGGAGGGCGGCGAAGGTTACTGTCGCAAGAACGCCGTTGCCGGCAGGACCATCGGGATCCGAGCCCAATGTGCCGCAGACAAGCCGCACGACATCACCGGTTACGCTTGGATCGTTGCAATTTACGCTACGTCCGCTGCTGCCGAGGAAGGGGCCGTACTGCGTGCTGACGTAGGAAGCGATGACCGGGTCGAACTGAAGGCTTGCCTGAAAAGCGCCGAAGTTCGTCACGTTGTTGACCAAGATGTCGACGCTGAAGTCGCTGCCGTTGAATGCCGTCTGCCCCGCCGGACGGAGGCAGGCGACCACTCCCCCGGGCGCGCCTTGGCATGTTGGGCCCGGCGTTGGCGACGGCGTTGCCGCGGCAGGCGTCGACGTCGGCCGCGGCGTCACAACGCCGATATCAACTGACCCTGGCTCTGTCGCCACCGGTATGTCACTGCTAAGGGGATCGCTCAGGAAGGTGGAATTGGCGGAATTGACGAGATCCAGACCGCTCGATCCCGTGGCCAGAGCGCTGAAGGTCACCGTCGCCAGCTCCCCGGAGCCGGTGACTCCTTTTTGAGTGCCAGAAGTGACGCAGCCGTAGGTGACCGCATCGTTGTTAGCGCTGACTTCGGCGCTAGGGCAGTACACCGTCCGGCCGCCGCTGCCAAGGAACGTTCCATTCGTCACCGATCGGAAGGACACCAGACTGGGGTCGAATTGGAGGACGAACTGATACGCGCCGAGGTCAGAGACATCGTCCAGCATCACCTTGACACTGAACGTGTCTCCTGCGTTCACGCCTTGAGAAGCCGGGTCGACACGCATGACAGCTTCCTGGGCGGAAACGAAGCTAAAGCGATAAACCAGGAGCGCCACGCCGGCTGCCAGCGCCGCCGCAAGGAGGATGCCGTGCCACGCCTTCATATTAATAATAATGGAAGACCTCGGCTTACGTTACTTCGGCCGGATGCAACTGCCGTCTAACCCTTAAACGGCGAAAGCGTCCGGATATAATGCTTCCCGACATCCAGATCGGCTCGTTCGGATATCCAGGCTGTGAGGGCGTGCGGGCCACCACCGCAAAGCTTACCATAATGAGCCCTCTAATTACATAACGCTTAAACCGCAGTCCAAACTCTGTCTTGCATATCGCAACATGAGGCTTCAGATTCTAACGCCGTTTGGGCTCACTTCATGTTATGAAGCAGCAGCGCGGGCGTTAAATCTTATGCCGAAATAAAGATCCTTCTTCGGGATGACAAAGACTGGAGGTGACTTGTCGGCCCTTCTCCGCTCCTCTTGCCCGTGTCGCATATTTCCGGCATTTTCGGTCGCGGGTACTTGACAAAACCTGCTGGGAGTGCTAAAACAACGACGACTGGTGGCCTTTCCCCGCTTTAAGACCTAACCGAATAGCTGGCACTGATTGCCAGAGAACCACCAAGGAGCGCCATGCGTTTCTGTGTAGGTTCGTCTTCGGTCTGCGAATGGTGCGACGGAGGATTCCCCCTCGTCACCAGTCCCCTTCGTTGCCCGGCAGATCCGCCACCAGTGAGTTAGACGTACTAGTTTTAGCGCACGGCCCGGGAATTGCTAAAGGGCAAGAAAGGAGGACCGCATAGAAGGGGGGCAGGACAATACTGGTCATGACTCTGAGGATGGGTCAGGCCGGCATTCCAATTGTTTTCTCTGGTAGGAGGAAATTGATGATAAAGAGAGCCTCGTTTGTAGGCGCAATCGGGCTGGTAGCGGTAGTGGCCGCCCTGCTCTTGGGTTCGCTGGGTCGCGGCGCGACCCCGAGCCAGGCAGGCATCGGCATACCGATCCAGCCTTTCTACCCGGACTGGTCCGCCAGCGGAGTTTCGAGCACCGCACTCGGCGACACCAATTCCGGGGGACTCCTGGTAAACAACCTCACCGTAACGACCATCCCGCGTGGCACGCGTATCGCCATTCCCTGGATCTTCACCAGCCCCGAGTGGGGAACGCCCATTGACATGGACACCGCGGAGGGGTCGACCCTGGGCGATATCATAGTCACGCTGGACGTCATGTGTGACTCCACGGGCTCAGGCGCCGAGGACACGCTGGCGAACGCCAGCCCGACCGACCCGTACCTGTGGACCCAGGGCAATATTCTGGGAGGAGTAGGCGAAAGTGACGCCTGGCTCACTACCCTGGTGCCGCCTTACCCGTGGTACATACGCGACACCATGCACGCGACCAAGTTCTGGGTCGCCGGTGCCCCGGTCGGCGCTGACGTCGACCTGAACACCGTGTTCACCGCCATTCCCTGGTCGCCCAACGGCAACGGCAGCGTCGCCACAACCAAGAACGGCGGCAACCCGATTGCCTGGTCCGCTGCTGCCAACGGTCTGTGCATCGACACGCCGCAGAACAGCACGTCGCACACAGAGACCAGCATTGCGCCGCCGCTCCTTGGTGACACGGGCGGGGCTTGCACCGGCGGAAACTGCTCCGACGCGGCCGTCTACGGGCCGATTGGCAAGTTCACTCAGAGCGGCGCCGGATCAGTCCCTGTGAAAGACGTCTACTTGAACAGAGGACCCGACGCGGGCAACTTCACCGCCCACTGGGAGACCGAGGCGACAAACCCGAGCGTCGCCAACGCCACCATCGTCGGCGGAACGAGCTCCGGCGCGACGAGTACGTTGGACCACGCTCAGGCGCTTCCGGTAGCCACGTCTACAGATGACCCGCAGAGCATCGCCGTTACCTGCCCGGGCACCGGCGAGGGGCTCATCGTCGTAAAGAACGTCCTCTGGCCGGTTGCCCCGACTCAGGACTACTACCCGGCGGACGACGCCGGCGTCCTGGTGATCAAGGTAACCTGCGGCTCAGCCGGAGCATCGCCGGTGGACATGTCGGTCACCGAGTTGAGGCCGACTGCCGTGTCTGCTCCCGACCCCGTGACCCCGAACATGGGACAGAAGCCTGAGCAGCTCAACCTCTCGACCGGCGGACAGTCGGCAACCGTCACCATCCGCGACGTGACCACCAACAACGCCGCGAGCGCAAAGCCCGCCGACGTGTACCTGGATGCCGAGACATCCGGCGTTGTGACCACTAGCTGGGACGACGACGCGACGCAAGGCTTAGGGGTGGGGAACGGCACGAACCCGCTGGAAGCAACCGACTGCTCACCGGCCAACGCTTCCTGCAACAAGTTTGCCGGCGTTAGCATGCCCTCGGGCCAGAGCGACATCAAGGATGACTTGACAGTCACCTGCCCTGCCAGCTCAGCCCCGGGCCGCTACTCGGTCGTCATCAAGGGTATAGTCGCCCCCACCGGCGGCGAGACGAAGTCCCAGGACAACGCCAACCGCCTGGTTATCATGGTCAACTGCTGGAGCAGCCCACCGACGGGCGACGGCCTGGACGACGGCACGGGTCTCTACCCGCGCTGGGAGATTGCCGAAAGCAACCCCGACTCCCGTCAGTCAGGCGCCCTCTCATCGGGGGTCCTGCAGCCGCCCTCCTTCCCTCAGGAAGGTGGTCCTGACTCCAAGCTGCAGCAGCCCATCGGCACCTACATCGAGCACTTCCTGCAGCTCGGCTGCTACTGGGAAGCGCCCGGTGGATGCCAGTTGACAAACGGTGGCCCGACTACCGGACCAGGTTCCTGTGACACCAACCTTGACGGCTTCATTACCGCCGCCGAGAGTCAGCAGGACTACCGCCTGGTGAATCTGGGTGGCCTGGCGACCATCGACCCGAGCGGGTCCTGCCTCGAGCTGCCCACGTACGCTCAGCCTGGACGCCCGGCTGCGCTCCCGCAGACCAGCGCGGGCATGTGCCCGCAGGTTCCGTGGGCAGAGGCCGGCGGACCGCTCGCATCCCAGACCACGTACCCCATAAACATGGACCACGACTGCGACGGTCTCCCCGATGGAGTTGAAGTCGCATTCGGTTCCAACCCCATGGTTGCCGACACGGACGGTGACGGCGCCAACGACTACATGGAGATGTTCGACTTCACCAGCCCGGTGAACCAGGACACCGACGCCGACGGCTTCCTTGACAAGCCGGCCAACGTCTTTGGCGACAACACCGACCACTCGATGGACAACTGCCCGACCGTCGCCAACGCTGACCAGAAGAACACCGACGGCAAGCACCGCGCCGTGGGTAGCACAATCCCGGCGGGCAAGGCCAGCAACCCGAACAAGGACAAGATCGGCGACGCCTGTGACCCCGACAACGACAACGACGGGCTCCCGGACACCGTCGAAAACGTCATGGGGACCCGCGCCAGCGATGCCGGTGGCCTGCAACCCAGTGGGTACCCCGCCTACGACACCAACGGCAACCACTGCGTAGATGGGTCTGAAGTCTTGCTCGGCGGCAACCCGCTGGGCACGGCCAAGTGCCCCGGCTCGCTTACCCTGGCCCAGGAGAAGTTCTTCCGTGCCTGTCACTGGAACCTCCCGGCCCTGGGCGCCTATGGTGGAGCGTGGGACGCGAAGTACAGCACCAACGCCGACCGTACGGAGCTTGACCCTGACAACGACGGCATCGCCTGCCAGACTACCGGCGGCGCTGTTGGAGACAAGGACAACGACAGCGGGCCGAGCGCCCTGCCCGACGTCCCGGACATCACTGAGATCGAGGGCTACAACACCAACCCGGCCAACAAGGACACGGACGGTGATGGGTGCGAAGACTACGTCCAGATCAACGACGTGAACGGAAGCGGCGCGGTCGACACGACTGACCTGCTGAT
>JBEKKV010000007.1:0-51848 GCA_050010555.1 Dehalococcoidia bacterium
CGCTCTGCAACGGTCTCTGGTGGACCAGAGGGCAATCGGTCTATCGCACTCCGGATCGGGAGGCATGCCTCCCGATCCCCACAAAGAATACAACGACCGTAAAGATACAAGGGCGAAGCCCTTTGCCGGGGCTGCAGGGGTGTCCCCTGCCTTCCGAAAAACCCATCTAGGGCGGGTCGGTGGGAAAGACGACGCGGATGTTTCCAGAGGACATCCCACGTCATCTACGCGTTCGACGCCCACGTCATTCGAGCATCGCTCGATGAGCGTGCGGGGACGGGAAGGTGCGGGATTCATCCCGCAGAAGTGTGCAAAGTTGCTCCCGCGATCACCCAATGCTATGATCTTCCCAACGTCGCGTCAGCGAAAGGAGATTGGCTGTCCTTGCGTCTATTCCGAAAACAAAAAGGCGAAGAGGAAGACGCCGGGAAGACCGAACAGGCCCTAGAACGGACTCGCAGAACCTGGTTCAGCCATCTCACCTCCCTCTTCGAACGATCCCGCATCGATGACTCCCTCTGGGAAGAGCTCGAGGAGCTCCTTATAGGCGCTGACGCCGGCGTCGCGACCGCCCAGAAGATCCTCGAAGACGTTCAGCAACGCGTCGACAAGGAAGGGCTGAAGGACCCGGCTCAGGTCCGCGACGCTCTGAAAGACGAGCTCGTCGCCATTCTCAAGACCGCCCAGCCCAGGGGCGCCCTCTGGCACAACGGCGGCCACCCGCAGCCGACGCCCAAGCCCGCCGTCATCCTCGTCGTCGGCGTCAACGGCACCGGCAAGACCACCAGCATCGGCAAGCTCGCCTACGCCCTCCGACAGGAAGGCCGCCAGGTGACCATCGCCGCCGCCGATACCTTCCGCGCCGCCGCCATCGAGCAGATGCGCGAATGGGGCGACCGCGTGGGCGCCGAAGTCATCGCTCACAAGCAGGGCGCGGACCCGGGCGCCGTCGTCTTCGATGCCCTGTCCGCCGCCGAGAGCCGCGGCGCCGACGTCGTCATCGTCGATACCGCCGGCCGCCTCCACACCAAGTTCAACCTGATGGAGGAGTTGCGAAAGATCCTCCGCGTCATCCAGCGCAAGGACGCCAGCGCCCCCCATGAGGTGCTGCTCGTCCTCGACGCGACCACCGGTCAGAACGCTCTCACCCAGGCCAAGGCCTTTGCCGAGGCAGTAGACGTCACCGCCATCTGCCTCGCGAAGCTAGACGGCACGTCGAAGGGCGGCATGGTATTCGCTATCTCCGACCAGCTCGGCGTTCCCGTTCGCTTCATCGGCAGCGGCGAGGGCCCGGAAGACCTGGGAGAGTTTTCCCCTGAGGAGTTCGTTGAAGCGCTATTTGAGTAGCGGAAACGGCTCCATTTTCCCCTCAAGGACGAGGCCCGTAGGGAGTCACGCGCGCGTTCGCGGCAGCGACGCGAAGGGGTCACGACATGCCTGACACGCTGTTCTGGTGGCTGGCCGTCGAGGTGATGGGCCTGGTGGGCTTCCCTCTCGTCTACGCCCTCTTCCCGCGCTTCCCTGACCGCGGCTACGCCTTCGCCAAGCCCTTCGGGCTGCTCGCCGTCGGCTTCGTCTTCTGGATACTCGGTTCCGCCTGGGTCCTGACGAACAACGTCGGCGGAATCGTCTGGGTCATCCTGATGGTCGGCGTGGCCTCAGGCTACTTCGCCTGGCGCCGTCGCGACGAGATGCTCACCTTCCTTCGCGAGAAGTGGTCTCTCCTCCTTGTCATCGAAGGCCTCTTCCTCGTAGCTTTCATAGTCGCCGTGTATCTACGCTCCTTTTCGCCCGACATCAGCGGCACCGAGAAGCCGATGGACTTCGCCTTCCTCAACGCCTCGACCATCACCCAGCACTTCGCTCCCAACGACCCCTGGCTCTCCGGCTACACCATCAGTTATTACTACGGCGGCTACTTCCTCGTCGCCATGACCGGCAAGCTCGCGGGCGTCGCCCCCGGCGTCGGCTATAACCTTGGCCTGGCGATGATCGCCGCCCTCGCCGTCGTCGGCGCCTTCGGCCTCGTCTACAACCTGGTCAGCCTTCACGAGGGGGCCGTAGCGAAGCGGGCGAAGATTCTCGCCTGGCCACTTGTTTTCGGGCTCGTCGCCGCCTTCCTCCTGACCGTCGTCTCTAACCTGGAGGGACTGCTCGAATTCCTTGCGGCCCACGGCGTGGGCGGCGCGGGCTTCTGGAACTGGATCGACATCAAGGGGCTCACCAGCGTCGGCAATACCACCAACACCTGGTATCCCACGTCGAACTGGTGGTGGTGGAAAGCCGCCCGCGTCATGTCACCGACGGCGCCGGAGACGATCACGGAGTTCCCCTTCTTCAGCTTCCTCCTTGGCGACCTGCACCCGCACGTTATGGCGATACCGTTCGACCTGATCGGTATCGGCGCCGCCGTTCGCCTGCTCCAGGAGGATGAGACGCTCGACCTCTCGTTCTGGACGCGACACCAGATGGTTCTGGTAGCGCTGGCCGTGCTAGTCGGCGGGCTGTCCTTCCTCAACACCTGGGACCTGCCGACCTTCTTCTTCCTGCTGCTGGTCGCCGCCTTCCTGCGCAACTATCTCGCGTTGAAGCGGTGGGACTGGAAGCTGCTGAAGCAAACGCTCGGGTTTGCCGTGCCGCTGGGGATCGCCTCCGTCGTTGCTTACGTCCCCTATCACAAGCTGTTCATCCCGGCCTTCGGCTTCGCCAGCCAGGCAAACGGCATCGCGCCCGTCGAAGGCAACGGCACCATGCCATTCCACGCCTTCATCTTCTGGGGCCCGTTCGCCGTGCTGATGCTTCCCTTTGCCGCCCAGCGGCTCGTCGCTTCTCTGAAAGAGCGCCGCTGGCAGCGAAACGAATGGCTGGCCGCCGTTCCCGGGCTCGCCGTCGTTGGGTTCTGGTTCCTGTGGGTTCTGGCCCGCGGCCACCTGGGCAGCGCCGTCCCCGCGAGGGGCAGCGCCTGGCTGACCGCCGCGATTCTCGTCGTCCTCCTGACGCTGCTCGTTGCCACGCTCCGTCGCGAGGTCGAGGCCTTAGCCGCCGGCAAGAGCTCGCTGCCGATCGTTGTGGCTCTTTTGGCCGGGTCCCTGGCCGCTCTGCTGGTCCTCGGCGCCGAGTTCTACTTCATCCGCGACGTCTTCAACGACCGTATGAACACCGTGTTCAAGCTCTACTACCAGGCCTGGATGTTCTTGGCCATCGGCGGCGGCTTCGCCCTCTACTACATGGTCCGCCACTGGCTGCCGACGAAGACGGTCTCCGGCGGCTGGCGCTACACCTGGGCGGGCGTTGCAATCGTAATCCTGGCGGCTGCCCTCGCCTACCCCGTCGGCGCCACCTACGCCCGGACCGACAACTTCGGCGCCAAGCAGAACCTCGACGGTCTCGCTTTCGCCAAGCAGGATTCCCAGGGCGATTGGCCCCTGGCGCAGTGGCTCCTCCAGAACGCCAAGCCGGACAGCGTGATCGTGGAGATGGTTGGCAACCAGACCATCGGCTACGAGTGGGGCACGACTGGCCGCATCTCCTCCTGGACCGGCCTCTCGACTATCTTCGCCTGGCCTGGCCACGAGCAGCAGTGGCGCGGGTGGCACGGCGGCAGCAATGATCTTTCCGCGGCCCGCATGGGCGATGTCGACACGCTCTACAAGACGGAAGATACGAACCAGGTCAAGCAGATCGTCGCCAAGTACGGTATCAATTACATCATCGTGGGTTCCCTCGAGCGACAGGCCTACTCGTCGGCCGCGCTCGAAAAGTTCGATAGCATATATCCGGTAGCCTTCAAGTCCGGCGACAACGTGATCTACACGACTGGAGGAAAGTAGGAGCGAGAGTGGACGCCGGGGTGCAGTAAGCCAGCCGTCCCCGTATACTACTTATTGAGGAGTTCATAGGCGCTCATGGCCGTATCTGACGAACCCGTATCTGACGAACCGAAAAAACCCGCCGCCTCTGTCAAAGTCTCCTCCGCGCAGGCGTTTGCCTGGCTAAAGTCGAACTGGCCCCGCTACTGGGAGATCGCCCTCTTCGCCGCGATAGTCGCCATCGCCGCCGGACTCCGCCTGTGGGACCTCGGCTCGCGCGCCATCTCCCACGACGAGAGCCTTCACGCCACCTATAGCTGGTATCTCTACAACGGGCAGGGGTACACGCATGACCCCATGATGCACGGACCATTCAAGTTCTTCGGCGTCGCTTTCATCTGGAAAGTGCTCGCCTTCATCAGTGCGGCTCCGTTGCTAAGCAACTGGGTACACTGGGGTCCCAGCGATTACACTGTGCGCCTCCTTCCCGCCATTTTCGGAACGGGGCTTGTAGCGCTTCCGTTCTTCTTCAGGAGCTACATCGGGCGCGTCGGCGCCTTCTTCGCCGCGCTGCTCCTTGCCTTCTCACCCATCCTCCTCTTCTTCAGCCGCTACATCCGCGACGATGTCCTAATCGCCTTCTTTACGCTGGCCCTCGTGATCTGCATGTGGCGGTATCTCTCGGAACGCCGAACCTGGTTCCTTTTCCTGATCGCCGGTCTGCTTGCGCTCAGCTTCGTAACGATGGAGGCTGCTTTCCTGATATCGGGCCTCCTCCTGCTCTACCTCGACATGCTCGTCGCCTGGGAGATGCATTTGTCGATCAGAGAGCACATGGAGGCGGCCGGCGCCCCGATCCCGCCGCCTCCTGACGACAAGTCGGCCAAGTCGCGTCGCCAGAGGCGGGGAGAGAGCCAGCCTGTCGCTGTCACCAGGCAGGAAGCGAGTCCATTCCGCTGGGCGGCCTTGTTTATCGTGCTCATCCCCTTTGCCTGGCTCATCGCTGCCGCCTGGCCGTTTATCGGCAAGTGGCGTGCTCGCTGGGGCCTCGAAAAGCTTCCGCTTTCCGCCGACCTTCTGCTGGTCATGGGAACGCTCGCGGGAGTGCAGTTCGCCGCCGGCGTCCAGCTAATCCCATTTATCGGCGGCACGAAAACCTACTACAAAGACCCGGGCGCCAACGAAGAGACGATAATGAAGCTCTCCGTCTTCTCCTTCCTCTTCATCGCGACTTACATCGGCCTTCTCTGGAAGCCGCGCACCTGGCTTATCTGCGCCGGGATCTTCTACGCCATCTTTGTGCTCTTCTACACGTCGTTCTTCACGAACTTGGGCGGCTTCTGGTCAGGCGCGTGGGGGTCGCTGGATTACTGGTTGCAACAGCAGGGCGTACAGCGCGGCAGTCAACCCGTCTACTACCCGCTGATGGTGCTGACGATGTACGAGTTTCTGCCATTGGCGATCGCGACGATCGGCGGCCTGTGGCTTCTCATGCATCGACGCTTTCTCGCCTCATTGGCGGCGGTGCTGTCCGGTTTCCTGATCGTCCTTGCCTATTTCACTTTCCACGCGTCCTTGCCGGGCATGGTGCCCGTACTTGTCGTGCTGGGCATCATCCTTTTCCTTCTTAAACAGGATCTTTTCACGTCCTTCCTTATCTTCTGGTCCGTCGGCTCGCTCATCGAGATTATGACGGCGGGCGAGAAGATGCCGCAGCACTCGATCTATGTCGTGGTGCCTATGGCTATCCTGGCCGCCAAGTTCATGAATACGTTCTTCGACCGCTTCCGCATCAAGTTGCCCTTCGACTGGCGCAGTCCGGAGGCGCTGGTGCTTATGGCGGGCGTCTGCGGTTTCCTTTCGATGGTCATCCTCTGGGCCACGGCGTTCTCGGGGTTTGGCGCAGTAGTCGCCTTGCTGTTCGGCTTGGTTGCCGCCGTTCTCATCGGCCGCGCCGTTATGGTTCGCGGACCGCTTCTCGGCGGCCAGGCTGCGGTCGCCCTCCTGGTGCCGGCGCTGTTCATCTTCACCGTGCGCGACGCATTCCGCGCGAACTTCCAGATCGGCGACTGGCCGCGGGAGATTCTCTCTTATGCTGATATATCGCCCACCCTGCCAGGTGTTCGCGACCAGGCCGTCGCCCTTGGTCAGCAGAGCGGTCTCGGCAATAACTACCCCGTCGTCATCGATAATGAGATCGCCTGGCCGATGGTCTGGTACCTCCGCAACTTCACCAAAGTCACCTGGGCGAGCTCGAGCATGAGCCCGCCGGTGGCCGGTAGCCTCGTCTTGATCGGTATGGACCATCAGAGTTGGATGGAGCCGTACCTCGACGAGTACCAGGATCCTATCCCCGTCCGTCACCTGTGGTGGTTCGGCGATGGTCCTCAGTACTACGACGGGTTAACCTCAGGCGGATTCATTAAGGATCTCGTTGACCCGAGCGTCTGGAACGTTTGGCGCAACTACTTCGTGTGGCGTCAGGCGCCTTGGGCGCCGCCGCCCGACGACTCTTTGCTCTACCTTCCGAAGGCGGCCAACATCGCAACCAGCGCCAGCAAGCCGGTGCCGGCCGTGACCATACCTACGGTCACCGTTCCGCCCGCAAGCCAGCTCGTGATCGGTAGCTCGGGCTCCGCCAATGGCCAGCTCAACGAGCCGACCGATGTCAGCGTCGATCAGGCGGGCAACGTCTACGTCTCCGATGGCAAGAACAACCGCATCGAGGTCTTCGACAAGAACGGGAAGTTCCTTCGCGCCTTCCAGCCCAGCGGGGACGCCGCCCTCAACGAGCCGTGGGGCGTCGCCGTCGCGCCTGACGGCAGCATCTACGTGTCCGATACCTGGAACAAGAACGTAGGCGGTGGAATCGGCCAGGTAATAAAGTACGACGCCAACTTCAACCTGATCTGGAAATCCGACCCATCTGCCGCCCTCTATGGCCCGCGTGACCTGCTTATCCTTTCCAGCGGCAACGTTCTCGTCGCCGATACTGGCAACAAGCGTATCGTTCAGCTCAACGGCGCTGACGGCACCGTTGTCGGCGCCTTCGGCAGCGAGGGGAGCGGTCCAGGCCAATTCAATGAGCCGGTCGGCCTGGCCCTGGGCCCCAACGGCAACATCTACGTCGCCGACACGTGGAACGGCCGCGTCCAAGTCTTCGACCCCACCTTCAAGTACGTGACCGAGATGAAGGTCAAGGGCTGGGGTAGCCAGGAAGTGACGGCCAAGCCCTACCTCGTGGTGCTGCCCGATGGCCGTGTCATCCTGAGCAACCCCGCGAACGGCCGCATCGAGCTTTACGCTGGGTTCGGAACGGCGACGGCCTCCTGGGATCTGCCGTCAACGCAGGGTGTGAGCGCCCGGCCCGTCGGGATGACGCTCGACGGAAACGGCTCGCTATACGTCGCCGATTGCAATGGCAACGTAGTGTACCGGCTGCCGGTGAGCAGCCTCACGGGCCCGTAGCGACGTTCTTAGGATAGGAGCGTCTCTTGGAAGCGTTTCGCGAGATCGCGGATGCCCTGCTGTCTTTCGCTGATCATCACCTCTACGGCGCCCTCTTCGCGCTGCTCTTCGCCGAGGAGGCCGGCATACCGCTCCCCGCGCCCGGCGACACTGTAATCCTCCTGGCCGGCGCCCAGGTCGATCGCGGGCAGGCCAGCCTCTTCGTCGTGGTCCTCTTGGTCGTCGTGGCGACGCTTCTTGGCTCTTCTATCCTGTACTGGATCTCGCGACTGGGCGGCATGCCCGTCGTCCTGCGAGTCTGCCAGCTACTGCACATCCGGGAAGACCGCCTGGATAAGCCCGGCGCCTGGATCCGCCGCCACCGGGGCGTCGCCATCGTCTTCGGCCGCCTGACGCCGGGCCTGCGCACACTCACGACGATTGCCGCCGGCGTCTTCCAGGTCAGCTACCCCGCGTTCCTCGTCTACACGGCGATCTCTGCCACCATGTGGGCGCTGATCTACGTGCGTCTCGGCGCCTTCGTGCACGGCTCCTACCGCCACGTCGCCCACTACCTGTTCCGGCCCAGCGCGCTGGCGCTCATACTGCTCGCCTTCGTCATCGCCGCCGCTACCGTCGCCTTCCGACGCTGGCGCGCCGCCCGTGAGCGCGACCGACTCCTGGAAGAGACCGGCGCCCTCGCGCGTTGACCCTCGATTTCGCCCGCGCCTATAATGTGTCAGGTAGCGCGTCCGATCCTGATAGTAGACCCGTCATACAGAGGACCGACGCTCTGAAACCGAGGCTCTTAATTGCTGCGTAGTCGACGCGTTTGGCTCGGGATGGTCCTGAGCCTCGTTTTTCTGGCCTTCTTCATCTATCGCTCCCGCAGCGACCTGGGCGAGATACCCGACGCGTTCGCCCACGCCAACTACTGGTGGGTTGCCGCGTCGATACCCGTTTACTTCGCCGGCGCCTGGTTCCGCGCCTGGCGCTGGAAGTATCTGATGCGCCCCCTCGGTGAGCTGCGAGTCACCGCGCTCTACCCCATCGTCATCATCGGATTCATGGCGAACAACCTCATTCCCGCCCGCGCCGGCGAGCTCGTCCGCGCCTACATCGTCGGCGAGCGTCATCAAGTGAGCAAGATGGCCGCCCTCGGCACCATCGCCGTCGACCGCGTCTTCGACGGCATTACGCTGTTGCCGTTCCTGCTCATCGTCGTCGCCGTGTCCGGCGCGAATTTTGGTTTGACCGCGTTTCATTTCAATGTGGACCTTCGCGGCATTGCGATCTTCATGGCGCTCCTCTTCGGTCTCGGCCTGGCCTTGCTTGTCGTCCTCGCCCTCTCCGAAGAGCTCAGTCGTCAGTTCGTCGCGCTGGTGCTGCGGTTCGTTCCGGCGCGATTCAAGCCTCAGGCGCGAACGCTGACGGAATCGTTTCTGACCGGCCTTCACTCCTTCCGCAGCCCAACCGACATCTTCCTGGCCTCGGCAACCTCCGTTGTCTCCTGGCTGCTCGAGGCGACGATGTACTATATGGTAGGCCTCGCCTTTGGCCTCCACCTTGGCTTCGACGTATACCTCCTGATCTGCGCGGGCGCCAACCTACTCATCGCGGTCGTCGCGACGCAAGGAGGGGTTGGTCCATTTGAATTCCTGGCACAGCAAACGGCCATCTACTTCGGCGTCGACGCCGGCCTCGCAACCGCCTACGCCGTCGCCCTGCACGCCCTCGTGTTGCTGCCCGTCATCGGCGTCGGCCTCTACGCGCTGTGGGCCATCAACCTGTCGCTGGGCGAGGTCCTCAGCGGCCGGGGCGCGACTCCAGCGACGGAGCCGGCTTCCGTGCAGCCCTCCCTTCGCGACGACAGGGAGGCGCCGTGAAATACGGCGTCGTCGGCGGCGGCATCGCGGGACTGACGGCGGCGCTCCGCCTGACGCAGAAAGGCCACGAGGTCGCCGTCTTCGAAGCGCGACCGCAGCTCGGCGGCCAGGCCGGCACGTTCGAGTGCGGCGGCAATCGCCTGGAAGTCTTCTACCACCACCTGTTCAGCGGCGACAGCGACGTCCTTGCCCTCATCGAGGAGACGGGCCTCGGCGACCGCATGAGCTGGCGCGAATCGAAGGTCGGTTTCTTCCACGGCGGCCGCATCTACAACTTCGTCACGCCTGGCGACCTGCTTCGCTTCAGCGCCGTTTCACCCATCGACCGCGTCCGGCTCGGCCTCGTCGGCGTCTACCTGCGACGGCAGAAGGACTGGCGCCGCTACGAGGGCGTCACCGCCGAGCAGTGGATCAAACGCTGGGCGGGCAAGCGCAACTACGAGGTCGTCTGGGGGCCGTTGCTGCGGGGCAAGTTCGGCTCTCGTGCCGCCGACGTCAGCATGGTCTGGTTCTGGGGGAAGATCTTCCTCCGCTTCGCCTCTCGCGGCGGCGGCGTTTCACAGAAAGAGCGCCTCGGCTACCTCATGGGCAGCTTCGGGCTGCTGATCGACACTCTCGCCGACCGCCTGCGACAGGCCGGCGTGCGCGTCGAGGCCGGCCGGCCCGTCGAGCGCATCGTCGTCGAGAACAGGCGCGCCTCTGGCCTCCAGCTTGCCGGCGGCGAGTCCGTCCCCTGCGACGCCGTCATCGCCACGGTGCCCAACGCCGCCTTCCTGCAGATCGCGCCCTTCCTGCCCGAGGATTACGCTGGGCTGCTCAAGAAGGTGCAGTACCAGTGGGCGAGCACGCTGGTCATGACGCTGAAGCAGTCGCTGTCGCCGATCTACTGGCTGAACATCAGCGACCCAGAGGTACCGTTCGTCGCTGCCATCGAGCACACGAACTACATCGAGCCGGCGCAGTACAACGGCCTGAACGTCCTGTACCTGTCGAACTACGTGGAGAACAGCTCGCCGGTCGTCGGCATGAGCATCGACGAGATCAGCGATTACTATCTGCCGCACCTGACGAAGATCAACCCGGCCTTCTCCCGCGACTGGATCATCGACCGCTGGCTTTTCAAGGACTCCGCCGGCCAGCCCGTAATCACGATGCACTACGGCGACTCGATTCCCTCGCACGAGACGCCGGTGCCGGGCCTCTACCTGGCTAACACGACGCAGATCTACCCGGAAGACCGCGGCCTCAACTACTCCGTCCGCCTCGGCGACAAGATCGCCTCCATTGCCACTGCCTAACCCCGTCTTCCTGATGTAGAATAGCCCCGATCCCGGAAGCCACAGGGTCGGAGTTCCGTACCCAACCGCCGACGATCGTCTTATCGCGTAGCGCGGGCATCTTGCCCGCGGAAAGAAGTTCGATGTCGATAGCCTAGAGCAGGCTGCGGGTTTCAACCCGCAGAGTTGTATGACCCCAATCCGACGCCAGTACCTCGACATAAAGCGGCGCTACCCCCACGCCATCGTCCTCTTCCGCCTCGGCGACTTCTACGAGACGTTCGACGACGACGCCAGGCTCTGCGCCCGCGAGCTCGACATAACTCTCACGTCCAAGCCCATGGGCAAGAACCTGCGCGTCCCCCTGGCCGGCATCCCTTACCACGCCCTCGACGGCTACCTGGCGCGGCTGATCGCCAAGGGCTACAAGGTCGCGGTGTGCGAGCAGATGGGCGACCCGGCGGCGGCGAAGGGCTTGGTCGACCGCCAGGTGGTGCGCGTCGTTACGCCGGGCACGGTCATCGAGGGCCACTTGCTCGACGAGCGCGCCAACAACTACCTCGTCGCCCTGGCCGTCGGACCGCCGCCGAAGGGGAGTCGCCGCAGCAGCGAGGCGCCGCAAGGCGGAATCGCCTACGTCGACATCAGCACCGGCGAGTTCGCCACAGCCCAGCTCGACGCCGACGCCGTCGCCGCCGAGCTCTCGCGCCTGCGACCCGCCGAGCTCCTCTTGCCCGAAGGTGTCGACCCGCCCGTCGCCGGCCTGCCGCTCAGCCGTGTCGAGGCCGCCAGCTTCGAGCTCGAGACGGCGACCGCCTGCCTGCTTGACCACTTTGGCGTCGCTTCTTTGGCCGCCTTCGGCTGCGACCGCCTGCCCCTTGCGACAAGCGCCGCCGGCGCCGTCCTCCAGTACCTGCACGAGAACCAGAAGACCGCCCTCAGCCACGTCGCCGCGCTCTCCGTTTACAACCCGACGCGCTTCATGCTTCTCGACGCTCAGACGCGCCGCAACCTGGAGCTCTTCAGCGGCAGCCGCGACAGTGACCGCCGCAACTCGCTTCTCGACGTGCTTGACCTGACGCGTACAGCCCTTGGCGCGCGCCTGCTGCGTCGCTGGCTCGGGCAGCCGTTGCTTGACCTCGACGAAATCCGCCCGCGCCAGGACGGCGTCGCCTGGTTGCACGAGAGCGCCGTCCGTCGAGGCGTCGTCGGCGAAGTGCTCGCCAGAATGCCCGACTTCGAGCGCGTGCTCAGCCGCATCTCCGGCGGAGTTGCTCTTCCGCGCGACCTCGTCGCTCTCCAGCACGGCCTTGAGCTCGTGCCCGCCCTCCGCGAAGCTCTCGGCGAAGGGAAGGGCTGCCCAGCCGTTGCCGCCATGCTCGCCGCTCTCGATCCATGCGAAGAGGCCGGCGCCCTCATCGCCCGTGCCGTCGACGATGAGCCCGCCGGTGACCCGCAGGACGGGGGCGTCGTGCGCGCCGGGTTCTCGCCCGAGCTCGACGAGCTGCGCACGATCACCCGCGATGTGCGCCGCTATCTGGCCGAGCTGGAGGCGGCGGAGCGCACCCGCAGCGGCATCAAGACGCTGAAGATAGGCTACAACCGCGTCTTCGGCTATTACATCGAGATCAGCCGCGCCAACCTTGCCCTCGTTCCTGACGACTACCAGCGCCGGCAAACTCTCGTCGGCGGCGAGCGCTTTGTGACGGAGCAGCTCAAGGAGTACGAAAGCCGCATCCTCAACGCCCGCGAGCGCATCGGCGAGCTGGAGTCCGGCATCTTCCGCCAGGTCTGCGCCCAGGTAGCGGGCGAGGGCAAGCGACTCCTTGCGCTGGCCGCCGCCGTCGCTAGCATCGACGTCCGTCTCGCCCTGGCTGAGGCCGCGGCTAGCTACGGCTACTGCCGCCCCGAGCTTGTGGACAGCGACGAAATCGTTATCCGCGACGGCCGCCATGCCTCGGTCGAGCGCGCCCTCGCCGGCGCTTTCGTGCCCAACGACGTTCAGCTCTCGAACGCCGATGCTCAGATAATCCTGCTGACCGGGCCTAACATGGCCGGCAAGTCCACCTATCTGCGCCAGGTCGCGCTAACCGTCCTTATGGCGCAGATAGGCAGCTTCGTGCCGGCGGCTTCCGCCCGCATCGGCGTCGTCGACCGCATCTTCACCCGCGTCGGCGCCCAGGAAGACATCGCCTCCGGCCAATCGACCTTCATGGTGGAGATGCTGGAGACGGCGAATATCCTTCACAACGCCACGCCGCGCTCCCTCGTCATTTTGGACGAGATCGGTCGCGGCACCAGCACCTACGATGGCATGGCCATCGCCCGCGCCGTCGTCGAGTACCTGCACAATCGCAGCGACCGCGCGGCGAAGACGCTATTCGCGACGCACTATCACGAGCTAGTGGCGCTGGCGCAGACGCTGCCCAGGGTGAAGAACTACAACGTCGCCGTGAGCGAGGAAGGGGGGAAGATCGTCTTCCTCCACCGCATCGTCCCGGGCGGCGCCGACAAGAGCTACGGCATCCACGTCGCCGAGCTGGCCGGCCTGCCGAAAGCCGTCGTCCAGCGCGCCCACGACGTGCTCGCCGCCCTCGAGTCGCAGGCCAACGGACGCCGGCCCGCCGCCCGCTCCCGCCAGACCGCCGCCGAGCAGCTTCCGCTTCTCGCTGCGCCTTCGCCGCTGCTCGGCGACCTCGCGCGACTCGACGTCGACGCCATGACGCCGCTGGAAGCGATTACAAAGCTCTATGAGTTGCGCGAAAAGGCCCGCGAAGAGGAGTGACCCGGAAGCAATGTACGGGGAGGCCTGTCCGCCTCGGGCGGGACTTTGGTCCTCGTCCTAGTTCTTCGTCAGCGCCGTCAAACCCAGCTGATACGACTTCCCCGCCAGCGCCTTGTCGACTTGAATCATCCCTGCGCCGTCCCACCCCTTCGAGCCGGCGTCGGGCAAGCTGAGAGCTGTCTTCTGTAGTAAAGCCTTCACCTGGTCCGGCGTCGAGACGCGCCCCGACGACAACAGCAACGCCGCTGCTCCCGATACCAATGGCGTCGAGAGCGACGTGCCGCTGCCGGATGCATAAGGATCGCCCCCTAAGCAGCCCAAGCGCGCGCAGAACTTCGCCGGGACGGTGCTGACGATGTCCACGCCTGGCGCGGTAAGGGCCACCTCCGGTCCCCAGCAGGTGAAAGGCGCTTTGCCGCCGCTTGCGCTGTGGTCGCTGGCCGAGACGGCGATAACGTTGGGATAGCGGGCCGGCGCCGCGACTTCGTGTTGGGTGGGATCGTTGGTATTCCCTGCCGCCGCAATGAGCGTCGCGCCGTAGACGTCGTGCGCCTGGTTAATCGCCTGCTCCAGCGTCGCCGAATCTGGTGAATCCGCTCCCGACCCGAAGCTTATGTTGATAACGTTGGCGCCTTCCTTCGCCGCGTAGAGTATGCCCTCAGCGGCTTCCAGGAACGTGCCGGCGCCCTGGCAATCGAGCACCTTGACGGGCATAATCGTCACGTTCGGCGCCATTCCAATGACGCCGATTCCGTTGTTCCCGCGAGCGGCGATGATCCCGGCGACGAAGGTGCCGTGCCCATCGTCGTCATCGATGTTGCCGTTCGGTTCCGGCACCGTGGCGCATGCCGTTGAACTGGCCGGCGCGCGCATGAAGTTGCAGCCGTTGACGTCGTCGACGCAGCCGTTGCCGTCGTCGTCGACGCCGTTTCCCGCGATCTCGCCGGGGTTCGTCCAGATAGCGCCTTTCAGATCCGGATGCGTACTGTCCACGCCTGTATCGAGCACGGCGACGATAATGTAAGGCTTGCCCGTCTCCACGTCCCACGCCTTCGGCGCGCCGATCTCGTCGTAATACCACTGCTGGCGGCTGTAAAGCGGATCGTTCGGCGTCATGTCCGCGTGCACGATTCCGTTGGGCTCCGCGTACTCCACCTGCGGCAGCGAACGATACCGCTGCGCCGCGTCCTCGATGGAGACCCCTGGCGCCACCGCCACCAGCGACACGCCCAGGTCGTTCGCCCGGCTCACCTCCTTTGAACCGACGGCGCTGTTCACGACTCGCTCGGCCGCAGCGACCATTGGCTGGCGGTACTTCACGATAAGCTCGCCCGGGACTGCTCCTGGCTGGTCGCCAGGGCCGCTCGCCTGCGAACGGCTGGCAGCGAGAAAGTTGCCCGTCGGCGCAAAGGCAACCCACGCGGCCAAAGCCGCAGCCGGAAGGATTGTCAACAGAGATAGGCGCTTGCGACTAGGCATAACCCTCACCTCACCGTTGCCACCATTGCAGCCCTATACGTTACATGGGATCAGTCGCACAAGCAAGCGGCAGACGTATGCTAGAATGGCGTCGATGAGCCGTCCGAACGCAATCCAAAAGCTCTCGCCGCAGCTTATCGGCAAGATCGCAGCCGGCGAGGTCATCGAACGACCGGCCTCCGTCGTGAAGGAGCTGCTCGAAAACGCCCTCGACGCCGGCGCCCGCCAGGTAAGCATCGAGGTCGGCAGAGGCGGTCTCGACCTGATCCGGATCAGCGACGACGGCTGCGGCATCGCACCCGACGACCTTCCGCTCGCCTTCGAGCGCCACGCCACCAGCAAGCTCTTCAGCGACGACGGCCTCGACGCCATATCCACTCTCGGCTTCCGCGGCGAGGCGCTGCCCAGTATCGCCGCCGTCGCGGACGTCGAGATGCTTTCGCGTCCCGCTGACGCCGCTGCCGGCCGATTCGTCACTCTGCGCGAAACGAACGTCGAAGACAGTGGCGACAGAGGAGCGCCTCCCGGCACGACCGTCGCCGTGCGCCGTCTTTTCGCCCGGCAGCCCGCGCGACTCAAGTTCCTGCGCTCGCCCGCCGCCGAAGCTGCGCAGATCGCGGCCGTCGTCAGCCACTACGCGCTCGCCTACCCCGAGGTGCGCTTCACGCTCCTCACCGATGGTCGCCTCACCCTGCGCACGCCCGGCAGCGGCGACCTCCTCGACGCGGCGGCCGGGGTGTACGGCCATCAAGTCGCGCGCTCCCTCCTGCTGCTCGGCGCGTCCGCCTCCTCGGGCTCCATCCTGCCCGCCTTCGAAGGGCTGATAGGAGAGCCCGAGCTCTCCAGGGCTAACCGCAACTACATAACGCTGTTCATCAACCGCCGCTGGGTCCGCAGCCGCTCCCTGACCTTTGCCGTCGAAGAGGCGTATCAGGGATTCCTCATGACCGGACGCCACCCGCTGGCCGTGATCGACGTTCGCCTGGCTCCGGCTGACATCGATGTCAACGTCCACCCGTCGAAGCTTGAAGTGCGCCTCCGCAACGAGCGAGAGGTCTTCGCCCTGCTCCAGCGAGAGGTCCGCCGCACGCTGACCCAGCGGTCGCCGCTTCCCGCCGTGTCCGCGACGACGACCTGGCCGGGCAGCCCGCGTCCTACCCTGACCGATAAGCCCGTCGAGCCGGCGCCGCTTCCGCTCGAATCACCTGCTGCCGTGCCGCCTCCGGAGCAGCAGCGGCTTGCGCCGTCTCTGCCCGTCCTGCGGCCGCTCGGACAGGTCGGCTCGGTCTACGTTGTCGCTGAAGGCCCGGAGGGGCTCTACCTCGTCGACCAGCACGCCGCCCACGAACGTATCCTCTTCGAGCGCTTCCTGAAGGCAGACGCCGCTGCCGATGCCCAGGGCCTGCTAGAGCCCGTCGCTGTCGAGCTGGCGCCGCGCCAGCAGGCGCTGGTGGAGGAAATGGCGCAGGAGCTCGTCGAGCAGGGTTTCGCGCTGGAGCCGTTCGGCGAGCGCAGCTTCCTGGTGCGTTCCGTTCCTACCGCCCTCGCTTCTGCCGATATCGCGAGCGCCCTCGTCGAGTTTCTCGACGCCCTGGCCCGGGAGGACGCCGTTCCGGACCGCCGCCAGCGCGTCGCGATGTCGCTTGCCTGCCATTCTGCCATCCGCGCCGGCCAAGTGCTCAGCGCCGAGGAGATGCGGGAGCTCCTGCGCCAACTCGAGCAGACGGCAAACCCGCGTCATTGCCCGCACGGCCGGCCGACCATGGTCCACCTCAGCGCCGACGACCTCGCCCGCGAGTTCCGTCGCCGCTAACCCGTCCCCCGAGCGCGGTCCGCCTTCAACCCACCTCAAACCGGCTGCTTTCTCCTCCCTTAAGGGTTTTCCCCTAAAGGAATCCCCTATGTCCGCCGAGAATTACATTGGCAGGCCTCGCGCCGTGTCCAATCACAGCCCGACGAGGAGGACAAACGGCAGCAATGATATCGCGTTGGAAAGAAGCTCTGGCTCGACTTGGCGGTCGCTCCGGCCTGCTCGGCTCGCTCATGATAGCCGCCGGCGTCGCCCTGCTGATCGTCTCGTCCGCTTTCTTCCTCGGCGAGGGCTCCGTCGCTGGCAGCCAGGAACCGCTTGGCGCCTCCGGCCCGCCGTCTGCGTCTGACGCGACGCTCCTGCTGCCGTCCAGCGCGCCCTCGCCTCAAACGGTCGGTGAACCATCGCTCGGGCAGCCGCAGGCGACCGCCTCGCCGACGGCCGTCGCGCCCTCAGCGGCGCCCGTCGTGCAGCCGACGGCCCCGCCTGCCGCCGCTCCGACCGCTACCCCTGTTCCCGCGCCTGTTCGCGTCGTCGCTCCGGTGCAGCCGGTGGCTGTGCCCCCCATGCCGACGCTCCTGCCGCCTCCGCCGACTCAGACACCGCTGCCTCCACCGCCACCGGTGGCAGCGCCGGCTACTCAGCTCACGGCTTTCGAGGCGGACATCTTCAATCAGCAAAACGCCCAGCGCGTCGCCGCCGGGCTGGCGCCCCTGCAACTCGACGGTGCCCTCGTCGGCGTCGCCCGCGAGCGCTCAAACGACATGGTGCAGAAGAACTACTTCGCTCATGTCAGCCCCACCGGCGAGACCGCTTTCATCCTTCTCGACCGCTACGGCATCCCTTACGGTTGGGCCGGCGAGAACCTGGCCCGCAACAACTACCCGGATGACCAGTCCGTCGCCATCGCTATGCGCGACTGGATGGCCAGCGAAGGCCACCGCGAGAATATCCTCAACATCCACTACACGAACGTCGGCGTCGGCTCCGCGGTCGACAGCGCGGGCATGAAGTACTTCACCGTCGTCTTCACCGGTCCGTAGCGCCCCGTATTTGCCTGACGAACACGCGTGGGAACAAACGTAGGGGAGGACTTCAGTCCTCCCGCCGCTTCCCGTATTGGGCAAGTTGAATGAATCGGGTCTACTGGAGGTTCACGAAATAGAAGCTCGCAGCTATGTCGATCATCTCTTCCCGGAGCTCCGCTTTCTCCCCGCGATAATTAGCGATCGACTCCAACAGCTCGACAAGGTCCCGCGGGTGGCAGCCACGAAGAGGACGATCCGCGTAGTGCTTCTTCATCAGGTAGTCCAGCGCCGACTCCGGACAGGCGATATCCTTCGACTCGCACACGTGTCGGAAGATGCGCCGGAAGTCCGCTGGCTGGGGGTCCGGCATCTCGATCTTGTGCCGGATGCGCCGGAAGAACGCCTCATCACCCAACTGCCCCGGCGGTATGTTCGTCGAGAAGACCAGCAGCAGGTCGAACGGCATGACGATCGTGTCGCCGGTGTGCAGCGCCAGATGATCGACGCCCTGCTCCAGTGGCACGATCCAGCGGTTCAGCAGTTCCTTCGGTTCGATGAGCTGCCGCCCGAAGTCGTCGATCACCAGCACGCCGGCGTTCGCCTTCACCTGCAGCGGCGCCACGTAGAACTTCGAAACCTCGGAGTAGCGTAGCTCCAGGTCTTGCAGGCTCAGCGACCCGCCCGCCATGACCACCGGCCGGAACGTCCGCACCCAGCGCCGGTCGCGGCGTCGTTCGTCGGGCGCGCCATCGACGCCGTTGCGCCGGTCCGGCTCCGTCTCCTCCGCTATCTCCAGGTGGACCCGCGGATCGAAGACGCGAATAATGTGGCTGTTGTACTCGAAAGCGTAAGGAATCAGCACCTGCCCCGGCAGCATTCGACCGATGGCTGCTGCCGCGCTGCTCTTCCCGTTGCCGGAGTTGCCGTAAAGCAGCATCGAACGGCCGGAGTTGACGGCGGCCCCCAGCGCGTCGAGCGTGTTGTCGTCGAGGACCAGGTGCGCCAGCTCGCGCCGCTCTGTCGCGCTGTCGATGCGCAAACCCCGCACCGACTGCCGTTGCTGCACCTCTACGTACTGCTCGAACGCAACCGGCGCCGGCCCGTTGTACTGGCTGCGACGGAGCACCTCCTCCGCCTTCTCCATGCCCTTCACCGTCAGCGCATACTTGTACTGCGCCTCGCCCGCGCCGGCGCTGCCGACAACCTCGACGTATTGCTCCCGCTTCAGGAAGTCGAGAAGCTCCTCGACGACCGCAAACGGCAGCATCATGTGGTTGCCGATCTGTCGCGCCGCCGGCCGGCCGGCGAAGTAGACGCACTTGATGCACAGGTCGAGGAGCAAGCCCGATTGCACGCCGGTGTCCTCGACGCTCTGCGGCTGAGGGATGAAAACGGTGGGAGGTGCGTTCCGAGGGTCTCTCTTGGCCTCCAGGCCAACCTCTAGCTGCTCCATCAGACCTCTCTCTGGGCGCCGGTCCCACCGACGCCTCGAAAACGAATTCGCGCGCTAGCCGACAAGCAGCAACTCACGCGTTAGATCTCCCCAACTAAACATAACTACCGATAGCCAGTGCGCCTGCTCGAACCACCCTTCGGCTTGCCACTCATGCATCAATTGCTTCAGTTGCACCGGCACTTGGCCGTCTTCATAGAAATCGCTCGGCCGCAAAACGCCAAAGCTGTAGCGCACGGTCTCCTCGTTCTCCAACGTCATCAGCGCTAGCGCCAGCGTGACGTAGTCCAATCCGTAGGGCCGGCGCATCTCGGCCATCGTGCCTCGCGCCCATTCGACCACCATCGAGTCCAGGTCGTCGGGCCCAAGCGCCGTCGCGCCGTCGCCGCCCAGCTCCCAGCAGGTGTGGTAGACGCCGACGCCCGCCTCCACGGCTTCGCGCACTTTCGACTCCGCCGCGTTTTGCCTGAACCTTCGTAGCAGCGAACCTAGCATTGGCCTCTGAGACAGCATGGCACCCCTGGACCCTTCCGACTCGATGGAAGTCGCAGACGAGGGCGCTCTCCTAGAGTATCGGCAGCAGGCCGAGTCTGCTTCAGCCGTGATGATTCGAGAGGCGCGAAAAGGGAGGGCTCCAACACGGAAGCCCTCCCTCACGTTGCGAAGCTCAGCCAGTGCGCGGGCTAGTTGCGATTGCGGATGACCCTCCGTGTCTCCAGCAGCGCGATCGCGCCGAAGACGAACGCAATCACCGATGCCACGGCTGCGCCACCGCTAGGCCGGTCGCTGCCGCCGCCGGACGAAGGCAGCGCCTCCGCCTGGTGGAACGGCGTTGGTGTCACTCCCGGCGCTACTTGTGGGGTCGGCGTTACGGCCGCCGGGCTAACCTGGCTGAACGGCGTCGGGGGCACTGGTGTGTCCTCAAAGTGATGCCGTGGCGGGTTCGTCGGCTCCGGCGTGTCCGTCGCGGTTTGAGTCGGCGTGCTCGTGCCCGTGGGCGTAAGCGTTGGTGTCGCCGAAGGTGTGATCGTCCCCGTGCTCGTGGGGGGCGGCGTGTCGGTATTCGTAGCCGTCGCTGTCGGCGTGTCAGTTGCCGTTGGCGTGGCGGTATCGGTTGCCGTTGGCGTGGCCGTGTCGGTCGCTGTTGGCGTGGCTGTATCGGTCGCCGTCGGAGTGAAGGTCTGAGTCGGCGTCGCTGTGCTTGTGAACGTTGGCGTTGGTGTAGCGGTATCGGTCGCCGTCGGTGTAGAGGTGTTGGTCGCGGTAGGCGTGAAGGTCTTCGTTGGCGTCGGCGTTCTCGTCGACGTTGCCGTTGGCGTGGACGTGGCAGTCGCCGTCGGCGTCGACGTCATCGTCGGCGTGGGCGCAGGCGGACAGTTATAGAAGTCGAGATCGCTGCTGTTGCCTCCGGCCGTTACGGTCTGCTCATAGCAGACACCGTAGGGCGAATGCGTGCCTGTGTCCGCTGTAAGCGAGGTCGGGTAACTCTGAGTGCGGCCCGGCATCGTGGTCATGTCCTCGCAGATGGAGTAGCTGCCCTCTGGGATGTTGTCGAAGCTGTAGACGCCGTCCGCGTCGGTCAAGGTCTGTGCGAACAGCGTGCCCTGCGCGTCTAGCAGCTTGATACCCACACCCGAGAGGGGCGGATTGTCGCCGGCCCGGCCGTCACATGCCAGATCGTCGTACTTGTGGCCGCTCAAGTTGACGCAGATGTTGACTATGTCCTGCGCTATCCCGCTGTATATGTCCGGCAAGGTGGACGCGTCAGTTACGTGCGTGTAGTCGCCGGGCGGCCCTTCGACAATAGCCTGGAGGAGTCCCTCATCCAGTTCGTGGAAATTGCAGGAGGTGGCGGTCCCTATTTGACTGCCAACGCCGGCTGTATACACGGTGTCGGCCGCGGCATGAAGGGCAGGTATGTCGTTGAGCGTGTCTTGCCGCCTCTGCTGCGAAATGGGGCAACTTCCCGAACTATCGCTGTTGCTCCAGTTCCTTCCGTCGGATAGGAGGACAACCACCTTGTAGGAACCGTTCGACCCGCTGTGAACGTGGGCGTTGAGGTCGGCGGTGGCTCCCTCGAGACCTTTGGCGATATCGGTGTCTCCCCCTCCTGAGGAATCACCGATGCCGTTGATCGCGGTCCGCAGCGTAGCCGCGTCGCTGCTGAAGGGCACAACCCGGTCGGCGGTGGAGGCTCCATCGAATGTCAGTACCTCGACATCGTTGCCGCCCAGGGTGCTGCTGCTGGAACCACCTGCTATCCCGTTGACCAGCGCCAGCGCGGCTTGCTTGGCCCAGTGCAGCTTGGTTTGACCGCCGCTCTGGTCGTTCATGCTCCCGGTTCTGTCGATGGCGATGATCACGTCCAGATCCGCTTTCACCGCACAGGCCTGCGGCGATCCGGTCCCGACGACCGTCCCCGTCGACTGCGAGACCGTTGCCGCCCTGCCTCCGGTCGAAGGGATGACGTAAAGGGAGATGACTGCGCCAAGCGCCGCGACGGATAGGAGTGTTACCGTGCAAGACCGGAGAAGCTTCCTGCTCTTCATCTTTCGCTCCTCTTCCCTGAGTCCGGATCCGGATGCGCTGCAGGCCGCATTGGGTGCGGCCGGCAGTGCGCCTGATGGGCGATTGCTTGCTCCATTAGAGCAGGATTCTCGGTCAGAGTCTATGCTTCAGGCCGCCTGAAAACGCTATTCCTCCTCCCGGGCTCGGGCCAGCCGCAGTCCGGTCAGCAGTAGAACGATCCCCGCGAACGAGAACACGACTCCCAGGATCGTCGTCCCCTGCGAGGAAGAGCCTCCGCCCGGCGTTCCCGCGTGTGGAAGCGCCTGAGTCTGCGGCGTCGGCTGGCGCGTGACTTCGGCCGGCGCGACTGTGCTCACAAACGTCGGCGTGGGCGGTGTGACGGTAGAGGTCTCGACTGGCGTAGGGGTGTCGTGATGGTGCTCCTCCGTTGCCGTCGACGTCGGGGTGGACGTAGCCGGCGCGGTGCCTGTTGCCGTTGGCGTCGACGTGGACGGCGGCGTGCCAGTTACCGTCGGGGTCGCCGAGGCAGGCGTTGTTCCCGTGGGCGTGGGCGTTGCCGAAGCCGGCGTCGTTCCGGTGGCAGTCGGCGTCGCAGTGTCGGTTGCCGTCGGTGTAGCAGTGTCCGTGGGTGTCGCCGTAGCGGTATCAGTCGGCGTCGGCGAGTTGGTTGCGGTGGCCGTCGCCGTATTCGTTGGCGTAGCCGTGTTGGTTGCCGTTGGCGTGGACGTGCTCGTCGCTGTCGGCGTCGACGTATCGGTCGCGGTTGGCGTGGACGTGCTCGTCGCTGTCGGTGTGAACGTGTCGGTGGCCGTCGGCGTGAACGTATGAGTTGGCGTCGGCGTATGAGTATCGGTCGCCGTCGGAGTGAAAGTCTTGGTCGGCGTCGACGTCTTCGTTGGTGTCGATGTCTTCGTTGCGGTGGGTGTCGCCGTAGAAGTCGAAGTTGGCGTTGCCGTCTTCGTAGGCGTCGCGGTCTTCGTGGGCGTGGACGTCTTCGTCGGCGTAGGAGTCGCCGTTCCATGGCAGCGATCGAAGGCGTCCGACTGAATATCCTCGGTCCAGCCGTGCGCATCGTGGCCGTGAGCGACTACCCGAATCTGCGTCGCGCCCGAGTGGATGTTGCTGATATCCAGTGGTCCAAACGTGGCCGTGCTCGTGTTCGTGTAGATGTTAGACTCGGAAGCGCCGGGAATGTCGGTCCAATGCCCCCCGGCGTTGTCCTCGACGTGAACGTCCCACCAGCTCGGAGTGTTTGAGCCGGGGATCCCCTGCACCGAGCCTGAGACCTCATGATCGCTCACGCATGCGGCGTTGGGAATGTGGCAGCCGGAAACGGCGCTCGGGTGCATTGCCCAAAACGCCATCATGAGGGTTATTGCCGCTGCGGCGAAGCCCAGACAGGTGGCAAAGCTCGCCGGGATCCGCCCTAATCGAAATCCGTCTCTCATATATTGACCTCCTCGCTACGACCGCTGGACCAACAAAAAACCGCCGTCTTCAGCATAGAAGACAGCGGCTGAAGAGCTCCGTTGTGACTCTTCGGCAGCCCGGCGGCCCTAGCCCCTCACGTCCCTGCCGTCTTCCCTGATGGCTTCTCGGAGACCGTAGATCCGTGGCTTTGCGCCGGCCGGTTTCCCGGCCTTTGCCTTTTTCGGAGCGTATTCTGATGTTTTAAAAGAAGGGGCCGAGGGACACGGTGCAGGGCCCCGCCTCCCCCTTCCGGATCCCTCGGCCCCAGAAAAAGCTAACTCCTGGCTTTCGCTTCGTGGGGACGCAAGGGAGAAGCCGAGATGGTTCGGCCGGGGCCGCGCTCGTGCCGCTATGACTAGAGCTGCGGCTTACGCCCCCCGAAAGCAGGGAGGCAGGCTCTGTTGCCTGCTGGCATGGATTACCATGCGCTTCTCGGAGGCTTGTTCTCTTGTCCAGGTGCGCGGTCGGCTACCATCCATTGGCGCGCCGCCCGTTCTTCCCACAAGGGGAATCACCTAGGCTGAGCCCTTACGCCTCCATGCGAATTACAGGCCAGCAGGAAAAGGTCGATTAATATATCGGAGGAGCGTCCGGCTCCAATTCCTCTGGCCTCCTCCTGAGGCGGAGAGTTTAGCGACATGTTGTCACAACAGTGGCGCGTTGTCAAGGGGCCCTCCGATTGCTCTGACAATACTCATAACGTTCAAGTTAGGTGCTCATTACAAGGTGGGGCGCCGCTTTCGAAGCGCTGAACCTATCCTAAGCGTTAGGACAAAGACGATGAAGAGCTTTCTCAACGAATGGGGGCAGACAACGGTCGAGTTCGGCTTCGTTCTGGTCCTCATTCTGGTTGCGGCGATTGTCGCCCTTGGCGGTCTGGGCACAGCAGTGCTCCAACTCTGGAATGGCTTCGTCTCGGCATGGCCTGGCTAGAGAAGAAAACAAGATGCGACAACGGCGCCCGCAATGCGCCTTCGGGCAAACGACGTCGTCATGACCGATTAGATCGAATCGACTGATAGGGACCGAGATTCGTGTTTCGAACCGCCTCGATCACTATTGCAGCTTTCCTGCTGCTCGCTCTGGGCTGCGGTTCAGCTTCGGCTGACGACAGCACGCTCCACGTCGATATCGCCAGCGTCGACAGCAGCGCTTTTCCGAATCTCTCTGCCGTAGTAAACGTCCTCGACGCAAATGGCCGCCCCGTTTCCGGTCTCGACGCGTCCGCAATTCAAGCGACCATCGACGGCAAGCCCGCGGCCGTGGAGCAAGTGCAGCCCGTTGTTGATTCCCAGGTCGCTCTTTCCGTCGTCCTCGCCGTCGACGTGAGCGGCAGCATGAGCGGTCAGCCGCTTTCCTCGGCTCAAAAGGCAGCCACCGACTTCGTGCGCGGCCTTTCGCCGCAAGACAGCGTATCCATTTTGACATTCGGCGACTCCGTCAATGCCGTCCTGGAGCCGACGACGGACAAGGATGCCGTGGCGGGCGCCCTGGCGAAGCTTAGCGCCGGCGGCAACACTGCCCTCTACGAGGCGACGAGCCAGGCTATCGCCAGCGCTTCCGGCTCGCCCTCAGCGCGTCGAGTGGTCATCCTCCTGACCGATGGCGTCGACTACGGCGGCAAGAGCAACGTCAGTCGCGACGACTCTCTGGCGCAAGCAAAGGCGGCAGGAATACCCGTCTACACAATTGGTCTCGGCTCGGAGATCGACAGGAACTATTTGAGCGATCTCGCAACGGTTACCGGCGCTCGCTTTCTCGAAACGCCATCACCCGCCGGCCTCTCGCAACTTTACGCTGATATCGCGGGCATTTTGCGCGGCCAGTACGTCGTGAAGCTCACATCGCCGGAGACCGACGCTGCCGCGCCGCACGTTCTCAACCTCACCGTCAATGCCGGCGGCCTCACAGCCGTCGCATCGAAGGACCTGCCAGCGGTTGCAGCACCCGCGGCGCCTCAGCTCTCGCTGAAGGGTCTTGTCTCAGGCGAAAGCGTCAACTCGCTGACTACCGTCACGGCGGACGAGACGGGCGCGGTTCCGGCGGAGGTGCGCTTCCTCCTCGACGGCAAGCCTCTTGCTGATGCAACGGCTCCCCCGTTCACGGCGTCGATCGACCCCGGGGCGCTTGAGAACGGGAACCACAGCCTCCATGTCGAAGCGCGCGACGCCTCCGGTAAGAGCGCGACGGTCGACATGGCGTTCGCCGTCGGCGCGGCCGGCGGGAGCAGTTTGCTTGGTCCGCAGGCGTGGGGCGCGCTCGTCGCCGCAGCCCTCTGTCTTGTCGGCCTTCTTTGGTTCAGGCGTCGCCGTCCAGACATGCAGCGAAAGGTAGTGCAGGTGCGCCTGCGCCCCTGGTCGAACGGCGGTGGCGCCAGCGAGACGCCCTCGTCAGTGGACGAGCCGGTCTCGTTAATACAGCCGGACCCCGTCCCTGAGCAGGAGACCCTTGCCAAGCTCACCATGGTCGGCGGGCCAAACGCTGGCAGGGAGTTTCCCGTCACCTCGACGCCGCTCAGCGTCGGCAGCGCCGAGTGGTGCGATATTGTTCTAGTCGACGAGGATGGCTTGATAGGTGCGGAAGAGGCACGAGCCTGGATCCACGGCGACAAGATGATGTTCCACAAGCTCACGCGCCTCACCGTCCTCGCCTCCGAAGGCGACATCGGTGGCTGGCTGGTGCTGGAGCACGGCGACGAGGTCAGCGTCGGTCCCTACCGGCTGCGCTTCGAGGTGGTGGCCGGGCGGGCGTCGGAGCAAGCGAAGGTGAACGAGGCCGTGGTCGACGCGGTGGAGCGCCTCAGCTCCCATCCCGTCGAAGGCTGGCTCCGGCCCGTCGACGATTTCTCGCCCGGACAGCCCGCCGAAGACGACGTTTCGCCGCCGCAGCCCGCTGAAGACGACTTCGACTCCGACCACCTCGCCGAAGACGACTTCGACCCTCCGGCTGCCGCCTCCTTCGCCTGATCCGTATATCCCCCTACCCGCTGCTAACGAGAACGACGCCTCGGCGCCGCGGCCTTCCGCTGCCTTTGTCCTCGATCAGCGACGTGGGATGCAGTTGACGTAACATTTGCGTCTGCTTTCCCACCCGCCCTCCCGCAAGCGTTAGCCCCTCCTCCCCCCCATCTATAGGGGAAACCCCTACTGAACGCGCCCGACCTGCCGATACTTACCTAGGTGAACTCCCTAAGGGATACGACCTAAGGGAGACTGCCGAGACATACCGTCGGATCACGCGGGGAGAGATCTCTTGCTCAAACTTGACATACCACCGGTCACCGAAGAGCGAATGCTCGTCCACCGGGCCATCGCCCGTGACAGCGAAGCCTTCGCCGAGCTATACGACCGGCACGTCGTGCGCGTTTACCGCCACATCTATTACATCATCAACGACCAGAAAGAAGCTGAAGACCTAACCGCCCAGACCTTCCTCCAGGCTTGGGAGGCGATCGGCCGTTTCCAACCTAGGGGTGCTCCCTTCGCATCGTGGTTGCTGCGCATCGCTCACAACCTGGCCGTCAGTCATCTGCGCGCCAGGAAGGGGGATGCACAGCTCCACGAGTCGCTCGTCGACGATGGCCTTCCCCGAAACCCGGAAGCCGTCGTAGAGCGGCAAGCCGAAGAAGAGCGCGTCCGGCGAGCAGTCCTTCGCCTCGGCGACGACCAGCGGCAGGTCATCATCCTCCGCTTCGTCGAAGAGCTGGACTACAAAGAAGTCGCCGAAATCCTTGGCAAGAGTGTGGCTGCGGTGCGCGTCATCCAGCACCGCGCCCTATGCGCCCTGCGCAAGATCATGAAGGTGGAAGAAGTTGCCTAGAATCGTCGAAGCGCTTGCCGACTGCCTGGAAGCCATGCGCCAGGGCGAAGATATGGAGATCTGTCTAGTCATGTATCCGCAGTACCGTACCGAGCTCACAGCACTGTTGCAGATCGCGAGCTTGCTGCGACCGCTGCCGCCGGAGATAGCACCCTCGTTCGCTTTCAAGGAGCGCACCAAAGTGCAGATCCTCGAAGGCCGACGAGGACAGGAAGGCTCATCCCTTGCTCCGGACCAGCGGCCTGGCAAGTTCCGATGAAACACCGCGGGCGGCGCCGCCGGCGTCCCCGTGGCGATATGACAAACACGCCAGAAATGGCTTCAAGACCAGCAAAGGAGGTGAAGCCGAAAGACTGACCAACACCCGGAGACCATCCGCCTGACCCTCGCGCGACGAAACGTCGTCTGAAGCGGTGCCAGGCGGTGAAGCAAATTGGACAACACCTTTAGCAAAGAGAGGAAAACAAATGCAGTTCATTAACGAGAGCATTCTCCGGCTCTACTGCTGGATGAAGGAAGAGAAAGCACAGACGATGGCCGAGTACGGCCTGATCCTGGCGCTCGTGTCGGTCGCTGCAGTCATAGTGCTGGGAACGATGGGCACCAAGATCGGTAGCGTATTCACCTCGATCACAAACTCTCTCTAGAACCGACTCGGGCGAAGCCGAGAACAGCATAGAGTGGGGAGCAATCCGGCTCCCCACTCTATCTCATTCCAGAGGGAGAGATGATTGACCGGTTGTCAGAAAACTGGCGTCGGTGCGGAATATGGGCACTCCGCCCGAACATAAGGATAGGAGACCAAGCAAGAGTGACCACTGCGCGCACATCCCGGCCGCCGGCGCGACAGGCTGCGAGCCTGCTCGCCCGCATTTCGCGTCGCCTCAGGAGCGGAGCTGGTCAGTCCATGGTTGAACTGGCCCTCGTCATCCCCGTCTTCCTTTTCCTCCTGAGCGGCGTCGTAGAGGTAGCGGACGCCATCAACTCCTACATCACCGTCGTCGACGTCAGCCGCGACGGCGCCCGCCTCGGCTCGAAAGGCCTTGCTACAGATACCGACATCAAGAACATGGTGACGACCGAAATGGGCCGCCTGCGAGATCCGTTCAATTCCGCCCGGGACGTGACGATTACTCACAACCCGGTTCCCGGCACCGACACATCCCTCAAGGTGCAGGTATGTTCTAATCACTCACTCATAGTACCTGGTCTATCGACCTTTCTTGGCAACCCTCTCCGCTTGTGTGCCAGCACCACCATGCGGACCATCACATACTAATGACGTGGTGACGGAGGGATAACTATGTGGCTCCTAAGACTAGGAAAGGCAACAAACGGCTCAAAGTCTCAGATCCTGCCTACCGCCGCCCTGATGATGATCGTCATCATCGGCGCCATTGGCCTGGCAGTAGATGCAGGGAGGTGCTTCATCGCCCGCGCTGAGCTCGTGAGGGCCGTCGACGCCGCCGCCCTGTCCGGCACGCTCGAACTGCCGAACCTGACCAACGCACAGGCAAAGATCAACACATACATGGCCCAGAACCAGCCCGACGCCACGGTTACCACTCCCGTATCTCCAGCCGACCGCCAGATTCAAGTCCAGGCCACGCTCGCCGTCAATATGACCTTCATGCGCATCTTCGGCATCAACTCCGTTAACGTCCACGCCAGCGCCATCGCCGGCTACGGCGTCCTTGCCGTCGATACCGTCATGGCCATCGACGCCACCGGCTCCATGGGTGTCGACTCGAACGGAAACCCTTGCAGCGGTTCCGGATGTCCCATCTACGAAGCCAAGAACGCGGCCAACAGCTTCACCAACACCCTCCTCTCCGACACCACCGCCTCATCGGATACCCTCGTCGGAGAGACGCCGTTCAGAGGTTGCTTCAATTTGCCCAACCTCTTCTCCTTCTGCGTCCCCATCAACACCATGGTGCAACCTCTCTCAAACAACAAGAGCACCGTGGAGGCTACGATTAATTCCATCACCTCCGTCGGCGGCTCCGGCACAAACATCTGCAACGGGATCAACGAGGCCGACCAGATCCTCTATGGGGCCGGCCATCACACGGTCAGCAACACGATGCGCATCGTCGTCATCCTATCCGACGGGGATAACACCTATAACGTAGTCGCCAATGGCGTCCCGACGCCTAAACCCGGCAAGACACCCACGCCCATCGCCGCTTACGCCCTGCCGACCGCCTGTCGGCCGCCCACTCCCAACGCGTCCTCGGACGACACCGGCACGAGTTGCATGCCCGCACAGACGCACCAGAAAGCACTTGATAAAGACACCATGACGCTCGTCAACCAGTTGAAAGCGCAGGGGGTAGAGTTCTACGTTGTCGGCTTTGGTGTCTGTGGAAGCTCGAGCACCAGCCTCTGCAACACCTCAATAATCGGCACTGACATCAACGACACCACAGCTAACCGCAACCTGCTGAAGTGCATCGCATCGTCGACAACCGGCACCAACGACCACTATTTCGAGGCGACGACCGCCACGCAGTTGCCGAGCATATTCAGCAGTATCGCCCGCCTCATCGGCTTCCGGCTCATCAACTAGCGAGGCGCTGAAAGAGACGGAACGATGAAGCGGAATCCAATCCTACGAAAGCTCCTCCGGGCCATCGCCGCGCCGATCAAGTGCGACCAGGGCCAGGCGCTGGTGGAGTTTGGTCTCGTCGCCGTCGTCTTCCTCACTTTCGTTTTCGGCATCATCGATTTCGCCCGCCTGCTGGAGTCCTGGGTCACCGTCCAGTACGCCGCCCGCGAAGGCGCCCGCTACGCCCTCACCGGCCGCAGCGACTGCGCTGACTACGCAGACAATCGCATCGGCTGCATCACCAACACGGCGAAAGCCGCGACGACCGGCCTGTATGGCGCCCCCGGCAACGTCACGGTCAAGGTCCGAAGCTGGGCCTATCCCAACTACGCCAACCCGGCGACCGAGAACTCCGCCGGCGTCGCCTGCGACTCCGTCGAAGTCGAGGTCGATTACGACCACCATCTCATCACGCCCATCATCGCCGCCATCGTCAGCCATGTCTCGCTCACCGGCAGAGAACGCGTCCTGAACGAGCCCTTCGGCCCCTGCGGCGGCGGCGGCTGACGAAGACGCACTGCTGGACCCCGCCCATGCCCGCGTCTCACGACGCTCTGAACGTGGCCAGCCGCCCCTGGGGTTCAAGAGATACGTTCAATCGGCCGATACTCTTATGGGTAAGGTGCCCGCAAAGCAAGCGAAAACCCAGTCCAGCCGCTCCTGCGGCCGGACATCTACGCGAAACTGGAGGTAGCCCCATGGCTGGAGCAGGAGCCGGTGGGCCGGCGAGCAGGATCAATAGACGCTACCTGCTGCTAACAATCGTATTCGCCGCTCTAAGCGCGATTCTCGTTTACGCTGCCGTCTCTCGCGGCGGCGGCACCACCAAGCAAGCCGAATCGGCTACGCTGACGGGGTCCATGGTCGTCGCCAAGGCTGACATACCCGCCCGCACCCAGATAACGGCCGATATGTTGACCCTCGAGGACGTGCCGCTTGACGTCCGTCCGGCCGCGGCGCTCACGAACGTTGACGACGTCGTCGGCAAACTGACGCGCTATCCGATCAGCGCCGGCGAAGAGCTGACGGCGAGCAAGATCGTCTCCCTCCAGGGAAGCCAGACGACCAATTCGCTGTCCTTCGACGTCCCCAAGGGCATGCGCGCCATTTCCATCCAGGCCGATCAGGTCATCAGCGCAGGTGGGCTGGTGCTTCCCGGCGATTACGTTGACATAATGAGCGTTCTCAACGGCGTGAAGTCTGACGGCTCGGTAGTCCCAAACTACGTCGTCAAGACCATACTGCAGAATGTCCAGGTGCTCGCAGTCGCCCAGAACGTCGCTGACGTTGCTGTGGGCGCCGACACCAGCACTACTTCTGGGACCGCGGACAACTCTCACGGCTCTGCGGCCAAGCCCAACCCGGACGCAACGACCCTGACGATTCTCACTACGCCGGCGCAGTCGGAGCTGCTCTTCCTGGCGGAGTCCAACGGGACGCTAAGAGCCGTCGTTCGCGGCTTCGGCGACGCCGACACGACCGAGTTGCCTCCGATCTTCCAGAACGAGCTTGTGCCGACCGCGCCTTAGGCCCTGCTCGCTGAAGCGCCTTCATCTGGACAGGAACAAGGAAGTAGATGGCAAGAACCCCGGAAGCCGTAATCATTGACCCTGATCTCAGCGCCCGCGCCGATGTGAAGCGCGCGCTCACCCTGGGCCACTTCACCATCTCAGGCGAAGCTGGCTATGGCATCGAAGCGGTCACGGTCGCGAACGAGAACGTTCCTGACGTCTTCATCGTCAGCGTCGAGGAACCGGTCGCCCGCGCCCTGCAGACCATCCAGTCCCTCGGCGACGCCCTGCCCGACATCCCAACCATCGTGTACTCTTCGCTCGCCGACGCTGCCTCCGTGCGACGCGCCATGGTCGCCGGCGCCCGCGACTACGTCATCAAGCCCGTCAAGCCGGAAGACCTGACCCGCGCCATCTACGGCGTCATGGAGCAGGAAGAGCGGCGCCGCATGCGGGCCAGCGGCGAGCGCCAGGAAACTGCGGCCAGGGGCACGGTCATAACCGTCTTCGGCGCCAAGGGTGGCATCGGCAAGACGACTATTTCCACAAACCTGGCGACGGCCCTCGTGCGCTCCACCAACAGCTCCGTCGTCCTCGTCGATATGGACACGCGCTTCGGCGACGTAGCTATCATGATGGACATCGCCGTCGAGCAGAGCATCGCCGATCTCGCCCGGCGCATCGACACGATGGACCGCGATTCCGTTCGCGATTTCCTGGTGCGCCATCACAGTGGCGTCATGATCTTGCCCGCGCCTCTCCACCCGACCGAGTGGCGCAGCGTCACGCCGCAGCAGATCTCCAAAATCATCAATCTTCTCGCGCAGACGCATGACTACGTGATCGTGGACACGCCGGGCACTTTCAACGAGATCGTCGCCGCCACCCTGGAGGCGGCAAGCCTTATCCTGCTCGTCACCAGCATGGACATCGCCAGCATCAAAGACACGGCCCTCGCCCTGGAGATGCTCCAGAGCGCCGCCATCTCCGAAGACCAGGTCAAGCTCATGATCAACCACTCCACGGCCGCCAATACACTGCGCGAGGACGACGTGGAGCGCGTTCTGGAGTACAAGGTCTTCTGGCGCATCCCGCACGACCTGAACGTCGCGACCAGCACGCAGCTTGGCCAGCCGGTCGTCATCACCAAGCCCTACGCCCGTGTGTCCCGCAGCATCACCGACCTTGCCGGCGCCCTCAGTGGCACGGTCGCGGAAAAGCGAGGCTTCCTGGAGAGGTTCCTCGGACGGTGATTCGATGAGGAAGTCGTACAGCAGATGGAGCGAATGAGACGATGAGTCAATTCCAATGGCAACCGCGAAAGACAGGCCTCGACGGCGCCGAAAGCGGCTTCAGACGGCCCACCAGCTCCTCCAGTCTGCTCCAGACCAGCGAGGCCCTCACCGAGCTCAAGTACAAGCTCCACCAGCGCCTCATCGAGGAGTTGGACCCTTCCAAGCTTGACGGACTCGACCCCATCAAAGCTCGCGAGGCCGTCGAGACGTCCGCGCGCACGCTCATCGCCCAGGAGATGCCCGGAATCGTCGGCGTCACCCGCGACGAGCTCGTCTCCGCCGTCGCCGACGAAGTGCTCGGCCTCGGACCGATCGAGCCGATGGTCAGGGACGGCTCCATCTCAGAAATCATGGTCAACGCGCCGGATACGATTTTCTATGAGAAAGAGGGGCGGCTCTACCTGAGCCCCATTCGCTTCCGCGATTCCAATCACATCCAGCGCATCGCCGAGCGCATCATCGCGCCCCTCGGCCGCCGCGTCGACGAATCGTCCCCCATGGTCGACGCGCGTCTCGCCGACGGCTCCCGTGTTAACATAATCATCCCGCCCGTCGCGCCCAAGAGCCCGACGATTACCATCCGAAAGTTCCGCGAAGACAAGATGACGGTGGAGGACCTCATCGCCACCGGCACATTGGTCCAGGAGCTCGCGGAATTCCTGCAAGCCTGTATCCAGGTGAAGCTGAACATCGTCATCTCCGGCGGTACCGGTACCGGCAAGACAACCCTGCTCAACGCCCTTTCCGGCTTTATCCCGGACACCGAACGCATCATCACCGTGGAGGACCCGACGGAGCTGCGGCTGCAGCAGGGCCACGTCGTCAGCCTGGAAGCGCGGCCGCCCAGCCTTGAAGGGAAGGGCGAAGTTACGCAGCGCGACCTCGTCCGCAACTGCCTCCGTATGCGCCCGGATCGCATCCTTGTCGGCGAGGTCCGCGGCCCGGAGGCCTTCGACATGATGCAGGCCATGAACACCGGCCACGAAGGCTCGCTCACCACCGTCCACGCCAACACGCCGCGCGACGCCCTCGCCCGCATCGAGAACATGATCCTGATGGCCGGCCTTGAGCTGCCAATGCGCGCCATCCGCGAGCAGATCACTTCCGCCATCCATCTTGTCATCCAGATCAGCCGGCTCCCCGACGGCACCCGCAAAATCACCTGCGTTTCCGAGATCACCGGCATGGAGGGCCAGATCGTGACGATGCAGGACCTCTTCCGCTACGACCAGAAGGGCATCGACAGCGACGGCCACGTGGTCGGCGAATTCAAATTCACCGGGATTCACCCGCAGTTCTCCGAAAAGTTCAAGTTGGCCGGCATTCAATTGCCGCAGGACATCTTCGGCCCGGGGTGGTGATCGAATGGACTTCCTGGCGCTGGCGGCAGCTATCTGCGTAATGACCACGGTCTGTCTTCTCTTGGCCGTCGCCTACGCCTTCTCCGGTGCCGGCCACAAGCGGCTCGTCGTCACCCGCCTGGAGCACGTCGTCAACCGCGCACCGATGGACGCGGTACTGAACAACGTGACAGCCCTGAAGCAGTCGCGCATGGGCCTCTTCCCATTGCTGACCAGCCTCTTTGCCAGCGGCGAGTGGGCCGGACGCGTAACCACCGACCTCGAGCGCGCTGACCTGAAGCTGCGCGTCGCCGAGTACGTGAGCATGCGCGTAGCCTGCGCCCTCGTCCTTTTCGCCGTTGGGCTGTTCGTTATCGGCCAGGGCGTCATTGGCCTGGTGGGCGGCCTGATCGGAGCCGCTGTCGGCTACACGCTCCCGAAGCTCATGGTCAAGCGGCGTCTTAAGAAGCGCCTTACCACGTTCGACGCCCAGCTCGTCGAAGCCCTGAGCCAAATAGCTAACGCCCTCCGTTCCGGCTTCGGCCTCCTCCAGGCGATGGACCTGGCCGCCGAGCAACTGAAAGACCCGCTGGCGATCGAATTCAAGCGCACCATCAACGATATCAACGTCGGCGCAAGCTTCGAGGACGCGCTGGCCGCCCTGAACCAACGAATGGTGAGCAACGACCTTGACATCGTTGTCACGGCCATTCAAATCCAGCGCACCGTCGGCGGCAACCTGGCCGAAATCCTCGACAACGTCGCCCACACCATGCGCGAGAGAGCGCGCATCAAAGGAGAACTGCGTACGTTGACCGCCTCGCAAAAGATGTCCGGCTACGTCGTCGGCGGGCTGCCAATCGCAATCATCGCCCTGCTCCTCGTAATGGGACAGATGACCGGCAACACCTACATCGCCACCCTCTTCACATCGAATGCCGGCCGCGTCGCCCTTATCGGCGCCGCCACGCTGGAGGGCATGGGAATAATGATTATCCGCAAGATCCTGGATATCGAGGTGTAGAGGGGGGATATGAAATGCCGCTAATAGCCGCCGCTTCAGTCTTCTTGACGGTCTTTCTCCTCGCCCTCTCACTTCGCCAGGGCCCGAAGGCCGGCGCCGTGCGAGCCCGTGTCGCCACTCTCTCCACCTCTCGCGCCTTCGAGGCCCGTGAGGCGAGGCCGTCCTTCGGTGATCGCGTCCTGGCGCCCCTCGCCGACGCTCTCACCGGCAAAGCCCTCGCCGTTCTGCCGCACGGACTGCTGGACCGGCTCAAGACGCGTCTGCTGCGCGCCGGCGAGCCCGTCACCGCCGAGGGGTTCATCCTTGTCTCCCTGGCCATCGCCGGCGCTTTCGGCGGATTGGCCCTGCTCCTCACCATTTCCGCTGGAGCAGCGCTGGACCCCAAGATGCTCGCCCTCATAGTCCTGATGACCGGCGTGGGCGCCTACCTGCCATCGATGTGGCTGTCGAGCCGGCTGCGCCAGCGCCAGGCCACCATCGTCAAGAGCCTTCCCGACAGCTTCGACATGATCACGACCTGCGTAGAAGCCGGCCTTGGCCTCGACGCAGCCCTCGCCCGCGTCGCCGAGAAAGTGAAAGGCCCCTTCGCTGAGGACCTCTCCATCACCCTGCGCGAGATCAGCATGGGCCGCAACCGCGCCGAATCCCTGCGCGACCTTGCCGATCGCACCGGCGTCACCGACCTCAGCCTCTTTGTTAATGCTATAATCCAGGCTGAGCAGATGGGCACCAGCATCGGTCAGGTGCTCCGCGTACAGTCGGAGCAGATGCGCGTGCGACGCCGTCAGCGCGCCGAGGAAAGAGCGAACCAGGCGCCGGTGAAGATGGTTTTCCCGCTTGTGATGTGCATCCTTCCCGCCCTGTTCGTCGTCATCATGGGCCCGGCTGCTATCCAGCTCTACGAAACGCTATCCAACCGAGGCTAACGCAGCGTGAGGATCCTGAACACGACTCGGGAGACCCAGGTCGCCGACCGCGCGGTCCCGGCGAACAATCCCTGGAAGCGACTCGTCGGCCTGCTCAATCGCTCCCACCTGGATCCGGGCGAAGGGCTGGTGCTGATGCCCGGCGGCGGGATCCATATGTTTTTCATGCGCATGGCCATCGACGTCATCTTCGTCGACAGGGACGGCGTGGTGCTCAAGACGGCCGTCGACGTCAAGCCCTGGCGCGTCGTCCTGGCGCCGCGCCACTCGCGCTACACCATCGAGTTGCCGGTTGGCGCCATCGAACAGTCCGCCACCGTCCCCGGCGACGTCCTCGAGCTGGACATCTCCTAGCCTCCGACTCCTCGACGCGTTAACCTTTCACCTTCTCCAGGCGTTATGATCACGTAAGAACTTTTATGCCCCGCCGGGAGGCCACGATGAGATTCCTGCGACTCCTGCCGCTGCTTCTTCTCCCCGCCCTCTTCCTCGGCGACACCTGCGTCACTCACGTCGACCAGCAAGGCCCAACTGGCCCCTGGATCGTCGAAGTCACCAACACCGGCCCGGACGTCCAGCGGCTCGCCTCGGTAGCAGGCTCGGTCCTGGACGCCAACGGCAACCTTGTCCTGCCTCTGTTCTTCAACGACGTGTGCCCCTATCTTCTGTCGCCGGGGGAGAAGGGCTATTTCGCCTCGCCGCCTGTGCTCGATTACATGCGCCTCCGGCCCAACGCTGTTCAGCCGTTTCATCTTTCCTTCCTGAGTGTTTCGGCTCAACACCCCAATTACCCGGCTGTTACCGGTGTCTCCTTCCAGGTATTGGGAATCTATCCCGAACACAAAGCCATTCTCGTCCAGGCGACGAACAACTCGGCGAACACATACCACGCCGTCCGCATGTGCGCCCTTAACATCGCCTCTTCAGGAGATGTGCGCGAAGTATCGATGGGATCGCCCTTCCTCGGCGTTAAATTCGGCCCCGGCGACGTCGACAACTTCGTGGTCCCCTTCAACTCGCCACTCGACGGCACATTCCAGTTCTCCGCCGATTCGAGCGACAGCGATATCGACACCGCGATAAAATCGCCGCCGTTCGACTACGTAAGCAAGGTTATCCAAACGGGCAAAGGCCGCGAGCTCCACGTCGTCGGCGAAGTGACGAACACCTCCGGCCGCGACCTCACCTTTGCCTGGTTCCAGGCATACCTGGAGAGCTCTCCGACGGTCAGGATCAACGGCTTCGTTGGAACGACCGACCCGACAACGACTGGTATCGTCTCCGGTGTGGGCGAAGTGGCGGCGGGACAGAAGATCCCGCTTGCGTTCACCTTGCCGCTCGATGCGCGCGATACGACTGACGTGAAGATCGAAGGAATCGTCGGGACGGCTTTGCCTGACACCTATTCGCACTACACCCTGTCGCCGATCCCCCTGAAAGACGTAGTGGATGAAAGTACCGGCTCTGACACCGTCAGGGTCTCGGCCATGCTCTCGAACCCCCATGACGTTGGGATGAACCTAAGCTCGCTGTGCTTCTATGCACGCGATGCACGGGGCAAGCTGATCGGCGGCCAGTGCGGCTCTGCCCACTCGAACTGGATTGAACCTCATGGATCGGAGCCGGTATCGCAGGAAGTCACGCTGATAGGAGCGGGGAAAGCCGTTTCCGTCGATGTCGTTGCCTACGGGCACGCGGGCCCCAAACCGATACCAGTGGTACCGCCCGAGAACTTCGGCCATCCGGGGCCCGGATCTTAAACCCCTCAGTCCTTGCGTCCAAGAATCGTCACCGAGCACACCGAGCCCGGACCGCCCAGATTGTGCGCCAGCCCCAGCCGAGCGTCCTTCACCTGCGCCCCGTCCGCGCGGCCCTGCAACTGCTTCGTGATCTCGTACAGCATCCGGCACCCCGTCGCCCCGATGGGATGCCCGAAGCACTTCAGCCCGCCGCTGGCGTTCACCGGCAGGTCGCCGTCCACCTCGCTGCGACCCTCCGCCACGAACGCCGCCCCCTGCCCGTGCTCACAGAACCCCAGGTCCTCGTAGTTCAGGATCTCCGTGATGCTGAAGCAGTCGTGCACCTCCGCCAGGTCTATCTCCTTCGCCGGGTCCTTCACGCCCGCGTCCGCGTAGGCCGCCCTGGCCGCGTCCTGCGTCGCCGTGAAACCCAGGAAATCCGTCGAGTTCGAGAACATCGGCCGGCCGGAGGACACCGCCAGCGCATTCGCCTTCACCAGTACGTAGTCGTCCTTGTGCTTGCTCCTCTCGGCGATCTCCGGACGCGTGATCACCAGCGCCGCCGACCCGTCCGACATCGCGCAGCAGTCGAAGCGCCCCAGCGGCCAGGCGATCATCGGCGCCGAAAGCGCGTCCTCCATCGTTATCTCCCGCCGGAAGTGAGCCTTCGGGTGCTTGGCACCGTTCTTGTGGTTCTTCACCGCCACGCGCGCCAGGTCCTCCTTCGTCCAGCCATACTGATGGAAGCAGCGCGTCGCAGAAAGCGCGAAGAGCGCCGGCGCGCTCGCCACGCCGAACACCGGATGGCTGAAACCCTGCATCGGCAGGCCGGAGCTGCCCGTGTCCATAAGCTTCTCGACGCCGCAGGCAATCGCGACGTCGTACGCCCCGGACGCGACGGCGTAGCAGGCGTTGCGGAACGCATCCATCCCCGACGCGCAGTAGTTCTCAACGCGCGTCACCGGGATGCCGAAAAGCTTCATCGGATCCGAGAACGTGTTGCCGCTGAGCCCCGTGAACGGGTAGAGAACGCCTATCCATGCCGCCTGTACGTCCTCCGGCGACATGCCAGCGTCGTCCAGCGCTTCGTACGCCGCGTCGACGACGAGGTCCTCCACGTCCTTGTCCCAGAGCTCGCCGAACTTCGTGCAGCCGACGCCTATAATGGCGACCTTGTCCGTAATGCTTCCCATGGCCTGTCCTCCTTGCTCGACTGCCGCGTCACCGTTATCCGTAGCGGAGGACTTTAGTCCTCCCGCGCTGCGTTCTCCCGGCTGTCCTCCCCCATCCTTCGCCCTTACCCCGCCACCACAACCGGTCGCGCCTTCCAATAGTAATTGTGGAAGTTCGCCCCCTCGTGCAGCCGGCGGAACAGCACCTCGACCGGCAGCCCCACCTCCACCTCGTTCGGGTCCGCGTCCGTCATTTCCAGGAACACGCGCCCGCCACCTTCAAGGTCGATGACCATTCGCGCCACCGGCACGTTCAAGTACTGGCCGCTCGAAAGGTGGTCTAGCGTGAACGTGTACACGTTCCCCCGACGTGACAGCTTGACCGGCTCCACATTATCCTTCCGACCGCACTCCGCGCACACCCGCGGCGGCGGATACTGGACGACGCCGCAGTTCCGGCAGCGCCCGGCGACGAAATTGAGCTCCTGGCGCGCGTCCCGCCAGTACGTCACCGGCGACCCGTCCGCCATCGGCGTCTCCCGCTCTGTCAGCCCGCGGAAGTGGACGTACGACGTGTAGTTCGGCAGCGGCCGCTTCTCCGCCAGGTGGCCCGCCAGTCCCTTGCGACCCGGGGGCCGCGGCATCTCAGCCGTCACCTCCAGTAACAGCGCGTCGGCGCCGTCGCCGTGGTTAAGGACGAGGATGCGCTCGCCGGCCTTCGCGCTCTCCAGCGCGCCCGCCAGCATCATCAGCGCCAGCGCCGCGCCGGGGCTGCCGACCGAGAAGAATAGCGTGTCCTGAAGCTGCGCCGGCGCAATCCCCAGCGCCCGCGCTACGGCCACGTGCGCCCGCGGGTCCGACGAGGTGATGACCCCTTTGGTCAGGTCCTCGCAGGTCATCCCGTTCTTTTCCAGAAGCGCTTTGCCTGCCGCTATCGCCGTCGTCCCGTAGCCGCGCTCCGTTTCGACCTTCGACTCGAACGACCGCACGTATCGGTCCTCGCTGCGACGCCATGGCCCCACCTGCTCGCCGGCCATCGAATACGTCGCCTTGATCTCCACCGGGCCGTCCTTTGCGATCAGCACCGCGCCGGCGCCGTCGCCGAAGAGCTGCTCCGACATCGACTCCGGCTCACCAACGCGACAATCGCCTGCAACGACAAGCACGCTTCGCGCCGAGCCGCTGTCGACGGCGTCGGCCGCCGCCCGCATCGCCGTCGTTGCGGCCCGCAGCGAGCCGGTGAAGTCCGCCGTGTTGATGTCCTGCCGCATGTCCAGCGCCGCCGCGATGATCCCGGCGCACTGCTTCTCCAGATACGGCGCCGTCGTCGTAGCGAAGAACAGCCCGTCGATGCCGGCGGGGTCGATGCCCGTCAGACAGTCGATGCCCGCCGCGACCGCCATCGTCAGGCTGTCCTCGTCCGCGTTCGCCACCGCGCGCTCGCCGGGCGCCGCCGGAATGCCCCAGGCATCGCCGATCTGCTGTCGCGACAGGCGATAGAGCGGTACGTACGCTCCGGTCGATGCAATGCGTGCCATGTGCGGCTCCCTTCTCTCGACGCCTCGGGCTCAGTACCTCAGCAAACAGCAGACGCGCAGAGTGGGGTCGAAATAGGCGGCGAAGACGTCATCCCAGTACGGATCGAAGAGGAAGCCTTCCTCCTGTTTCGACGCCGTCTCGCCGGCATCGGGAGCGGCGGCCTTGCCGCGCTCGCTCTGTCGACGCTTGCGCTTCGCCGGCTCGGGCCTCGGCGCCCTCTTCCGACGCTCTCTCGCTGCCATATTCTCCCACTTTCCGCGCTGCGGGAGACTAATGTAATCCTTGACGCATTCCTACACAACATTGCATCGAGTGCTTACAAATGGCACCTTCGGAATCGTGGGTGCCGGTGCGTAGGATGAAACCCTGTAGGGGAGGACTTTAGTCCTCCCGTCTATGAGGCACGGCCGACGGGGTCCCCGGCAGAGGCCTGCCACCACGTCGGGAGAGCCTCCGTAGCCGAGGCTTTCCAGCCTCGGCGGAAAGCTTGTGCCGGCTGGAGACCGGCTTCTACGGCACGTCCTGCTGCAGCTTGCGCAGCCGACGGCTCAGCACCGGCAGCATCTGTACAGCTATGTTCGGATTCGAACGCAGCTCCGCCACAAAGTCCCAGCGCGACAGCACCAGGCACTCCGTGTCCTCGCTGGCGATTACGCTCGCCGACCGCGGGTAAGAGTCGAGCAGCGCCATATCGCCGAAGAACTCGCCGGCGGCCAGGCTTGCCAGCGCCGTCTGGCTCTTGCCGTCGCCGCCACGCACGACGCTCACGCGCCCCTTCGTGATGAGGTAGAAGGCAACCGCGTCCTCGCCTTCCTTGACGATCACGTCGCCCTTCTTGTAAGCCCGCGTTATTGTCGCCGAGGCGAGTCGCTTCAGGTCCCGACGGCTAAGCTCGGAGAAAAGGGGGGCGGCTGCAAGTACGTCTTCCGGGTACATCTCACGCTCCTTCTGTTCTTGCTTTACCGCGTCACTATACAACAGCCCCGCCGTCGCATCCAGCGGCAACCTCGCCAGGCGCTGATTCCCGTTTGGCGACGCGACGGTATACTATAAGCGACAGCAGCGCTGATATGCGCCCGGTAGGGCAGTACTCGACATAACGTCACGGGAGATACAGACTTAATGAAGCCACGTCCCATTGCCGATAGGGTCCTGGCGCTTGGCGCCGTCGACTGGGACCGGCGGCTCTTCGACTCCCTGATCCCGCTTCCCGACGGCACCAGCTACAACGCCTACCTCGTCCAGGGCAGCGAGAAGACGGCCCTCCTCGACGCCGTCGACCCGGCGAAGCGCGAAGAGTTGCTCGCTCAGCTCGACAGCCTGCCGCCAATCGACCTCGTCGTCTCCCATCACGCCGAACAGGACCACTCCGGCGTTTTGCCTGACATCCTGGCGCGCTATCCCGCCGCGAAGCTCGTCGCCTCCACGAAGGCGAAGGGCATCCTGCTCGACCTGCTAGAGCTGCCGCAAGAAAGACTTGTCACGGTCGAGGATGGCGAAGAGCTCTCCCTGGGCGATAAGACGCTCCGCTTCCACTACATGCCCTGGGTGCACTGGCCGGAGACGATGGTCACCTGGCTGCCGCAGGACCGCGTCCTCTTCACCTGCGACCTCTTCGGCTCGCACCTCGCCACCTCCGACCTCTACGCCGACGAAGCCGCCGTCTATGAGCCCGCCAAGCGCTACTACGCCGAAATCATGATGCCGTTCCGGCGCGCCATCGCCAAGCATCTGGACAAAGTGAGGGAAATCGGTCCTTCCGTCATCGCGCCCAGTCACGGCCCCATCTACAAGCGCCCCGCCTTCATCATCGACGCCTACGACGAGTGGGTGTCCGCACCGCCGAAGAACAAGGTGGTACTTCCTTACATAACAATGCACGGCAGCACCGGTCGCATGGTCGACCACCTCGTCGGCGCGCTTGTGGAACGCGGCGTCGGCGTCGACCAGTTCAACCTCGTGTCCACCGATATCGGCAAGTTCGCCGTCTCTCTCGTCGATGCCGCGACAATCGTCGTCGCCACGCCCACGGTCCTCGGCGGCCCGCACCCGAGCGTCCTCAGCGCCGTCCACCTGGCTGCGGCGCTCAACCCCAAGCTACGCTTTGCCGCCGTTATCGGCTCATACGGCTGGGGCGGCAAGGCCGTCGACCAGATCGCGGCAGTCATCGCCCGCGCCGACATCGACATACTGGACGCAGTTCTCTGCAAGGGCCTGCCCCGCGACGCCGATTTCGTCGCTTTGGACAGCCTGGCCGAAGCGATCGCAGCCAGACATCGTTCGTTGGGCTTGAACTGACGGCGTGGATTACGCCGCGTTAGCAGGTTTCGCGTAGAGCGGGCATCTTGCCCGCTGACGTAGGCCGCGGCCAATCTAACGATTGGCCATCGAAAGGAGACAGGAGATGGAAAGCCTTCTTACCGACGACCAGCGCAAGCTGCGCGATGAGGTCCGCGACTTCGTAAAGAGCGTCCCGCGACAGCTCCTCCTCGACATGGACGCCGGCGTCGCGCCTTACCCGAAGCAGTTCCTCGAAGAGGCCGGCCGGCGCAACCTCCTCGGCCTGCGCTTCCCCCAAAAGTACGGCGGCCGCGGCCTCGGCTGGCGGGAAGAGATGCTCGCCCTTGAGGAGATCGGCGTTCTCAGCACCAGCCTGCCTTGTCTCTACAGCCTCGTCAGCATCGTCGGCGAGGCGCTGACCCACTTCGGCACGCCGGAGCAGAACGAGCGTTGGCTGCGCCCCGCCCTCGCCGGGGAACGCGCCGTCGCCGAGGCCCTCACCGAGCCCCGTGGCGGCTCCGACTTCTTCGGCGCTGCCACCCGCGCCCGTCGCGACGGCGATTGCTGGCTGCTCAACGGCCAGAAGCGCTTCATCGTCGGCGCCGAGGGCGCCGACTACTTCTTTGCCTACGCCCGCACCTCGGAGACCGCTCCCCCGCACGAGTCCATCAGCTCCTTCATCGTTGAGCGAAGCCCCAACGTCGAAGTGCAGCACGTCTACGGCCTCCTGGGCATGCGCGGCGGCGGCACCGGCCGCGTCTACTTCCGCGACGCCCGCGTCCCCGTCGAAAACCTCGTCGGGCCGGAGAACGGCGGCGCCACCGTCTTCAACCAGATGATGATCCCCGAGCGAATGACCAGCGCCGGCGGCGCCCTCGGCATGGCCCGCGCCGGCCTTGAGATAGCCGCCCGCTACGCCGACCAGCGCAAGGCTTTCGGACAGAAGATCCGCCGCTTCGAAGGCGTCAGCTTCAAGATCGCCGACAGCCTCACCCAGCTCGACGCCGCTCGCGCCCTCTGCTACGCCGCCGCGCACGCCATCGACACCAACGACGACCCGGGACGCGTCCGCCGCCTGGTCTCAGAGGCCAAGAAATTCGCCACCGATATGGCATGGAAGGTCATCAACGACGCCATGCAGGTCATGGGAGGCATTGGCTACACCAACGTCTATCCCATCGAGCGCCTGCTCCGCGACGCCCGTCTCCTCATGATCTGGACTGGCACCAACGAGATCATGAACCTGCTCATCCAGCACGAGTACTACATCGAGATGGGGCGTCCCTCGTCCGCGGCTCGCAACGTCGAAGCCGACGCCGCCGGCTGGGAGCTGCCGGACGAAAAAGTCTACGAATAGCGACCCCTGCCTCGCAACCGGGCGGTCCCAGGAGAAAATGTACCGGAGGACTAAAGTCCTCCGGTCGGGGATGGACAGACAAACGACGTGTGCGCCTACCCCGGCTGCGGCGAACATCCCGGCACGAACAGCGCCCGTCGATTGGCCGCCTCGTTCACCATGTGGAACAGCAGCGCCAGGCTCACCAGCGCGATGATCCCGCTGCCCACCTCTATCCCCAGCAACTCGATCGCCGTTGGCCCCGTCGGGCTGTTGAATATGTCCCAGAAGGCGTGGAACAGCACCGCCGCTGTGAACGCCGCCACGACCGGCAGATTGATGACGCGCCGGCCCGCCTTCTCCCGCTCCCGCCACAGCACCGCGCAGACAAGCCCCGTCCACGCCCCGTGACCCGCCGGCGACAGCAGCCCCCGCGCGATGAGCGTCACATCCACATTGCCTATCCCACCCGACCCATGTGCCGCCGCAAAACCGTAGCCGATAGTCTCCAGCCCCGCGAATCCCATTCCCGCCGCTACGCCGAAGATCACCCCGTCCGCCTCCGAGCAATAGCGCCCGTGGAAGTAAATGCCCAGGGGAACGATCAGCTTCGCGCTCTCTTCGATCATGCCCACCCCGAACATCTGCGCCGTGCCCAGACTTCGCAGCGTCGCGTACTCCAGCGTCGCCGCGACCGTCACCCCGAGCATGCCTCCCCAGAGAAAGCACATCGCGACGATGCTTGTCGGAATATCGCGCCCGGGCTCCCGTTCATACACGTACGACACGAACGCCATCGGCACGACGAATGCGCCGACGACGATGACGGTCGGGACATACGACGGATTGTTCGTGCCCCTCACCAGCGCCGTCAGCAAGAAAAACAGCGCCGTTCCACCGAGGAGGACGCGGAAAGAGTTGCGCCGGTAGAAGGGAACCGAGCGATTTGGTGGGGTCATCTGGCTTTCCATCCGCTGCCTCCATCAGCGACGCCGGAAGGAGCTGGCGAGCCTAGAAAGAGTCCTTCGTCCGGCTCCCTCAATGCTTGAATTATAGCACTCGGCCTGCCCCCGATATCGCATGCTATAATCTCGGCGATGGAGGCGTTCGACATCTCGATGCCGCTTCGGCCCGGGATGATAATCTATCCCGGCGACGCACCCCTGCGGATAGAACGCTCCCACTCCATCGCCCGCGGCGACCCCTACAACCTCACCCGGCTGCAGCTCGGCGCCCACGCCGGCACCCACGTCGACGCGCCGCTGCACTTCATCGAAGGGGCCGCCGACGTCACAGCCCTGCCGCTGGGCGCCCTCATCGGCGCTGCCCACGTCATCGATGCCACCGCCGTCACAACCGATATCGATGCCGCGATCTTGGAGCGGCTCGATATCCCGCCCTACGCCCGCCGCCTCCTCTTCAAGACGCCGAACTCGTTTCTCTGGGACCGCCCGGACTTCTCCGACGACTTCATCGGCATTACCGCCGATGCTGCCCGCCTCCTGGTCTCGAAAGGAATGGAGCTGGTGGGCATGGACTACCTGTCCATCGCGCCCAACTCTGACCCGGCCTCTACCCATCGCGTCTTCCTGGAAGCCGGCGTCGTCATCCTCGAAGGCATCGACCTCCGGCACGTCCGACCCGGCTCCTACGAGCTCGTCTGCCTGCCGCTTCGCATCCCGGGCAGCGACGGCGCTCCCGCCCGCGCCGTCCTTCTTCGCCGGTAGAGTCCTGCCATCCCCACTGCTCTCCCGGCCCACAGGCGTTCCTTCACGTTACCTCGACATCGTCGCGCCGGCGGATCACCAAAAATGCACGTCCCCGCGTCTATGATCCGTAGTGAAGGCAGTGAAAGGAGAAGCACGATGATTTACGTTTCCACGTTGACCTGGAGGCGGGGCATAGCCGCCGCGCAGATGGACGAAGCGTTGAAGCGCCGCGCCGAGTACGAGTTCCCGGCCGGCCTGAAGCGACTGGGCGAGTACTGGCCTGCTGGCCCCATAATCGTCACCCTCATATTCGAAGTCGACAGCTTCGCGCCCGTCATGCAGTTCACTACCGACTGGCACGACGTGTTCGATATCGCCGTCTACCCGGCGACAACCGCCGAAGAGGGCCTGGCGCTCGGAGCAGAGGCGCTGGAGCGGCGCAAAGCCGCCTAGCCCCGCCGCCTACGCGCGCTCGACATAAACAGACGGCCGCTGCGCCTTCTCCCATGGGTCGGGAGGAAGCGCAACGGCCGTTCATTTTAGCGTCGACAAGCAGAGCGCCCTTGGGCCCGGAGTCACTACCCATTCCTGAGCCGGGGCGTGTTCAGGCGGGCCGTCTGGCACCACCCGCACGTTCATGCCATACTGCACGGTGGCGGTCGGGGGCGACGTGGTCCTCGTCGCGATGACGTCTTTCGGACGCAAGTGATGATGCTTCTTGGCCTGCGTTTATCATCCGCCATGCGCTTGCGTCTCCTCGCCTCGACGCTCTTCATTGCTGTCGGCTGCACGGTCGCTCTCCTGGCTGTCGCCTGCGGAGGGGGGGCCTCACCCGACGCAAAGGGTCACGCTGCCATCAACCCGTCCGCTAGCTCGATGGCGGAAATGCACGCGGAGTCGATTCGCAGGCCGCCAACGTCGGACGGCAGTACGCCGCCTGCGTCTGGGGAGTGGATAGACGTAGACGTCACGAACTTCGTCGTCCGGTTGATGGACGGTAAGTGGGTGGTGGCCAGAATCTCGCCCGTTGCCGTCGGCGAAAAGATCGACACCGGCGACTACGCCTCCACGCAGACCGGCCTGTTCCACGTTTACGAGAAGAACAGCGACCTGACGTTAGACACGCAATACGGCGCGTACATCAGTCATTGGGTGGGCTTCGACCCCGACAAAGCGAACGGCTTCCACTCGTTCCCAAAGGACGCCGACGGGAACGTCGTGGACGCCACTACGGGCCGCGTCAGCAACGGCTGCATCCGCACAGCATCGCCGGAAGAGATCTTCGACTTTGCGCAGATAGGCATGCCTGTCTACGTGCACTGGTGAGCTTGCCCTGAGACATGTGGCTGCGCACCGACGTCCCACGTGGCGCGCCTCGGCACAACAAGCAGCGCATTCGTCGCCCCGATATCGGCTAGCTCTGGCTTCTCCTGTACCGGCTCCGCCAATCTGTCGTATGATTGACTTAGTGCGCCGGAGGGAGCGGGAAGATCGTCGGCGAGACGCGCACAAGGCGGCGGCTCCCAGCTCCAGAACCCCATCGCAACGCAGCCAGGAGATAGCACATCGCATGTTCATGACTGATCTGCCCGGCGAGAGCGACATCGCCGTCCAGGATGCCAGCATCGTTTGCCGCGATCTCACCAAGGTTTATGGTGGCGCGCCCCCGGCAGGCGGCCCACCCGGCGGTCGCCCCAATGGCGGGCCACCACCAGGCGCGCTCCCACGCAAGCCCGGCCAGTCGGTGCGGGCGGTGGACGCGCTCACGCTAGTCGTGAAGCGAGGCGAGTTCTTCGGTCTGCTCGGTCCGAACGGCGCGGGCAAGTCGACAACCATCGGCATGCTCACCACGCGCGTCATCCCCACTTCCGGGCAAGCGTTCGTTGACGGCATCGACGTTGTCAAACAGCCGGCGCTGGCGCGCACCCAACTGGCATCGGTCACGCAGACGATCACTCTCGACCGTAGCCTGACGGTCTTCGACAATCTCTACTTCCACGGCCGTTATTTCAGCCTTTCGCGCGGCGAGTCGCGACGGCGAGCTCAGCAAATGATCGAGCGTTTCAATCTCGAGGATAAGGCGCACGCGATGGTTGACACGCTCAGCGGCGGCCTCGCCCAGCGGCTGCAGATCGCTCGTGCGCTGCTGCACGAGCCCTCCGTGCTCTTCCTCGACGAGCCGACCGCCGGCCTCGACCCGCAATCGCGGCTGGCGCTGTGGGACCTCGCCCGTGAAATGAACCGCAGCGGCCGCACGATCCTGCTCACTACACATGACATGGAAGAAGCCGACGTTCTCTGCGAGCGAATCGCCGTAATCGACCACGGCAAGCTGCTGGCGCTCGACGCGCCCGTCAGGCTGAAGGCGACGGTGGGAGCGCAACGCATCGTCACGGTCACCCTCGGGAGCGCAGACGGCGGCGGCGCGCGCACGAGGATCGAGAAGATCGCCGCTGTTAATCGCGTCGAGGCCGATGGTCGCACCCTCAGGGTCTACGCAGATGTTGAGCAAGGGCTGGTGCCCGCAGTGGTCAACGCCGTGTCCGACGCGGGCGAAGAGCTCCGTGACCTCTCCGTTTCCGAGCCCACACTCGAAGCCGTCTATCTCAAATTGACGGGAAGGGAATACCGGGTATGACCACCATCGAGCCTGCGCGCCCTGCTCGAGCGTTGACCACGACCATGCAGTTTCAAAGCGCCTTCGCGCTCGTGTCGCGAGACATCGCCGTGCTTTTCCAGAACGCCATCACCTTCGTTCTCCGTACGGCGATGCAGCCTGCCCTGTTCGCGTTTGTGTTTGCATACGTCTTTCCCCGCATCGGCTTCGGCGTCGGTGGCAGTGCGCGCAGTGGCAGCTCAAGCTTCGGGAACGTTCTGCTGCCCGGACTGATGGCGAACACGTTGATGTTCCAGGGCATTCAGGCCGTCGCCCTGCCGCTCGTGCAGGAGTTCTCGTTTAGCAAGGAGATCGAAGACCGCGTCATGGCACCCGTTCCGACCTGGGCCGTCGCCGCCGCCAAGATCATAAGCGGTGCGATTCAAGGCTGTCTGGCGGCCATACTTGTCGTCCCCGCCGTCTGGCTCGCGACCGACGGCGCAATCGACCCGAATTGGGGACATCCCCTCACGCTGATCTCGATCGTCGTCCTGGGAGCGCTGTGCGGCGCGTCAATGGGGTTGTTGCTGGGGACAGTCGTTAGCCCTAGGTCGATCAACCTGCTCTTTGCGCTGCTTGTCCTCCCGCTGACGCTACTCGGCTGCGTGTACTACCCGTGGTCGGCACTGCATACGCTGCGCTGGCTCCAGATCGCGGTGCTGTTCAACCCGGTCGTTTACATGAGCGAAGGCCTGCGCGCTTCACTGGCGCCCCAGTTTGGCCACATCAGCCTCTGGGCTGTGTATGGCCTGCTCATCACCGGTCTCTGTGTAATGACACTGGTCGGCGAGCGTCTCTTCAAGAACAGGGTGATCAGCTAGCATCACTGCCGCGCTGGAGCTGGCGTGGAAGTCGACATGTGACCACAAACCGGGGCCGGCGAAGCCCACTCGTCGAACTCGGTGACAATCTCGTCCTTTGTCGTCGACGTCGTAGGCGAAAGCATCGCCTTAGCATGGCCCGCTCCGCTTCGTGCGTGCGCTTTTCTTGCGTCTTTCTGAACAGAGTATAGCATGAATCGCTAAACCGTAGACACAGGTCCTATCCATGGGACGGGGAGAAGACGCTATTTGGTCAACGACACCTCTTGACATCGCATGGTACAATAAGCACAGCTTAAGATACGTAGAATCCTATAAGTCCTGCATGTGGCAGGAGCTTAGCGATGAGCCGCAAAATCGTCCGTCGGGGAATCCTCACCACCGGTCCACTTACTGTCACTATAATCCCTCCCGATCCTCTAAGATTCTTCAACCCATTTCGCGCTAACACAACCGTCAGCCGCTTCGGCTTTACCACCTGCACCCGCGCAGACAGTCTCTGGGCTCGCGCCAGGATGCGCGGAGAGGGGGCAGCATCAGGCGTGTCCGTTCCCGACCCTGTTTGAAGGGACTTAACGCAAGGAGGCATCAAGTGGTCCAAGCAAACAAATCCCGCAGCAAGTCGTTGATTTTTGTTGGTGTGGCACGGCTGCCGCGCGCCCCGAGCCAGAATGAGTTGTTCGTCGTTGAGGTGGAGGCCGATCGCACGACATTCGCCATCGAGTCCGTCCATGTCAACCCTCCATTTGGTGGACTCAGGCAACTGCTGGAGTCCGCCCTCATGGGCCAGCCGATAAGCCGCGCTGCGAAGCTAGGACAAGAAGCCATCGATGGAGCGTACTTCTCTCCGTATCGCCCCGCCGTCAAAGCCGCGCTCTTAGAGGTCACCGAGGCGTTCGAGCGGTTTCAGAGGAGTCGCGCGTTTCCGAGGCTCCGCGCCGACTGGGAAGGCTAGAGGTTCCAAACCGGCCTCTGGGTCCGTACACTTGCGCTCGGATCGGTGCCTTCGCCCGCGGTTGACCTTTCCCTGATCCACCGTCTAGCCTATCCTGTAGAGTGTTCGCGGAGGCAAATAGCGCGCCGCGAATTAGACGAGGGGGTCCCCATGCGCCTGCTGCTCATAGTGCCCTGCTTCCTGGCTGCCCTGTTTGTCGCCTGTGGAGGCGGCGGAGGCAGCAACACGCCGACGCCTCCCGCTATCGACACCACCTCGCCCCAAGCCCAGCAGACCGCAGAAGCCGCTATTCCCGATCCCTTCGCGAGTCTGAATAGCTACAACTACGACGTGAAAGTGCTTGCCGACGGGCAGCTCCACATCGAGGCCAAGGGCTCGGTCCAAGCGCCGGACCGGCTCGCCATAGATTTCTTCGTGAGTGGCTCCGACCAGCCCATCGAATCGGTAGTCATCATCGGAAACCAGGCATGGGCCAGGGACAACTCTACCGAAAACCAGTGGACTACCATCGACATCAGTTCCGCGGAAAACGTCATCGCCGGCGTGCAGCCAAAGGACGTCTGGACCCTGCTGCCCATCGATCAACTGACCAGCGGGGCCAACGACCTGGGCGAAGAGAACGTAAACGGCGTCGCCTCCCATCATCTCCAAAACACGAACCTGACCTCCGATATGAAGAACGTACTGGCCACGTTCTTCGGCATCGATGTCGATTCCGGCACGGTCGACATCTGGCGCGCCGACGATGGCGGCTGGCCCGTCAAGGCCCAGATCACCGCCAAGTTCCCCAACGGCGAGCAGATATCCGCGGCTGAAACCGACTGGGAGATCAGCAACGTCAATAACGTGACAGTCCAAGCGCCGCAGTAACGCCACCGAAAACGTCTCACGGCGCAGACGGTCCCACCGGGAGTAGCATTCGCGAGCCAATGGATGAGCAAGCCAACCGAGAGATGAAGTTCGTGGAGAACTTCATCGAGTTTGGGGCGCTGCACCGCGGACGCGTCGCGTGGGGTCTGCGCGAGCAGTTCACGCGGACTCCGAACGAACGGGCGAACATGCGCGCATCGCTGGCACTGGATCTGGTCCAGACGTACCTGAACACGTATGAGGACATTGCGATCTGGCTGCATGTCCTGCAGAAGTGGGTTCGACGCCAAGGCAATGTCACACAGCTCCTCGACAGAGAGCGCGCCGTTGGCCAGCGACACCGCATCAGCCACCTGCAGCGACTCAGCGTCCCCGAGAGCGGCCACACCGGAGAGAGCCTCGCACGCCGGCTTGGTCTTCCGTACAGAGATCGGGACAACTGGGAGGCTGTCCACCCTTCCAGCAGAGACCGGCTGCGACGCGACATCGATGAGCTGGCCAGGCTGTCTAACGCGCTCTTCTCAGGGGCGCAGAGTTGGACAAGGTCGGGCGATCTGGGTCTGTGGAGGGCATGGAACAAAACAAAGCACGGCCTGTTCGTCACTCTGAGGCGGAGCAGGGCAGGCGCGGGGAACATCCTCACGATTCACGTCAACCCCGACGACCTCGGGGAACGCTACGAGCTGCCCGTGCAGGACCGCCAGTTAGTGAGGCTGTTAGTGAGGACCTTCATGGGCTGCGTCTTTCTCGGGCGCGCGCTGGACATCGTGTATCAGCTTCGGTTTCAGCGTGTTCCTGAGGTCAGTTGGATGGCCCACGCTGCTGCCATGAACATGACGGAGGTCAGCCGAGAAGACATCGAGGAAGTGCTCAGCGCGTCACACGTTCAGCGGCAGTCCTGGCTGCTTGGCCCCGGCCCGCACGATCCGCCGTATGAGCTTGAGTCCACGTTCGCAGTCAAGTTAGCCTCCGGATGGCGGATAGGTGTAACTGACACCGACAACGTGGACTAGGCTGGTCGCCCCGTTCTCAGCGCGGCGGCGGCTGCTAGTCTGACCCCGGCACACGCGCGAACGGACGCTCAACCGCTTCGCTCAAAACCCTGACGCGCCCCATGAGACGCCGGAAGTTCTCGAAATTGAGGCTTTGCGCGCCGTCGGAGAGCGCGCGGTCCGGATCGGGATGGATCTCCACCATCAGCCCGTCCGCGCCGGCCGCCACCGACGCCAGCGACATCGGCTCCACCAGGTACCAGCGACCCGTCCCGTGGCT
>JBEKKV010000008.1:0-51377 GCA_050010555.1 Dehalococcoidia bacterium
CTTGCATGCGCAAACTGCTCACGATCTTGAATGCCATGCTGCGGGATGGCACGGCCTGGCAGCAGGTTCCGGCTTCTCATGCTATTCCCGCTTGAGTATCAAGACAGTTGCTCTGCACTCCCCCTTTGCGCCGCTGGACAGGATGATGGAGGCCGGGGGTCAGGCTTTGACAGCGACGACCTGAAGCCAGTTGCGGGGTACGGTCGATAGCTTGAGCTCGCGGAAGGCTTCCGCAGCGCCACGTCGCAGGCAGTCGACGGCGAGGGCCAGGGGAACGCCGGGCAGGGCGCCGCGGGCAAACAGCTCGTACTCGCTGATCGCCTGGAAGCCCTCCAGCGGCATCTCCACGGGACAGAGCTCCATCGTCCGGAGGTCGAAGCCACCGTCGGCAAGCAACTGCTTGTACTCGTCGGCGCTGAGCTGGATGCGCGCCTGCGCCCGCTCTTCCTTCTCGCGGCGCGTCTCCGGGTTCTCATCGCGGAAGATGCGCATTGCGCGGCGCACCCACAGCACGTAGAAAGGCATCGTCTCCGCCGGCATGGCGCCTTCGAAGAAAGTGCTGTTGAAGGCGAAGAGGCCGCGCTCCCGCAGCGCCTCCGACACCTCGTGCAGCATGTGGCGCTTGTCTTCGACGAGGTGGATGGCGTTGCAGAAGACGACCGCGTCGGCGGTGCGGTGGACCAAGCGCGACAGGTTCTCCGCCTTGCCGGAGCAGAACCGAACGACGGCGCCCCAGCGCTCCTGCAGCTCACGGCGGGCCACCTCGCGAGCGGAGTCCGACGGCTCGACGGCAACGACTTCGCCCTTGTCCGGATGCATCGACTCCAGGATCAGCGTCGTGACCGCGCCCGTGCCGGCGCCCAGGTCGACGACCCGCTGCGAAGGCCCGAAACCGCACATCTCGACGAGCCGGCGGTTGATCGCCGTGTAGAAAGGCAGGCCGGCAAACTTCCGGAAGGAATCTCCCTCTAACTCCGTCATTCCTGAGCCTCCTCCCGCCTTATGCGGGGACTACGAGGTCGATGCGCTGTCGGCGCACCTCGGCCATGATCTTTGCCGCGCCCGCTTCGTCCGGCTCGACGAGCGGCAGTCGCAGGCCACCGACCTTGCAGCCCAGCTCTCGCAGCGCGTACTTGATCGGTATCGGGTTGCTGGCGACGGTCATCAGCGTCACCATTAGAGGCAGAAGGCGCCGGTGGATCGCCGCCGCTTCCTCGACCTTGCCGTCGAGGAACTTGTCGATTATCTCCCGCATCTGCAGGCCGACGAGGTGCGAGACGACGCAGATGACACCGTAGCCGCCGATCGAAAGGATGGGCAGCGTGTCGGAGTCGTTGCCGCTCCAGATGCGGTAATCCTCCCGCGAGCGCGCGATGATCTGGCCTATCTGCTCCAGGTTCCCGCTGGCTTCCTTAAGGCCGGCGATGTTGCGGATGGCCGAGAGCCGGATGCTCGTCTCCGCCATCATGTTGACGCCGGTGCGTCCCGGGATGTTGTAGAGAATGCAGGGCAGGCTCGTCTCGCCGGCCAGCGTCTCGAAGTGGCGGAACAGCCCCTCTTGCGTCGGCTTGTTGTAGTAGGGCACCGTCAGCAGGAGCGCGTCGACGCCGGCGGCCTCCGCCTCGCGGCCCAACTTCGCGCTTTCGGCCGTGTTGTAGTTGCCGGAGCCGGCCACGACGACGCCGGAGTTGCCTACCGCTTCCCTCACTGCCTTCCAAAGGCCTACCTTCTCGTCGTGACTGAGCGTCGGCACCTCGCCGGTCGTTCCGGCGACGACGACGCCGTCGCTGCCGGAGCGCAGGAGCGCGAGCGCCAGTTGTTGCGCCTGCCGGTAATCGACAGCGCCTTCCTCAGTAAAAGGCGTAATCATCGCCGTCAGCAGACGGCCTATCTCTCCCATGGGTACTTCCCTCCTCCGCGAGGCTAGACGATGTCTCTCTTCACCAGCTCTTCGGCTATCTGGATTGCGTTGAGGGCGGCCCCCTTGCGGAGGTTGTCGGAAGAGATCCACATGGCGATGGAGTTCGGGTGGGAGTCGTCCTGACGGATGCGCCCCACGAAGACGTCGTCCTCGCCGGCCGCCAGCCAGGGCAGCGGGTAGAGGCTGATGCTTGGGTCGTCCTGGACCGTCACGCCCGGCGACTCCGCCAGGATGTCGCGCACCTCGTCCGGGTCCATCGGATGCGTGAGCTCCACGTGCACCGCGCAGCTATGCGAGATCATTACGGGCACGCGGACGCAGGTCGCCGACATGGCGATCGACTCGTCGTGCATGATCTTGCGCGTCTCGTGGATCATTTTCCACTCTTCTTTGGTATAGCCGCTGTCCAGGAACACGTCGATCTGCGGCAGCAGGTTAAACGCTATCTGGTGCGGGTACACGTGCGGCGAGGCGTCCTTCCCCTCGAGCACCTGCTTCGATTGCGTCATGAGCTCGTCGACAGCCGCCTTGCCGGTGCCGGAAACGGACTGGTACGTATCGGCGATGACGCGCTTCACAGGGTTCACCTTGTGAATCGGCCACAGACACATGACGACCGGCGTCGTCGAGCAGTTAGGTATGGAGATGATGCCGTGGTGTTTTGCGACGTCGTCGGCGTTCACCTCCGGAACGACGAGCGGCACCTTCGGGTCCATGCGCCAGGCAGAACTGTCGTCGATGGCGATGGCGCCTACCTGCGCCGCAATCGGGCAGTAGTCGCGCGAGGCCTGGCCGCTGGCGGACACGAAGACGAAGTCGGCGCCGGCGAAGGAGTCGTTCGTCGTCTCTTCCACCGTGATCTCCTGGTCGCCGACGACGATTTTCTTGCCGGCGGAGCGAGAGGTGGCGAGCAGGCGCAGCCCCTTCACCGGGAACTTGCGCTGCTGCAGGATGCCCAGGAACTCCCGACCCACCATGCCGGTGGCGCCCACGACGGCGATGTTGTATTGCTTGTCAGACATAAGCGCTCAACTTCCTGCTAGATTCCGGCCGATCGACAAAGGCAGCGGGCGGCTAACTGTTGGTCCGTTGCGGGTACGAAGTTACGCGCCGTCCGTCTCCAATCGCACGGTGAGCCACCATAATAATGGCTGAAAGGGGGATCAGGCAACCCGGAGGGGAATTAGAGGCCGGCCCAGGTCCAAGGCCCAGCCAGTCGTCCGCTTCGCGTCTGCGCGGCCGCGGCGAGGCTTGCAGAGCCTCCGGGAGCGGGATATTCAAGAAGCTAGAATTCTGCCGACCTGTTCGATGGTCGCGATTTGTATACCCATTCTACCCATGTCTGCGAGATTGGCCTGATGGACTTCGGGGGTGGCAGCCGTGGTTGCATCCGATACGACTATGGTCTTGAAGTCGTGACACAGACTGTCTACAGCCGTGTGCCTGATGCAATTCGGTGTTTGAATTCCGGCAATCACAACATATTCCGGCCCAATTCTGTGCAGAATCAGCGGCAACTCAGTCATGAAGAAGGCGCTGAAGCGCTTCTTGGGCAAAACTGTCTCTCCCGGAACCGGCTTCAACTCATCGATAATCTCCGCGCCTTTTGTGCCTTTCAAGCCGTAGTTCCTTCGCTTGAACTTCTCTATTCTCGATATCTCTACGTCTGATGCATCCTGCCGATGCTCTCGGATGACATGAATAACCGGCAGTTTGCGTCTTCGGAAGGACTCCAGAATGTCCCTTACTTTAGGGACGACTTTCTCGGCAGTTGGGACGGACATGGGTCCATCGGGATGGACGAAGTCATTTTGCATATCAACAATCAGCAATACGGCTTTCGAGTCAGCGGTTGTCACGCTGGTCGCCTCCATCATCTACTCTGAGCCAGGCGAGGAATGCAACGGTGTGTGGGAGAGCGACGTCTCTCTAGAGGCCGATGAGCTTGTCGAGGCCGCGCACGAGCTCGCTGCGGTTCATGACTTCCTTCGTCGCCAGGCGCACGCCCGGCATGAACGACTCGCGGCCCGTGGAGTCGTGCCGGATGGTCAGCGTCTGGCCCGTCCCGCCGAAGATGACCTCCTGGTGAGCGACCAGCCCCGGCAGTCGCACGCTGTGGATGGCGATTCCGCCCAGGGTGCCGCCGCGAGTCCCGGCCACCATCTCTTTCTGCGTCGGCGCCTGCAGGAACGGACGGCCGCGGCTGGCGATCATCCCCTGCGCAGTCGCTATCGCCGTCCCGGAGGGCGCATCGACCTTCTGGTCATGGTGCAGCTCGATGATCTCCGCGTGGTCGAGGTGCTTCGAGGCGATTCGCGCAAGGTGCATCATGAGGACGGCGCCGATGGCGAAGTTCGACGCCGCGACGGCGCCGATCCCTTTCTCCCTGCAGCTCCGCTCCAGATCGGAGAGGAAGTCTTCGGGAAGGCCGGTGGTGCCGATGACCATGCGGACGCCGCTGTCCAGCGCCGCTTTCACTACCTGCGGCGTCCAGTCGGCGTGCGTGAAGTCTATGATTACGTCCGGACGGGAGCGCGAGAGGAGCGCCTGCGGGTCCTTATCGAGGTGGACGAGACCTGAGCCGTCAGGCAGGGAGACGTACTCTTCGGCGGAGAACTTCTCGAGAACGCCGACCGGCTCCAGGTCGGCGTCAGCGCAGACGGCCGCGAGGATCTCCCGGCCCATCTTGCCGGTGCCGCTAACGACCACTCGAATTTGAGCCATGGTCTCTTCCTCTGACCGGCCGCTGCTGGCTAGCCGCTACCAGCGCCTGCCGAAAGGCGGGCGTGGGGCCGGGCCAGCGCCTCCGGGTCCCCCACCCTGACGCGGCTCCTGCCTGTGTCCCTGGCCGTACGGACGGCGTCGCGGACGGGCCGCTCCGCCATCCGGCGAATTGCGAGATTGGCCTGGGGCGCCGGGCGGCCGGCCACCGGTGGACCGTCGCGGTGGACGCTGCTCCGAGCCGTAGCCGCCGGGTCGCCTGCCGCGTCCGCCGGCAGGGCCGCCGAAGGGCATCCGCTCCGTTGGCAGCGGCGGCGGCTGGGGCTCCTCGCCTTCCTCCGCCTCGCCTCTCGTCTCGCTTCTTGGCTCGCCTTGTGGCTCGCCCCTTGTTTCGCCTCCGGTCCCGCCTTGCGTCCCGCCTTCAAGCACCGCGCGCCGCGAAAGGTTGATGCGGCCAAGGTTATCGATCTCCATGACCTGCACCATAATCTCGTCGCCCACTTTCACCACGTCCTCAACGCTGGGAACGCGATAGTCGGCAAGCTCCGAGATGCGCACAAGGCCCTCCTTGCCGGGGATTATCTCGACGAAGGCGCCGAAGTTGGTCGTTCGCGTGACTCGACCGGTGTAGATCGTGCCGATTTCGACTTCACGCGTCAGCCCCTGGATCATCTCGATAGCGCGGTTCGCCTGCTCTTCGCTAGTCGAGCCGATGAACACCGTGCCGTCGTCCTCGACGTCGATCGTGCACTTCGTCTCTTCGATGATAGAGCGAATGACGCGGCCGCCCGGGCCGATCACCTGGCCGATCTTGCCCTGCGGTATCTTTATCCGGTACATGCGAGGAGCATAGCGCGAGAGCTCCTCGCGGCTGGCGGAGATCGTGTCGTGCATCTTGCCGAGGATCTCCAGGCGGGCCTCCTTCGCCTGGTCCAGCGCTTCGCCCATGATCTCCGGCGTTATGCCCTTGACCTTGATGTCCATCTGCAAGGCCGTGATGCCGCCGGCGGTGCCGGCGACCTTGAAGTCCATGTCGCCCATGGCGTCTTCCAGGCCGGCGATGTCGGTGAGAATCTTGTAAGCGCCGTCCTCGCCCTTGATCAGCCCCATCGCGATTCCGGCGACAGGCTCTTTGATCGGCACGCCGGCGTCCATGAGCGCGAGGGTGCTGCCGCAGACGCTCGCCATGGAGGTGCTGCCGTTGCTGGACAGGACTTCGGTGACGAGACGGATGGTGTATGGGAACTCGTCCTCCGCGGGAATCACCGGCTCGATAGCGCGCTCGGCCAACGCCCCGTGACCGATGTCGCGACGGCTCGGCGAGCCCATTCGTCTCACTTCGCCGACGGAGAATGGCGGGAAGTTGTAGTGATGGAGGAAGCGCTTCGTATCCTCGGGGGAGAGCGTGTCGAGCCGCTGCTCTTCGCTCGTCGAGCCGAGAGTCGCGATCGTCAAGGCCTGCGTCTGGCCGCGGGTGAACAGGCCGGAGCCGTGCGTGCGAGGCAGAATGCCGACCTCGGCGCTGATCGGTCTGATCTCCTTCAGGCCGCGTCCGTCCGGTCGCACGTTCTTCTCCAGGATGCCGCGTCGGACCTGCTGCTTGACGCGTTCGTCGAAGGCGGCGAGTAGCTGCTCGGCCGCGTATGTCTCGCCCAGGCGCTCCATCAACTCTTCGCGGCGCTCGCCGAGAGCGCGGTCGCGCTCCTCGTGGTTGACAGCCGCGACGATCTCCTCCAGTTTGCCTTCCAGGAACTGCGCCACGTCGCGACGCACCTCCTCGCCGACTTCGCGCGGCGTCACGACCATCTTCTCTTTGCCGACGTCCCGCACGATCTCGTTCTGCAGGTCGATAAGCGCCTGGTTTGCCTCGTGGCCAGCGCGGATGCCGCCAAGGATCTTTTCCTCGGAGACGCCGGTTGCTCCCGCCTCGACCATCATCACCGCTTCCGCCGTGCTCGAAACGATGAGGTCGATCTCGCTGTCTTTGAGTTGCGAGAACGTCGGCAGGGTGACGTATTCGCCGTCGATGTAGCCGACGCGCACGGAGCTGACCGGCCCGGCGAAGGGTATGCTGGACATGCTGAGGGCGGCGGAAGCGCCGATTGTGCCCAACACGTCCGGAGAGTTCTCCTGGTCGGCGGAGAGCACCGTCACGACGATCTGGACGTCGTTGCGGAACCCTTTCGGGAAGAGCGGCCTGAGGGGCCTGTCCGTCAGGCGAGCGGCAAGCACCGCCTCTGTCGTCGGACGGCCTTCGCGGCGGAAGAAGCTCCCTGGGATCTTGCCGGCAGCGTAAAGCCGTTCCTCGTAGTCAATCGTCAGGGGAAAGAAGTCGATTCCCTCCCGTGGCTGTTGCGTTGCGCAGGCGGTGACGAGGACAACGGTATCGCCGTAGCGCACCAGGACCGATCCGTCGGCCTGAAGAGCCAGCTTGCCGGTCTCAATGGTCAACTGGCGCCCGCTGACCGTTCGTTCGTAGACTCGTGAATTCACATGAACCTCCCTAAACCCATGCTGATTGGGCTGCTTTTCGCGCTCCCGTCCGAGGCCGACCGGCATGCCAGGCGAATAGGCGAAGTCTTCCCTGACTCATCTCGCGGGACTCAACGCGGCCCCGGAACCTCTCTTCGAATCCGTCGGAGTATAGCTAGAGGAGCTAACTACCTGAGGATGCGTGCTCTCTTCCTTAACAGAAAGGCCGCCGCGGTTACTTGCGGAGGCCTAATCTTGCGAGGACGGTCCGATAGCGCTGCACGTCCTTCTTGTTGAGGTACGCGAGCTGTCTCCGCCTCTGTCCCACCATCATCAGGAGGCCGCGCTGAGAGTGGAAATCGTGCTTGTGCGTCCTCAGATGGGCGCTAAGCTCATTGATCCGCGCAGTCAGGAGGGCTACCTGCACTTCTGGAGAACCGGTATCGGTTTGGTGAGTGGCGTATTCCTCTACGATGCCCTGCTTATTCTCTTTGGTCAGCATTTTCCCTTCGCGGGCCCTCTTCCGTCTTGGCTTCTCTATCTGGTGTATAATTCTAGCATAGCGATTGCACTGACCGCAACGCAGTCAGGGTACATCAGGGAGCTCTCGAGCATCGAGCCGGCAATGGCGCGAGGAAGGGAAAAGCCCGCAGCGGATGACACGGGTAGCGGTGGTGACGGATAGCGCAGCTTCGCTGCCGACTTCACTACGCGCCGAACGCGACATCGAAATCGTCCCTCTTAACCTCGTCTTCGACGACCGCTCCTACGCGGACGGACTGGAGACCAACGGCAACTTCTATCGGGCCCTGAAGGCCGCTCGTCGACCGCCGACGACGACCGGCGCCTCGCCGGGAACTCACCTTGAAGCGCTCCGACGAGCCGCCGCCAAAGCCGATTCGATCCTTTGCATCACAGTCTCGGCGCAGTTCAGCGGCACCTACGACGCGGCGATGCAGGCGGCGGCGCTTCTCAGAGAAGAGCAGCCTAACACCGAAGTCACTGTCCTCGACTCGCGCAGCGCCGCCATGGGCGAAGGCTTCGTCGTGCTGGAAGCGGCTAAGGCCGCCAGCGCCGGCGCCGGACTTGCCGACGTCAAAGCGGCAGCCGAAGCCGCAATGCCGCGCGTGGGCATCGTCGCCGTTATCGACACGCTCGAATATCTGGCGAGAGGGGGACGCGTGCCACGAATTCAAGCCTGGGCCTCCGCGCTGCTAAGCGTGAAGCCGATAATCGAGCTCCGGCAGCAGGACATCCACCTGCTCACGCGCACTCGCACCCGTAAGCGGGCAGTTGCCCAGCTAATCCCCATCTTTGAGCAGCGCGGCCTCTCCGGAAAGCGCCTCCACCTCTGCGTGCAGCACACCAACGTCCTCGACGAGGCGCAGGAGTTGGCAGAGGAAGCGCAGAAACGCCTCGATCCTGCCTGCGTGGCCGTCAGTGAGTTCACGCTGGTCATGGGAGCGCATATCGGGCCGGGCCTGCTGGGACTCGCCTACTACGTCGAGCCCTAGATTCAGGCGATGAAGGAGACTCGTAGGCCAGACGTTCTAGTCTGGCCTAAAGTTCGCCGCCGAGACTGGAAAGTCTCGGCTACGTTGTTGTCAAGAGATCTCTGACGATGGCAGAGGGACAATCTTCCGCCGTGGATAGGTTCCTGCAGGCGCTGGGCCCGTTGCCACCGCCGCAACTGAAGTCCGCGCTCGTCGTCATCAGCGGCCTTCCCGGGACCGGCAAGTCGCAGTTCGCCCGCGAGTTGCAGCGTAGCACGAGCGCCGTTGTGCTTGAAAGCGACGCGCTTCGCCGGCTGCTGGTCGAGAAGCCGTCCTACTCGTGGCAGGAGAGCCGACGCCTGTTCGCGGTCATCCACGCCGTCGCCGAGCGGTTGCTCTGCAAAGGCATCCCCGTCATCCTCGACGCCACGAACCTGGCGGAGGCTTACCGCCGGACGCTGTACGAAATCGCGGCGAGATGCGGCGCGCGGCTGCTGGTGGTGGAGGTCACCGCTCCCGCCGAGGTGGCCCGCACGCGACTGGCGGAGCGCGCAGCGGCGGGCGGAAGCGCGTCCGATGCCGACGTTGGTGTATACGAGCGGATGCTGCCGGCGCGCGAGGAGATACGCCGCGAGCACTTCGTCGTCGACACGTCGAAGCCGTACGATGGGCTGCTCAGAGTCATCGCCCGCGCCATGAAGGGCGGCGCGCGTCAGAAATAGAAGAGCCCCGCATGGGGGCTCGACTCGATCAACAGACGGATCTGCCTATGCCGGCGCTTCCTTTTGAGAAGACGATTGAGAGGACGGCTCCTTCGGGACGATGCCCAGGAGCTTGCCGAGCGCCGTGTAGCCCCATTTCTGCAGGATCAGAGCTACCCCCAGGCCCATGAGCGCCACGCAGATGCCCACCGGGGCGTCGAAGATGTAGTGATTGGCCGTGAAGACGACGGCGAAGAACTGCGCCACCGGCAGCAAGGCGGCCAGCACCCACAGCGGCTTCCAGCGCGTCGAAGCGATGACACCGACAGCCAAAATCACCGGCCAACCGACGTGCAGGCTGGGCAACGAAGCGTACGGGTTCACGAACATCTGCATCGACTGCGCCTGGTAGCTCAGGTTGCTGTAGATCGCCATCGTGTCCACGAAGCCGAAGTCGCTGAGGAAGCGCGGCGGCGCCACCGGGAAGAGGTGATAGATGATCAGCGCTATGCCGCCGGAGATGAGCATCGCATCGCGGGTGAGCGTGTACTGACGCCGATGGCGGAAGTAGAGCCAGAGGCCCACGGTCACGATGAGCGGGAAGTCAGCCCAGAAGTAGATGCCGTTGAAGAGGTGGATGAGAAAGCCCTTCCCCAGAATCAACGCCTGCATCTGGAGCTCCCAACTGAAACCGAATTGGCGCTCCAGGTTCATGATGCCGAAGCCGTGGGCGAGAGCGACCGAGGTCCTGTTGACGACGCTGCCGCGGACGAGGAAGTAGAAGAAGAACGCCAGCGAAACCAGGGTGAGCTCGACGACGTGGTGGACTATCGGGCGCGGCGCCAGGGCTTCGGCGATGCGTCGGGGTGCAAGGAGGGCCATGAGCGCGCGGATCATCTTCAGGATGTGCCTGAACCAGACACTCCCTGTCAGCGATCTCGCCAGATTCCCCAGAGCCGACAGCGGGGATGTCATGCCCTCGAATCCCTCCGACGACAGTTTTGTCCGATAACTAATTTAAGCACATGCAGCGACAGATTTCAAGAAACGGTCTGCCGCAGTCCCAGGCGCACGTTCTCCAGAATGAACGCCAGCGCAATGGCCAGCAGCACCACCAGGGCGCCGGCCATGGCGTCGAATATGAAATGATTGCCGGTTAGCACGATGGCGAAGAACATGAACGTTGGGAAGAGGACCGCAAACGCCCTCACCCACCAGTTGCGCGCGATATCGATGAGGGCGATTCCGACGAGCAGCGCCCAGCCGAAGTGCAGGCTTGGCACAGCAGCGTAATGATTGACGATGAATCCGGGCTGCATCGTGTTCGACTTGTTGTTGAACATAGCTATAGTATCGACGAAACCCAAGCCCGGCATCAGGCGCGGCGGCGCGACCGGGAAGAAGCCGTAGATGAACAGACCGATGACGGCGGAGATCAGCAGCGCGTTTCGGTATATGCGATATCGCTCGCGGCTCTGCACGTATATCCAGATGCCACACGCGACGAGGAGTGGCAGATGACCGTAGAGATAGATTCCGTTGACAACGTCCACGAGGGCGCGGTCGCCGATTATGTGCTCTTGCCAGCCGGACTCCCAGAAAAAGCCAAATCTCTGTTCAAAATGAATGATCTGGTAAGCGCGGCCGAACGCGTCGGCGGTCCGCTCGGGGAGAGCGCCGCGGATGATCCAGTAGATGAGCATCAGGCCGACGAGGAACACCGCTTCGAAGAAGAAGCGGCGGAGTTCACGAAGGGCGTTCCTCACCTTCGTCTTGGTGGCTGGCGTCATTGCGGGGCTTGGCCTCAATCCTCAGCCGATTGCAAATCTACGTCCCTGTCTTTACTATTGGATTGTAGCACACAACTCTGCCCAGACAAGGCCCTCTTCCCTCCCACTACAGCCGTCGCTGTCCTGCCTTGAAAGGAGCCTCCATGCAAATCAGCACTCAGTCCGGTCATCTTCCTGAATCCTCCGCTGGAGCGCTCGTCGTCGCTCTCTTCGAAGACTCCGGCGCGCTCGAGGGCGTCGCCGCCGACGTGGACGCGGCGCTCGGCGGGATGATCTCGCAGCTAGTGCGCGAAGGTGAGGTCAAAGGGAAGAGAAACGAGACGACTCTCATCCACACCCTTGGCCGCCTGCCGTCGCCGCGGGTCCTTATTGTCGGCCTGGCGAAACGGGACGCCTTCGACGGCCGCATACTGCGAAACGCCTTTGCCGTGGCCGCCCGACAGGTCCGCCGCGCCGGCGCAGAATCCGCCGCTGTCGCCGTGGAGCCGCTTCTCGGCGCCGGCAGGACGGCGCAGGCGATAGTCGAAGGGATGACGCTCGGCCTCTACACCTTCACCCGTCACAAGAAGCCGCCGGAGGAGGAGCGAGACCTGCACGAACTCATTCTCCTGGCACCGGACGGGTCGCAAGAAGCGGTGGAAGACGGGGTGGAGCGCGGCCGCATCGGCGCGGAGGCGACGAACTGGGTACGCGATCTCTCCAATGAGCCCGCCAACTTCATGACGCCATCAGACCTGGCGGAACGCGCGCAGCAGGTTGCGGAAGAGCTGGGCCTGGAGTGCGAGGTATTCGAGCGGCCGGAGATTGAGGAGATGGGCATGGGCGCGTTCCTCGGCGTCGCGCAGGGGAGCCGCCAACCGCCGAAGCTAATCGTGCTCCACTACCGGGGAGGCGCGCCGGACGGTCCAACGCTGGGACTGGTCGGCAAGGGCATCACTTTCGACAGCGGCGGTATCTCGATAAAGCCGTCGCAGGGCATGCAGGAGATGAAGAGCGATATGACGGGCGGCGCCGAGGCGATTGCAACCGTCCGAGCGCTGGCCCAGTTGAAGGCGAAGCTGAACGTGACGGCTGTCGTGCCGGCAACCGAGAATATGCCCGGCGGCAGCGCCCAGCGGCCCGGCGACGTGGTGCAAGCGATGAACGGGACGACGATAGAGGTCCTGAATACGGACGCAGAGGGACGCCTGATTCTCGCTGACGCGCTGTGCTATGCGACCCGCCTCGGGCTGTCGCCGATCGTCGACGTGGCAACTTTGACGGGCGCGATGACCGTGACGCTCGGGAATGTGGCCTTTGGCGCCATGACGAACAGCGAAGGGCTCTACCGCAGGATCAATGAGGCGGCAGAAGCAGCCGGTGAGCGCGTGTGGGAGTTGCCACTATTCGAGGAGTATCGCGAGAAGCTGGACAGCGACGTGGCGGACATAAAGAACATCAGCGGCGGGGGCGCCAGCACGATAATCGGCGGCTTCTTCTTGAAGGAGTTTGTGGGCGATGTGCCGTGGGCACACCTGGATATCGCCAGCGTGGACCACAGCGACGAGGTGAAGGGCATATTCGTCAAAGGCGCCAGCGGCACGGGCGTCCGGACGCTGATCGCGCTCGGGCTTAGCCTGGCGGAACGACCTCTCTCCGACTGAAGCTAGCGCTTTGTGCTCGGCGGCGCCCACGCCCTCGAGATGAACCTGTCGACCTCGATGGCCGGCAGCGTGTTGACGGTCAACGTCCCACGCGCGCTCAGCTCGACAGCGATGCTCATGACGGCTTCATTGCTGTCCGCTTCGATGATAGTTATGAAATCGTAGGCGCCGAGCGTAGCGTACTGGGCGACGATCTTGCCCCCCATCGACACGATCTCCTTGTTAACCTCCCGAACGCGCTCCGGGCGGCTCTTGATAGTCTTGCGTCCCTGTTCCGTCAGGTTGGTGAGGGAAATGTACAGCGGCATAGGGTGTCTCCTTCCCATGGCTTGTGATGAGGACATCATAGCACGGGCGGTAGCGCCTGGGGATTCCCCGGAGCGCTAGGGCCACGGCGGCGGCTAAGGGTTCTTCTCCGCCGGCAGCGGCCGTGTCACCCAGTCCGGCAGGCGCACGTCCGCCGGAGCGTCGTACTGAGGGATGTACGGCTTGACGTCGAGGATGGGCGTGCCGTTGATCGCATCGAGCCCCCGCACTCGCAACACGTTTCGACGGCGCTTCACCAGCGGCACGACCGAGACGCCGACGGGGTTGGGACGGTGCTGCGTGCGCGTCGCCAGGACGCCCTGCAGCGGGTAGCGCTCGTCGCCGCGCGGGTGGCACTCCGTTCGGCCGCGCTCTTCGTCCGAGACTCGGTGCAGATAGAAGACGACGACGACGTGCGAATACGATTCGATGCCGTTGAGGGCGTCGGTCAGCTCTTTGCGGAGGATGATGTCGGAGGAGACGTTGGTCCACTCCTGCCGACGCGGCTCCCGCACGCCGTTCCGCACCATGCCGATCGGTTTCAGGCTCACCGGCTCGTTGGGGATGATCTGCTCGGGCAGGATGCCGATTGTGCCCAGGAAGCGCAGGAGTCGATTGCGAATGCTCACCGCGAAGGTCCCTCTCGTCTCATCGTCCGAGACAAGAGATTAGCACAGCGTTAAGAACGCGCCAAGGCCTCTCTACTCGTTCGGCGCGTTGGTGAGGCCACGCGACATGGCGGCTCGGCGCAACACTATCGTTACCTGATCTTCATCATCACGTAGTCAACTCCTCACGGCCCCGTAATCTTGCATTGATAGTCTAGCTTGTGTCGGGGCGGAAGCTAGTCATCCCGCACCGCAAGGGGAAGAACTGAGAACGGAGGATATCGGCATGACGAAGTGGAGCGGATTACAGAAGCTGGTGGCACTATCCACGATCACTTTGATCGCGCTGGTGGCCGTCTCGCAGTTCTCAAAGGGCGATGCCTCCGGGACGCAGACGGGCGGCGCGATGAATGCTATGACTTTTTCGGGGAACGGCGGCAGCGCGTTCTCCGAGCAATGCCAGTCGGCGACGACGGAGGCGGAGGCGCAGGCCTGCGCGCAGGCCCAGATCGGGGCGCTGGCCACGCAGGTCGGTCACGACAAGCTAGCCGTCAACTTCACGTGGACGTTGATCCTCGGCGCATTCGTGCTGTTTATGCAGGCAGGATTCGCCCTGCTGACGACAGGGCTAACGCGCGCCAAAAACGCCGGTCACATGATGATGCTGAACTTTGCCGCCTTCGTCATTGCCTGGATTGCCTATTATGCCGTCGGCTTCGCGTTTCAGTTCGGGGGCGTCGGCTCGACGACGTCGGCTCCGGGGAACCTGGGTGGGGCGATGGTTCTCGGCAAGCTTCTCACGGTCCATGGGAGCCACTGGGGCCTGATTGGTTTGCACGGCTTCTTCTTACAGTCGGGCCAGAGTTACGACGTCAGCGCGCTGGCGCTGTTCTTCTTCGAGGTCGTGTTCATGGAGACGGCGGGCTATATAATCGTCGGCGCCATAGCCGAGCGTATCAACTTCAAGACGTTCATCTTCGCCGAGTTGCTGATCGGTGGCATTGTCTACCCGATTTACGGCAACTGGGTCTGGGGCGGCGGCTGGCTCTCGCAGATCGGGCACACGTTCAACATGGGCCACGGCGCTGTCGACTTCGCAGGTTCGGGGGTGGTCCACAGCGTCGGCGGGTGGACCGCGCTGGCCCTGGCGGTACTGCTCGGCCCGCGAATCGGGAAGTTCCGCAAAGACGGCAAGCCGAACGCCATACCCGGTCACAACATGGCCTTCGTGGTGACGGGAACGTTCATTCTGCTGTTCGGCTGGATGGGTTTTAATCCAGGGTCGACTCTGGGAGGGTCAGACCTGCGCATAGCAGTGATCATAGAGAACACTGCGACAGCGTCGGTATTCGGGGCCGCTGCGGCCATGGCCTGGACCGGCTGGCTGTACGGAAAGCCCGACATTTCGATGTCTTGCAACGGGATGCTCGCCGGGCTGGTGGCGATCACGGCGCCTTGCGCGTTTGTCGCCCCGTGGGCCGCGGCGCTCATTGGGTGTATTGCCGGGCTGCTCGTGTGTGCTAGCGTCTGGTTCTGGGATAACATCGCTCACGTCGACGACCCTTGTGGCGCGATCTCCGTTCACGGCGTTTGCGGCACGTGGGGGGTGCTGGCGCTCGGCCTGTTCGCCGACGGCACCTATGGCGCCGGCTGGAACGGCATCTCCGGCAACGTTACGGGCCTCTTCTATGGCGACGCCGGGCAGTTCGGGGCGCAGGTGATCAGCGCCGTTGCTTGTTTCGCGTGGGCGTTCGGGCTCACGACCGTCGTATTTGGGGCCTACAAGCTGGTAACATCGATGCGCGTCTCGCCGGAGGCCGAGGTGATCGGCCTCGATGTGCCCGAGTTCGGGGTGCACGGTTACGGGGGCTTCGTGATGGAGCCAGAGCTGCACGGCTCGATCCCAGATGAGCTGGTGCGCAGGGCGATCCCGTACTTGCCACCGGGGCCGGGGCCTATCCCCGAGTCGGGCGGCGGCCGTTGAGCTGCATGAACACATCGTCGCTGAAGTTCGATTGGAGCGAAACATGATGAAGAAGATAGAAGCGATTATCAGGCCGGAGAGAGTGTCGCTGGTCCAGAAGGCGCTGGAGGAGGCCGGACACAGCGGGATTACGCTCACCGAGGTAAAGGGCCATGGCGTGCAACGCGGCGTTACTCAGACCTGGCGCGGGAACACTTTCACCGTAGACCTGCTGCCGAAAGTGAAGGTAGAGGTTGTGGTTAGAGACGAGGTGGCCCGGGTCGTGATGAAGGCGATCGCCGACAATGCCAGGACAGGCGAGGTGGGTGACGGCAAGATCTTCGTGACGACCGTTGACGCGGCGATGCGCGTGAGGACAGGAGAGACAGGCCCCACCGTCTTGTAGCGGCATTCGTGTTTCGGCTGACGAAAGAGAAACCGTCTCCAGTTCGTTGACCGCTGCCGGTTCCTGTGCTACGTTTCGCTCGAGAATGCCGAGAATCCCCTTCCTGCCAAAGAACGAACGCTTCTACGTTCTCCTCCACGACGGCGCCCGGAACGTTAACGACGCGGCGGAATGCCTCTGCGATCTCGTAAATCACTACGAGAATCTCGATATGAAGAGCGAGCACATCACGGAGCTCGAACACAACGGCGACACGATCACCCACGACATCGTCAACCTGCTCCACAAGACGTTCGTCACGCCTATCGAGCGGGAGGACATCGCCCTGCTGGCTCAGCGTATGGACGACGTGATGGACTACATCGAAGGCGCGGCGACGGCGATGCGTATCTACAAGATCGCGCAGCCAACGGAGCGAAGCCGCGAGATGACTGACGTGGTGCGGATGATGGCCGTCAAGCTGGAGCAGGCGATTTCGCACCTGCGGGACCGCAAGGGACTGCGCGACATCCTTCCCTATTGCGTCGAAGTCAACCGGCTGGAGAACGTCGCCGACGATCTCTACCGCAAGGCAATCGCCGAGCTCTTCGACAATGAAGCGAGCGCGGCGGAAATTATCAAGTGGCGTGAGGTCTACGAGCAGCTAGAGCAGGCGACGGACGGCGCGGAAGATGTGGCGAACGTGCTGGAAGGCATCGTGCTTAGACATGCCTAGCTTGAGCGTATTGTAGAAACGGTCGGACGGGCCCCACGGGGCTCGTTTCTTCTGTGCGGACGCGGCATGATTAACAGCTTCCCTTTCCTGGTCATCACTTTCATCGCCATCCTGGGCTTCGAGGCGGTGAACGGCTGGACGGACGCTCCCAACGCCGTGGCCACTGTCGTTTCGACGCGGGTACTGCCGCCGATCCCGGCCGTCGCGATGGCGGCGGTGTTCAACCTGCTCGGCGCGCTCTCAGGAACGGCAGTCGCGGCGACCATCGGCAAGGGCATCGTAAACCTCAACGAGATCAACCTGGAGACGATACTCTCCGCTTGCATCGCGGTCATCGTCTGGAGCACGTTTGCCTGGTACTTCGGCCTGCCGACGAGCAAGACGCACGAGATACTGGCCGGTCTCGCGGGCGCCGGCGTCGCGACGAGCGGATTCGGCGTCCTCGAATACACAGGTTGGGAGAAGGTGTTTACCGGTCTCGGTGTCGCCGTGATCTTCGGCGCGCTCGGCGGCGTCATGTTGATGTGGATTCTGACGTGGGCGCTGAGAAAAGCGAGCCCCGCCTTCGTCCACAGGACCTTCGGCACACTGCAGTTGGGTTCGGCCGCGTTTATGGCCTGGAGCCACGGCACCGCCGACGGTCAAAAGGCGATGGGAGTGATGGCGATGGCGCTGGCCATCCACTATCATCAGGCCTTCACCGTGCCGATCTGGGTCATCTTCCTGGCGGCGACGACGATGGGCCTCAGCACCGGCCTCGGCGGTTACAGGATTATCAAGACGCTGGGAATGCGGCTGACGCACCTCCAGCCGGTGCACGGCTTCGCGGCGGAGACGGCGGCGGCGATGACGATTACCGTCAGCGCGCGCTTCGGCATTCCGCTGAGCACCACGCACACCATCGGCTCGGCGATCATGGGCGTGGGCGCGACGCGGCGTTTTTCGGCGGTACGCTGGGGGATTGCTCAGGAGATACTGGCAGCCTGGGTAATTACATTCCCTGTCTGCTTTGCGCTGGGCTACGTGATAGCGCTGATCATTCCGGGGTAGGAACCGGCGATTCGTCCGTCGTCGGAGCCGGAGCTCCGATGACGATGTGATACCCCATCTGTTTGAGCTGGTCCCACGTGATGTCTGCTTGCCAGACTACCTGTTGGCTCTGGTCGAGGGCCTTCAGATGATTGTTCCAGGAATCCTCAAGCACGACAACACTGCGCGATTCCCCTGCAGCAATATGGTCAAACATACGATTTCCACCCATGTATGGGGCAATTGTTTCCCCCGTTGTGTTCTCGAAAGTGACATCCGCGCCAGGATCGCCGTAGCCTAAGTGGCCTAGAACGAAGAAGAACCCAAGAGTGAAGCCGTACAGCGCGGGAATGCCGACGGCAGTTATCAGAACCCCGAGAGCGACCGTTCGAATCTTCAACTGAGATGAAGTCCCATGTTCGATTTCGCAGCGACGCCATTCATTCTAGAGCAAGGGGAAGGATTGTCAAACAGGGAATGGCGCGCTAGCTGACGGCGATGGCGGCGCCCCAGAGGAAGACGATGATCGCGCTGATCATTCCGGGCTAAATCGCCCGTTCGGCACAGCTCCAAGGATTGTCGGCGTCGAGGCCGGCGCTTCAATCACGATGCGATATCCCATCTCCTTGAGTTGGTCCCAAGTGATGTCCGCCTGCCACACCAAACTGTCGGTATCGTCGCGAGCGCTGAGTCTCTCTCCCCAAAAACGTCCGGACTTCCTGAACGTTGTCTCTCCGACCGGATACCTGCCCATCGGGGTGTCGTTCTCATAGAGGGAAATGGCACCGCCTGTTTGATTAACGAACGTGACATCGGCGTAGGGGCCGTCTGCTCGGGCCATGAAGAACAGGTCCGCGAAGACGATGCCTAGCATGCACGAGATGCTGAGGACCGCTATGAGGAGCCCGAGTGCTACCTTCCGAACAGCTTTCAACGGGAAGAGCCCCTACACTCGATCTAAGCCGGTGTCGTTTATTGTAGAGTTCGCGAAGGATTTGTCAACGGGCCATACGGATCTTAGCTGACGGCGACGGCGGCGCCCCAGAGGAAGACGACCTGCACGGCAATGAGCCCCGTGAGCAGCGTGTACGAGGCCAACCGCTCCCAGGCGCGTGCGACAAAGGCGGCGACGAGGCTGACCAGCAGCACGCCGAAAGCGGTCGCCGGCAGCGACAGCAGATCGTGCTTGGAGGCGACGCGCTCGACGTCCAGGGGCGGGAAGGAGATGGCCAGGCTGTCGTGCAGGCCGCCGTAGTTGGCGAAGATGACGCCGGCGGTCGCGGCGCAGAGCAGAACGGCGACCAGCGCCAGCCCCTGAGCGTAGCGGTCGAGCCAGAACGGCTGGTCGGCAAGAGGCGCTCGGCGAGGCGTCTGGCGAAGGGCGATCTCCACGCCTTCGGTGCGCGCGGCATCGAGATCGCTGACGAAGCGTCGCACGTCGGGCGGCGAGACGGCGTAGGCCTGCGCGGCGGTGATGACGTAGACGAGCTCGGCGGGACGGCGGTGCGTCGAGTAGAAGAGCGTTTCGCCGATATCCTGCACTTTCGCGTGACCGACGTGGTAGCCGGCCCAGCCGACGCCTTCGATGGCAGGCAGCGGGACGAGCTCGCCGAAGGTCACCCTTTTCACGCTGTCGAGCGGGATGACCTGCCGGACGAAGCCACAGTGAACCACGAGGCCGTTTCGGTCCAGCTCGTAGCGAAGGGTGGCGCAGGCGTAGGTCCAGTGGGCAAATAGCGCCGCGATTCCGACGAAGACGCCGGCGAACAGGTAGCAGAGAACGGTGGACACCGAGACGGGCTCCGTGGCGCCGCGGAGGACGAGCAACGCGGCAAACAGGAGCGCCCAGGCACAGGCGGCGATGCCCATCGTTGTACCGGCTGCGCGTCGGGGGCGAAACTCCATCATCTCGTCGCTACGCGGGCGTGCACCAGTCCGCGTACTTTCGGTTCTTGTTGCAGATGGCGTCGAGGTACAGCTTCTGGAGGCGCGCGGTCACCGCGCCAGTCTTGCCGTTACCCAGCGGGCGCCGGTCGATGTCGACGACGGCGGTGACGTGGGCGGCGGTGCCCGTCATGAAACACTCGTCGGCGGTGTAAAGCTCCGCGCGGGCGACCGGACGCTCCAGCGTCTCCATGCCCAGCTCCTCGCGCGCCAGGCGGATGACGGTGTCGCGGGTGATGCCGACGAGGATGTTGTCCGATTGCGCCGGCGTCACAAGCTTCCCGTCCTCGACGATGAAGATGTTTTCGCCGCTGCCCTCGGAGACGTGGCCATCGCTGGAGAGCATGATCGCTTCGTCGAAGCCGTTCTCCTGCGCCTCTGTCTTGGCGAGCGCCGAGTTCACGTAGATTCCCGTCACTTTCGCGCGCGCCGGAATCGACAACTCGTCGACGCGGCGCCAGGAGGAGGTCATGCAGCGAATGCCCTTGTCGAGGTCGAGGTAGGGGCCGAAGGGCGTGACGTACATAAGGAGGTCGTCGTCCAGGTCATGCAGGCGCACGCCGACGACCTCGGAGCTCTTGTAGGCGATGGGCCGCAGGTAGACGTCCTCGGTGTAGCCGCACATGCCGACCAGCTTCGTCGCGATGTCGCAGAGACTGTCCGGGCTGTAAGGGAGGTCGATCTTGAGGATGCGACAGCTCCGGGCGAGGCGAAGGAAGTGGTCGCGCATGCGGAACAGGTAGACGCGTTCGTCCTGTTCGTTCCAGTTGCCGCGGATGCCCTCGAAGCAGCCGGTGCCGTAGTTGAAGGCGTGCGTCATTACGCCGATCTTGGCCTCGGCGAGCGGCACGAACTGCTTCTTGAGGTAGGCGTAGGGCGTCGGCATCCGCGAGCTCCTTTCGAGGGGGCAGTAGGGCGCCATTATAGGGCAGCTGCGCCTGACCTGGCAAGTCGGGCCTTCAACGTTAGAATCGATTGTGATACAATCCGGAAGCTGAAAGGAGTCGCAACAGCTATCCGCGATAGGGTCGCCAGGAGCGGCGGCGTTTATCTCCCCGGCCTCTGCAATTGCCGCGCAGCGAAAAGAGAATCCGAGAGAACATGACGACGAGCAAACCAAACGGGAAGGCAGACGCGAAAGCGCCGCCGTCTCCGACGCCGCGCGAGCAGGGGCAGTACACGGCCCGCGACATCCAGGTCCTGGGCGGCCTGGAGGCGGTGCGCCGTCGCCCCGGCATGTACATCGGCAGCACCGACCAGCGCGGGCTCCATCACCTCATCTACGAGATCGCGGACAACGCCATCGACGAGGGCATGGCCGGCTTCTGCAGCCACATCGAGGTCGTGCTGCACGAGGACGGGCGTGTAACCGTCTGGGACGACGGCCGCGGCATCCCGGTGGACGTGCACGAGAAGACCGGCAAGTCGGCGCTGGAAACGGTCATGACCATCCTCCACGCTGGCGGCAAGTTCGGCGGGCAGGTGTACAAGGTCTCCGGCGGCTTGCACGGCGTCGGCGCCTCCGTCGTCAACGCGCTCTCCGAGAAGCTGTGGGCGGAGGTCCGTCGTGGCGGCAAGGCGTATGTCCAGGAGTACGAGAGGGGAATTCCCACTTCGGACGTCCGCCAGGCCGCAGAGCTGCGCTACATCTCGTCCTGGCAGCGAAAAGGCATGCTCCGGGGAAGCGTCACCGGCACCACGATATCGTTCGTGCCCGATAGCAAGATCTTCGCCGAGCTCGACTACGACTTCACGACGCTGGCCCAGCGCCTGCGCGAGTGCGCGTACCTGGTGAAGGGCGTCTGGATACGGCTGATCGACGAGCGAGACGGTCACGACCTGACGTTCTACTTCGAAGGCGGCATCCAGAGCTTCGTGCGGCACCTCAACCGCGAGCGCATCGTCCTTCAGCCGCGGCCGATATACGTCGAAAAGGAAGCGGACAGCACGTCGGTAGAGGCGGCGCTCCAGTATAACGACGGTTTCACGGAGGCGACGTTCAGCTTCGCCAACACTATCAACACCATCGACGGCGGCAGCCACCTGACCGGCTTCCGCAGCGCCCTCACCCGCGTCCTCAACGAGTACGCCCGCAAGCAGAAGCTGCTCAAGGACGAAGACGCTAACCTCTCCGGCGAGGACGCGCGCGAAGGGCTGGTTGCCGTCATCAGCGTGCGCCTGCCGGAGCCGCAGTTCGAAGGGCAGACGAAGACGCGTCTGGGCAACCCGGAGGTCAAGAGCCAGGTCGAGACGGCGGTTGCCGACGGCCTTGGCCAGTACCTCGAAGAGCACCCGCAGGAGGGCCGGCGGATCATCGAAAAGTGCCTGACAGCCGCCCGCGCCCGCGACGCGGCCCGCAAGGCGCGCGACCTGGTGATCCGCAAAGGGCTGCTGGAGGGCACGAACTTGCCCGGAAAGCTGGCGGACTGCTCGGAGCGTGACCCGCAGCATTGCGAACTCTACCTCGTCGAGGGCGATTCCGCCGGTGGCTCGGCGAAGCAGGGCCGCGACCGTCGCTTCCAGGCGATCCTGCCGCTGCGGGGCAAGATCTTGAACGTCGAGAAGGCGCGGCCGGAGAAGATCTTCGGCCACGTCGAGATCGCGTCTATCTTCAGAGCGCTGGGCGCCGGCGCCGGCGATGACCTCGATATTTCGAAGCTGCGCTATCACCGCATCATCATCATGACGGACGCCGACGTGGACGGCGCGCACATTCGCACGCTGCTGCTCACGTTCTTTTACCGTCAAATGCCGGAAGTTATTCGCGGCGGGTACCTCTTCATCGCCCAGCCGCCGCTCTACCGCATCTCCCGCGGCAAAGAGCACGTCTGGATCTACAACGACAAGGACAAGGACGACTATCTCAAACGCATGCGCGACGGCAAGGCAAACGTCCAGCGCTATAAGGGCCTGGGCGAGATGAACCCGGGCCAGCTCTGGGAGACGACGATGGACCCGGAGCGTCGCACGATCCTCCAGGTGGGCATCGAGGACGCGATGAAGGCGGAGGAGCTATTCACGGCGCTGATGGGCGAAGAGGTGGCACCGCGGAAGGCGTTCATCCAGGCTCACGCCGCGCAGGTCCGCAACCTCGACATCTAAATCATCAGCGACTCGTAGGGAAAACGAAGGCGAAGCGTCAAGCTTCCCGCTTGCTCGCAGCCCAAGATGGACGAGTGGAGATCGGAAGGAGGCCTTCCATGAGACTCGTCCTCGTACTGTTACTCGCCGTCACAGCCGCCGGTTGCGGTTCGACCTCATCGCGGCAGCCGTCGACGCCAACGGCCGCAACGACACCGCTTATCGGCGCGGGCGTCCAGTTTCCCCTGGTAGTCGACGGCGACCGGCTGGGGGTCTCTTCGCTCGATGGCAACCTGCCCGATGCGGTATCCGGGCCCGGCTACATCGATGGTGCAGCCTATGACGGACAGGGCAGGCTGGTCTACGTCGATCACGCGGGACAGCAGCCGGGATTCTATCGCGTCGAGAATGGTTCGTCGCAACTCGTCATCCCGATGCCGCGCGTTGATCCGAACCTGCCGGCGAACTGGTCGCCGGACGGTACTGAGGCGGCGTGGATTGAGCCGGACGGCGATACCTACAAGCTGGCGCTGGCCCGCCCGGGGGAAGACCCGCGCTACGTGCAACAGGAGGGCATCAAGGCTTTCCTCTGGTCGCCCGATGGGCGGCAGATACTGGCCTGGGATGACAACTGGAATGCCACCGCCGTCTACGTGGTCGACTTCGATACGGGGGAAGCCACTTCTTCAACCCTGACGGGTCTGCCTTTGGCCTGGTCCCCCACGGGCAATGTCATTGTTTGGGAACAAATCGCCGGAGAGTTGTCTTATATCAGGGCCGTGGTCGTGGCGCATCCAGATGGTAGCGAGAGCCGCATCCTCGGCGATATCATGCTCGCCACGGAGGGTAGCCCGCCGGACTTCTTTTCGCTCTCGACTGATGGGAGGTGGCTCGCCTGGAGCCGCGACGTAAATGAAGAAACGAGGGACGCGGGACTTATCGTCGTTGCAACCGACGGGTCGGCGACCATCAGCCCGAAATGCGGGGACGCCTGCAGTGCAAACTCGACGGGTTTTAGCCCCGCCTGGTCGCCGGACGGAAAGCAGATTGCGTGGGCCCAGGACGGACACATCCTCGTGGCCGATGCGGGGATATGGCAGGGGAGGGTCGTGGCCGAGGGAGCGGTACCGTCGTGGTCACCGGATGGGTCAGTGATCAGCTATGTGCATCGAGAAGGAGAGAGCAACACGCTGTTCGCGCTTTCGCTGGCGACCGGCGTTGAGACCAAGGTTGTCGATCTAACGCTCTTCTCTGGGCCAAGCGTCCCGATTGCCTGGTCGCCGGACAGCCGGCAGGTTGCCGTTCCCCTGCAGGCAGCCGATAGCAACGAACTCTTCTCGCTGGACCTGCAGACCGGCGATCTACAGCGTTTGCCGGTTGATCTGGGGACAGATCCCTCGGTCTCGCTCGTGCCAAACGCGACTGGCGCGGTTATCTATGATTACAAGTCGTCAAGCTGGATCTTGAAGCGGCTCGACGGCTCAAGCTGGACGATCCCCTGCAAAGGCCCGTTCGCCTGGTCGCCGGACGGGAAGGGCTTGCTCTGCTCCGGCGCTGCGAGTCTACAGGCGATAGACGTTGCGAGCGGTGACGTGAAGGCTCTCGCGCAAGGTGGCGCCTCTTCCGCCAGATGGTCGCCGGACGAAAGCGCTGTCGCTTTCGCGCCCGGCATCAGAAGCAGTCTGAGCGTGATGAATCTTGCCAGCGGGGCGGTGACGGTCCTGATTGCAAATCCGGAATCGAATCCGGCGGGTGGCGGCTACGGTAGCGACAGCTACGCCTGGTCTCCGGACAGCAAATGGATAGCCTTCACCAACTGGCGGGCCATCAACAATTCCGCCAATCTAGGCGCTTCGACGATCTCGATCATCGGCGCGGACGGAACAAACCTTCACCAGCTTTCCGACTCGCCGGGATTCAAGCGTGATCTGGCGTTCTCCCCGGACGGGCGCTATCTGGCGTACTGGGATCAGGAGAACGGCTTGACCGTCCTCGATGTCACCACCGGCAGGAACATGAACCTGCCGGCCACCCGGGGATGGTCAGCCATTTGGCCGAGCAATTCGTCTCTCGTTGCCGGCGACTCGACGGGTATTAGCATCATGGACGTCGACGGCTCTGAACGGCTTATCCTTGCTTATGCGGCCGGTTGCTCGCAACGCCCGATCGGTTGGAGCGACGGGAAGCTCTTCTTCACCAATTACTGCTCGCACCAGGGCGAGTGACTAACCAGGCAAATCTTGATCCTCTGAACGCCTCCCCGTCGTGCTATTCTTGAGGCAGGACGCTCCGAAACACATCGTCTCCAACCTTGGAACGCGCAAGGAGGTGCGCCATGAACGTCACAATCATCGGGACCGGCAATATGGCCCGCGCAATCGGGACGCGGATGCTCGCCGGCGGGAACTCGGTCACCTTCGTCAGCCGTCAGGCGGAGAAGGCGACGGCGCTGGCGGCGGAACTCGCGACAGCGGCGACGCGGGGCGCGACGGCTCAGGCTGCCGTCCCCGACGGCCCGATTCGAGATGAGGTCGTCGTACTCGCCGTGCCCTATAGCGCCGCGGCGGGGGTCGTGGGGGAGTACGACGACCGGCTCGCGGGCAAGATAGTCGTCGACATCACGAACCCGCTGCGTACAACTTCGGAGGGGCTGGAGCCGGCGACGCCGCCCGGAACGTCGGCAGCGGAGCAGATCGCTGTTGCCGCTCGCCCGGCAGCGCGCATTGTCAAGGCGTTCAATGCCGCATTCGCAGCGGCGGTGATGGCGGGAAGCGTCAGTGGACAGCCGCTGGACATCTTCATCGCGGGCAACGATGCTGAAGGTAAAGCGGTGGTGGCCCAGTTAGTCGAAGCGGGAGGCATGCGACCGATAGACTGCGGTCCTCTCCGTCACGCCCGCGAACTTGAGGCGATGGCGTTGCTGATCATCAACCTCCGCGGCTCGCTGGGCATCAGCAACGCGAGCGCCTGGAAGCTGGTGTGGTAGCCGGACGGATTCCAGGGCGATTCGCGAATCGCCCCTACGCCTGCCGACGGTAAAGCGCGTGCTCTTTGATGTACGTCTCGACGGCGGACGGGACGAGGCCGTTCAGCGAGACGCCATTTCGGGCCCACTCGCGGATTGCGGTGGCGCTGACGTCGACGAAAGTCATCGGCAGCACGATGAGCCGTCGCGAGATGCCGGGAATCGCTTTCTCCAGTTCCGTCACGTCCAGCTCGCGGCCCGGCGAACGTAAGGCCACGGCCAGTTGGGCCAGCGCGACGATGCGATGCGGCTCTTTCCAGTTCGGCAGGTCCAGCAGCGCGTCTTCGCCGAGCACGAAGAACAGCTCCGTCTCCGGCCCGTATAGCGCAAGCAGCTCGCCCAGCGTGTCGACCGTGTACGATGGCCCGGGCCTGTCGAGTTCCAGCGACGACACGTCCAGCCGCGGCAACGAGTCGACGGCCAGCCAGGTCATCTCCAGACGGTGTTCGGCGGCGCTTATGGGCTGTCCGGCTTTGCGCCAGGGCTCTCCCGCCGGCACGAACAGCAGCTTGTCGAGTTGCAGGTGCTCCAGGGCGACCTCCGCCAGCCTGACATGGCCAACGTGCGGCGGGTCGAAGGTGCCGCCGAGGACGCCAAGCTTCATCCTTCCCACTCCATCTCCAGGCCGGCGACGCGGATGCGGTCTCCCGGGCGCGCGCCGGCACGCTTGAGCGCCGCGCCGACACCCATTCGCACGAGGCGACGGCGTATCTCCGCCTTAGTCTCGCGGCTGTCGCCGGTGAGGCGCTCGACCAGGCGCGCCGCCAGGGCCCCTTCCACCTCGAAGGTGCCGTCTTTCTGCGTTAGCACGAATCGGGGCCGCCGCGGCTGAAGGTGGGTCACCGCCACCGGCGCCGTCGATTCCTCCGGCGCTTTCGCCTTCTCCTCCGACAGCGCCTGCATTACCGCATCCACCAGCTCGTCGACGCCTTCGCCTGTCGCCGCTGAGATGAAGTGCGCCTCGACGCCGGCGTCCGCCAGCTCCGAGGCGATCTCGTCGCGGCGAGTGCGTGCCTCCGGGAGGTCGAGCTTGTTCACGGCAACGATCTGCCTCTTTCCCGCCAGCGCCTCGCTGTAGGCGCGGATCTCCTCGTTCACGGCCGCCAGGTCCTGTCGCGGGCTTTCGCGCGTCCCGTCCAGCAGGTGCAAGAGCAATCTCGTTCTTTCGACGTGGCGCAGGAACTCCAGGCCAAGCCCGATGCCTTCGTGAGCGCCGCTTATCAAGCCCGGTATGTCCGCCAGGACAGCCGTCGCGTAGCCTCTTTCTACGACGCCGAGCACGGGTTCCAGGGTGGTGAACGGGTAGCTGGCCACCTTGGGCCGCGCGGCGGAAACACGCCGCAGCAGCGTCGACTTACCGGCATTCGGAAGGCCGGTAATGCCGACATCAGCAACCAGCTTCAGGTCGAGATCCAGCTCTGACTCCTCGCCCTGCTCGCCCTTTTCGGCGATATGCGGGGCACGGTTCGTAGAAGTCGCGAAGTGGACGTTGCCGCGGCCGGCGCGACCGCCCTTTGCCACGACTATGCGCTGGCCCTCTTCGGTCAGGTCCACGATCAGATCACCTTCGCCGCCGTCCGCTCGTCGGGCAATCGTTCCAGGCGGCACGCGGATGACGAGGTCCTCGCCGTTGGCGCCGTGCTTCTTACCGCCGCTGCCGTGACCGCCGTCCTCAGCGCGGTAGTGGCGCTTTCGTCGGAAGTGGGCGAGCGTGCTGAGAGACGGGTCGACCTCCAGAATGACGTTGCCGCCTCTACCGCCGTCGCCGCCATCCGGGCCGCCTTTGGGCACGAACTTCTCGCGCCGAAAGCTCAGCGAGCCGTCGCCGCCCTTTCCCGCCTGGACGTGAACACGAACTCGGTCAATCATCAGCTATGCCTCGCGACCATTATAACCACCCACCAGATATCTCTCCCTCCACACTCGGATGAACGGTCAAATTCCTCTCAACGACATGGAGGCAGGTAGGAGCAGGATCACTTCATAGTAGGGAGGCCAAAATAGTGAAGATGGTGAAGTGTGATTCCGCCAAGGCTGGTGCCGATGTGGAAAAATGAGGGTGACGGCAGCAAGACGAGAAAGAAGATAAGCGCTTTCCACAAGAGTAGACATAGTGGAAGACGTCTTGGAAGAGAAAGGTGAAGGGTCAAGCCTGCGCTGATTCGATCTGCTTTCGGATCGCCTGCAGATCGGCGCCGGTCTGGGGAATCGCTGTGTTCTCACGGTCTATCTTGCGACAGGCGTAGAGCACGGTTGAGTGGTCGCGGTCGCCGAAGAGCCGGCCTATCTGGGTGAGCGGCTGGCAGGCGTCGTGGCGCAGAAGGTACATGGCGACGTGGCGAGCGGTGGTGACGCGCTTCTCTCTGGCCTGCCCTCCCAACGATTGCGGCGAGACGTCGTAGTAGGAGCAGACGGCATCGATGATGCGATTGGTAGTCGGGGGTGAGGCAGCGACGGTGGGGCGACTGCAGGTGATGGCCGCATGAACGAGTGAGAGGTCAACGGGGCGACCGGTAAGGCGCGCGTAAGCGACGACGCGGTTGAGGGCGCCCTCCAGCTCGCGGACGTTGGCGTAGGCCTGCGCCGCCAGGAACTCGAGCGCGGCGGGCTCAACGTCGCCGTGAAGGGAGGGGGCTTTCTTGCGCAGGAAGGCGAGCCGGGCGACAACGGGGAACATGGAAAGGTCCGCGCTGAGGCCTGACTGGAAGCGGGAGCGCAGGCGGGGTGAGAAGCGGGTCAGACTTTGCGGCGGCTCGTCGCTGGCGAGAACGATCTGCTTGCCGTTGGACTGGAGGTGGTTGAAGGTATGGAAGAACTCCTCCTGGGTCCGCTCTTTGCCGGCGAGGAACTGGACGTCATCGAGAAGAAGAGCGTCGAGGGAGCGGTACTTGGCCCGAAAGTCGTCGTTGCGCTTCTGGCGGCTGGCGAAGACGAACTCGGAGAGGTACTGCTCGGCGGTGACGTAGAGGACGCGGCTTCCGTTGGCGAGGAGCCGATGTGCGATGGCGTGCATGAGGTGCGTCTTGCCGAGGCCGCTTTCGCCGTAAAGGAAGAGAGGGTTATGCTCGGGTGAGCTGTTTCGGCGGGCGGCGGCGCTGGCGGCGGCGTGCGCCAGGCGGTTGCAGTCGGCGACAACGAAGGTGTCGAACGTGAAGAGCGGGTTGAGGCGCGGCTTCGCCAGAAACGGGACGAGCTGGGACGGCCGCAACGGGTCGATGGCGGACGGCGCGGGCGGTTGCTCGCCGGGAATGGCCTCGACCTGGAAGGTCACTTGAACCGGCTGGCCCACGATGCCGGCGAGTGTCTTTGCAATGGGATCCTGAAGCCGGTTGGCCAGCCACTCGGCGACGAAATCGGAGGGAACGGAAACGGTGAAGCGGTCCTCGTCGAGGGTAAGGCCGCGGCTGTCGCGGAGCCAGGTCTCGAAGTTGGCGCGAGTGACTTGAAGCTGGAGCTGACCGAGCGCTGCTTCCCAGAGTGCGGTAGCGGAACGTGGCGGCATCCCGGTTAGGCCTCGGTCCTTTCCAGCGCTGTCGGCCTCTTGCTGATGGGCACACGACAGCACCGACGCTAGAGATAGGTCGCTTGATGTCCCCTGCTAAGGCTGCTAGTGGCTGATAGATGGTCTCGGCTCCAGCCGCCGTGGCTCGGGGTAGTGAGCCGTGGTGGCCGTTGCCTGTGGCCGCGGGCCGGGCGGGAGATCGGCCCTGCATGGCAGAGGATAGCCCCGTCGGGACGGGACGGTCAAGGCTCTTATGATCACTCGGCAAGAAAAATTGTCGGCTTTCGAAAACGAAAAAACGGGGGGAGAATCGGCGGGCAATTTGGGGCCGAGTGACGACGGTGCTAATCGCGGGGATCGGGCCGCGATGACGGAGGGCCGCTCGGCAACCCGAGCGGCCGGGGGGAGGCAGGCGCAGCGATAAGCCAAGCCAAGGGTTTCGCTGAGAAGCCTATCAAGTTGCCACCCGAAATTGCCGTCCACTATAATGAGCAGCGCCAAGGCGACCGGCAAGACGCCGGCTGCGCGGGCAGGTGAAGATGCTACTGGCCCTCGACATCGGCAACACGGCGATCACTATCGGCGTCTTCGATGGCGAGGAGATCCGCGCTCGCTGGAGCATCGCGACGGACGTCGAGAACCTGGTCGACGAGTATGCCATCCTGCTGCTCAGCCTCCTCAACACCGAAGGGCTCACCGCAAGAGACGTCGACGAGGCGATCCTGGGGAGCGTCGTCCCCTCTCTGACGCCTGTATTCCAGGAGCTCTGCCGTCGCTACTTCAAGGTGACGCCGCTTGTCGTCGACCCGGGCGTGAGGACCGGCATCCGTATTCTTTACGACAGCCCTCGCGACGTCGGCGCCGACCGGGTGATCGATGCCGTAGCCGCCATCAAGCTCTATGGTCCGCCGCTCATCGTCGTTGACTTCGGCACGGCGACCGTATTCGACGCCATCTCGCGGGAGGGCGACTACGTCGGCGGGGTCATCGCGCCCGGCATCGGCATCTCCCTCGAGGCGTTGTTCGAACGCACCGCGAAGCTGCCCCGCATCGAGCTGGAGCGTCCGCGGACCGCCATCGGCAAGACGACCGTCAGCGCAATGCAGGCCGGGATCATCTTCGGCTACGTTGGGCTTGTAGAAGGCATAATCGCCCGCATGCGGAGGGAGCTGGACCCGGAGGCCAAGGTCATCGCCACCGGCGGCTACGCGCCGCTCATAGCCAAAGAGACGCCGGTGATCCAGGAGGTGAACGTGGACCTCACGCTGGTTGGGCTGAGGCTGATACAGGAAGCCAACCGAGGGCAGGCCATGCCGACCGGCAGGCAGGCGCGCGAATGATACTCGAAGGCAAGCGGATAGTCGTGGGGATAACCGGCAGCATTGCCGCTCACAAGGGCGCCGACCTGGTGAGCAAGCTAACGCAGGCGGGCGCCCTCGTTGACGTCATCCTCACGGAATCCGGCGGGCGATTCGTGACGCCGGTCGCGCTCCAGGGGCTGAGCGGACGGCCCGTTTACACCGATGTCTTCGCGACGACGGGCGACCTCGCGATCTCGCACGTCGAGCTTGGGCGCCGCGCGGACGCTGTCGTCATCGCACCGGCGAGCGCGGCCACGCTGGCGCGCCTGGCGCACGGCCTGGCCGACAACCTTCTCTGCCTGACCGTACTGGCTACTGATGCACCGGTGCTACTTGCGCCGGCGATGGACGCGCTGATGTACGAGAACGCCGCGACCCAGGCCAACCTGAAGACCCTCAGGGAGCGCGGTATGACCATCGTCGGGCCGACGGAGGGGCGGCTGGCCAGCGGAATGGTCGGCCGCGGGCGCATGCTGGAGCCGGAGGCGATAATCGGCGCGCTGCGACAGGCGCTTGGGCGGAACGGCGACCTGGCCGGGCGCAAGGTCGTCGTGAGCGCGGGCGGCACGCAGGAGCGGCTAGATCCTGTGCGCTACCTGGGCAACTACTCGTCGGGAAAGATGGGCTACGCTGTTGCGGAGGCGGCGCGGGACCGCGGGGCGCAGGTGGTTCTCGTGAGCGGGCCGAGCGCGCTGGCCGCGCCCTACGGCGTCGAGCTGATCGGCGTGAAGACGGCGGTGGAGATGCGCGACGCCGTTGTTGCCGCCTGCGCAGGCGCCGATGCGCTGGTCATGGCCGCGGCCGTCGCAGACTTCCGTCCCGCCCGGTCGGCGACGCAGAAGATCAAGCGCAGCGGCGAAGGGATGACGCTGGAGCTGGTGCCGACGCCGGACGTCCTGTCTCAGGTTAAGGGCGATCTGGTGCGTGTGGCCTTTGCGGCCGAGAGTGAAGACTTGGTGAAGAACGCGTCGGAGAAGATGGCGCGCAAGGGCGTCGACCTGATCGTCGGCAACGACATCACCGCGGCGGGCTCGGGCTTCGGCACGGAGACGAACCAGGTCGCGTTCGTCGACCGTTCCGGCGCTGTTGAGAGCTTGCCTCTGCTCAGCAAGCACGAAGTCGCCTGGCGCATCCTGGACCGCGTGGTCCCGCTGCTCAAGAAGCGCAGTCGCCGCCGCTCCTCGTAGTCCGTCCGGCTTCGAGCCGCCCAGACGGGCTAGCGCGTGATACAATGCCGTCGAGCCGTTCTCCAATCGTATTCCTGGATCTCGTATGGAACTGGCAATCGTCGGACTGGCGCGCTCGGGCAAAACCACCGTCTTCAACGCCCTGACGCATGGCCGCGCACCGGTCGGCAGCTATGGTGGCGAGGCGGAGGTGCATGTCGGCGCCGTCAAAGTGCCGGACGAGAGGGTTGACAAGCTTGCGGCGCTCTTCCGGCCGAAGAAGACCGTTCACGCCGACATCCAGTTCACCGACATCCCCGGCGCTCTCACCTGGCGCTCCGCGGGCCGCGGCGAAGGGCCGGGACCGCAGGCGCAAGCTGCCCTCGATCGCGCCGACGGCCTCGTCCACGTTGTGCGGGCCTTCAAGAATGAGGCCGTGCCGCATCCGGACGGCTCCGTCGATCCGGCGCGCGACATAGAGGCGCTTAGCCTGGAGCTCGTCTTCGCCGACCTCGCCGTGGTCGAGAGGCGGCTGGAGCGCCTCGACACCGTTGTCCGCTCGGCGCGCGCGGGGGACCGGGAGGCCGGCGAGAAGGAGATAGCGTTGCTCGGGCGGGTTAAGGCCGGATTCGAGCAGGAGAAACCGCTGCACGGCCAGGGCCTCAGCGAGGAAGAGCTGCGCTCGCTGGCCAACTACAACCTGCTTTCCGCGAAACCCGTTCTTCTCGTTCTCAACGTTGGCGAGGAGGACGTGGCGAAGCTGGACGAGATCGAGGCGCAGTACGTCAAGCACGGCCTCGTCGCGGCGATCTGCGGCAAGCTGGAGATGGAGCTTGAGGACCTCTCGGACGAGGAGGCGGCGGAGTTCCGCGCCGACCTAGGCCTGAGCGATCCGCCTGCCGGCCGCATCGGACGCCTGGCCTTCGACCTGCTGGGGCTCATCTCGTTCTTCACCGTCGGCGACGATGAATGTCGCGCCTGGCCCATGCCGCGCGGCACGCCCGCGGTCAGGGCCGCGGGCAGGATTCACTCCGACCTGGAGCGCGGCTTCATCCGGGCCGAGGTCATACGCTGGGACGAGCTGCTGGAGCTGGGTTCGCTGTCGGAAGCGCGAAAACGCGGCGTCCTGCGCGGTGAGGGCAAGACCTACGAGGTGCAGGACGGCGATATCTTCCACGTTCTCTTCCACGTCTAGCCGCCCGGCGCGGGCTTCCATTCTCCTTGACCCGCTTATGTTCAGAGTGCTACGCTTTTCATGCGCATTTCTTGAAGCGCGGGGAGGTCTGCCATGCCGTCAATGGGGCCTGTTGAACTGCTGCTGATTCTTGCGGTTGTGATCATAATCTTCGGCGTCGGACGACTGCCGGAAGTGGGCGGCGCCATAGGCAAGGGAATCCGAGAGTTCCGCAAGGCTTCGAAAGAGGACGACGAGACGAAGCAGATAACGCAGATGTCATCTACCTACACTTCGGCCGCGCCGCCGGTCCAGAGCCCGCCTGTCAATCAGCAGACGCCGGCCAGGATCTGCGCGAAGTGCGGCTGCGCGAACGCGCCAGCCAACCGATTCTGCGGCGACTGCGGAGCGCCGCTGCAGGCGCGCGTCTAGCGACACAGCGTAACGATTAACGGGGGCCATCGAATGCCGGGTGCGGCATCGGTGGCCCTGGCGTTTCGGCCACCGAATGGAGGGCTGACAGAGTGGTAGAATGCGTCTGTGCTTGACGTATTCATCCATGTGACCCAAGGAACATCCACTTGGGAGGCTGTGGCGGCCATCGGTGCGATCGCTGCCGCCGTTGCCACGTTTCTGGCCGTGCTCGTTGCCCTGTTTGGCCGAGAACTGTGGGACAGACGACGTAGGCCCATCCTGCAGATTGACTACGACCCGTGTGAGCCGTTTTGCCGCTATACAATCATGGCAATCGGAAACTCGACGGCAAGCAGTCTCGTGAATTCCCACTGGATAAGGGTCGGAGTCACCAACAAAGGTCGTGGCACCGCCAGAGCCTGCAAAGGGAAGATGCTCGCCGTCTACGGACCCGATGGAAGCGCACGGGACGACCGCGATCCCATGCTATTGAGATGGTCGAGCATGCCGAGCACGAAGGAATTCGAACCGCTCGACCTAGCTCGCGATGAGAGGCAGCCCCTAGACGTCGTCTACACTCAGGGCCAACCTGGCGGTGCCTTCGTCGCTGCGGAGCCCACACCTGCAGGGTTTTCCAAGACACTTGAGGCAGGGCCAACGCACAGGGTCAGATTGGCCGTGTATGCGGATAACGCCGAGCCCAAGACGGCGGAGTTCGCAATCACCTACGGCGGAGATATAGACAGCCTCAAGATGGATTGGGCTTGAGAGGCGCCGGTCTTCAACCGGCAGATCGCCCCCACCCCGTTGACAGCCTTCGCGAAAGGGTCGATAATCTAATTTAGACCCTACCCACGGGGGTAGGGTGGCGAACGAAGGAGGAAGAGGCAGTGCAGGACACTACCCGCGCGGAAAGCCTCAAGAGACTTAACTATATCGAGGGCCACCTCAACGGCGTGCGACGCATGATCGAGGAGGACGCGTACTGCGTCGACATTCTCAAGCAGTCGTTTGCCGTGCGCCGCGCCCTCGAGAAGCTGGAGCAGATCATGCTCGAAGGGCATCTGCGGACCTGCGTCGTCACCGGCATTCGCGATGGCCGCGAAGAGCAGGTCGTCGGCGAGCTGCGGGAGCTCTACGAGCTAGCGAACAAGTAGGTCGGCCGATGGCCACCGGGACAAAAGACGAGACCATCATCACCATCGAAGGCATGCACTGCGCGTCCTGCGTGCTTCGCGTCGAGAACGCGCTGAAGAAGGTGCCGGGCGTCGCGGGGGCCGCCGTGAACCTGGCAACGGAGCAGGCCACCGTCGCTTTCGACCCGCAGGCCTGCACGCTGGACAGCCTTTACGCCGCCGTTGAGGACGCCGGCTATCACGCGCGTCCGGAAGCGCTCGCCGCGCCCGACGCGCTGCAGGAGGCGCGCGACCGGGAGGAGCGAACACTCTGGCGCAAGTTCCTTTTCGCTGGCGGCATCGGCGTTTTCCTCATGGTCGCGGCCCAGTACATGCACCTGCCGCTCGTCTCCGGCCTGCCGATGGCGGCCATGACGGTGACTTCGTTCGCGCTGGCCACGCCGGTCCAGATCTGGGCAGGCGCTCAGTTCTACGCCGGCGCCTGGAACCGCCTGCGCCACCTCGACGCCGACATGAACACGCTGGTAGCCGTCGGCACCAGCGCCGCCTACAGCTACAGCGTCTTCGCGACGTTCTGGCCCGGCCTGTTTCGCGCCGCCGGCGTCGAGCCTTCCGTGTACTTCGATACTTCGGCGGTCATAATCGCCCTCATCCTCTTCGGTCGTTACCTGGAGGCGAAGGCGAAGGGCCGCACTTCGGCGGCGATCAAGCGCTTGATAGGCTTGCGTCCGAAGACGGCGCGGGTCGTGCGCGACGGCTACGAGATCGACCTGCCCGTCGAGCGCGTCGTGGCGGGCGACGTGGTTATCGTCCGGCCGGGCGAGAAGATACCGGTCGACGGGGTCGTCCTGGAAGGGCGGTCGGCGGTCGACGAGTCGATGATCACCGGCGAGAGCATTCCGGTCGAAAAGGGCCCGGGCGACGAGGTGATCGGCGCGACCATCAACCGCACGGGCAGCTTTCGCTTCCGGGCGACGCGCGTGGGGCAGGACAGCGTCCTCGCCCAGATCGTGCGCCTAGTGCAGGAGGCGCAGCTTTCGAAGGCGCCGATCCAGCGCCTCGCCGACGTAGTGGCCGGCTACTTTGTGCCGGCCGTCATCGGCATTGCGGCGCTTACCTTCGGAATCTGGCTCATCTTCGGGCCGACGCCGGCGTTCACCTTCGCCATGCTCAACGCTGTCGCGGTGCTCATCATCGCCTGCCCCTGCGCCCTCGGTCTGGCCACGCCCACAGCCATCATGGTCGGCACCGGCAAGGGGGCGGAGAACGGCATTCTAATCCGCGGCGGCGAATCGCTGGAGACGGCGCATCGCATCGACGCCATCGTCTTCGACAAGACGGGAACGCTGACCACCGGCGCGCCTTCGCTCACCGACGTGCTTCCCGCCGACGGCTGGGATGAGCGCGACTTCCTGCGCCTTGCTGCGAGCGCCGAACGCGGCTCCGAGCACCCGCTGGGCGAAGCGCTGGTCGCCGGCGCCCGCGAGCGCGGACTTGCGCTGGCTGAGGCCGCGGACTTCGCTGCGTTGCCCGGTCTCGGGGTCCAGGCGACGGTTGAGGGCCGGACGGTCGTGGCCGGCAACCTCAAGCTGATCCGGGAGAGCGGTCTGTCGCTGGATGGGCTCGCCCCGGAAAGTGAGCGCCTGGCCGCAGAAGGCAAGACGCCGATGTACGTCGCCGTTGACGGCCGTCTCGCTGGCGTCGTGGCCGTTGCCGACACCGTCAAGCCGGACGCTGCGCAGGCGGTCGCGCGCTTGAAGGCGATGGGCATCGAAGTGGCGCTGTTGACCGGCGACAACCGGCAGACGGCAGAAGCGGTGGCGCGACAGGTCGGCATCGAGCGCGTGCTGGCGGAGGTACTGCCGCAGGACAAGGTTCAACAAGTTCGTCTCCTCCAATCGGAAGGGAAGACGGTGGCGATGGTCGGCGACGGCATCAACGACGCGCCGGCGCTCGCTCAGGCGGACATCGGCATCGCCATCGGCACGGGCACCGACGTTGCGATGGAGGCGTCCGACATCACGCTCATCCGCGGCGACCTCGACGGTGTGGCGACGGCCATCGACCTCAGCCGGCGCACGATGGGGACGATTCGACAGAACCTGTTCTGGGCCTTTGCCTACAACGTCGCCCTCATCCCGATTGCGGCGGGCGTGCTATATCCGCTATTCTCGCAGACCGGCGTTCCGGCCGTGCTGGGGCCGTTCTTCGGGTCGCGTGGTTTCCTCAACCCGATGCTGGCGGCGGCTGCGATGGCGTTCAGCTCTGTCTCCGTTATGAGGAACTCGCTGCGACTGCGGGGCTTCCGGCCCGACCGGGCGAAAGGATAGACTGAAGACAAGCATCCGGTGTCAGACGCGGGAGGACTGAAGTTCCGCCCGAGGCGGACAGGCCTCCCCTACGCGGTTGCCTTGTCGAGCAGACGAAGGAGCGACCTAAGGCATATGGGAAGCGAAGAGGTTGACCTGTTTGTGCGGACGAAGGTGCTGTCGGAGTATCAGCCCATCGCTGCGAAGCTGCGCGAGCTGATGCGTGAGATGGCGCCGGAAGCGCGAGAGGTGATCGCTTACGGCATCCCCATGTACAAAGGCAGGAAATATCTGGTGGTGATCAGCCCGTCGAAAAGCGGCATCACCTTCAGCTTTGTGTACGGGAGGCAGTTTGAAGACAGATTTGACCTGCTTCGCGGCGTTGGCAAAGTGTCCAGGCATGTGAAGATGAAACGCTTGGACCAGCTCAACGAGGAAGCACTCCGGGACTACATCAGGCAGGCGTTGGAGATCGACGCGAGGTGAGATGATTTTGCGCAGGTGGCAGTGAGCCAGTCCAACGGGAAGCGGGGCGCCTCGGGGCGTTTGATGGCGGCGATTGCGGCCGGTAAGCTTGCCGGCATTGCCAGTCGCGCGTTCGGACGCGGCGGGGGCACGGCGCTGCCCGGCGTCCTCGCTGAGAGGATTGACCCCCGTCTCGTCGAGCAACTGGCGGCGCAGGTCGGCCACGGCTCCGTCATGGTCACCGGCACGAACGGCAAGACCACCACGGCCCACATGCTCAGCAGCGTCGCGGCGAAGGCCGGCTACCTGCCGCTCCACAATCGCAGTGGCTCCAACCTGATGCGCGGCGTCGCGACCTCCCTCCTCGACCAGTCGGGTCCGCTGGGCAGGCTGTTTCAGGCGGAGCGCCGCCTCGGCATTTTCGAAGTCGACGAAGCGACGCTGCCGGAAGCGGTGGCCGCAGTCAAGCCGCGCGTCCTTATCTTCACTAACCTCTTCCGCGACCAGCTCGACCGCTACGGCGAGGTCGATTCGATTGCCGCGCGCTGGCGGGATACGCTGCAGGCCGCGCCGGAATCGACGACGGTGGTGCTGAATGCGGACGACCCGTCGGTTGCCGCGCTCGAGGCGTCCGCCCGGGGCCGCGTCGTCTTCTGCGGCGTGGACGACCGCGCGCCCGCTCTGGACGAGCCGGAGCACGCCGCCGACTCACGCTGGTGCCCCGACTGCGGTCGCGAATATGATTACGACCTCCTTTTCTACGGCCACGTGGGACACTGGCGCTGCCCCGGCTGCGACAGGAGCCGCCCGGAACCGGACTTGCGGGCTACGAGGGTCCTCCTCGAGGCCGACAGTACACATCTGAGCGTGGCGACGCCACAGGGTGTGGTCGAGCTGTCGCTGCGGCTGAGCGGCCTCTACAACGCCTACAACGCGCTGGCCGCGCTCGCCGGCGGCCTGGAGTTGGGAATCGGCGCGGCGGTTGTGTGCGAGGGCATCGAAGCCGTCGCCGCCGCCTTCGGACGGCAGGAACGATTCGAGATCGACGGCCGGCACGTGCAGGTCTTTCTGGGCAAGAACCCGGCGGGGCTGAACCAGGTGCTGCGGACTATAGCCGCGCTCCCGGGCGACAAGCGGCTGCTCCTGCTCCTCAACGATGACATCGCGGACGGGCGCGACATCTCCTGGATATGGGACGCCGATTTCGAGCTGCTGGCCGGCAAGGCGACGTCGGTTGTGGCCTGCGGGCGTCGCGCCGAGGACATGGCGCTGCGACTGAAGTACGCCGGCTTCCCGCCGGACCTGCCGGTCATTGGCAGCGCGGCGGAGGCGCTCGACCTGGCTCTTCGTCAGACGCCGGCCGGCGGTGATCTCTACGTCCTGCCCACCTACACGGCCATGCTGGAGGTGCGCGCGCTCCTGGCCCGACGCGGCGGCGTGGCGCCCTACTGGGAGGAGCAGCCGTGAACCTCTCGCTCCGGCTGGCGCATCTCTACCCAAAGCTCATGAACCTCTACGGCGACCGCGGCAACATCATCTGCCTGCGGCGGCGCTGCCAGGCGCGCGGAATCGACCTCGTGGTCGACGAGCTGGACATCGGCGACGGGCTCGACCCGAAAGGCTGCGACCTGATCTTCATGGGCGGCGGCCAGGACCGGGAGCAGCGGCGCATTGTGCGAGACCTGCTGGACGTGAAGGGCGAGTCGGTCCGGGAGGCCGTCGAAGAGGGCATTGTAACGCTGGCCGTCTGCGGCGGCTACCAGCTATTCGCCCGCTATTACCGGCCGGCCGTCGGCGACGACCTGCCGGGTCTCGGCATCTTCGACGCTCACACGGAGCATCCCGGCGAGAACGTGGCGCGCTGCATTGGCAACGTCGTCGCGGACTGGGACGGGGACACGCTCGTCGGCTTCGAGAACCACGGCGGCCGCACGTTCCTCGGCCCGAAGGCGCGTCCCCTGGCCATTGTGCGCTCCGGCTACGGCAACAACGGCCTCGACAAGACCGAGGGTGCGGTGTATCGCAACGCGCATGGCACATATCTGCACGGCTCGCTGCTGCCCAAGAACCCGCATTTCGCCGACCACCTGTTGCGCCTCGCCCTGCGCCGTCGATACGGCGAAGAGGTCGATCTGGCGCCGCTGGACGATTGTCTGGAGCAGGCGGCGCACGACGCGGCTATTCGCGTCGCCTCCCACTGACGACTGTTCGCGTTGGGTTGCCAGACTCGGTAGCGGGCGGTTATTCTTGAGGTCGGCCCGAGCGCTATCGAGGAGGAAGGCGTTCTGACACGCGCCGCGGCGGCACTTGTTGCGATTATCTCGCTGTTCGGTCTCGCGTTCGTGGCCTGCGGGGGTGGCCACTCGGACGCCACGCCGACGCAGGTGCTGAAGATCGTCACCCGCGCTCCGTCTCCTTCGCCGGGCGAGGCTGATCTGACCGGCTTCGCCTTCCCTATCGCCGGCGGCTGCCTCCCCAGCGGCGACCAGCTCATGCCGGGCGCGTCGCGCGACTATCGTCAGGGGATACATGAGGGTGTCGATTTCTACGATTCGGACAACTGCACATCCATAGGCGTCGGGACACCGGTGCTGGCGGCCAAGGTGGGAACGGTGATAAGGGCCGACTGGGACTACACGCCGCTCACGCAGGAGGCGCTCGATGAGCTGCAGGCCGAGACCCCGGTCGCCGGCCAGACGGACGAGCACGCGCTTGACCTCTATCGCGGCCGGCAGGTCTGGATTGACCACGGCAACGGCGTCGTCACGCGCTACGCCCACTTGAGCCGAATCGCGGACGGCATCAACGTGGGGGTTTCCGTAAGCCAAGGCCAACTGATAGCATATGTAGGAAACACCGGTACGCCGGAGTCGGTGACCGATCCGAACGCTGAGATGCACCTGCATTTCGAGCTTCGCGTTGGGGACATCTACCTTGGCAAGGGGCTGAGCCCCGCTGAGGTAAGGTCATTGTATGAGAAGGCCTTTGGCGTCAAATAGGCTAATAGGGCAGAGGGGCTGCTGATGACGGACTTGTTCTTAACTATCAAGATTGGCATCGACAACGATATTGGCCACATCGGCGGCCTTGTTCTCACATGGCACGGCGTCTTTATCGCGCTCGGCATCGGCCTGGGCGTGTGGCTCGGCGTCTGGTTTGCGCGCCGGGCCGGCTTCACGGAGGATGACGCTTACACAATAGCCCTCATCGGCGTGCCGGCCGGAATAATCGGTGCGCGCGTCCTCTTTGTGCTGGAGAACCGTAGCGATTTCGCGAATGCGCCGCTTGACGTTTTCCGCATCAACCAGGGTGGCATCTCGCTCTACGGCGCCCTCATCGCCTCCGTGGCAGTTTGTCTTCTGTACGGCTTTTGGAAGAAGCTGCCTTTGCTTCTCGGGATGGACGCCGCCGCTTTCGGCATGATCCTGGGGCAGGCGATCGGGCGAATGGGCTGCGTAATCGCCGGCGACATCATCGGCTCGTCCAGCTCGCTGCCGTTCTCGGTGGAGTATACGAACATCAACAGTCCAGCGTTCGCCCTGCGGCCGATGCAGTTCGTCACCGCCTACGAGGTCATAGGCGACTTGATAATCCTGGGGCTGCTGGTGGCGCTCTGGAAGTTCCGCGTCTTCAAACGGCCTGGCTTTCTCTTCTTCACCTACGCCGCAGCCTACTCCGTGCTGCGATTCGGCATCAGCTTCATGCGCCTGGACAAGGAGATATACCTTGGTCTTCGCATGGCGCAGTGGCTGGCGCTGGGCGTGATCGGCGTCTCGATAATCGCCTTCGCTCTGCTCTTCCTGCAGGGCGTTCGGGCGGCGCGACAGACTGTTGCCGCGAAGCCGCCTTTGCCGGCCGGCGAAACGGCGCCTTAGGGCGAAAGCAAGGAACGCGGGCAGCGCCGAGAGCGGCGATTGCTAGACGGGGGTTCACTTGCCCGGGGAAGGGAAGGCCCTGCTGGCTGCCGCTCTCTGGGCGGTTTCGGGCATCGTCTTTGCCTCGCAGATACGACGCGTCACTCCTCTTACTCTTAACGTCATCCGCTGCGTCGCCGCGACCGTCTTTGTCTGCCTTCTCATTCCCTTCACCGGGGCGGCTGGAGAGATAAGAAGCGCTTCCGTTGCGACCATTGTCACTATGGTCGGCACCGGCATCGTTTCGACGGGTCTGGGCGACAGCCTCTACTTTGTCGCACTGCCAACGCTCGGCGCCTCGCTGGCCGTGCCGGTATCCAGCAGTGTCTACCCGTTGCTAACGCTTCTCATCGCGGCGGTCGCGCTCGGCGAGAGGATAACCCTGACGATCGTGTTCGGGAGCCTGCTCGTCGTGCTGGGCATCTTCCTGCTGCTCTCGCAGACGCGGCCTGTTGTCGTTCCGCCAGTTGACGGGCAGCGCCGGATCACATTGGACAGGCGCGCCGCCGTCCTGTTGCTGATCGCTGCGGCTGTCTTCTACACGGCCTCGACCGTCTGGCTACGAGTTGGGACCGGAAACCTGGGACCGACGTCCGCGGGCCTTCTGCGCACCGGCGCGGCCGGCGTCTTCCTGTTGTCGATGCTTCGGCCGCTGGAACGAAGCCCCCGGTTAGACTTTCGCAGCGCGGCCTGGATAGCGGTGGCGGGCGTTGTTGGCCTTGGTCTGGGCAGCCTGTTCTACATCGCCGCGGTCGAGGAAGCGGGCGCAGGCAAGACGGCTGTCCTCACGTCGACCATGCCGCTGTTCAATCTGCCGCTTGCGGTGCTCTTCTTGAAGGAGCGCGTGACGCCCAGGATCATTCTCGGCACCATCACCTGCGTTGCGGGGATATCGCTTATTATATGAGCGATACCGCGGCTGCGGAGATTGTTGTGCGCGGGCAAGATGCCCGCGCTACGCGAACAAGGACGCGACCGAAGGGTTGATGTGAAGGCGAGGCGATGACGAGGGCGCGAATCGGGCTGGCGCTGGGCGCCGGCGGGACAAAGGGGACAGCGCACGTGGGTGTGCTGAAGGTGCTCGACGAGGCCCGCATACCCATCGACCTCATCGCGGGCGCGAGCATAGGGGCAGCTTACGGCGCCGCTTACGCGGCCGGCGCCTCCACGGCCTCAATGGCGGAGAGCGTGATGCGAGCTTCGCCGGGCGACGTCTTCGCCCTCTTCCGCCATCGCCTGAGGCTTTCGCCGACGAACGCCATCGGCCGAGCCTTCTTCGAGCGCTTCGACGGCCTGTCCTTCGCCGATCTGAGAATCCCGTTTGCCGCCGTCACCTCGGATCTGTTTCAGAGGCGCCCTGTTGTCGTGCACAGCGGGTCGGTGCTGAAGGCCGTGGAGGCGAGCATCGCGGTGCCGCTGATGGCCGCTCCCGTGAGGTACGGCGGCCGCTACTTCGTCGACGGCGGCTTCTGGGAGCACGCGCCGGCCCGGGTTGTCGGCCGGATGGGCGCGGAGAGGATCGTGCAGGTCGTGCTTGGCGATTCCATCGCGATGCCGCGTCGCTTCTGGCCACTGGCCCGCCGGTTCGTGCGCGCTCTAGATGGCCCCGCGCGTCGCACTGGGCCCAGCCTGGTGGCGTCGGCGCTGTTCTTGCTCTACACGTTCACCTACATACCGGCGCCGTCTCAAGCGGATGTGACGATCTGCCCCGACGTGGTGAGCATCAGCGCGAACTCGCCGTTTCACATGGCGGTGGCGATGCAGCGAGGCGAACAGGCGGCGCGCGCCGCTCTGCCGCTGATCGAGGATCTCCTGGCGTAGGCAATCTTCGTTGGGGAGGCCGCGGAGTCGGAGGGCTAGGCGGCCTTCTTCTGGAGCTTGTGGCGGGCGCGCAGCGTCTTGAGGAAGGCGTCCACCACGTCCGGATCGAACTGCGTGCCGGCGCCTCGTTGCAACTCCTTGATTGCTTCTCGCTCCGGCAGCGCTTTTCGATAGGGGCGGTCCAGCGTCATCGCGGAGTAGGCGTCGACGACGGCGAGGATGCGTCCCAGCAGCGGTATCTCTTCGCCCTTGAGACCGCGCGGATAGCCCTTGCCGTCGTAGCGTTCGTGGTGCGTGGCCACCGGCTCGATGGCGTCGGAGATCTGGGCGATTCCCTTCACTATCATCTCGCCGAAGCGGACGTGCTGTTGCATGACCTGCCACTCGGCGCTGTCCAGGGGGCCGGGCTTTAGGAGCGTCTGGTCCGGGATCGCGATCTTGCCGACGTCGTGCAGGAGCGCCGCCTTGCGCAGCGACTCCGTTTCCTCCGAGTTGAGGTTCATCCGCCCCGCCACCATGTCGACGTAGCGGACGTTGTCCTCGCAGTGCCGCCGCGTGTAGGGGTCCTTGTGCGCGATGGCGTTGAGCAGTCCCTGGAGGAGGCCGAAGCCCAGGCTCTGCGAAGGGGTCGCGCCGAACGCCGATGCCGCCATGGCCCGGCTGCCGCCAAGGCGTTTCGCATCGTAGAGAGCGCCGTCGGCGAGCATGATCAACTCATCGAGCCTGACGCTGTCTTGGGGATAGCAGGCGATTCCGATGCTCATGCCGATCAGGACCGAGGATTCGCCGCCCCCGCTGATGACGAACGGCGTTTCGGCGAGATTAGCGGTTATGCGATGCGCGACTTCCTCCGCGGCCTCGCGCGTCGTATCCGGCAGGATGGCCAGGAACTCGTCGCCGCCGTAGCGGCCGACGATGTCCGTTCCCCGCACGGTGTCGCGCAGTTGCTTGCTGATGAAGCGCAGGGCCTCGTCGCCACAGAGGTGGCCGTACGTGTCGTTAACGTCCTTGAACTTGTCCACGTCCATCATCATTATGGCGAACACCGTCTTGCTGCGCTCGGCGCGCGCGAACTCCTCTTCCAGACGCTTGTGGACGTGACGGTGGTTGAAAAGACCGGTCAGATGGTCGGTTATCGCCTGTTCCTGAAGCTGCTCGTGCAGGCGCGCGTTTTCGATGACGACGGCTGCCTGCCGTGCGATAGCAGCCAGAGTATCGATCTCCTCTTTGGGGAACTGGACCCTCTGCCGGAAAGAGTCGATGCTCATGAGGCCGATGGTCCTGTCCTTGATCCGTAGCGGATAGTGAACGATCGATTTCACCTGAAACGCGTCGAGCCACCACTTTGGTATGAGAGGCGATGTTGAGGCATCTTCGATGATTTCGGGCTCCTCCATCATCGCCAGCTTCCCGTAGAACCGCCTTAACTCTGGAGAGGTCGCTGTCGCACCGGCGAGATTCTGGGCACTCCGGAACCTTTGCCAAAGCTCGGGGTCGTCAACGCCGAGGGACATCATTGGCGCCAGACGTCCCTGTCCGTCCATGATGAATATGCTGCAGCGCTCGGCAACGCTTATGTCCACTGCGGTTTGGCAAATCTTGACCAGCACCTTGTTCAGTCCGAGGTTTGATGCGGCCGTCGTCAGCACATCAACAAGCGCTTCCGACCGACGCCTTTGCTGCTGCTCTCGCTCATAGACGCGGGCATTCTCGATAATGACGGCGGCCTGGTTGGCGATGGCGGCCAGCGTGTCGACTTCCCCCTTCGGGAAGTGCACACGGTGGCGGAACGAATCCACCGTCATCATGCCGATGGTCTCGTCCTTGACTCTCAAAGGGTACTGGGCGACGGACTTGATGTTGAAAGTGTCGAGCCACCATTTCTCCAGCGTCGGCGATAAAGTCGCGTCGTCCGAGATGATCGGTTCTTCCATCGTCGTGACCGACTGGAACAGCTTCATCGACTCAGGCGCAAACTCGAATCCGGGACGCGGGTTGCGGAATCTCTTCCACAGCTCGGGGTCTTCGAGACCCAGCGACATGACGGGCTCCAGGCGGGAGCCGTCTTCGGCCATGAGGAAGATGCTCACGCGGTCGGCGACGCTGATGTCGACGACCGACTGACATAGCTTCGCCAGCACGGGCTTGAGGCTGAGCGTTGAAGCCGTGGCTGTCAACACGTTCACCAGGGCCTCGGCGCGCTGTTGCTGTTGCTGCTGCTGCTCGTACAGGCGCGCGTTCTCGATGATCACGGCGGCCTGTTTGGCGATGGCGAAGAGCGCGTCTATCTCCTCTTTGGGGAACTTTGGCTCCCCACGCCTCGTTCCCACCATCATCATGCCGATGGTCTTGGCTTTGACGCTGAGCGGATAGTAGACGACCATCTTTGTGTCGAAGCTCTCCCGCCACCATCTGTGAGCGTAAGGGGAGGAGGCAGCGTCCTCTACGATGACAGGCTTTCGCCGTCGGGCAAGAAGCTCGTTACAGCGTCGCGTCTCGGGACTCGTCAGCACTTCGAGAGGGGGGTTCAAGAACCGCTCCCTCGCCTCCGGATCGCCGTGGTTTACTGTCGCGACGGGGCGATCCCTGTCGAAGAGGAAGATCGAGACGTTGTCTCCGATGGTTAGATCGAGCGTCACCTCACAGATCTTCGTGCATGTTTCATTGACGCCGAGACTCGAAGAAGCGGCCGCGAGGACCTTTGCCAGCGTCTCGCTGCGTTGGCGCTGCCTTTGTTCCCGCTCGTAGAGGCGCGCGTTTTCGATGATGACTGCCGCCTGCTTGGCAATCGCTGTCAGCGCATCGATCTCCTCCTGGGAGAACTTCCGAGTCTGCCTGGCTGCCGCCACGCAGAGGAAACCGATCATCTTGCCCTTTGCTCTGAGCGGGTAGTAGGCGATGGACTTCAGATGGAAACTCTTCATCCACCACGAGTCCCGGTGGGGTGAGTTTGCTATGTCCTCCAAGATGTAGGGTTTGCGCCGCTTGGCCATCACGCGGTCGAAGAGCGACAGCCCCGGGCTTGATTGGACTTCCGGCGGGGGATTACGGAACGTCTCTCCTTCCTCTCGGCCGCCTTTCCCAAGTGCGCTGATGGGTATGTAGCCCCGGCTGCCTTCGCGCTGGAGGAAGATGGAGACGGTATCGCCTACGGTGAATTCGATCGCCGCTTCGCACACCTTGGCGCACACCTGACGAAGGCTGAGCGTCGAAGAGGCAGCCGCCAGCATTTTCGCCAGTGAGTCGCTGCGCTGCCGCCGCAGTCTTTCCCGTTCATAGAGGCGGGTATTCTCAACCAGCACCGCTGCTTGCCTGGCGATGGCGGAGATCGTTGCCACTTCCTCTTGAGGAAATGAGACGTAATCGCTGTAGCTGTAGACTGCCATCACGCCCACGGTTTTCTTGCGGCTGGTCAGCGGATAGGCGGCAACGGACCTTATCTTGAACCGGTCCAGCAACCGTTGCGGCACCAATTCGTGGCCGGTCACGTGTTCGTCGATGATCGGTCTTCCACCACCTTCGTCGAGGGCGGCCATGAGCCGGGGCGCATGGAAATCGTCGGTGGGATAGGACTCGAGCGCGTTCCAGCGAGTGGGAAACTCCCCGCCGAGGGCTAGCACGGTCTCTATCGCCTTCCCATCCTCAGTCAAGATGAATATGGCACAGCGCTGGCCGTTGCTCAGCTTCAGCACCGACTGGCACAGCTTGCTGAGAACTTGCTTCAGGCTCAGGCTGAGGGTGGGCGCGCCCACTACATCTAGTAGCGCCTCCGAGCGCACTCGCTGCCGGCGCTCCTGCTGCAAGAAGGTTGTGCTCTCGATAGACATGGAGACGTGGTCGGCAAACAGGCTTGCTAGCTGCAGATCCCTGGCCGAGAACTCGTGGGCCTCCGTATAGTACACTCCCAGGCAGCCGACCAGCTTCTCGCCGATCTGCAGGGGAGCTACCAGGACCGCGCCCAACCGCAGGCCGGGCGTGAAGTCCCTGTCATAGGTATTATCTGCCGCCAAGTCGGGACACGCGTAAGGACGCCGCGTGCGGGCGAGGTAGTCGAGCGGGAAGTCGGTCCAGCGTCTGTGCCAGTCGGCGACTGCAGAGTCCAGCATGCCGACGTGGCTGTGGACTGTAAGATCCCCCTCTTCGTCCGCGAGGGCGATCGCCGCGAAGCGCGCGCCAAGGATCTCGCAGGCGAGCTTGACCGCCCCCGAGAGGACCTCTTCCAGGTTGACGTGATCGTGCAACCCTACCCTGTGGGAGGCAGGCTTCTCATTGGGGCTCACAGATTGCTCCCGGCTCTTCTTCAGCACATCTCTGGGCATAGCTAAATCTATTATCGGTAGTGGGTTTCACAAGATGAGGAGGGGAAGGGTCGCTTTAGCGGCCTGGATGCGCGTTCGCGCTGGTTGCCTAGCCTGTGACGCTGAGGGGCTCCTCAACAATGAGTCCCTCTTCGATGCGGAACGCCCTGACCTGTGGCAACGAAGGATCGATCAGCGAGACGATCAGGTGGACGACGCCGGGCCAGTGAGCCATCGCTTTGTCGTTCGGCGAGGGGCGGGCTTGGCCGGCGGGATGCGAATGGTAGATCGCCAGGAACTGCCAGCCTGCGGCTTCGACTTCAGCGTGGATGCGATCGAGATCGCGTTCGTCGACGTTGAAGCGATAAGGGCTGTGCTCGGCGTTGATCGCGCGGTAGAGCTCTTGGACGGCGCCGTCCTTGCCGGCGAGGATGCCACAGCATTCGTTTGGCGCTTCTTCGCGGGCATGGGCGACGATCTCTTCGGCGTAGCGCCGGGGCAACTCGAACATGTGTCAGCCGGCGCTCTGGGACCTGCCGCTCCAGAGGCCTGTGGAGAGATATTTCCAGCCGCCGTCACCGACGAGGAGGACGAAATTGCCGCGCTCGAATCCGTCGGCGATGGAGCGCGCTGCCTGGAGGACGGCGCCGGCCGAGACGCCCGCAAAGATGCCCTCGCGATCGGCCAGCTCGCGTGTTGCCGAGAAGGCGTCTTCGGCGCGGACGATGGTGTGCTGATCTATGACGTGTTCGTCGAAGACTGCGGGTAAGAAGCCATCCAGCGTATGCAGGCCTTCGATCAGCTCACCGGGCTTGGGCTCGACGCAGACGATCTTCGCCTGCGGGCGGCGCTCTTTGAGGTAGCGGCCGACGCCGGCGAGCGTGCCGCCGGTGCCCGTGCCGGCGACAAAGGCGTCGACGTCCGGCAAGTCGCGAAGGATCTCCGGCCCGGTCGTCTCATAGTGGGCCAGGGGGTTGTCGGCGTTGTCGAACTGGCACGTCAAGAAGCAGTTGGGGTCATCGCTTGCCATGCGATTTGCCAGGTCAATGGCTCCGTCGGTATATTTCGCGCCATCGGTGAGGATGACCTCCGCCCCGAAGGCGCCCATCACGAGCCGGCGCTCGATGCTGACGTTCTCCGGCATAACGACCTTGATAGGATAGCCCTTGATGCGGGCGATCATCGCGAGCGCGACGCCGGTGTTGCCGCTTGTCGCCTCGAGGATCGTCATCCCGGGTCGCAGGTCGCCGCGCTTTTCCGCGTGCTCCACCATGTACAGGGCGATGCGGTCCTTCAAACTGCCGCCGGGGTTCTGCCCTTCCAGCTTGGCAAAAAAGCGGATTCCCGGCCGCGGGCTCAGGGAGGGCATCTCCACGAGGGGCGTGTTGCCGATGAGGTCGATGAGACGGTTGTATAGCATCGCGGTCACTTCTTCGCGGCGGCGGCGCAGAACGTGTCGCAGCCCGTCAAGCTTCATACTGGAAAACGGCGGGAGCGGGCGCTCGTAACGCGATTTGGCTCAATCTTATCAGCAATCGCCTGCGGTGTCTTGATGGCGCCGGCGACAGGATTGCGTCGAACTGCCGATTATTTGCTTGGAGGCAAGAGATGGTGAGTTGCAAAGGGCACAGGCAGGAAACGATTCTCGTATCGATGCTGCACGGCGACCACGGCGATTGGCTGCGGCCGTTGTTGGCAGGAGTGCGGGAGAAGACGATGTCGCAGCCCGACTCGGTGGCGATCGCGCGCATTCGCGAGGCGGTCCTCAGCGGGATCGAGCGCGGAGTCGTTCCGCTTGTTGCCTAGCGGCTCATCACCTCTGGCCATCCGGTAGTTCGGCGAACCCCCTCAGAAACAATTCCTCGCAGCCTGCGGCCCTCGGACCGTCCTTGTCGACGCACAGGGCGGCTGCTAGAATCGCCGCATGGCAGCGATTCCGCCTCCTCCTATGACAATCGGCGGCCGCGAATTCGTCTGGGGAAGCCGCACCTTCCTGATGGGCATCGTCAACGTCACGCCCGACTCCTTCTCCGGCGACGGCGTGGGACTGGACGCCGACGCCGCCGTGGCGCTTGCGTTGCGTCTAGTCGCTGAGGGCGCGGACGTCATCGACGTGGGCGGCGAATCGACGCGGCCGGACGCGGCGCCGGTGAGCGCGGCGGAGGAGTTGCGGCGCGTCCTGCCTGTTATCGAGCGACTGGCGAAGGAAACGAGCGTTCCCATCAGCATCGACACGTCGAAAGCCGGCGTCGCCGCGGCAGCTCTGGAGGCGGGCGCGGCGATGGTGAACGACGTCTGGGGCCTGCGCGGCGATCCGGAGATGGCCGGCGTGGTCTCGCGCTTCGGGGCGCCGGCGGTTGTCATGCACAACCAGCGCGGGCGCCCTCACTGTGAAGTAATCGCTGACATCAAGGCCGGCCTGGAGACGAGCGTGGCTCTGGCCGAGGCCGCCGGCGTGCCGCGCGAGCGCCTGATCCTGGACCCGGGCTTCGGCTTCGGCTGGAGTGTCGGCCACAACCTGGAGATACTGCGGCGCCTGCCGGAGCTGCGTTCGCTAGGACGGCCGCTGCTGGTCGGCACCTCCCGCAAGTCGACGATTGGCGCGGTGCTCGGCGCTCCAGTCGAGGAGCGCTTGTTCGGAACGGCCGCCAGCGTTGCCATCGCTGTCGCCAACGGGGCCGACATCGTTCGGGTGCACGATGTGAAGGAGATGCTGCAGGTCTGCCGCTTCGCCGATGCCGTCGTGCGCGGCTGGTTGCCGCCGGAGGGAGCGAAATGAGCGGGGAGAGCATCTATTTGGGGCTCGGCGCGAACCTGGGTAACCGGGCTGCGAATCTGCGCCTTGCGCTGCGTTATCTTTCGTCGCTGGCACCCGCGCAGGAGGTCTCCTCGCTCTACGAGACGGCGCCTGTTGGAAACGCCGACGAGCCCGCCTTCTACAACGCCGTCTGCCGCGTCGCAACGGGGCTGAGCCCGGGAGCGTTGGTCAAGTATCTGAAGAGCGTTGAGTTCGAGATCGGTCGGCGACCGGCGCCACACTGGGCCGCGCGACCTATCGATCTGGACCTGCTGCTGTACGGTGAGCGGGTCATCGACGCGCCTGACCTGACAGTTCCGCACCCGCAACTTGCCGAGCGCGGGTTCGTGCTCGTTCCGCTGGCGGAGATAGCGCCCGACCTGCGCCATCCTTCGCTCGGTCGCAGCATCGCGGAGATTGCGTCGCGGTTGCCGGAGGGCGATCTTGCCGGCGTGCGGCGGATCGAGCCCTCAGGCTGGGAGAGAGCGCTGGAACGAGAAGAGCCGCCCGAAAAAGGCGGCCCTTGTTGACGAGTGACTGCGCGTACTAGATGTCGGAGAACTCTTCCAGCTCGGCGTTGTCAGGCATTTCGGGCTCCGTCGTCAGCATCGTCCAGCCGACCCAGACGGCGAGCAGGTTGACGGCGCCGATCGAGAACATGAGGGGGATAGCGAGCGCCAGATAGCTGCGCCGGACGACGCCGATAAAGAACACGGCCATCTCCGTCAGCGCCCCGATGATAATCAGCAGTCCGAACATCTGTGACTTGTCCATGGTTTTGTTTACCTCCGCCAGGTCCCACCCGGCCGGGCGCTAGCTTTCGCTCTTGCGCAGCTCCGGCGGCAGGAGATTGGGAATGCTCTCGGTTATCGGATAGCGCTCATCGCAGTGGGCGCAGTAGAGGCTGCCTTCGACCACCTCGTCGCCCTCTTCCTTGTCGACCGTAAGCTCCAGCGTCCCCTTGCACATCGGGCAGGCGAGGATATCCATGAGGTCCTTTTTCACGATAAGCGCTCCTGGACGAGACGTTCTGGAGAACAGAGGAATTGTACGGTAAGGTTACTCTGCTGTCAATTCTCGTGTAGGGTTGCAGCTAGAATGTCCTAGTTACGTCGCAGCTAGAATGTCCTCCGGTGGCGGGGTACTTCCGAGATAGGAGGTGCCCATGCATAGAGGATGGCTGCGGGTCATGATTCGGTATC
>JBEKKV010000009.1:0-51375 GCA_050010555.1 Dehalococcoidia bacterium
AGCGCCGGTCGCCGAAGAGACCGAAGCGCCGGCGTCCGAAGCGGAAGCCGGCTCAGCCAAGGCGGAGGTGCCCGCGCCTGAGGAAACTACCGAGGTGCCCGTCGCCGAAGAGACCGAAGCGCCGGCGTCCGAAGTGGAAGCGGTGGAACAACCAGAAGAACAGGCCAAGGAATGATCCAGATATATTCGCGCCTCAAAGTCGCTGACAATACGGGCGCCCGCCAGATAATGTGCATTCACGTCTCTGGTGGCACAGGGCGTCGTTACGCCCGCGTCGGCGATGTGATAGTGGCAAGCGTGAAGCAGGCGCAACCGGGCGGAAGTGTCAAGAAAGGCGACGTCGTCAAGGCGGTCATCGTGCGAACCGCGAAGACATACGGACGCAAGGATGGCTCCTACATCCGCTTCGACGACAACGCGGCGGTGATCCTTAGCGACAAGGAGAATCCCAAGGGCAGCCGCATCTTTGGTCCGGTCGCTCGCGAGCTGCGAGAACGCAATTACATGAAGATCGTCTCCCTGGCGCCGGAGGTGGTCTGAGGATGAACAAGATAAAACGCGAAGACCTCGTGCTGGTCATTGGCGGCAGGGATCGCGGCAAGCAAGGAACGGTCCGAACGGTGCTCGCGCGCGAAGGTCGCCTCATCGTCCAGGGCGTGAACGTCGTTAAGAAGCACCAGAAGCCGCAGGCCCAGGGAACGCAGGCCGGCATCATCGAGAAAGAGGCGCCGATTCCCGTTTCCAGGGTGGTGCTCGTCTGCAAGAACTGTCGAAAGCCGGCGCGAGTCGGGTTCGGTATTCGACCTGACGGTCACAAGTCCCGCGTCTGCCGTAAGTGCGGGCAGTTCATCGACTAGGAGCGATTCTTGCCGCCGAGATTGAAGGAGTTCTACCGTCAGGAAGTGACGCCGGCCCTCACAAAGGAATTCGGCTACAGCAGCGTAATGGAAGTGCCGCGGCTGGAGAAGATCGTCGTCAACATCGGGATGGGCGAGGCGCTGCAGAACCCGCGCGCCCTCGATGCGGCCAGCGCCGATATCGCAACGATAACCGGTCAAAAGCCGATGGCGAATCGCGCCAAGCGATCGATTGCCAACTTCAAGGTCCGCGAGGGCAACCCGATCGGCCTGAGCGTGACCGTCCGCGGCGACCGGATGTGGGAGTTCTACGATCGTCTGGTCAACGCCGCTTTGCCGCGCATTCGTGACTTTCATGGCGTCTCGAACAAAGCGTTCGATGGGCGCGGCAACTACAGCCTAGGCCTGCGTGAGCAGTTGATATTCCCGGAGATCGAGTTCGACAAGATAGACCGCATTCGCGGAATGCAAATAGTGATCGTAACGACCGCCCGCAGCGACGAGGAAGGCAAGCGCCTCTTGCAGTTGCTGGGCATGCCTTTCAGCCATAACTGAGAGGCGAGTTAGAGGAGCAGGCAGTGGCAAAGACTTCGAAGATAGTAGCCTCCCGACGGCCGCCCAAGTACTCGACGCGGCAGAAGAACCGCTGTCGTATCTGCGGCAGGCCGCGGGCCTACATGCGTATGTTCGGCATGTGCCGCATCTGTTTCCGCCACTTGGCCTTAGAGGGCCAGTTGCCCGGCGTCAAGAAGTCGAGCTGGTAGGGGAGAGAAGGTGACTTCGTGCAAAGGGCAGCGGAAGTACTTTCCCGAGGGGGCGAAGGCATGAACATGACCGATCCCATCGCCGATATGCTCACACGCATTCGCAATGCCATCATGGCCAGGCACGACGAGTTGAAGCTGCCGAGCTCCAAGATGAAGATCTCCATAGCCCGCGTTCTCAAGGACGAAGGGTTCGTGAAGGATTTCGAAGAGATCGTCGATGGGCAGCGGCGCTTCCTGCGTATTCGTCTGGCCTACACAGGAAAGAAAGAGCCCGTTCTGACGGGTCTTCAGCGCGTGAGCAAGCCGGGTCTGCGCGTCTACGTGCAGAACAGAGAGATCCCGCGCGTCTACGGCGGCCTCGGAATCGCAATCCTTTCGACGCCGCAAGGCGTGATGACCGGCCAGCAGGCCTGGCACCGGCATATCGGCGGCGAAGTGATTTGCTACGTGTGGTAGGAGAAACGAAGGAGCAGGACTAAGCGTGTCTCGTGTTGGGCGGATGCCCATACTGGTGCCGGAAAAGGTTAAAGTCGAGATAGACGGCTGCCGTGTCACCGTGCGCGGCCCTGGCGGCGAGCTGTCGCGGGAAGTCGCGCTCGGGATGGAGCTGCGGTTGGAGAACAACCAGGTGCTGGTTAATCGCTCCAGCGACGCGCCGCGAGAGCGAGCGCTGCACGGCCTCACGCGGGCGCTTATCGCCAACATGGTGACGGGCGTCGATAGCGGCTTTTCGAAGATGCTCGAGCTCCACGGCGTCGGCTATCGCGGCGAGATGCGCGGCGCGAACCTGGTCCTGAGTCTCGGCTATTCGCATCCGGTCGAGGTTCCGCCGCCGGACGGAATAACCTTCCAGATGGAGGGGACGGGACGCTTGCGTGTCCTGGGCCGCGATAAGGAACAAGTCGGACAGGTGGCCGCGGACATCAGAGCGCTGCGACCGCCCGAGCCGTACAAGGGAAAAGGGATCCGCTACGCCGGCGAGTACGTGCGCCGCAAGGCCGGCAAGGCCGGCAAGGCGGCCAAGGGATAGGATAGTGACAACCAAGGGAAAGACACCTGTCGCCGCCAGACAAAGGCGGCACGAGCGCGTCCGCAGGAAGATACGGGGGACGGCTTCTCGGCCGCGGCTCTGCGTGTTCCGCAGCCTGTCGCATATCTACGCGCAGATCATCGACGACGAGGCGGGCCGAACGCTGGCTGCGGCGTCAGATGTTGAGAAAGCGGACGCGGGAAGTCGCAACGGCAAGAAGAAGGTGGATGTCGCGGCGCAAGTCGGTGACCTCGTCGCAAAGAGGGCGCAGGAGAAAGGCGTCGAGCAGGTTGTCTTCGATCGTGGCGGCTACCGCTTTCACGGGCGCGTCAAAGCGCTGGCAGAGGCGGCGCGCAAGGCCGGCCTGCGATTCTAGAGGAATTGAGCAATGGTATTTGAACAAACAGCGCCGCCGGAAGTCGAAATCGCCGAGAAGGTCGTCCACATCAACCGCGTCGCCAAAGTCGTAAAGGGCGGACGCCGATTCCATTTCAGCGCCATCGTCGTTGTCGGCGATGGCAGAGGGAAGGTGGGCATCGGCATGGGTAAGGCGCGCGAGGTGGCGGAGGCCATCCGGAAGGGCTCGACGATCGCGCGGAAGAATATGAAGCAGATCCCTCTGGCCGGAACAACAATCCCACACCAGATCGAAAGCAAATACTGCGCGGCCAAGGTGCTGATGAAGCCGGCCGCTCCCGGCACGGGCGTCATCGCTGGCGGAGGCGTCCGCGCCATTATGGAGGTAGCTGGCATCCACGACGTGCTGGCGAAGTCGCTGGGCAGCGCCAATGCCATCAACGTCGTCAAGGCGACAATGCTTGGCCTGACGCGGCTGCGCGATCCGGCGCAGGTGCGGGCATCGCGGCGGGCGGCAGTCCGAGCAGCGGAGGGCGTCGTTGGCCGACCTTAGAATAACCTGGGTAAGGAGCGCCATTGGTCGCCAGGAGGGTCAGAAGCGCACCATCCGCGCTCTGGGCCTGCGACGCCTGGGGCAGACAGTGGTGCATGGTGACTCGCCGACGGTGCGTGGTATGATACGCAAAGTTAATCATCTCGTATTCGTGGAGGAGGCCGACTAGTGCGGCAGAATGAACTGCGGCCTGCCCCCGGGTCTCGTCATGCCCGGAAGCGGGTGGGACGGGGCAACTCCAGTGGGCACGGCACGTATTCCGGCCGTGGGCTGAAGGGGCAGAAAGCGCGCGCCGGCGGTGGCGTCAAGCGTGGCTTCGAAGGAGGCCAGCTTCCGCTCGTCCGGAGAATGGCGCGCAAGCGTGGCTTCACGAACATCTTCCGCGTCGAATACGAGCCGATCAATGTTTCCAGGGTTGCCCGGTTCCCGGCAGGGAGCGAAGTGACGGCGGAAACACTGGCAAGCGCGGGCATCATCAGGGACTCGAAAAAGCCCATCAAAGTGCTCGGGGACGGCGAGCTGAAGGCTGCGCTCACCGTGCGCGCGCATAAGTTCTCGGCGACGGCGCGACAGAAGATAGAGGCGGCCGGCGGCAAGGTGGAAGAGGTGGCGGCGAAATGACACAGAGCCGGGCAAACCAACCCGTCCTGCCGCGGCTGGCCCAAGCGCTCGTACAAGCGTTTCAGCAGCCGGATATCCGGAAACGCTTACTGTTTACCTTCTTCATATTGACCGTCTTCCGCTTCGTTTCCCACGTGCCGATACCCGGCGTTAACCAGCAGGCCCTCAGCGACGCCTTCTCGGGGAGCGCGCTGTTGGGCTACATGAACCTGTTTTCCGGCGGTGCCTTGAGGAGACTGAGCATCGCCTCCATGGGCGTCTATCCTTACATCACGTCGACGATTATCATGCAGCTCCTCATACCCATCGTGCCCTCTCTTCAAGCGCTGTCGAAGGAAGGCGAGGCGGGACAGAACAAGATAACTCTGTACACGTACTGGCTGGCCGTGCCGCTGGCGATCGTTCAGGGCTACGCGCAGCTCCAGACGCTGCAACACTCCGCGGGCACGCCCGTAATACAGAACATCGGTCTTACCGGTGGTGACCTGCTGCCAACCTTGGCGGCCCTTGCCTCGATGACTGCAGGGACGATGTTCCTGGTCTGGCTGGGCGAGTTGATCACCGAAAACGGCATCGGCAACGGCATCTCGCTGATCATCTTCGGCGGAATCGTCGCTGGCATGCCTCTCTACCTCCCGAGCATCGCCAGTTCTTCCGTTGGCTTCGCCGGTATAGCGCTCCTGTTCCTTCTCATCATCGCGCTCGTCGCGCTCATCGTCTATTTCTACGAGGCGCAGCGCCGGGTGCCGGTGCAGTACGCGCGCAGCCTCTTCCGCGGCGGGCGTATGTACCGGCAGTCGGGTCAGACGCATATCCCGCTGCGTGTCAACTCGGCAGGAATGATCCCGCTTATCTTCGCCTACGCGCTGGTGATCTTCCCCACAACGCTTTCGAAAGCCCTGGAGACCTCCAGCACCACCTGGATTGCAAACGTCGCCAAGTTCATTACCGGCACATTTAGTCCCGGAAACGTGCCTTACTACGTTATGGTCTTCTTCCTGACCGTCGCCTTCGCGTTCTTCTATACGCTTGTGATCTTCCAGCAGCAAAACCTGGCGGAGAACCTGCAACGACAAGGCGGGTTTGTGCCCGGCATAAGACCGGGGCGGCCAACGCAGGATTATATCATGCGTGTACTTGTGCGCATTACCTGGGCGGGCGCGATCTTCCTGGGATTCGTGGCCGTCGTTCCCTTCTTCGCGACGAAGTTCGCTAATACGCAGGCACTAACGATCAGCAGTACCGGCCTTCTCATCATGGTCGGTGTGGTGCTGGATACGATGAAGCAATTGGAAGCGCAGCTTCTCATGAGAAACTACGCCGGATTCATTCGCTAGGATGTGAGGAAGGAATCTTGATACTTATTCTTTTGGGACCTCCGGGCGCGGGCAAAGGAACGCAGGCGGTCAATATTGCCAAAGAAGCAGGTCTCGTTCACGTGGCCACGGGCGACCTGTTCCGCGAGAACATCCGCAACCAGACCGAGCTAGGCAAGAAGGCGAAGGTTTTCGTCGACCGCGGCGAGCTAGTGCCGGACGAGATAACCGTAGGCATGCTGCTCGACCGCCTGGACCGGCCCGACACCCAAAAGGGCGTCCTTCTCGACGGCTTCCCGCGGACGGTTGACCAGGCGCGGGCGCTCGACGAGGCGCTCAAGCAGCGCGGCCAGGCCGTTGACCAGGTGCTCTACATCAACGTCGGCGAGGGAGAAGTCGTACGGCGGCTGGCCGGTCGCTGGACGTGCCGGCAATGCGGTGCTGTCTATCACCATGTCTTTGGTCCGCCGAAGGTGCCGGGCAAGTGCGATCAGTGCGGCGGCGAGCTCTACCAGCGCGACGACGACAAGCCCGAGACGGTCCGGAACCGGCTCGGCGTTTACAATCAGCAGACGGCTCCACTCATCGATTACTATCAGCAGCGAGGCAAGCTGCTGGAGGTGAACGGCGAGCAGGACGCCGACGCGGTAGGCAAAGATCTGCTCAAGGCGGCGGGGTTATCCTGAGCGCCGGGCAGTGGCTAGATGCCCATTATCATAAAGTCGGAAGAAGAGATAGCAATCATCCGTGAAGCCGGCCGCGTTGTTGGCCAAGTGCTTCAGATACTGGCCCGGGAGGCAAGGCCGGGTGTCAGGGGCAAGCAACTGGACGCTTTGGTGCGAAAGGAGTTCGCCGGCCGGAATGTCAAGCCGACCTTCCTCGGCTACATGGGCTACCCGGCCAGCGTCTGCCTTTCGGTGAATGACGAGGTCGTCCACGGCATCCCGGACGACAGAGAGCTGAAGGACGGCGACGTGCTGAGCATAGACCTCGGTGCGACCTATAAGGGATTCGTCGGTGACGCGGCGATCACGGTCGGCGTTGGACGGATAAGCAGCGAGGCGGAACGCCTGGTCCGGACGACGGAGAAGGCACTTTACAAGGGAATAGAGGCCGCCAAGGCTGGCAGTCCGCTCGGCGCCGTCTCTCACGCGATTCAGACGGAGGTCGAAAGCGCAGGGTTCTCGGTGGTGCGCGAGTACGTCGGACACGGCGTCGGCCGCGCGATGCACGAGGACCCGCAGATACCGAACTTCGGGCCCGCGGACAGGGGGCCCATCTTGAGGAAGGGCATGGTGCTTGCCATCGAGCCGATGGTGAACGCCGGCGGCTGGCGCACGAAGAGGCATGAGGACGGCTGGACGGTCAGCACGCTCGACCGCAGCCTCTCGGCCCATTTTGAGCACACTATCGCCGTGACGGACGGCGAGGCGGAGATACTGACGCTGCCCTGAACGGGCGTCGAGCGGCAAACGATCATTCGGGGAGGTTATGCCCAAGAAAGAGACGATCGAAGTAGAGGGGGTGGTGAAGGAGGCCCTGCCGAACGCAATGTTCCGCGTAGACCTGGCCAACGGACACAAGGTCCTTGCGCATGTCTCCGGAAAGATAAGGCTTCACTTCATCCGAATTCTGCCGGGAGACCGTGTCCTGGTTGAGCTCTCTCCCTACGATCTGTCGCGAGGCCGCATCACGTACCGATTCAAGTGAGTCGAACCAGGCGGCAAAAGAGGATATAATGAAAGTTCAAGCATCAGTGAAAGTGCGCTGTGAGAAGTGCCGAATCGTCCGGCGCCGGGGCGTCATCATGGTGATCTGCCCCAACCCCAAGCACAAGCAACGTCAGGGCTAGCCCAGGAGGACCCATGGCTCGTATCGCAGGCGTAGACATACCAAACGACAAGCAGATCTGGGTTGCCCTCGGCTATATTTATGGCATCGGGAAAACGCGCTCTCAAAAGATTCTGGGCCAGACGCAGATCGATCCCTCGGTTCGGGTGCGCGACCTGACAGACGACGAGGTCAACCGCATCCGCGAGGTGATCGACCGCGAATACGTGGTCGAAGGCGACCTGAGGCGCGAGGTGCGCCAGAACGTCCAGCACCTGATCGAGATCAACTGCTATCGTGGCATACGGCACCGTCGCGGCTTGCCGGTGCACGGCCAGAGGACGCGCACGAACGCCCGCACCAAGCGGGGCGCACGTCGCACGGTGGCCGGCAAGCGGCGGGCGATCGCCAAGAAGTAAAAACCAGAGAGGATAGCGTCTGTGGCCGAGAAGAAGACGAAAAGCCGGGCCAAAAGGCGGGAACGGAAGTCGATCCCGAAGGGAAAAGCGTATATCCAGTCCACCTTCAACAACACGTTGATAACGCTCACCGACCCCATGGGCAACGCCGTTGCCTGGAGCAGCGCCGGCACATCCGGCTTCAAGGGGTCGCGAAAGAGCACGCCGTACGCCGCACAGATGGCCGCCCAGCAGGCGGCGCACAAAGCGATGGACCAGGGCATGCGACAGGTGGACGTCTTCGTCAAAGGGCCGGGCAGCGGCCGAGAAGCGGCCATTCGCGCCCTGCAAAGCGCCGGCCTGGCAGTGCTCAGCATACGAGACGTAACGCCCATACCGCACAACGGCTGCCGTCCACCGAAACGGCGGCGGATCTAAGGGGCGGGCAAGGAGACTATTGTAGATGGCTCGTTATACAGGACCGGTATGCCGCCTCTGCCGTCGCTTTAACGAAAAGCTGATGCTGAAGGGTGAGCGCTGCTACAGGAAGTGCGCCGTGGAGCGGCGCGGGCAGCCGCCAGGGTTCCGCACCGCGCGGCGACGGCGGATATCCGACCGCGCTGTCCAGCTCCGCGAAAAACAGAAGGCGCGCTTCACCTACGGCATCCTGGAGCGACAGTTCCGTCGCTACTACGCCGATGCGGTGCGCCGGCCGGGCGTAACGGGCGATAACCTCCTCCGCCTGCTTGAGATGCGGCTTGACAATGTGATCTACCGGCTGGGGCTCGCCGACTCGCGGTCCCAGGCCAGGCAGCTCGTCCGTCACGGCCACGTGGTCGTCAACGGACGGAAGACAGGCATCCCTTCGGCGCAGGTCAAGGTGAACGACATCATCGGCTGGAGTCCGAGGGGAAAGAAGAGCGAGTATTACAAGGTGGTCGAGGAGACCGCGAAGAGCAAGGAAGTGCCCGGCTGGCTGGTGCGTGATGATGCCACCATGACCGGTCGCGTTCTGCGTGCTCCAGAAGCTGAAGACGCCGGTGCGCCCTTCGATCCCCTTGTCATTGTCGAGTATTACTCGCGTTAGCCAGAGCGGGAGGCCGGAGAATTGATATCTCCTCAACCTTTAGACGGAGAGAGAGAGGGCGTCCCCAGCACGCAGCTCGCGACGCCGCAGATCGAAATCGAAGAGGCGAACGACACATATGCCCGCGTCGTCGCCGAGCCGCTGGAGGCAGGCTTCGGGACGACGATAGGCAACGCCCTGCGCCGCGTCCTCCTCAGCTCACTGCCTGGAGCTGCGATTACCTCCGTGCGCATCGAAGAGGTGGAGCACGAGTTCTCAACGGTCCCGGGCATCAAAGAGGACACGATGGAGTTCCTCCTCGCCGTGAAAGAGATACGCCTGCGCGGCCTGTCGGACCGGCCGGGCAAGCTGTACCTTGAAGCGTCGGGCGAGGGCAGGGTGACGGCTGGGGACATCGCGGCCACAGCCGACTACGAGATCGTGAACCCGGAGCTTCACCTGGCGACGCTTGACTCGCCGGACGCGCATCTAACGGTCGAATTCACGGTCGAGCAGGGGCACGGCTACTGGCCAGCAACCGAGCGGGAGCCGGCGCCCATCGGCGTCATCCCGGTCGACGCTATTTTCACGCCGACCCGTAGGGTTAACTACCAGGTGGAGCGAACGCGTGTCGGCCAGGTGACGGACTACGACCGCCTCGTCCTGGAAGTCTGGACGGACGGCACGGTGACCGGCTCGGAGGCTGTAAGCCGCGCGGCCGGCCTTCTCGTCGACCAGTTTGTGCTGTACAGCCAGATCGGCAAGCCGCAGCCGGCCGTCGTTGAGCGCGGGCTGGGAGTGGGCGCGGCGCTCTCGCCGGACCGCTACAACACGCCGATCGAGCAGCTCAATCTTTCCGTGAGGGCCTACAACTGCCTGAAGCGCAGCGGCCTGATGACTGTCGGCCAGGTGCTCGAAAAGAGCGAAGACGACCTACTGGCGCTGCGGAACTTCGGCCGCAAGTCCTACGACGAGCTCCGCGCCAAACTCATCGAGCTCGGCTTCCTCCAGCCGGAGGCGGAGGAGGAAATGCCGCTGGCTTACGAAGAGGTAGAGGAAGGAGCCGAACAAGAAGAAGGCGAGGCGGTAAGTGCGCTCGGCGCCGCCCTGCTGCAGGCCCTGCGGAAGGCGGGCGAGGACCTTCCTGTCGGCGAATCAGAGCCGGAGGGCGAAGCGGAAGCCGGCGAAGGCAATGAAGACGATGAGTAGCGAGGCTTCCCGGAGAGAATGAGACACAAAATCGCTGGTAGAAAGCTGCGACGGTCGACGCCGCAACGGCAGGCGCTCTTCCGCGGCCTGGTCACAGACCTTCTTCGCTACGAGAGACTTCGGACTACCGAGGCGAAGGCCAAGGAAGTGCGCGGCATAGCCGAGAAGGTCATCACGCTTGGCAAGGATGGCACAGTCCACGCTCGTCGCCAGGCCCTGCGCGTCGTGACCGACGCCGATGTGGTAAAGAAAGTGTTCGACGACATCGCGCCACGCTACGCGACTCGACCCGGCGGATACACACGCATCGTGAAGCTGGGCCGTCGCGTCGGCGACGGCGCGGAAGTGGCCCAGTTGGAGCTCGTCTAAGGGGCAACGGACTTATCGAATGAAATGACGTCGCAGCAGCCGGCCGGAAGCGAGGCAAGGCGCATCGCCCTCCTCCTTGAGTACGACGGCAGCCGCTACGGCGGATCGCAGATTCAAAAGAACGCCCCAACTATCCAGGGCAGCCTGGAAGGGGCAATAAGGAAGCTCACCGGCAAATCAGCCCGCGTCGCTCTTGCCGGGCGCACCGATGCCGGCGTGCACGCCCGCGGCCAGGTCGCCTCGTTCCTGACAGAGCGTCGTTTCGACGGCGCGGTGTTCGTGGACGGCCTGAACTACTGGCTGCCGGAGGACATCGCCATTCGGGCGGCGCGCGTGGTGGCGCACGACTACGATGTCCGGCGCCGGGCGCGAAGTCGCTCGTACCGCTACCTGGTCTATTGCGGCCGAACGCGCTCGCCTTTGTGGCGACAGTGTACGTGGCAGGTGAAGCAGCCGCTGGACGAGGCGGCGATGCGGACGGCGGCGGAATGCCTCGTCGGCAGACACGAATTCGCTGCCTTCGCGGGCAAGCTGGAGAATCCGCTGGCGACGAGCGTGCGGACGTTGCGCCGGTTCGACGTGTGTCGCAACAGTCGGCTGTTCGTTTTCGAGGTGGAAGCGGACGCCTTCCTGCCGCATCAGGTGCGACGGATGGTCGGCGCGCTGGTGGAGGTGGGGTTGGGCCGGCAGGCGCCTCAGGATGTCGAGCGGCTGCTGCGAGAGGCGAAAGTAGTGACAGCCGGGCCCGCGGCGCCGCCGCAGGGACTCTGCCTGATGCGGGTGACCTACCCGGACCTGGATTTTGACGAAGAGACGGATACCGATGAAGACCTACAGCGCTAAGGCAAAGGAAATCATTCCGCAGTGGCACGTCGTTGACGCCACCGAGCAGCCGCTTGGTCGGCTGGCGGTGCGCGTCGCATCGCTGCTGCGCGGCAAGCATCGGCCTCAGTTCACGCCGCACATGGACATGCGCGACTTTGTGGTCGTTGTCAACGCGGGAAAAGTGCGGGTGACCGGCAACAACAAGATGCGTCAGAAGCTCTACCGCCACCACACGCAATACCCGGGCGGCCTGAGAGAAATCACGCTCGAGAAGATGATGGCGACGCATCCGACGCGCGTCATCGAGCACGCCGTGCGGGGCATGCTGCCGCACAACCGGCTGGGCGCGAAGCTGCGACGTCATCTGAAGGTGTACGTCGGGCCGGAGCACCCGCACGCGGCGCAGACCGGCGGCGCACCGAAGAAACCGCGCGAGGCCGTCGTTCCCGCTGAGCCGAAGGCGAGAGCAGAGGCCGCAGTCGCCGAGGTGGCCGTCGAAGAACCGGCAAAGGCCACCGCTGAGGAAGCGGCTGAGAACGTGCCGGAAGCCGTCGCCGAAGCGCCAGCGGAGTCGTCATCCGCGCTCGCGGCGGAGGAGCTGGTAGAAGCGGTTGTCGCGCAAGAACCGGAGGAAAGCGCGCCGGCGCCCGTCACTCAGGAGGAGCCCGTGCCTACCGGCGGGCAGGAGGAAAGCTCGAGTTGAACCAACACTATTTCGCAGGTACGGGTCGTAGGAAGACAGCCGTGGCGCGCGTGCGTCTATATCCGGGCGCCGGCGCCATAGTAATAAACGGCAAGCCGATGGAGGAGATCTTCAACCGGCCTGCTCACCAGAGCCTCGTCCTAAAGCCGCTGCAAGTGAGCGCGCAGTCCGACAAATTCAACGCGCAGATTAAAGTGGAAGGCGGCGGCATCAGCGCTTGGGCGGGGGCAGTGGCCCATGGTATGGCCCGCGCCCTCGTCGTGATGGACGTAGGGCTGAAGAAGCCGCTGCGAGACAACGGTCTGCTTACTCGCGACGCCCGTGTCAAGGAACGGAAGAAGTACGGCCTCAAGCGGGCCCGCAAGGCGCCTCAGTACACGAAGCGCTAACCGACCACTCGATTACAACGAAGGGCGGGCACGGATGCTCGCCCTTTCGTTTGCCGTCGTTCGCCTGGCCCGCAAACACGCGGGTGGAGGGCCGCCCCTCTATTTCGCGTCCGCCAGCCTGCGTTTCATCTGGTCGATTGCCGGCATCGGGGACGGGCGGACGCCGTTCAGCATCGCCAGGTAGTAGCTAACCCAGTCGCCGAAGTAGATTGCCGTCAGCACCCGCGCCAGGTCGCTGTCACCCCGCGCTTCGACGCTTTCGCTCGAGACGTCTCCCGCCTCCAGAAGGTCGCGTGTGCCGCTGTAGCGCAGAAGGTTGCGCGAGTTCAGCTTCGGATGGGAGAGGAATACTACATGCGCCCTGTCCGCGATCTCCCGCGGAAGCCCGAATCCTTCGACGGCGTTGTGGTTTAGCTCGGCGATTTCTCCGTAGAAGGCCCAGACCTTGCTGTTCTCGTTGAGCTGCGTCTTCCATCGATGCGCCGCTTCCGTGAGCGCCTCCGCCGCGAAGATAACCGGCAGCTTCCCCATGAGGCGCGTCGCTAGCTGCTTCGCGGCGTTCTCATCCAGCGGAACAGTGTCGCCATTAGCCCGGCGCAACTCCTCCATCAATCCGATCGCTTCGTCGACGTCGCCCGATGTGTCTGGCAACACACCCGCAGCCGTCGAGAGCGCCAGCAGCGGCATCAGGCTGTGGCCCAGTGCCGAGCGCGGCTCCCCCGCATACCGGAAGACGTACGACGGCACTCCGTTCGCCCGGGCGGTCGCCAGCAGCCTGCCGCCGGTTGTGATGACCAGCTTCTTCGACGGTCCGCTCAGGGCTTGGCTGAAGGACGACAGCGTTTCCTCGGTCTCGCCGCTGAAGCTGCACGCGACGACGAGCGTCCGCTCTCCGACCGACGGCGGAAGATCGTAGCCACGGTACACCGTGACGGTCTTCGTGCTGCGGGGCAGGGCGAGCGACCGCACGATGTCGCCCGCAATCGCCGAGCCGCCCATGCCGAGCACCAGGACGGAGTCGATTTCGACGAACTCAGGCGGGAAGCAGAAGCTTTGCGCCTGTCGCCAAGCCTCGTGGCACTGCGCAGGGAGCGCGCGGATGCGGTCGCCGAGGCCGTCGGGGTCCAGCCGTCCGAAGTTCAGGGGATCGTCAAGAGAGTGCATCCTGCCCGGCCTCCTGCTCCGGCAGGCCGGCAAGCTCACGACCTGCCCTCAGCAGGCTCGGTACCAGCGCCTTGTCGGGCACCTCGGTATAGATGCGGAGAAGCGGCTCCGTGCCGGAGAACCGCAGCAGGAGCCAGCCGCCGTTCTCCAGACTGAAACGGTAACCGTCGGTGTCGTCCTGGGCTGTGACTTTCACGCCGGCCACCGAGCTCGGATGCGCCGATGCCACGCGCGTTTGCACCGATTCCTTCTCCGTCGCTGGCATTCTGATGTCGACGCGGTCGTAATGGTGAGGCCCCACACGCCGGTAGAGGTCCGCCAGCAATTCCGACGGCCGCTTCCCCGTGCGCACCATGAAGTCGAGCATCGCCAGCGCCGCCAGGACGCCGTCGCGTTCAGGCAGGTGGCCGCGGAAAGCGTAGCCGCCGCTTTCTTCGCCGCCGATCAGCCCCTCCGTTTCGATCATCTTCGGCCCGAGGTACTTGAAACCGACGGCGGTCTCATAGACGGGGACGTTGTAAAGCTCTCCCAGGCGGATTACCATCTGCGTCGTCGTCAGCGATTTGATGATCGGCCCGCGCTCGCCGCGCGCGTCGAGCAGGTAGTACGTCAGCAGCCCGAAGACCTGGAGCTGGTCGACGTAAGCACCATTTTCGTCCACCAGCCCGAAGCGGTCGGCATCGCCGTCCACGGCCAGGCCGACATCGGCTTTCTCGCGGCGCACGAGCTCCATGAGGCCGGTGAGATTGCGTCCAATAGGCTCCGGCGCGCCTATTCCCGGGAACAACGGATTTCGCTCGCCATGGAGCTCGACGACGCGCAACCGGCCGCCGGCGAGCAGCTCCGGCAGATAGCCCTGGCCGCTGCCGTACATCGCATCGACGCAGACCGTGAAGTCAGCCGCTCGCAGCGGCTCCAGGTCGATGAGCTTCTTGAGCTGAGCGATATACGCCGGCCGCGGGTCGAAGAGCTCCACCAGCCCCTGTTTCTGGGCGTCGGCGAGCGGCATTCGCTCGACCGCGCCCGACGCCTGGATCTCCGCCAGGGGTGCCTCCAGCCTCGCCACCACCTCCGGCGAGGCGCTGCCGGCGTACTCAGGCTTGTACTTGAATCCGTTGTAGCGCCAGGGGTTGTGGCTGGACGTGATCATTGCTGCGCCGCCGGCCTGCTTGTCCAGCACCGCCCAACTTACCGTCGGCGTGGGCGTGGCGCGGTCGCAAAGGTACGCCTTGATGCCGTTTCCCGCTATAACTTCGGCAACGGCGGCAGCGAAGTCTTCTGAGGCGAAGCGTGTGTCGTAGCCGACGATAAGTCCTCGCGGCGCCATGCCACTTTCCTTGAGGAAGCGCGCGACGCTCTGGGCGCAGACCCGCACGTTGGCAAAGGTGAAGTCGTCGCCGATAATCGCCCTCCAGCCGTCGGTCCCGAACTTGATCTCACTAGCCATTCTGATTTCTATCCTTCCCAGCAAGATGTGACGCGGCCTCGTTCACGTCCTTCACGGTGTCGATTGGTTTCCAGTAAGCGGTGCTCTTGAAGCCGAAAAGCTTCCCCTGCGCGGCAAGCTCCGGGAAGACCGTCGTCTCATGGTCGCCTATCACCGGCAGCATAGCGAAGAACTCGCGCTCCAGGGTGTAGACACCGGCGTTCACCCAGTAGGGAAGCAGCGGCTTCTCTTCGAAACCGAGTATGCGGCTGCCTCGCGTGAGCCTGACGACGCCGAAAGGGCTGCGCAGCGGCGCCAGCATAACAGTCGCGACGGCGCCCGTATGGCGATGACGGCGCAGGAGCGGCGCAAGCGGCTGCTCGACGATGTTGTCGCCGTTCGTGCCGATGACCGTCTGCTCGGTCGCGGGGACCTGCTGAAAGCCGCGCCGGAAGGCGCCACCGCGGCCTAACGGCGTGTCCTCGACCGAATAGAGGATGCGGAGTCCGAAAGCGCCTCCGTCGCTGAAGTGCCGCTGGATCGCCTCGTGCCTGTAGCCGCAGAGAAGCACTGCGTCCGTGACGCCGTTACCCGCTAGCCACTCCAGGTGATGCTGGAGGATAGGCTTGTCGTTGAGGAGGACCATGGGCTTGGGGCGGTCTGTGGTCAGGGGACGAAGTCGCTCGCCTTTGCCTCCTGCCAGCACCAGCGCAAACATGTCCTGTGCCTGCTCCTTCAGGCTATCGTCTCACATCAGAACGCTGATATCCAGAGACGCTGCTAACGAAGGCGAAGACGCTCCGAGACGGACCATGCCGCTGGAAGGGTGAACGCTGCCGCGGCGATCTTGGCGAGGTCGCCGGGCACGAAAGGCAGAAGTCCCGATTGCGCGACGGCGCGCGGCCCGACGAAGATCCCCAGCCAGGGCAGCCCGAACGCGTAGATAAGAGCATCGCCGAGTAGCAAGGGGACGATCACGCTCTTGCCGCGGTCCCAGCCGCGCTCTGAGAACCAGCCGACGAGTAGCGCCGCGGCCGCGAAGCCAAAGATATAGCCGCCGGTCGGCCCACTTACGACAGTCCAGCCCCCGCTGCCGCCGTTGAAGACCGGCAGTCCGCAGGCGCCGACAAGCCAGTAACAGGAAATGGTCGTGAAGCCGGCACGACTTCCCAGCAGCGCGCCAATGAGGAGAACAGCGAACGTCTGGCCCGTAACGGGCACAGGCGTAAAAGGAAGAGGAATGCGAAGCTGTGCGGACAGAGCCAGGAGCGTTACGCCTGCGACTATGAGGAACGCCTGCGTCGCTCCGGTCCTGCGACGAATAAGGACGAATGCAAGAGTCGGCTCGCGGATGGCGATCTGCATGCTCTGTCCCACCAGGCAGTCGAGGGAAGAGGGCCGCATTCCTGTGCGGCAAGTCGATGCTCTGGGCTGCTAGTATCCCAGGTAGGCGCGGCGGACTGCTTCGTCCTTCCGCAGGTTGTCGCCGGTATCTTCCAGGACGACTCTGCCGATCTCGAGGACGTATCCGTAACGGGCGATGCGCAGCGCAGAGCCGGCGTTCTGCTCGACGAGGAGGATGGTAATGCCCTCGTTCTCGTTCAAAGCCTTGACAATGCCGAAGATTTGCTGAACTATCAACGGCGCTAGGCCGAGAGACGGCTCGTCGAGAAGCAGGATGCGTGGACGGGCCATTAGCGCGCGGCCAATCGCGACCATCTGCTGCTCGCCGCCGCTCAGAGTGCCGGCGGCCTGACCGTGACGCTCTTTGAGCACCGGGAAATAGCCGAAGACGCGGTCGATGTCCCGTCGCACGGCGCGCCAGTCACGCCGGATATACGCGCCGAGACGGAGGTTCTCCATCACCGTGAGCTCGGGGAAGATCTGCCTGCCTTCCGGCACCTGCGAGATGCCGATTTGAACGATCTTTTCCGGCGAGAGCTTTTCGATGCGCTTTCCCAGGAACTCGATCTGGCCCTTAACCGGATGCACCAAGCCGGAGATCGTACGTAGAGTGGTACTCTTGCCGGCGCCGTTTCCTCCCAGGATCGTGACGATGGCACCTTCCGGCACTTCCAGAGAGACGCCGCGCAAGGCCATGATTGGTCCGTAGGCAGTGTAGAGATCGCGAATTACAAGCACTATTGCTCTGCCCCCAGATAAGCTCGAATTACGTCCGGGTTCTTTTGCACCTCCGCAGGCGTCGCTTCGGCGATCTTCTTGCCGAAGTCCAGGACGCAGACCCTGTCGGAGACATCCATCACCAGCGCCATGTGGTGCTCGACCAGCAGGATAGTAACGCCGAGGTCGCTGCGAATGGAGCGGATAAGCCGGCCCAATGCCTGCATCTCCTCGTGGCTGAGGCCGCTGGCAGGCTCGTCGAGGAGAACGAACCGCGGTCGCGAGACAAGGGCCCGCGCCAGCTCGACCCTCTTCTGAACGGCGAAAGGAAGGCCGGCGACGGGAACGTCGCGCAGCCCTTCGAAGCCCAACACCTTCAACACATCCTCGGCGCGTTTCTGGGCAAACTTCTCTTCACCCATCACTTGAGGCAGATGGAACAGGCAATCGATCAGGGTGCTCTTCATCAAGACGTGCTGACCGACGAGCAGGTTCTCGAGCACCGTCATGGTTGGGAACAACGCGAGGTTCTGGAACGTACGCGAAATGCCGGTGCGGATGACCTTGTAGGGCGGCATTTTGAGCAGTTCGTGTCCCTCAAAACGAACCGAGCCCTTGTCTGCATCGTACACGCGGGTAATGCAGTTGAACAGGGTGGTCTTTCCGGCGCCGTTGGGGCCAATGAGCCCCATGATCTCGCCTTCCTCCACGTGGAAGGAGACGCCATCAAGCGCAACTACACCGCCGAAGTGGATTGACAGGTCTTCGATTTCCAGTTGAGCCATGAAACTAACCCAATTGTAGAGCCGCCCGCCCTAAGAGTACAGAGTTTGACACCCCTTTACACGAAGCGACGAGGCAAAATGCCCCGCGTCCCATCGGCGCTTCCTGGCGCGCCTGGAGGGATTCGAACCCCCGACCCTCGGTTCCGAAGACCGATGCTCTTTCCGCTGAGCTACAGGCGCGAGCCCCAATCCCCCGTAGGCTCCGTCAGTCTATCACAGCGAGGCCCCGTCAACAACTCACGAAACAAGCGCGACGCGTCAGCGTGACAGTCCATTCGTCGGCCGGCCTATGGAGTCGCTGCGCCGGACGGCTGAGGCGTGCCGGAGCCGATCTGAAGCTGGATTATGGCCTGAGCATAGGTCGGGTCCTGTGCGAACGTCTGCGTCGTCACGGTCCCGGTCCACGGTGGCGACGTAAGCTTATTCTCGAACGAGAGACTCGACACGCCGCCCTGGTCAGGTTGCTGTGTCACGCCGAAGTCCGCATTCGATAGCTCCGTCCGGTAGTAGTCGATTATATCCTTCGGCGTCGTGATGGCAAGAAGGGAGACCTGCCACTGCACGCTGCCGCTGGATCGCGACCAGCGGGTATCAGATACGTTGGCGTTCGGATAGATGGGAATCTGCGATGGCCAGCCGCGCGGCAGGGGCTTGCTCGGGTCCAGCTTGAAGGGTTCGCTTGTTGGAGTCTCAGCGGAAGCCGCCTGAAAGGAAGTATAGATGACGGAACCGCTGTCGCTCGGTTGAATTACGACCGTGCCGGCCACGTTCGGGTCAGTCGTGCTGCCGAACTGCAGCGCCGCGATCTTGCCAGAAGTGGTGGACGCCAAGATTTCCCAGGGAGAAGCATCGAGCGCCTGTTGAAAGAAAGCGTAAACGTCATCAACCGAATCGCCTGTCTCGCGCAGAACGCTGTCGTCTTTCAGGCCGCCTGTGCCAGTAGTTACGACGGACCCAAGGAGGTCCGATCCCGGATACGCGGGAAGACTGGCGGGCAGATCGTCGGGGACTCTGCCGAGCATAACCTGGCTCTGGGTGCCTGGGCTCTGGGCAGCTTCGAGAAACTTCTGGACGATCGTCTGCGCCTTGCTATCGGCGCTGCTGCCGCCGCAACCGACCGCGACGAGAGCTCCGACGAGCGCGAGGCCGAGAAAGGCGGTCAGAGGAATGACGTAGAGGCGTTTCGGCGGACAGCCAAATGTGGACGGCATTCAGACTCCCGAAAGGCCGTGCGGCCAATTAAGCTGGGGTGGACGGAGGGATTCGAACCCTCGATCTCCAGGGCCACAACCTGGCGCCTTAAACCGCTCGGCTACGCCCACCGCAGAGTTGCTTCTCCTGATTGCTGCGGCGTCCCTTCCAGAAGTACCGCCCCCGTTCGCCTTCCCAGTGAGAGCAAAACGGCAGATAGCCTCTGCCGCTATTGGTCGCAGTTTACCACGCGTCGGAAAGGGGATCAACCGCGCTGCCGGCCGGTGGATCGGGAGAAAAATGAAGAACAGCCTTCAGTTTCCTGACGTTTTACCGATTGTTAACTTGGCAGCTATAGGCGGACAACATCTGAGAGAGAGAATACGAGCGTACCTCCTACCTACTATTTGAAAGCCGTCTGTGGTTTGAGGGTACCAGAGGCGGTCTGGATTGGCGGAAGGCGGCCAGGCTCCCCCGGCCGTCTTCTGCTATTCTTGACGATTCCTCTCAAGCCCCAAGCGCGTCCGCTACATCCGCCTGGCTTACCTCATCCACCTTCATCTGGTTGACAGCCGCGTAAATCCCGCCAGCTATCGCCTTCCGATCCAGCGTACCTCGCCGCGACAACGCCGAAAAGTCATCCGGCCGTTTGCGTGCTGACCGGCGGCATGCTGCGAGCTATGGTATTATGGGTGGGAACCCGTACGGGTTGAGCCTAACATCCAGACCGCTTAGACTCGTGGTTGTCCATATGCAAGAGGTACCTGACCCCCGCTTGGCAGTTCTCGGAAGGATCCTCTCTGAAACGCGGATCTCCCGGGGTCTGACCCTCGACGACGTTGAACGTGAAACTCGCATCGCCCGGCGTTATCTAGAGGCGCTGGAGCATGACGAGTTTGATGCGCTTCCGGCTCCCGTTTACTGTCGCGCCTTCCTGAGAACGTACGCGCAATTCCTGGGAATCGACTCCAAGGAAATCCTGCGTCTTCAGCCCGACCAAGGGCGGCAGGCGGCTGATCTTGCCCCCTTGCCTCAGGTAACGAAGGCGCCGCCCCCGGCGCTCTCTCGAAACTGGGTTATCGCGGGCGGAGTCGTCCTCTTCTTCCTTCTTGCGGGCTTTATGCTCTACAAAATCGGCTCCGGTGGCAACGGAACGGCTTCACCCACGGCGGTGGGCGTCGTAGCCCAGGCGACGCAGGCGAAGAACGAAGGCGCGGAGCCGCTAAACCAGACGCCTACGGGCGACGCGAATGCGGCGCCGGCGGCAACGGTAGCCCCGGCAGTGGAGTCAGTCGTTCTCTCCGATTTCCGCGGCGGCGGGGGAATGCAGGCGCTTGGGACAGTCATCGGCCAGGGCCTCAAGTTCGTCGTGGTGTCCGTCCATGACGACAACGTGCCTGTCGGAATCGTAATCAACCAGAGCCCATCGCCCAACAGCACCGTCCACACGGGCGATTCGATCACGCTCCTCGTCAGCGAGGGCCCCCGCTAGGCCTCTCTCTGGCGTAAGCTCCCCTATGTCCTATTACCTTCTCACCCTTGGCTGCCCCAAGAACGTCGCCGACTCCACGAAGCTGGATCGAATGCTCCGAGAGGCTGGTGCGGCTTCGGAGACCGCGACCAGGGCCGACCTCCTGATCGTCAACACCTGCAGCTTCGTCGACGAGGCGAAAGAAGAGTCGATCAACGCCGTCCTGAAGCTGGCGACGCGGAAGCGACGCGGCCAGGAGCTCGTCGTAATCGGCTGCCTGCCCGAGCTATACCACAAGGAGCTTCTCGCGGAAGTACCCGAGATAGACTACGTTTTCGGCGTCGAGTCCTGGACGAAGGTGGCTGAGCTGGCAAACAGGGCCTGCCGGGCCCGGGTCGCGGAGAAGCGAGAAGCGGGGCCCAGCGCCTACCTGAAGATCGCCGATGGTTGCAATGCCCGCTGCGCCTTCTGCCTCATCCCTCGAATCAAGGGACGCTTGCACAGTGAGCCGGTCGAGCCCCTCGTCGAAGAGGCCAAGCGATTGGCCGCTGAGGGCGCGAAGGAACTCGTGCTCGTCGCCCAGGACAGCACGGCATACGGCCGCGACGTCGGTATGAAGGATGGCCTGGCCAGCCTCCTCAGGCGTCTGGCACTGGAGATGCCTTCCTCCTGGCTGCGCGTCATGTACGCCTATCCCTGCCACGTCTCGCCGCGGCTAGTCCGAACGATGGCTGAGACGCCGCAGGTATGCCACTATCTTGACATCCCGCTCCAGCACAGCAGCCCCGCTATCCTCCAGCGGATGCGCCGGCCGCATGATCTCGTGCAGACCGTCGGCACCTTGGAGCGGCTGCGCGACGCTATGCCCGACATCGCCCTGCGCACAACGTTCATGGTCGGCTTCCCGGGTGAGACGGAGCAGGACTTCGCGGAGTTGCTGGCGTTCGTCCGCGAGACCAGGTACGATCACGTGGGTGCCTTCATGTTCTCGCCCCAGGAAGGCACGGCGGCAGCGCGAATACCGCATCAGGTGCCGGAGCGGGTCAAGCGGCGTCGCTACCGCGAGCTGATGCGCGTGGCGCAGGAGACGGCGCTTGAGGCTAACCAGCGCTGGCTCGGCAAAGAGTTGACGGTGCTCGTTGAGTCAAAGAGCGGGCGCGACAGCGCGGGCCGGGAGATGTTCGGCGGGCGGTCCTATCGCGACGCGCCGGAGGTCGACGGGCTGGTCCTCTGCGCCGGCGAAGCCCTTCCCGGCGAGATGAAGCGCGTGCGCATCGTGGAAGCCCTGGCGTATGACCTCATTGGAGAGCCGGTCGAAGACTCACCGTCCGGCTAAGCCTGCAGCATCTCCACCTGACAGTCGAGAACCTCGGCGTCGAGGCGGCTGCTTCGCACGAAACCGACGACCTTCGTCAGCATCTCGTTGGCATGGCTGCTGCTGTTCGAGACGCAGCTAATACCCAGCGAAGCGATCTGCCAGCTATCCTGGCTATCGACTTCGGCGATGGAGACGTTGTAGCGGTTGCGAATGCGCGCCGTAAGTGACTTGATGACCTGTCGCTTCCCCTTCAAGGACGCGTTCTCCGGCAGACGTAGCGTTAGGCGGCAGACGCCGACCATCATCGCAGCCGCACCTCATCCGGCTCCTCCTCGGTGGGCAGCGGCGGCAGGTCCGACGGCTTCTCCAGTCCGAAATGCTCCAGGAAGCGAACCGTCGTGCCGAGCAACGCGGGACGTCCCGGCGTCCGGGCGCGCCCCGTCTCTTCGATCAAGTCGCGCGCGAGGAGCGTCGCAACCGCGCCGTCGGAGTTGACGCCACGGATCGCCTCGATGCCGGCGCGCGTTATCGGCTGCCGGTAGGCGACGATGGCGAGAGTCTCCAGCCCCGCCGTCGAAAGGCGCGTGTGATGGTCCATGTTGAGGAAGTTTTCCACGTAGCGGGCCGCGTCAGGTGCCGTCGCCATCTGCACCAGATTGCCGCTCGTCTGAATTCGAACGCCTCGCTCGCGGCAGTCCTCGGCGAGCGATTCGATGGCTGCCAGCACTTCTTTCTCAGTGAGGTGGAGGCTGCGGGCCAGTACGGCCACGTCGACGGGTTCCTGCGCGACGAAAAGAAGGCTCTCAACGGCCTGCTTCACCTTGTCAGAAGGCGGACGCCGTATTCTCGTCATGACTTGTCGCTTGGTGGAACGCTGTCGTCAGAGGGCGGGGGCGGTGGTTCGGCCGGTGGCGTCTCGCTTCCCGCTTCTTCCTGCTTCGAGACGGCCCGAGCCCTCCGCAGGCGCACTCGACGCGGCTCCTCCGCGGAGGCCTCCGCTCGCGAACGCACCGGTATCGGCGGCCGAGACGAGTAGTAGAGCCTGAGACGCGGCGGCCTGGCGAGAGCGACGCTCATCTGCTCAGTTATTCCTTCCTGCGTCGTTCGCGAGACCTCGGTGGCGACGAGCGCGAGGTCGCTTTCGGGGTCCACCATCACCCGCAGGCTGACCTCAACGGCGTCTTTGCGACGGCTGACCGTCGCTCGCACGCCTTCGACCTCCGGCAGGTCCGCGACGAGCTGCTCGAGGCGGCGCGCCACGGCTGCGGTCGAGAGGACGGCGGTACCCATGCCCACGTCACGGACGAGGACGGTCTTGTCCGCCCGGGGAACGATCTCGAGCAACAGGAAGGAGAAGGCGATCAGGATGACGAAGGCGCTGCCAAGAGTGATGATGACCTTTGGCAGTGTAGTGTCGTGGTCGCTCAGGTACTGGACGAAGAGGCTCAGCCGGTGGATGCTTTCGCTGCTGTAGGCCCAGGCCAGCACGATGAGCATAACCGCGAACAGGATCAGCACGACGATGCCGAGGACGGCGATGAGTCGATTCAACAGGTTCATCTGGTCCTCCTAGCTCGATTCGATTCGAACCGGTTCGCCGAGCAAGTCGCTTCTGTAGCGCTCACCCAGCTTCACAGCCACGATGCGATTCTCCAGCGGCTCGTCAGCAGGCGCCAGCACCCGAATGTAGTTGCCGGTCAGGCCTTCCCAGAGCGGCCGGCCGCACGCTCTGCTAACGGCCTTCTCGAAGAGCACCTCGACCGTACCGCCTTCGTAGCGCGAGAGAAAGCTCGTGCGCAGTTCCTCCCCGAGGGCCAGCATTTCCTGGACGCGCTCGCGTTTCTCCTGCGCGCGGACCTGGTCCGGCATCCTGGCGGCAAGCGTCCCGGGCCGCGACGAGAACGGAAAGACGTGCAAAGCGGCGAATTCGGCCTCGCGACAGAACCGGCGCGTGGTCTCAAAGTCGGCTTCGCACTCGCCCGGGAAGCCCACGAGCACGTCGGTCGTGACGGCGGCGTCGGGGAGCTTTCGCCGTATCGCCGCCAGCGCCTCAGCGAACTGTCGCGTTGTATAGCGGCGGCGCATGCGGGTGAGCACATCGTCGCTGCCGCTCTGCAGGGCGATGTGAAAGTGGCGGCAAAGACGCGGGTCGTCCCAGAGGTCGAGCAAGGCCGGTGTGATGTCCTGCGGCTGAACCGACGACAGGCGCACGCGTGGGACGCTTGTCCGTTCCAGCACGAGGCTGATCATCTTGAGAAGGTCGATGCCATCGCTGGCGTCGCGACCATAAGCGCCGAGTTGCGTGCCTGTGAGCACAACCTCCTTGACGCTGTTAGCCTCCGCCGATTGGACCGCTCGCAGAATCTGTTCGGCCGGAACGCTGCGCTCCCGACCGCGCGTTTGCGGCACGACGCAGAAGGCGCAGACGTCGTTGCAGCCTTCCTGAATCTTGATAAAGGAGCGCGTGCGAAGCCGGGCGGACCCGTTCGACGAAGCGTCAGGACGAGGCAAATCCCCCAGGATTAGGGCGCTCGCGCATTCCTTCTCGTGATTGTGAAGCACGGCGTCCGCTCCCAATGCCGACAGAACGTCGGGCGTCGTCGCAGCCGCATAGCAGCCGGTGACGACGATCCGGGCGTCAGGCGAAAGGCGTCGCGCCAGGCGAATGAGGTGTCGCGACTTGCGCTCCGCGACGTGGGTGACGGCGCAGGAGTTTATGACGAAGGCGTCGGCCGGTTCCGCGCGGTCGACAAGGCGACAGCCCGCCTGCATGAGCTCGCCCGCCATTGCCTCCGACTCGGCCTGGTTGAGCTTGCAGCCGATCGTCAGCAGGGCGACTGTCAGCGGCGATGAAGGCGAACGGCTCTCGATTCGCTTTCCAGCGACGGTTTCCGCGATCACGCCTTCATGATAACCGATGGCAAGAGTGTGTCAACGCGAGGCGCGCATCGCTTCGCCCGCGGCTTTGGTCCTGCCGAGAACAAAGACGGCCCGGCTAGCAGCCGCAGCGCGTGAAACCGCAGATAGGGCAGCGGACGCAGCCTTCGCCGTGAACGAGAGGCCCTCCGCAGTCGGGACATCGGGAGTGGCGGTGATTCTTCCTCTTCATCATTCGACTCCTTCAGAGAACATGTGTTCTTTCACCAGCATAGAGAATGTATGTTCTGTTGTCAACCCCCGGTTGTTTGTCCCGCGCAGGGCGGAATATTATCAGCCACGCAAGGAGTAGAGAATGCGCATACTGGTATGCCCTCAGGAGTTCAAGGAGAGTCTGACCTCCCGCCAGGCTGCTGGTGCGATGGCCCTCGGCATCCGACGGGCCGGCGAGGATATCGAAGTTGACCTGGCGCCGATGGCCGACGGCGGTCCGGGCACGATAGACGCTGTGCTCTCGTCCGTGAAGGGCAGGCGCATGAAAGCCACCGTGCGCGACCCGCTGGGACGCCCGCGCGAGGCGATCTGGGCGCTGCTTGACGAAAAGACGGCCCTTATCGAGACGGCGGAGGCTTCCGGGCTAGCGTTGCTGAGGCCGGAGGAGCGGGACCCGCGCCGCACAAGCACCTACGGCACGGCCGAACTCATTCGCGCGGCCCTGGACGAAGGCTGCCGGCGCCTGATCGTAGCCATCGGCGGGAGTGCGACCAACGACGGCGGCGCTGGCATGGCGCAGGCCCTGGGCGTCCGGTTGCTCGACGTGGCGGGCAACGAACTGGAGCCCGGCGGCGCCGCTCTGATGAAGCTGCAGCGGATCGACGTTTCCGGACTCGACCCGCGGGTGCGCTCCTGCGAAATCGTTGTTGCCGCCGACGCGGTCAACCCGCTGCTCGGCCCCGCGGGCGCCAGCCTTGTCTACGGGCCGCAAAAGGGGGGCACGCCCGAAGCCGTGGCGGAGCTGGAGGTCGCCCTCCAGCACTATGCCGGTGTCGTTAAGCGCGAACTCGACGTGGACATCGCTACCGTGAGCGGCGCGGGCGCGGCCGGCGGTCTCGGCGGAGGACTCGTCGCCTTCCTCGGCGCCCGCATCACCTAGGGCGCGGAGTTTGTGGCCGAGGCGATAGGTCTCGCCGGTCGAATCGAACGGGCGGATGTCGTCTTCACCGGCGAGGGGCGGCTTGACTCGCAGACGGAGTATGGCAAGTCAGTCGCTGTCGTGGCGCGGCTGGCGAAGGAACGTCGTTGTCCCGTCGTCGTCTTTGCCGGGAGCGTCGCGGATGACGCCGATCTGGCGCCCCTGCGTCTCGATGCCGTCGTTCCTGTCGCCATAGGACCGATGACGCGCGAGGAGATGTTCGCGAAGTCGGACGAACTGCTATCGAGCGCTGCCGAGCAGGCAACGCGGCTACTGCTTCTCGGGGGATCCTTCGCGCGCTGATGTCGTCTCCGGTGGCAGGACCTCTTCTTCGCCCTCTTCTTCCATCTCTTCGGGCAGGCCGCGGGGGAAGTTGAGCAGCAAAAGAATCAGTAGCGCGATGGCGACGCCAATCGGCAGAACGAGCCCGCTCCAGGCGACATCGCCCCTGGCGCCGTGGAAAACGCCGGTGCAGGCGGCGATCAACTGCTCCGCGACGGCCAGCCACAGGATGAAGCGGTACCGGGTGGGATGCAGCGCCGCGATCAAGTAGAGGCTGCCCGTCACGAAGAGCGCGCCGCTGAAGGCTCTGCCGGCCAGGATGCCGTCCGGCGCGCCGTCCTTGAGCGACACGAGGAAGCTGTGGAACGCCAGTTGAGCGGCGCCGCCCAGGAAGTCCCACGCCGCCATTACGAGGAGCAGTAAGCGAAGCGACCCCGTGGGAACGAGTCTCTCCTGGTATTCGGTCAAGATCTCTCTTCCTCTCCCAAGTGAGGACCCATCGACTCAGGCGCAGTTTAGCATAGCCGATTTGACATTGTCGCCTGCTCCGGGCGCCGTTCAGTCAAAACCCAGCTCAGCAAGCGCCTTCTCAGACAGCCCGAAGAAATGGGCAATCTCGTGCAGGACCGTAATCCGCACCTCTCGCACAAGGTCCGCCTCATCCGGAAAGTCCCTTTCCAGCGGCTCGCGGAAAAGCGTGATCTTGTCCGGCGCTTCGAAGCCGTAGCCTCCCGTCCGCTCGCTTAGAGGCACGCCCTCGTACAGCCCGTAGAGGCGGTCGCTCCGCCTGGCGTGCGCCCGCCTGTAATCGCCGGGCCCGGGCCGTCGCTTCACGGCGATGTCGACGTTGGCCAGCTTCTCGCTGAAGGGCGGCGGGACTTCCGCCAGGGCAGCAAAGACGAGGCGGTCAAAGCGACGTGGGCTCATTCGAGGATGTGGGAGAAAGAAGCTTTACGGCTACTGCTTACGAGGCTGGTCGGGGCTGAAGCATTCCCAGAGCGCTTGGTAGCCCTTGCCGAGAATAGCGTTCCTTACCTCTTCCTGCTCCTGTTCCAGTAACTCCCGGAAAGTGTCTTCGCACAGCTGGGCCGCGCTGGGACTGCCGGAATCGATGACGCGCCGCGCGATTGCCGGCCAGATGCCGGAAGACGCCAGGCTATCGATGTGCTTCGGCCACCAGACGGAGCAGATCTTGTCGGGAATACGGAAGCGCGGTCGAAGCTGCTTCAGACTGCGAAAACGGTCTTCGGCGGTCTTGACGGAAGGGACAAGTTTGAGCAGCGGGCCGTCGATGGGGGTGTAGCGGGTATCGATCAGGAGGCGCTGGCTGATAACCACGAACCGGAGCGTCAGCACTTCCGCCGTTTCGACGGTCTGTACGATCTCGGCAACATTTAGCTCGTAGTCGTTGTCCATTTGACCTCGTCTCGTTGACGTACCCCGCCTAAGAGCCTCGTTGATTGTAGCACCGTCGGAATCCTCGCACAAGTGCAAAGGCACCTCATTTCGTCGGTGGCCTTGGAGCGCCTACGGGTACGTGAGGTGGCGGTCCAGGAGCGCGCGCGAGATGATGACGCGGTGAATCTGGCTCGTCCCTTCGACGATCATGAGCTGGCGGGCGTCGCGATAATGGCGTTCCAGCGGGTGGTCGCGCATGTAGCCCTGCGCCCCAAGCACCTGCAGCGCGTCGGACGACACCTTAACCGCCGTTTCTGTCGCGAAGGCCTTGGCGACGGACAACATGTGCGAGTCCTGGCGCTGGAAGCGGCCGCGGTCGACCAGCCAGGCGGCCTGGTACGTCAGAAGGCGCGCTGCTTCGACCTGGATGGCCATGTCGGCGAACATGAACTGAATCGCCTCCAACTCAGCGATCGGCTTGCCGAACGCCTCGCGCTGCCGGGCGAATTCGAGCGCGTATGCCAGGGCGCCTTCAGCGAGCCCCAGACCGCGGGCGGCGACGACGGGCCGTACGCTGTTCAGCGTCCCCAGGACCGCGGAGAAAGCCTCATTCTCCTTTCCGCCGAGCAGGTTCTCCTCCGTAACGAAGCAGTCCTGGAAACAGAGAAGCGCCGTGGCCACGCCGCGCACGCCCATCTTCTCGTCGAGGCGGGCGACTGAGTAGCCCGGGGTCGTTCTCAAGACGATGAAGCCGGAGATGCCGCGAGATCGGGCGGCCGGGTCGGTCTTGGCGAACATCGTCACGTAGTCGGCCACAGCGCCGCCCGAGATGAACGCCTTTTCGCCGTTCACCACGTAGCCGCCGCCCTTACGGACCGCCCGAGCCTGGATGGCGGCCGCATCGGAGCCAGCGTTGGGCTCTGTCAGTCCGAAAGCGGCCCGCTGTTCGCCCTTCGCGATCGGAGGCAAGTAGCGCCTCTTTTGCTCCTCCGTCCCGCCGAGAACGATCGGCTGCGTCGGCAGAGCGCTGAGCAGAAGAGTGAGGCCGGAAGAGCAGCAGTACTTCGCGACCTCCTCAACGGCCAGGGCGAGGGCGAGGAAGCCGGCCCCGCTGCCGCCGTATTCCGCCGGAATCGTCAGGCCCAGCAGGCCGGCGTCGCGAAAGACGTTGAACAGCTCATCGGGGTAGCTTGCCGTTGCGTCGATTTCGGCGGCTCTGGGCGCCACCTGCTCGCGGGCGATGCGTCTCGCGACGCCGCGGATAAGCTCGTGCTCTTCGCTCAATTCAAAGTCCAAGTCTCTCACCCCTTCTGTCGATTCGCCTAGCAGGGAAAGCGGCCCAAGCAAGGGCCTCGCGGGTTGACGGCATCGGATGCCGAGCCTAGAATAAAGTAACAACCGAATACGGTAAACGCTCTTATCCAGAGTGGTGGAGGGACCGGCCCTACGAAGCCCGGCAACCAGTTTGGGAGGACGTAAGTCCCTCAACATGGTGCCAAGTCCGACCCTGCCGGCAGCAGGGAGAGATGAGAGTAGGTTGAACTTCTCACACCACGAGAAGTTTTTTGTTGTCTTTTTCCACCGTGATTGCGGGCGACGTAGGCATAAGTAGATACAGGATCGACGAAAATGGTGGCCGGCTGGCCTGATTTTCTGCGCGACGATCCGACCGATTGGCTCCTCGAAGAGGACAATCCTTCGGTGCGCTACTTGACTATGCGTTCGTTGCTCGAGCTCGACGAGGTGCATAGCCAGGTCGTGCCCGCCAAACAAGCCGTAATGAACGAGGGCGCCGTGCCGGCGATCCTGGCCGCTCAGCACTCGGACGGCTACTGGTTCAAGCCGGGTCCCGGCTATTCGCCCAAGTACCGAAGCACGGTCTGGCAGGTCATGTTCCTGGCGCAACTGGCCGCCGATGGGTCGGATGAGCGCGTCTCCAGAGGCTGCGAGTACGTCCTCGCGAACAGCCGGACCAAGAGCGGCGCGTTCTCGGTGAACCGCTCCCAGAGCATGGCAGTCGACTGCCTCAACGGCAATCTCATCCACGCCTTCTACCTTCTGGGTCGGGGAACGGACCCGCGCGTTGGCGAGGCGGTGCAGGAGCTGGCCGGCGCTGCTTCCCGCAGACACTTCGAGTGCGGGCCCAACGGCAAGCTGCCCTGCGCCTGGGGCGCCGTCAAAGCGTTGCAGGCGTTTTCCGTCATGCCGCCGGCCGAGCGCGTTGGCCCGGTGAAAGCGGCGATCGATGAAGGCGTTGCCTTCCTCTTGAGTCGCAACCTTGCCGTCGGCGACTATCCCTGCAGCAAGACGGTGAGCGGCAACTGGCAGAAGTTCGGATTTCCGCTCAGCTACACCAGCAACATTCTTGAGGCGCTCCACGCACTGTCCGGGCTCGGACATGGCGCCGAGCCGGTATTGCGAGATGCCATCAGGCACGTCCTCTGGAAGCAAGATAGCCGGGGCCGCTGGCGGATGGAGACCAGCCTGAACGGCAAGATGTGGGTGGACATCGAGCAGAAAGGCAAGCCGAGCAAGTGGGTGACGCTTCAGGCCCTCCAGATGCTGAAGCGGGTCTTCGGAGGGAACTAGCTTGAGCGAAGCGCAGGTCGCAGTAATCGGCGGCAGCGGCTTCTATGAGATGGCCGGTCTCGCGGACCGCCGCGAAGTCCGCGTCGAGACGCCGTTCGGGGAGCCCAGCGATGCAATCCTGCTCGGCTCGCTCGGCAAGGTCGGCGTCGCCTTCCTGCCGCGACACGGCAAGGGCCACCGCCTTCTGCCGTCGGAGGTGCCGGCGCGCGCCAACATCTATGCCCTGAAGACGCTGGGAGTAGAACGCATCATCTCTGTGAATGCGGTCGGCAGTCTGCGAGAGGAGATCGAACCCCGACACTTGGTCGTGCCGCTCCAACTGATCGACCGAACGGTGGCTCGGGCCGACACGTTCTTCGGCGAGGGCCTCGTCGCGCACGTCTCCTTCGCCGATCCGTTCTGCCCCGACCTGAGGCACGTTCTGGTCGAAGGCCGTCGGCGAAGCGGGGCCCCGCTGCACGATGGCGGCACAGCCGTCGTCATCGAAGGCCCGTCTTTTTCCACCCGGGCTGAGTCGTCTCTTCACCGCTCTTGGGGCGCCGACCTGGTCAGTATGACGATGCTGCCCGAAGCCAAGCTGGCACGCGAGGCGGGCATTTGCTACGCTGCGCTGGCCTGCGTGACCGATTACGACGTCTGGCGCGAATCGTACGCAGACGTGACGGCGCAGATGATCCTTGATAACCTTCTGACGACGGTTGAAAGCGCCCGCCGCGTCGTCGCTTCCGCGATCGGGCAGCTTCCATCCGAGAGGAATTGCGCCTGCGCCCATGCGCTCGACGACGCTCTGATCACGCAGCCTGACCTGGTGCCGCCGGCGACGCTGCGGAAACTCGCCTCGATCATCGGCGACCGCGTTCCAGTCGGGAAGGACGGCAATGGCCGCTAGCAAGACGATAAAAAGCGAGCGCGTGCGAGAGGCGTACCTTATACGGCAGTTACGTGAGTCGGAGGAGATACGGGCGCTGCTTCGACCGCATCGTCGCTATGCCGCCTACGGCCTGGCGCAACTGGAATCGCGGCTGTTTGAGCAGTCGAAGTGGTGGCTGGCTGAGGATGGCGCCGAGAGGGCTCTTCTGATGCATTCGCGGGGAGGGCTCGGCTACGCAATGCTGGCGCTCGGCGACGAGATCGGCCTCTACGCTCTCCTTAGCCTTCACCCTGGCCCCGTGTATTCCTTCGCAACCGTTGAGCTGGGCCACGCCGGTGTCGCCCGCCACTTCTTCTCACTGGCGCAAAGGCAACCAATGCAGCGGATGGTCGTCGACAAGCGCAGCTTCGTCGCGCCGTTGCAAGCCGAGGATCCGGATGCTGAGTTGCGACGTCTCACGCCCAAGGACACGGCGGCGGTGAACCTGCTGAACCGCAGCGAGGCCGAGGGCATTAGCTATCGCAAGTCGCAGATCAGGGAAGGGACCTATTTCGGCGTCTTCCTCGACGGCCTGCTGGTCGCGATGGCCGGCACCCACAGCATCGCCCAAGCAGAGCGAATCGCGGTGCTCGGCAACGTCTTCACGCATCCCAGCTACCGGAACAACCACTTCGCCTGGCTGACAACGGGCGCCGTCACTCGCGAGCTTCTCGAGACCTGCGACGAAGTCGTCCTGAGCGTGAATCCCCGCAACGAGGCTGCAGTGAGCGTGTATCGCCGGCTGGGCTATCGGCACGATAGCGACCTCATCGAGACCGCGGTCACGCGCCGCGACTCGTTGGGGCTGGCAAGTCTAGTCCGCCGGCTGCTCGCGCGCTGGCGAGGCCGCGAAAGCGGCCGGGAGTTGGTCTACTCGCCCGCTCGACACGGATAATCTGAACGAAGGAGTTCGACAGGGAATGAACAAAGCTCCAGACATCCCTCATGACGTGAAGGACCTCGGCCTGGCCGAAGAAGGGGTCAGGCGCATCGAGTGGGCGGCGCGGGAGATGCCGGTAATTGGCCTCATCCGCAAGCGCTTCGCCAAGGACAGGCCACTGCAGAATCTGCGCCTGTCAGCCTGCCTTCACGTGACCACCGAGACGGCGAACCTGATGCTCGCGCTCAAGGACGGGGGCGCTCATCTTGCCGTCTGCGCCAGCAACCCGCTCAGCACGCAGGACGACGTCGCGGCCGCGCTCGTCGCCGAGTACGGCATCCCGACCTTCGCGAGGAAGGGCGAGGACGACCAGACCTACTACCGCCACATCCATCAGGCCCTCGGGAACCGGCCGCAAATGTCGATGGACGATGGCGCTGACCTCGTCGCCACGATTCACCGCGAGCGGCGCGACCTTATCCCGGACATCCTGGGCGGCACAGAGGAAACGACGACCGGCGTCATTCGCCTCCAAAGCATGGCCCGCGACGGCGCCCTCGCCTACCCGATAATCGCCGTCAACGAAGCGGACACCAAGCACCTCTTCGACAACCGCTACGGCACGGGCCAGAGCACCATCGACGGCGTGACCCGCGCGACGAACGTCCTCTGGGCGGGAAAGAACGTGGTGGTCTGCGGCTACGGCTGGTGCGGTCGCGGCGTCGCCATGCGGGCGCGTGGGCTCGGGGCGCAGGTCATCGTCACCGAGGTCAAGCCTGTGCGGGCGCTGGAGGCGGTCATGGACGGCTTGCGCGTTATGCCGCTGGCAGAGGCGGCGCTCGTGGGCGACATCTTCATCACCGTGACAGGCGATATCAATGTCATCGACCGCCATCACATGGAGGCGATGAAAGACGGCGCAATCGTCGCCAATTCCGGCCATTTCGACGTGGAGATCAACATCAAGGCGCTGGAGCAGATGGCGGAAGGAAGGCGGCAGGTGCGGCCCTTCGTCGAGGAGTTTCGCCTGACGGACGGCCGTCGGCTCTTCCTGCTGGGCGAGGGGCGGCTGATAAACCTGGCGGCGGCGGAGGGCCACCCGGCGAGCGTCATGGACATGAGCTTCGCGAACCAGGCGCTCTGTGCGGAATACCTGGCGCTGCGCGAGAAAAAGCTGGCCCCCGGCGTCCACTTCGTGCCGGAGGAGATTGACCGCGAGATTGCGAGGCTGAAGCTGGCGTCGATGGGCATAAACATCGACGCGCTGACGCCCGAGCAAGAGGCATACCTGGCAAGCTGGGAATCAGGGACGTGAACTATCATGGCCCGCTCACGATGAGGAGGGAGAAATGTCTACAACCTTCGTGAAATCCCCGTCGCTCATGCTGACGTCGGAATCGGTGACGGAGGGCCACCCCGACAAGCTATGCGACCAGATATCGGACGCTGTCCTCGACGCCATCCTGGCTCAGGACCCCTATGCCCGCGTGGCCTGCGAGGCGGCGGCGACGACCGGTTTTGTCATCGTCATGGGCGAAATCACCACGAGTTGCTACGTTGATATTCCCTGCATCGTTCGGGCAACCGTGAAGCAGATCGGCTACACGCACGCCAAGTACGGCTTCGACTATGAGACGTGCGGCGTCCTGGTGTCGCTTAAGGAGCAGTCGAAGGACATAGCCTGTGGCGTTGATCGGTCGCTGGAGCTGCGGGAAGGGCTGAGCAGCGACGCCGACCTGGAGCGCGGCGCCGGCGACCAGGGGATGATGGTTGGCTTTGCCTGCACCGAGACGCCGGAGCTCATGCCGCTGCCGATATCGCTGGCGCACAGGCTCTGCAAACGACTGGCCGACGTGCGGAGGGACGGGACGCTGCACTATCTGCGGCCGGACGGGAAGTCGCAGGTGACGGTGGAGTACGCTTATGGTATTCCGAAGCGCATAGAGGCGGTGGTCATCGCGGCCCAACACGATGCGGTGGTAAAGCAGGACCGGCTGCATCGGGACGTCATGGAGCACGTCATCCGTCACGTGCTGCCGCCCGAGCTTCTCGATGCGAACACCAAGTACTTCATCAACGCCACCGGCCGTTTCGAGATCGGCGGGCCGATGGGAGACGCGGGCCTGACCGGGCGCAAGATCATCGTTGATACCTACGGTGGCATCGCCCGACACGGCGGCGGCTGCTTCTCGGGCAAAGATCCGACAAAAGTGGACCGCTCCGGTGCCTACGCCGCGCGCTACGTCGCCAAGAACCTGGTCGCGGCCGGCCTGGCGGACCGACTGGAGCTGCACGTCTCCTACGCAATCGGCGTCTCGCACCCGACCTCGCTTTCGGTCGAGACGTTTGGCACGAACCGCATCTCCGACGAGCAGATCCTGGAGTTGGTGCGCAAACATTTCGACCTCCGGCCGGAAGCCATCATCCGCGGCCTGGAGTTGCGCCGACCAATCTACCTGCCGACGGCCTGCTGCGGTCACTTCGGTCGCGAGGACATAGACGCGCCGTGGGAGAGGACGGACAAGGCGGAGGAGCTTCGCCGGGAAGCCGGCCTCACGGCGACGGAGGTGGAGGCGGAACGCGCCGCCCAGCGCGTCGATGCGCGCCCGTCGTCCTGAGCCGTTCTTCCGGCCGCTCAGATCCGGCGCGATTCGAGACGATTCGAGATCGGAAAGTCTGGCGTTTTTCCGCGGTTACCGGTTACATTCATAGAGTACTACCCGCGGAAGGACGAAAATGACAACCGGCAAACCGAAGACACTCGGTGAGTTGCGCGCCTCGGGCTACCGCGTGAAGCCCGTGCGGGAAGAGATGCGCGACAACCTCATCCGCAAGATACGCGGCGGGCAACCGCTGTTTCCCGGCGTAATCGGCTTCGAGGATACCGTCCTGCCGCACCTGGAGAACGCAATCCTCTCCGGGCAGGACGTCATCCTCCTCGGCGAAAGGGGCCAGGCGAAGTCCCGCCTCATCCGTCAGTTGGTTGAACTGCTCGACGAGGCTGTCCCCGCCGTCGTCGGCTGCGAGATCAACGACGATCCCTTCGCTCCCATCTGTCGCGCCTGCCGCGACCGGGCGGCGGAAGAAGGCGACGATCTTCCCATCGTCTGGCTGACGCCCGACGAGCGTTACGGCGAGAAGCTGGCCACGCCGGATATAACCATCGCCGACCTGATCGGCGAAATCGACCCGATCAAGGTCGCCGAGGGCCGCTACCTTTCCGATGAGCTGACGATTCACTACGGGTTGATACCCCGCAGCAACCGCGGCATCTTCTCGATAAACGAACTGCCGGACCTCGCCGAGCGCATCCAGGTCGGCCTCCTCAACATCATGGAGGAGCGCGACGTCCAGATCCGCGGCTATCGCGTTCGCCTGCCGCTGGACGTTTTCACGGTCGCCAGCGCTAACCCGGAGGACTACACGAACCGCGGGCGCATCATCACGCCGCTCAAAGACCGCTTCGGCGTCCAGATTCGCACGCACTATCCCCGGACCGTTGACGATGAGATCGGCATCATGGAGCAGGAGGCGCGTCCCCTTCCCAAAGAGGCGCAGGATGTCTTCGTGCCCCGGTACATGAAAGAGATCGTGGCCGAGATCACCCGCCTGGCGCGTCGCAGCCCAGACGTCAACCAGCGCTCCGGCGTGTCGGTGCGCGCATCGATCACCGATTACGAGACGCTTCTCTCCAACGCCCTGCGTCGGGCGATTCGCCTCAATGAGAAAGAGATCGTGCCGCGCATCAGCGACCTCTACTACCTGACGCCGTCCCTCAGCGGCAAGATCGAGTTCGAGACGCTGGAGGAGGGTCGTGAAGAGCAGATCCTCGAAAAGCTAATCGCCGCCGGAGTGCTTTCCGTCTTCAACCGATACTTCAATCTGGACGATCTCGAGGAAACCGTGGCGGGCTTCAAAGGCGGCCTCACTGTCGAAACGTCGGACCTGTCGCCAGCCGAGAGCTACGTCGCGCTTCTGCAGAAGGTACCGGGCTTGGAGCGCGGCGTGGCGCACCTGAAGGTCGGCGAAAGGCCGGCGGCCGTCGCCTCCGCCGTCGAATTTGTCCTCGAAGGGCTTCACCTCAACAAGCGCCTCAACAAAGATAGCGTATCCCGCCGCGCGCACTACCGGGGCTAAGCCATGCAGCGATACCGCTACTCCAAATGGAGCGGAAGCCAGGATTCGCCGTCCCTCGACGCCGATGACCTGCTTCGCGGCCTGACAGACGATCTGCTCAGCTTCGGCGATCTCCAGCACGCCCTTCGCGGGCTGCTGCAGCGCGGTCTCCAGAACCAGCAGGGGCAGCGCTTCGCCGGCCTCCGCGAGTTGCTGAGGCGGCTCCGCCAGCATCGCCGGCAGCTTCTCGAGCGCTACGATTTGACGTCGGTGATGGAGGACATTCGCCAGCGCGTCGACGAGGTCTTGCGCATGGAAAAGAGCACGTTGCGACGCCGCCTGGAAGAAGCGCAGAGCCGCTTTGACACGCAGCCGGTGCCCGACGAAGCTGGCGCTGGAGCAGGCGAGGCGTCCGAGGAAGAGCCGGAGCAGCAGTTCGCTGCGATGCTCAAGAGCATCATCGAACGCAAGCAGGATTACCTGAAGCGCCTGCCGACCGACGTTGGCGGTCAGGTGAAGGGCCTTCAAGACTACGAGTTCATCGATCCGGAAGCGCAACACAAGTTCCAGGAGCTGCTGGAGATGCTCCGCAAAGCGATGCTCAACTCCTTCTTCAAGGAGATGCACCGTCGCATCTCCGACATGTCTCCGGAACAGATGGCGCGCCTGAAGGAGATGGTGAAAGACTTGAACCGGATGCTCTCGGAGAAGATGGCCGGCGAAGAGCCCAACTTCGACGAGTTCATGAGCAAGCACGGCGATCTTTTCGGCCCGGAGCCGCCGCAGACCCTGGAAGAGATGATCGCCCAGATGCAGCAGCAGATAGGCCAGATGACGGCCGTGCTGGACAGCTTGCCGCCGGACCTGCGTTCGCAACTGCGCGACCTGCTGAGCGAGAAGATCGCCGACCCTGAGCTGGCCGACGAGCTGAGCGAGCTAGCCGCCGGCCTGGAAATGCTCTACCCGATGAACCTCCTGCGCAGCCGCTACTCTTTCCGCGGCGAGGAAGGGCTGGACATCAGCGAGGCAATGCGCCTCATGGACCACATGCAGGACCTCGACGGGCTGGAGAACCAGTTGGAGCGTGTAGAGCAGGGCGGCGACATTAACGAAATAGACCCGGAGCGGGTTGAGCGGCTGCTTGGGGCAGAGGCGAAGAAATCTTTCGACCAGCTACGGCGTTTCCTGGAGGTGCTGGAGCAAGAAGGGTACATCCGTCGCAAGGGACGCGGCTGGGAGCTCACACCGCGTGCTATCCGCAAGATCGGCGAGAAGGCGCTCGAAGAAGTCTACGGGCGCATTCGAGCGGGCCGAGCCGGACGGCACCTGACACGCGCTGCTGGCCTGATCGGAGACCGCGCCGACGACACGAAACAGTACGAATTCGGCGACCCGATGCACTTTCATCTCCAGCAAACGATCATGAACTCGCTGCAAAGAGAGCCATCGTCGCGGCCGCCGGTCCGGCTGGAAGAAGACGATTTCGAAGTCTACCGCAGCGAGCTGCTTTCGCAAACGGCGACGGTCGTCCTGGTCGACCTCTCCTGGTCGATGGCCCTGCGCGGGAGCTTCCAGGCGGCGAAGAAGGTGGCGCTGGCGCTTAACAGCCTGATCGCGAGTAAGTTCGCCCGCGACGCGCTCTACATCGTCGGTTTCTCCGCCTACGCCCGTCAGGTCCAGCCGCAGGAGTTGCCGTACCTGAACTGGGACGAATCAGTCCTGGGCACGAACATGCACCATGCGCTCATCATCGCCCAGAGGCTGCTGGCGAAGCACAAAGTGGGCACTCGCCAGATAATCATGATCTCCGACGGCGAGCCGACGGCTCACCTGGAACGCGGCCGCTCCCTTTTCGCCTATCCGCCGAGCGCCGCTACGATACTTGAGACACTGCGAGAGGTGAAACGCTGCACTGATAGCGGCATCGTTATCAACGTCTTCATGCTCGACCGCAACTATCAGTTGAACGACTTTGTCGACAAGATGGCGAAGATCAACAAGGGGCGCATCTTCTACACAACGCCCGAGGGCCTGGGTGAGTATGTGCTGGTCGACTACGTGTCGCGCAAGCGGAAGCGCGTACGCTCCTGACGCTCTGCGCGTCACTGCTCCGACTTCTCGTCCAACCAGGGAAGCGCCGCGCCGGGCACCAGACCGAAGCGCGCCCACATCTTCAGGGTTTCTCGCAGCTCCCGCAAACGCTCAGGGTCGGCGTCGAGGTCCATCAGCAGGCACTTCTCGATGTGAGTTTCCATGAGCAACAGACCTACTTGGTCGATGCCGGCGCGCACCGCCATAAGCTGTGTCAGCATCTGCTCGCAGGTTCGGTCTTCCTCTAGCATGCGCTGGATACCCCTGATCTGCCCCTCCAGGCGCCGCAGCCGGAGTAGTGCGTCGGTTGGCTGAAGCTTTGTATTCATATCGTGCCTCGCAGGCTTTATACTGAACTCGTAAGGCACTTGCTCTCTTGACATACCCCAGGGGGGTATGCAACAATTATCGCGGAGAGAAGCGGGATTGTCAAGCTGCTTCGAGATAGAGGAGGGACAAAGATGGCAAGCGTTAGAGATGTTACGGACGCGACTTTCAAGAATGAGGTGCTCAGTTCGAGCCTGCCGGTGCTTGTTGACTTCTGGGCGCCGTGGTGCGGCCCGTGTCGCATGGTATCGCCCCTCGTCGAAGAGTTGGCGGGCGACTTCGCTGGGAAGGTGGACTTTGTCAAGCTGAACACTGACGAAAGCCCGGCCACGGCCATGAGCTACGGCATTCGCAGCATCCCGACGCTCATCATCTTCAAAGCCGGCCAACCTGTCAGCCAGGTGATTGGTTTCCGTCCCAAGACGGAGCTCAAGAAGCACATCGAGAGCGTGATCACCTAAGGAACTCCATTGCTGCCCACGGATCCTCCAAAGCGGATGGATTGCGACGTTGTCATAATCGGCGCCGGGCCGGCAGGCCTAACCGCTGGACTGTATGCTGCGCGCGCCCGACGCTGCACGGTGCTCATCGAAAAGGGCGTTATTGGCGGTCAGATCGCCCTCACCGCGGCGGTTGAGAACTATCCCGGCTTCTCGGACGCAATCAACGGCTATGACCTGTCCCAAGCGATGCTCAAGCAAGGCGAGAAGTACGGCCTTATGGCGACGTATACGATGGCGCATTCCGTCGAAAGGTCTGACAACGACCTCTTCCTCGTCAAGACGAGCGAGGGTGAGCTCTTCACAAAGACCGTGATCGCTGCGGGTGGAGCCGGTTACAGCAGGCTGGGCGTGGTTGGAGAGGAACGCCTGATAGGACGCGGCGTCTCGTATTGCGCGACCTGCGACGCGGCGCTCTTCCGCGGCCAGGAGGTCGCCGTCGTCGGCGGTGGCGACGCAGCAATGGACGAAGCCGTCTTTCTCAGTCGCTATGCCTCCAGGGTTCACGTGATCCACCGTCGCGATAAGCTTCGGGCGACGCCTGTCTTGCAGGAACGTGCCTTCGCAGAGCCGAAAATCGACTTCATGTGGAACACTGTGGTGACCGAGGTTCGCGGCGATGGCATGGTGAGTGGTGTTCGGTTGCGCAACTCGGTGAGCGGCGAGGAATCGGGCCTGGAACTGACCGGCCTCTTCGTTTTCATCGGTCAGCAGCCAAACATCGACTACCTGGGAGGCCTCGTGGCGATGGACGAGACCGGCCACGTCATCGTTAACGAATGGATGGAGACGAATGTGCCCGGCGTATTCGCCGCCGGCGACGTACGTAGCGGCGCCGCGCGTCAGGTGGTCACCTCCGCCGGTGACGGCGCGACCGCCGCCATCCGCGCAGACAAGTACATCGGCGAGAAATTCGGCGCTTGGGAGCTGCCGTCCTAATCGCAGTGTCTTGCGCAGCGGAATGACTTCACTCTCGATGCTGCTTGACGGAGAGCGCATCGCGATCTAATATTCTTTTCCCCGCCAGGCCCCCCGCCGCCCGAGAGCTTCGAGAGGCTGCGCGTCCTTGTGACGAGCGCCCCGGAAAGGCTTGTTATGAGACCGCTGCGATTCGCAACGGCAGGACTGGCCCTGGTCATGATTCTCGTCTCCGGCGTCGGCCGCCCCCGCCTCGATGGGGCCGTCGCCGAGCCGGCGCAAGCTCAGGACGGTATCACGGCGGAAAGCATGGGCGCGCGCATCGCGCAGCTAGAAGGCGACAGGTATGCCCTCGGTACCGACGCCGAGAGAACGAAGCTAGGCGAGGATGCTGAATACATTCAGAACCAGATGGGGGCGTTTGGACTCAACGTGCAGGAAGACCCAGTCACGTACTCCGGCGAGACGTTCCCGAACGTCATCGGCGCTCTTCCCGGCACTGCTTGTCCGGAAGCATCGATCATTGTCGGCGCGCACTACGATGCCGGCGAGGGCGCAACTGGTGCGGACGACAACGCCAGCGGCGTTGCAGCCGTGCTCGAAATAGCCCGTCTTCTCAGTACCCAGTCCTTCCAGCCGTCCATCCAGTTCGTCGGCTTTTCTTTCGAAGAGGACGGGCTCATAGGGAGCAAGCAAATGGCGCGCGAGGCAGGGACTGCGCACGCGAGAATAGCTGGTGTTGTTGTGCTGGACATGATCGCGTACACATGTGACGAGCCGGGATGCCAGACCTACCCGGCCGGTTACTCGGGCCCCGATGTAGGCAACTTTGTCTCAGTTACCGGCAACACCGTCTCTGCGCCACTCCTCCAGACCTTCACAGAGGCTTCAGCTTCGGCCGTGCCCTCCCTTCCGGTATCCTCATTGGAAGTGCCGGGAAACGGCGATCATGATACCAGAGGGAGCGATCATTCTCCTTTTTGGGACTGGGGATACCAGGCCCTTGCAGTCGACGACACCGCGGATTTCCGTAACCCGAACTACCATACGCCGGCGGACACATTGAGCACTCTCAATTTGAGCTTTGCGGCCGACGTGACCAACGCCACCCTGGCCGCTGTGGTCGCAGCCGCCACCGCCGACAGCGATGCCGACGGTCGTGCCGATGCCTGCGGGGAGCCTGCCGGGCCCGTCGGCGGTGTGGCGGACCTTCCAGACTTTGTCGGAGCGCCGACGGAGAAAGCTGGCGGATCGTCGGAAGCGTCGGGCTGGACTGCGGGCGAAGCTGCAGTCGTCGGTGGCCTCGTCGCAGGCATCGCGCTCCTGCTCGCGACGGGCGCGTGGTACGCTGGAAGGCGCCGACTCCGTTAGCGCGCACGTCCGTAGGCGCACACTGCTCTCGACTCCGCCATTTTCCTAGCCTTTAAGTGCCCAAGACGCGGGTCGTCATCACCGCCGGTTGCGCGCCCGCTCTTTTGACGCGCCAGGAGCGCGCCGCCTATACTTGGGCCGGACCCCGGCTTGTGCCATGCGGGAGTGGATGGGTCCCGGTGGGTCTCGCGGTCTTCAAAATCGTTGCGGGGCGGCCTGCGCCGTCCCGGGTGGGTTCGACTCCCACCCACTCCCGCCAACAATGCACTTCCGTCTGCGCTCTTCCCTACAGCCCCTGACAAGCTTAGTCTGGGGTCATGAAAGTCCTCGTATTCTTCGGCGAAGACGAGTTCTCGCTACGGGAACAGCTTTCCGTCCTTAAATCGGAAATGGACAGCGAAGGCGTGCTTCCCGGCAACATCGTCACTCTGGACGGCCGCGCGCTGAAGCCGAGCGAGCTGATCTCGGTGTGCTCGACAATGCCCTTCCTCGGCGGGCGGCGACTCGTGGTCGTCGAAGGACTGTTGCGACGCTTCGAGAGCGCGCGGTCAACGGGAAAACGACGCGAGGAAGGGGGATCGAGGGAGGGCGCCGGCCCGTGGAAGGGGCTGGCGTCCACGCTGGCGGAACTCCCCGACTCGACGACCCTCGTCTTCGTCGACGGCGAGCTGGGAGCGGGAAACGCTCTGTCGCGCCTGCTTGCGCCCATCGCCGAGACGCGCGAGTTCCCCTCGCTGCGGCAACGCGCCGTGCCGGACTGGATTCGAACGCGGACGGCTAAGCTCAAGTTGGACATCGCGCCGCGCGCCGTCTCGTTGCTTGCAGAGCTGGTGGGTAACGACTTGCGGACGCTATCGCAGGAGCTAGAGAAGCTGGGCGTCTACGTGCAGGGCCGCCGAATCGAAGAGGAGGATGTGAGGGCGCTCGTAAGTGACGCCCGCGAGTCCAGCGTTCTGGCAATGGTCGACGCCGTCGTCGAGGGGCGCACGAACGTCGCCTACCGGCTTCTCGCGGATCTGCGGGACGAAGGTTTCTCTTCGATGCGGCTCTTGACCATGATTACCCGCCAGTACCGTCACCTGGTCCTGGCGAAAGAGCTAACGCTCGCGCGCCTCTCGCCGGCGGAAATTGGCCAGCGACTCGAGATCAGGTCGAGCTTCGCGCTGGGCAAAGTCATGGAACAGTCCCAGCGCTACTCCATGCCGCAGTTGGAGGCCGCCTTCGTTCGCCTGTTGGAGGCCGACGCCGCGATCAAGCGGGGCGCCTACGACGAGGATACCGCCATAGAGATGCTTCTCGAAGACCTCGCCGCGCTCAGCGGCCGGGCCCTCAGGACTGGCTAATACGCCCGCCCAATGCGGAAGAGCACCTTCCCCTGCACTTCAACGTTGTCCGCGTCCGTGTAGATTGGCTTCATCGCCTCGTTAGCCGGCTGCAGGCGGACTCGGCTCCCCTCGCGGTAGAATTTCTTGAGCGTTGTTTCCTGCTCTCGCTTCAGCCACGCCGCCACCATGTCGCCATTGTCGGCGCTGGCAGCCTGCTGCATAATCACGATGTCGCCGTCGTCCACCAGCGCATCGATCATCGACTTGCCTTTCACACGCAGCGCATAAATGTCCTCGCGACCGCCGGTCATCTCTTCTGTCACCTCTACAACGTCGCTGTAGTCCACGCTTCCTTCCGGCACCGGTATCGGCTGGCCGGCGGCGATCTGCCCCACGACGGGAACGGTTATCGTCCGCGAACGACGCCCGGAGCCGTCGAGCAGCTCTATTGCTCGCGAGACCTCGCGGTCGCGGTGGATGTGGCCCATGCGCTCCAGCGCCTTCAGATTGTAGTCGACAACAGACGTGGAGCTGATGTGGCACTCCTCTTGGATGTCGCGGATGCTCGGCGGATAGCCCTTTTCCCGGATGAACCGGTGCAGGAAGTCGAGAATTGCGCGCTGCTTCGCGGACAGGTCCTTCAAATTGCACCTCCAGCATCGTCGATTGTGGACGAACGTCTGTTCTGACGAGCAAATTAGCACGTTTGCTCGACCACTGTCAAGCCCCGCGTCTTGGAAAGGCAGAAGATTGCCAACTGGGCCGAACGGACTCTAGAATACGAATAGGAAGACTTCCGCTAACGAAGGAGCGTTGAACTTGCCTGACGACACACAACCGCGCCGCGCGCTCGCCATCTCAGCCCATCCGGACGATACGGAGTTCGGATGCTCGGGAACCGCTGCGCTCTGGACAAGAGAAGGCTGGGAATTCTACTACCTCATCCTGACCAACGGCGCCAAGGGCAGCGACGACCCGAACATGACGCCCCAGAAGCTGGCGCCGATCCGCAAGGAGGAGCAGCGGGCCGCGGCGAAAGTGGTGGGCGTGAAGGACGTCTTCTTCCTCGATCACGAAGACGGTGAGCTAACGTACAGCCGCGAGTTGCTCGGCGAAGTCGTCCGGCATATACGGATGCTGAAGCCCTATGCGGTCTTCACCAGCGACCCGGAATCGATAATCGTCCGCGACAGCTTCATCAACCACTCGGACCACCGCTGCGCCGGGCTGGTCGCCATCGATGCCGTCTATCCGGCGGCCCGCGATCGCTGGAATTTCCACGAACAGATCGAAGAGGGGCTGGAACCGCACAAGGTCAGCGAGCTCTACGTGTGGTCGTTCGACAAGGCGAACTTCAGCGTCGATATAACCGACGTGATAGAGCTGAAGCTGCAGGCTCTCTCTCAGCACCGCAGCCAGTTTGGCGACAACCCCGAGTTCCTCGACTACATCCGCACGCGCTGGCGTGACGAAAAAGGACGCCACGTCGAAAGCTTCCGCCGCGTCGCCCTGATGCGCTGATTGCTCGCTGCTCAGCAGAGCAACTGGTTCAGAGTCTCCCGGACCTCGCGTATCTTGAAGGGCTTCGCCAAGCAAACGTTGGGGACCTTCTGGAGGAAATCGCGCGTCTCAGCGCTAACGGTGTCCCCCGTGATAAACACCGTGTTTTTCGCAAGCTCTGAGTCCATTTGCTTCACGCGCTGGTAGAGGGCTTGGCCACCCATGCCCGGCATCTTGATGTCCGTAATCAGCAGGTCATAGCCGTGCTTCGCCAGGTACGATAGCGCCTCCTCGCCGTTGCTGGCCGTGTCGACGCGGTGGCCGTCGGCGGTAAGCACGTCGCGAAGCAGCGCCAGGATGCTCTCCTCGTCGTCAACCACAAGAATCCGCCGGCTGATTTCCGCCGACGGCAAATCCGGCTCACATTCAGGCGTTGGCAGTTCCGGCCCCTCGACGATAGGCAGCTCCACGATGAAGGTCGCTCCCCGATTCGGTCGGCCTTCGACGCGAATCCGGCCGCCGTGTTCATCGATTATGCCGTAGGAGATCGTCAGCCCGAGGCCGGTCCCCTGGCCGCCCTCCTTCGTAGTGAAGAACGGGTCGAAGACGCGACGCAGGTTCTCAGCCGGGATTCCGACGCCGTCGTCCGTGAACGAAAGAAGGACGTAGCCCTTCTCGGCGCGCGTCCGGATCTTCAATTTCCCCTTGCCGTGCGCGCTCAGCATCGCGTGCTCCGCGTTGGTGATGACGTTGAAGAAGACCTGCTGGATCTGGTCCGGATCGGACATCGTCAGAGGCAGGTGAGGGTCAAGGTCAAGGTCAAGGTCGATGTTCTTGACGTGAAGGTCGTAGCTGCGCAACTCCAGCACGCGTTCGAGCAGCGTGTTCAGGTTCACCAGCCCCTTCTGCGCCTTCCGCCGTCGTGCGAAAGATAGCAGGTTCTGGACGATCTTGGCGGCGCGCTCGGCCTCGCTATAGATCGTCTCGACGTCGCGACGCGTCTGCTCGTCCAGATTGCGATTGAGCAGCAACTGGGCGAAGCCCGTGACGCCGGTCAGCGGGTTGTTCAGCTCGTGCGCCACGCCGGAGACCAACTGGCCGACGCTGGCCATCTTCTCCGACTGGAGGAGCCTCTCTTGCATCAGGTGCTCTTCCGTCGCATCCCGCAGAACAATAACGACGCTCCCTTCGCCGTCGATGGTCGTCGCCGTGGCGGAGACGTGGCGCTGGTTGTCCTCGCTGAAGCTGAAATCCCGGTGCTGCGGGGCGCCCGGCTGCGTCAGCGCCTGCTGCGCCAGCGCATCCAACGGCGTGCCCGTGATAGACGCCTCTGTTCCGCTGGAGCGACCGATCAGGGCGGCGATGAGAGCGCCGGCTCGGAGATTCGACAGCACCGTCCTCATCTGTCTGTCGACGACAACGATGCCGTCCTGCAAGCCATTCACGACCGATTGAGCCAGTTTTGTGTCATTCAGTCTGGTCTCGTCAAATCGCTCGAGAAAAGCGGACGCCAGTTGCGCGGACGCGTAGATGATGGCGCTCTTCTCGGACGGAAAGGCGCCACTTGCGGCCGCGCTCACTCTGATGAGCCCGGCTGCCCGTCCGCTGACGATCAGGGGCGCGTCGATGGCCGAGAGCGCCGGTCCGCCCCAAGTCTCGCCTCTTACTGGCCCGTTCCCCAGGTGGAATACGTCGGGAGGCGTTGCCACACAATTCTGATGCGCTCCGCCAGAGAACCGCCGCAGTCCGTCCAGCACTCCATCGGCGAGCTCCTGCGCGAACGATGGCTGGAGAGGGCGGGACGCAAACACGACCGACCGGTCCTCGCCGTCACGGCAGAGCACGGCAGCCGCCGCATCGAAATCAAGCAGCGGGCGCAGCGCTTCAAAGAGGAATCGCAGCACCTCAGTCTGACTCAGAGATTGAGTTTCGGACGGCATCTTGCACCCAAGTTCCCCGATGATAAAGGCATAGTTAAGCTAGCATAAAGAACCTGCGGCGGCAATCGGGAATTGCGCGCTAATCATAAGCAAACGTCGAGTCGTGGGCGGCCGTTTCTGGCTTCAGGAACGCCTGAGAGATGCGTCTGTCGCCAGTCGGTGTTACGCCTTGCATGCCTCAGGAATAACGGGTGTCACAATAAGTGATTCTCCTCATATGACGAAATCCCGCCATCATCGATACTGATTCACGGATACCTGTGGCGGGGAATCCACCGATTCAACGAGACTTGGAGGTGCCCAGTGGCTTCCCAAGCCGACGCCGCCGCAGCTTCCGCGATCACGCCCCTGCCCGAACAGCCCCCACAGCCAGAACTGCGCGATCTCGTCCATGACTACATGCCGCTGGTCCGGCACGTGGTCAACCGCGTCGTCGTCGGTTCAAGCGGGTCGTCCATTCTTCAATACGAAGACATGGTGAGCTGCGGCGTCCAGGGCCTCATTGAAGCGTACCATTCCTTCGACGCCACGAAGGGCGCGAAATTCTCAACCTATGCGCTGCCGCGCATCCGTGGGTCGATCCTGGATGCCTTACGGGCAGCTCATCCATTGCCTCGCTCCCTCCAGAAGTTCTCCTCGGAGATCGAGAGCGCCATGAGCTGTCTGCATAACGAGTTCGGTCGGGCGCCGACGCGGGCGGAGGTGGCGGAACGAATGGGTATGCCCATGCCTCAGTTTCTGGCCTCCCTCAGCCAGGCGAACGTGAAAATCGTGTCGCTAGATAACCTCGCTGACATGGCCGTGAACGGAAACAGTGAAAGGCTCGTTGAAATGGCGGACGAGGACCCCAGCATTGACCCGGACCAGGTCGCACAGCAATCGATGGTCAAGACGAAGCTCCAGCAGGCGGTCAGCAACCTGCCGGAACGCGAGCGAATCATCGTCCAGCTCTACTACATCGAATCGCGGTCGCTGAAAACCATTGGGCGGGCGCTCGGAATATCGGAATCGCGTGCATCGCAGTTGCGGCAGCGCGCCCTCCGCCGCCTCCGAGCCGCTCTCGTGCTGGACATGGAAGAGGCGGCCTAGAATTGGACAGTCCGGTCGACTCCTCACTTTCTGCGGGCACGCTCGCAGAGCCTCGTCGCGTCAGGCATCCGATCCCGGCTTACATGAAAATGCGAACTCGGTTTGGGAGTTTCCCTATAGGAATCCGAAATAACCGACGCTAGGATAGGGAACGATGGTCAACGGCAGGGAGGTCTTGAGATTCGGAGTGGCCGGCTCCGGCAATCGGAGTCAGGCGTACGCGCACGTTGTCGCCCAGCTCGAGGGCGCGCGTATGGCAGCAATAGCGGCGGGAAGCCGCGTCGCAGCCGATCTGCAGCGGAGCATCCCGGGGCTGGCCATCGAAAGGGACGTGAGCGGCCTCATCCGGCGCCCGGGCATCGACGCCCTGGTCGTCGCCGATCCCGTGGTCGACCTCCCGGCGTTGGTCCGCCGGGCCCTGCTCGCCGACAAGCACGTCCTGGCGACCGTCTCGTCGCCCATTACTTGCGGCCAATTCGAAGAGCTCACCTTGCTCGCGCGAAGGCATGGTCGGCTGCTGATGTTCACGGAAGAGCGCTTCTTCCAGCCGGGGCTTGTCTTCCTGAGGTGGATGCTTTCCGGTGGAAAGAACCTTTGGCAGCCAAGCTACGTCCGTGCCGCGTCGGCGCCCGGCAGCGGCAACGGTCCGCCTTCGTCAATCGGCGTTGTAATCCTGGAAGAGCTGGCGCTATGCTGCCGCCTCCTCGGGGAGAGCCCGACTTCGGTTAGCGGGATCGTCTCCCGACCAGGCAACGAGTCCGTGCCGGCCGCGGCATTCCTCAACATGCTCTACGCGGACGGGCGAGCCGTCTCACTGCAGATGAGCTCAACCGAGACGCAGGAGACGCGGCAGTGGACGCTTGCCACTCCTTCCAAGACGGTGCTGCTCGATGAGTGCGACCTGCGTTCGCCGCTGCGGATCGTCTCATGCGATTCGGAAGCGGCGCGCGGCGCCCTGCTTCACGTCAATCCGCCCGTTCCGCTTGCAGACTGGCCGTCCGAAAGCACCGTGTCGCCGCCCCTCCAATCGACGGACGTGAAGCTGGAGCAATGCCGCCATTTCATGGACAGCGCGCTAAAGCAGGACCTGAGACAGACCAATGCTGCATTTTGGGCGGAAGTGGCGCTGGTGTTCGAAGCTGCGCAGGAGTCGATTCGGCTTGGCGGCATGCCAATCAGCCTCGACTCGGCGGCAGAGCCTCAGAGGCGGGTGGCGGGAGAGCGGCCGAAGCTCCGTCTCATCCACGGAAAAGGAACCGGCGATGTCGAGGCAAGGAAGAGACCGGCGTTGACCCTCGTTCCCCGCTAGAGGAAGCTCCTCACAGGGAGCCTCCTCGTCGAAGTCCTCATTCCGAAGCCGGCTTGGTGTCCTTCCCGTTTCCGTTGGCGTGATGCTCTTCGTCGCAGAGCTCTTCGCGGAGAACGATGATCGAGGCCTTCCACCTGTACTACCTGGCTCGACCTCATTGGCCGCTACGCCCGCAACTAATCTTGCTGCAAGGTAGTTATCGGCAGTAGTTGCGGGATCAATCAGAGGCGCGCGCACCTGGAGGCAAAGAAAAGACCGGGTTCGTGACAAAAGAGGAGAAATATGTCCGCTGGACGACGTCCGCCGGAGGTAGATGCTGAGTGCGGAAGTCGGGTCTATTCAGGCGCGGTAACGGTTGCGCGACGAAGGACCTCTTGCGCCGCGTCCAGGGAATCGACCGCCAGACAATCGCAATAGGTTGCGTAGATAGCCTTGTCGATTAGTCGCGTCCCCTCGAAGTTGAGCTGCCCTCCGTAGCTCTTCCGGACCTCCAGCAGCCGCTGCAGCCGCCGGAGATACATCTGTGGCAATGCCATCCTGGGGCACTCGGCCGCTAACGGCGAGAATACCGTTTCTTGCTGCTCAGTGTCGGTTGCGCCGAGTCCTTCCCATTCGTCCATGTCGAAAGTCCTCAGACGGCCGTCGCCTCGTCCGTCATGCCGGGCGCGGCTTCGAGATTCACGATGCCCTTGCGGATGGCGTAGCGAATCAGGTCAGTGCGGTTCTGGGCGTGAAGCTTGCTCATGATGTGCGCCTTGTGCGCCTCGACCGTCTTGACGCTGATGAACAGGTCCTCCGCCACGCGCTGGTTCGAGTGCCCCTCCGCGATTAGCTGCAATACCTCGCGTTCGCGGCTGGTCAGCAGCTCGTAGCCCGCCTTGCCTTCGCCCTTCTGCGCCTGCCAGAGGAATTCGCTGATAGGAACGGTGTCGGAGATAGCGGAGCTGAAATAGGTGTTGCCGCGATGCACGGCCTGAATGCCGAGGAGCAGCTCCGTGACATCGGATTTCTTGACGACGTAACCGGAGGCGCCGGCGCGCAAGGCGGCCATTATGTGATCGTCCTCCATGTAGCCGGTCAGGATGAGCACCCTCGTCTTGGGCACGCGCTTGCGTATCTGCCGTGTCGCCTCCAGGCCGTTGAGGCCCTGCATGACCATATCCATCAGGACGACGTCTGGCACAAGCTTCTCGGCGCTCTCTACAGCCTCGCGCCCGTTGCTGACGTCGCCGATCACTTCGACCTCCTGATGCGCATCGAGGAGGAGTCGCAGCGCTTGCCGCAGCACAGCGTGGTCGTCGACTAGAAGGATCCGGATTCGACCGTTGGAGCGGCTCCAGGGCGATCCTTCGTTGGCTCGGGCCCGTGTAGCAAATCTCTTAGCGGTAGCAGATTCGTCTTCCATGCAGCACTCCTTGCTGACTGCGGCCCCAATTATCCCTGAGATTCAAACCCTCGTACGGGCAGCAACCTATCACAACCGTTCACTTTTGGCAAGCGAGAGCATCCTGCCGGAGACTCCCGCGCATTATAGCTCGTCATCCAGCGGGCTGAACACGTTCAGGTCGCCGCCCGGACCGCCCATCGTCAGCTCCTGGTAATCGTCGAAGCGATCGGTCATCTCCAAACGCGCCGGATAGTCGCGTCTGGCGCTGCAGATCTTGCAGACAGCGTTTATCACGTCATCGCGAGGCTCCGTGAGCACCCAGTGGTGCTGGCAAAGGCGGACCGCTATCTGTTCCACTTCGACTCCTCTGACTCCCTTCAGAAATCGTCTTGTCGCAGTCTAGCTTCCCTGGCAATCGATCTCTATCAGGGGAAACCCTTACATAATCGACATTTCGCCCTTATTTCCGAAGGCGGGGAGATTGAGTTGGAAGCGGCAGGTCGGGAAGTGAGGGGTCGTTGAGTTTGAGTTCGAAGCGAGATTAGAAGGACTCGTCCCGATTCAGGCCCCGGCGACTGCTGCCGTCACCGATGAGGCGGCCTGACAAGAACGGCTGCTGGAACTCGCCCATGGCGTCCTCGTAGTCGGTCTCCAGACTCCTGCCGAGCAGAAGGCGCGTCAGGAGGCGCTTTGCTGCCGGCAAAGGACTGCTCACCTCGACGGTGGTGACAAGACCGTCCTTTCCCTCCACCTCCAGCTCGACAAGCACAATCGGGGCATCGCCGGGCGCGAGGCTTTGCGGCAGGCGGGCATGACCGACGAAGACGAGACTTGGCTGATTGTTGCCTTCGTGTTTCTCGTTGCTCATGGCGGCGTCCTTGCTCACGGGGATCACGCTAGTTGGGTTTCAATCTAGCAGAGGTCAAGTTGCGTTGGAGCGAAAGATGTCGTCAAGAAATCGCAAAGAAAAGCAGGAAAGCGGAAAGGAAGAGGAGCGCCGAGATGGCGCTCCTCTTTGTTGGAATCGAGTCTTGTAAGGCTCTAGAGTCGGAGCTTTCCGTGCGAAGGCTGGCGGCGTCTCTGGCGGACGCGACCGCTTTCGTCCTCTTCCAAGAGCTCGATTGCCGGAGGCGATACCGCTTCGTGGACGTACCCACACGAGAGACAGCTACTGTACGTCCCGTACCAGTCTCTCTCAGCGATCATTGACCCCCGACAACGCGGGCAGACTCGAGGCAGCGTCGTTTCCATCTAGTTCTCCTCCGGCATCACTACACTGTGAACTGCTGGTCGAGTCCCTTCGCTGCCTCCGAGGTTAGCTGTCGGGTTCGGGTTGAAAGGCGACCCTACCCGCCCCTGGCGGGATTCACCCCTGGAAGGTGGTTCCCCCGTTCCCAAGAGGGTTTCGGCACTCATACTTTGGGCAGTCATTAACCAGCGCAAACAACCGTCTTCATTATATGTGCCGCGTGCCCGCGCGTCAACGTTCTTGTAGGGTTGCAGCTAGAATGTCCTAGTTACGTCGCAGCTAGAATGTCCTCCGGTGGCGGGGTACTTCCGAGATAGGAGGTGCCCATGCATAGAGGATGGCTGCGGGTCATGATTCGG
>JBEKKV010000010.1:0-45446 GCA_050010555.1 Dehalococcoidia bacterium
CGTAGCTGCCGAGGTTGCCGCTGATAGTGATGACGGCCATTCGCTACTCCGCCTGCTGTGAGCGCACCAAGATTACTATAGATTGGAGGCGTGTCGCAAAGATCGTATGATGTGGGCACCAAATCAAGGAGGATTGAAATGGCCAACGTTATCTACGAGAAGCGCAACCACGTCGCGCACATTACGATCAACCGGCCCGACGACATGAACTGCGTCGATCCGCCGACGGCAGCGGAGCTGGTAACGATATGGCAGGATTTCCGCGACGACAACTCCGCCTACGTCGCGGTCATCACCGGCGCCGGCGACAAGGCGTTTTGCGCCGGCTTCGACCTGCGGACGGTCAGCCCGGGCGGCATGCCACAATCGCCCCACAAGGTGCGACGCTTCGTCTACGATCATCCCGGACTTATGGGCTATACTCGTCGCGCCGACATCTTCAAGCCGATCATCGCGGCGGTGAACGGCTACTGCTTCGCCGGCGGGCTGGAGATCGCCCTCTGCGCCGACATCCGTATTGCGGCGGAGAACGCGGAGTTCGGGGTGCTGAACCGTCGCTGGAACGTCGGCCTGGGCGACGGCGGCACGCAACGACTGCCACGGATCGTCGGGCTCGGGCGGGCGATGGAGCTGATCATCCTGGGGAAGCGGATCGATGCGCAGGAGGCGTATCGTATCGGGCTGGCGAACGAAGTGGTACCGGCGGCGTCACTGATGGAGCGCGTGACGGCGATGGCGGAGGCTATCTGCCAGTTCCCGCAGGGAGCGGTGCGCACGGACAAGGAGGCGGTCATGCGCGGCCTAGGGACGACGCTGGAGGAAGGATTCCGCATCGAAGGGTCGACGTTTGTGACGCTGCTGAGGCAGGACGATTTCTACGAGGGCCCGCGGTCGTTCGCGGAGAAGCGCAAGCCGTCGTTCAAGCAGGACGACTAGCCCCGTCCCTCGTCTTGCCCGTGGCGTCGGCGACTAACCACGGATCTGGGCATTGTGACCGAAAACCTCTTGCATTGCCATTGACTGTTGGCGCGAGTGAACGGGGAAGGCGGCAGGTAATTCGTGCTAGAAGCGTCGGGGCTGCCGCCCGTCACGGACTCCGTGCCGTTCTTGCCTTCGGCGCATCCGATAGCTGCTGAGCGTATGAACTCCGACAGCTTCATGCCCGCGCGCTCCGCGAAGTGGGCAACGGAGTCGAAGTCTTCGCGCTTGAACGCGACTGACACGACAGCTCGCGGTTTCTTGCGGCCGACCCGGCGTTCGGCTTGCTCCCAATCCCAGCTCTTCGGATTCTTGAGTTCCTTGTCGTCTTTGTCATTCATCGTGCTTCACCTCAGCGGCATGGCCGTTATTGTCCGCGCTTGAGTTGCCGTCGCTCGTAGTCCTTGGAAAGCCAGGCGGTCACAGGCCGCCAGATGAGCGAATCGCGGTTTGGCTCAATAGGAATGCTTATGCAAGCGCCGCCGTTATCCCTTCCCACGATGAGGAACGACGCCCTCCGGCGGCGGCGGTTGGGAACGATGATATATGCGTTGCCCAGCACTTGGAGGACTCTCCTTGGAGTCAGGCCATGGGCCGCCATCTTGGTCTCGTTTTCGTCATCGAACAGAAAGCCAGTAACGCGGGGCATTGACATATTCGGCATCTTGCACTACGTTCTGTAGTGGCATTGTAGTGCTATTCGGAGGAGGTGTCAAGTGCGAGTTGAGTGGCTGATTCTCGCTGACTATGCGGAGATCGTCGGCGGCAAGCTGTACCTGATGGGCGGCGGCTGGGACGTGCTGACCGTAAACACCGGCTTTCCGCTGACTAGACCGTTGGGCCTAGCAGCGGCTTTCTCCGTGCCCTGGAATGAGACGAATGAGCGCCAGAACGTGGAGATCGATATCCAGACCGAGGACGGGCAGTCGGTGGGGAAGGTGAGGGGCGAGTTCGAGGTAGGGCGGCCAGCGGGCATAAAGCAGGGCCAGGACCAGAGGTTCCAGCTTGCGGCCACCGTGCCGCTGAACCTGCCCGCGCCCGGCACCTACGTGATCGTCGCAAAAGTCGGAGGAGAAGAGCAGGCGCGGGTACCGTTCAACGTCGTCGGCGGGCCGATGCTGCAGCCGAAGCAAGCGTAAGACCGGCTCCGCCTTCTCCGCAATAGACGCGAGTGGGACGCTGCTAATCCTACTTCGGCTCCTCGGGCGGCGTCTCTTCCGCGGCGTGCGGCGTGCGCTTCTCGATTCGCGCGTCCAGGCGCTGGCGCTTTTGCTCCAGATGATCGATGCGGCGGTCGATGCGTCCGCGGATTCGCATCAAGCGCTGACGCGCCAGGCCTCGTAACCTATCTCCCATTGCCATGATTCTACCTCTTTCGTTCGTTTTCCGATAAAGCCTTCTAGCTGGCGGCGGCGACTACGTCCTCTTTGTGGCGGAACGTGTAGCCGTCGTCGGTTGCGTCCATTACCACGGTGTCGCCCTCGCGGAACTCGCCCCCTAGGATGCGCTGCGATAGCGGGCTCTCGACCTCGCGGGTGACGACGCGACGCAGCGGCCGTGCGCCGAACACGGGGTCGTAGCCTTCCTTGACCAGTTTCGCTTTCGCCGCCTCGGTCAACTCCAGCGAGATGTCGCGGTCGTCCAGGCGGTTGCGCACTTCGTTAACCATCAGCTCGATGATCTGCTCCAGGTCCTTCTCCGTCAGCGGCTCGAAGATGACGACGTCGTCGACGCGGTTCAGGAACTCGGGCCTGAAGAACTCGCGCAGGGCCCGCTCCGCCCGTTCGCGGAGCTGGTCGCGCTCGCGGTCGGCGGCCTTGCGGTCCGTAACGAAGCCGACGGCGCCGCGGGTTTCCAGGCTGGTGCCCAGGTTGCTGGTCATGACGATGACCGAGTTGCGGAAGTCGACCGTGCGCCCGTGGCCGTCGGTGAGGCGGCCGTCGTCCATGATCTGGAGGAGGATGTTGAGCACCTCCGGGTGTGCCTTCTCGATCTCGTCGAAGAGGACGACGCGGTAGGGCCGGCGACGGACTGCTTCGGTGAGGCTTCCCGCCTCCTCGTAGCCGACGTAGCCGGGCGGCGCGCCAATGAGTCGCGAGACCGTGTGGCGCTCCGTGTACTCGGACATGTCCACGCGGATCATCGACTCCTCGTCGTCGAACATGTACTCGGCCAGCGCCTTGGCCAGCTCCGTCTTGCCGACGCCGGTGGGGCCGAGGAAGATGAAGCTGCCGATAGGACGCCTGGGGTCCTTGAGGCCGGAGCGCGCGCGCCGGATGGCGTCGGAGACCTTGCGGATCGCCTCTTCTTGGCCGATGACGCGCTTGTGAAGCTCCTCTTCCATGTGCAGCAGCTTCTCCGCCTCGCCTTCCAGCAGGCGCGAGACGGGAATGCCGGTCACCGAGGCGATGAGCTCGGCGATATCCTGCGCCGTCACCTCATTGCTTATCTTGTGCTCGCTCTCCCATTGCGCCTTCTTCGCCTCGTACTCCGCTTTGATGCTCTCGACCTCCGCCTTGATGCGGGCGGCGGCCTCGTAGTCCTGGCGCTGGGCGGCGGCCTCCGTCTCCATCGCCAGCTCGTCGAGGCGGCGCTTCATCTGGCGCAACTCCGGCGTCATGCTCTGGTTGTCGATGACGTGCTTGCTGGCGGCCTCGTCGATGAGGTCGATCGCCTTGTCGGGCAGGTGGCGCTCCGTCAGGTAGCGGTCGGAGAGGCGCGCCGCGGCAACGATGGCCTCGTCGCTGATCTGTATCTTGTGGTGTGCCTCGTAGCGCGGCCTGAGGGAGTAGAGCATCTCGATGGTCTCTTCGACGCTGGGTTCGTCGACGTAGACGGGCGCGAAGCGGCGCTCGAGGGCGGCGTCCTTCTCGATGTACTGGCGGTAGTCGTCCAGCGTGCAGGCGCCGACGACCTGGAGCTCGCCGCGGGCAAGGGCGGGCTTCATCATGGTGCTAGCGTCGATGGCGCCTTCCGCGCCGCCGGCGCCGACGACCTGGTGGATCTCGTCGATGAAAAGGACGATCTCGCCGGTGCCGCGCTTGATCTCGTCCATCACCGCCTTCAGCCGTTCCTCGAACTCGCCGCGGAACTTGCTGCCGGCGACCATGCTGCCCATGTCGAGGGCGACGACGCGCCTGTTCTTGAGGTTGTCGGGCACGTCGCCCTCGACGATCTTCTGGGCGAGGCCTTCGACGATGGCGGTCTTGCCGACGCCGGTCTCGCCGATGATCACCGGGTTGTTCTTGGTGCGCCGGTTGAGGATCTGCATGACGCGGCGGATCTCGTTCTCGCGGCCGATGACGGGGTCGAGCTTGCCCTGGCGGGCCATCTCCGTAAGGTCGATGCTGTACTTCTCGAGGGCGCCGTAGCGGTTTTCGGCGGTCGGGCTGTCGACGCGGGCGTTGCCGCGCAGCTCCTGGATGGCACTGTAAAGCCTCTCCTTGTCGACGCCGAACTCGTGGAGGATCTGCGCCGCCTCGCCGTCCCTATCATCGGCGATGGCGATGAGCAGGTGCTCTACGCCGACGTACTCGTCCTTGAGGCGGTCCGCTTCCGCGTTCGCCGTCTCGAGGAGGCGGATTATGCGCGGCGTCGTGTAGATCTGGACGACGTCGTAGGCGAGCTTGGGGGCGCGGTCCAGCGAGTCGGAGACGCGCTTGATGAGGCGTCCGGTGTCGATGCCGAGCCTGCCGAATATCTGTTGCGCCAGGCCGCCGGGGTACTGGAGCAGCGCCAGGAAGACGTGTTCGACGTCCCACTGGGGGTGTCGCTGGCGGCGCACCATCTCCTGGGAGGTGGCGAGCACCTCTTGCGCCTGTTGTGTGAACCTGTCTTGTCTCATCATCTGAATCACCTCGTATTAGGAATGAGCCGCGGGTTGCGAACGACGCGGCGTAGTCATCGTCGGTCCTTTTCGATCGGCGCGAGGAGGCGGCGGTCGCGCAGGCCTTGCAGCTCCCGTCGCAGCTCTTCGAGCTCTTCGTTCATCTCTTGTATGCGTTGATTCATGCGCAGGATCACTTCGGCGCCGGCCAGGTTGACGCCCAGGTCGTCGATGAGGCGGTGGATCTGGCGCAGACGGTTGACGTCGGCGACCGAGTACAGGCGAATCCGCCCATGCGAGCGCGACGGCTTCAGGACGCCCATGCGCTCGTAGTAGCGCAGCGTCTGGGCGTGCATGCCGACCATCCGCGCCGCGACGCTGATCACGTAGCAGGGCTGTTCTTCGTTTGTGTCTTCGAAATCGTTTTCCACTTCAGTCACCCTTCTTGCAGCACCGCCGTCGTGCGGCGCAGCTTGCCCTCACGCAGGAAGGCGAGTCGCAGGCGGGCGGCGGACGCTTCGTTGGCGGCAGCGGCCAGCGCCTCGCCGGAGGTGACCGGCCGGCCTTCGACTTCGACGATGACGTCGGAGACGCGCAGGCTGGCGCGGGCGGCCGGGCTGTCCGGCACGACCTCCAGGACGAGCAGGCCCTGCTGCTGCGTGAGGCCGGTGCGACGGGCCACATCGGCAGCGACTGCCGCCGGGATGCCGCCGATGCCAAGGCGTCGCTGCTGGTGGCGGCGGATCTCCTCCAGCCGTGCGAGGACGTCGAGCGCTCTGCCTGTCGGGACGGCGAAGCCGACGCCGCGGGCAAAGGGCAGGACAGCGGTGGCGATGCCGACGACGCGCCCATCGGAGTCGACGAGCGGGCCGCCGGAGTTGCCCGGGTTGACGGGCGTGTCCATCTGAATCAAATCGGTCAGGCGGATGGGCGGGCCGGCTTCGAGCGTGCGTCCGAGGGCACTGACGACGCCGGCGGTGACCGTCCAGTTGAGGCCGAACGGGTTGCCGATGGCGATGACGAGCTGTCCGACGCGAAGGGGCCGCGAGTTCAGCTCCGCGACCGGCAGGCCGAGGGCGCCGATGCGCAGGACGGCGAGGTCGTTCGATGGGTCAGCGTACTCGACGCCGGCCTGAAAGCTGCGGCCGTCCGGCAGGGTGACGCGCGCGAGGCTCATGTCTCGGACGACGTGCTCGTTCGTGAGGACGCGGCCGTCGGAGGCGAAGATTACGCCGGAGCCCAGGCCTTCGCCGCGCTGATTGCGCCCGCGCTTTTGGGCGATGACTTCTATCTTGACGACGGCCGGCCCGACGGTCTCAGCGGCGCGGCTCACCGCCTCGGAATAGGCGTCAAGCGCTCGTTTTTCGCTCGTATTCGCAGCCATTATCGTTATGCGCCGAGGGCTTTCAGCTCCTCGAACAGTTTCTCCTCTTTCGCTGATAGTTTCTGCGGGAGGACGACCTTGGCTTTCGCGTAGAGGTCGCCTCGCTTGCTGTTTCCGTTGTGATGGGGCATGCCCAGCCCTCGCAGTCGAAACGTCTTGCCGTTCTGCGTCAGCTTTGGGATGGTCAGCGCCACTTCGCCCTTGAGCGTCTGGACACAGGCCTCGCCACCAAGGACCGCGACGCTGAGGGGCACATCGACTTCCGTGTACAGGTCGTCGCCGCGCCTTTCGAAGCGCTCATTCGGGCGAATCTTGACGTGCAGGTAGACGTCGCCGATGGAGTCGCCGCGAATCCGGACGCGCGCGCCGTCGGCGATGCCGGGCGGTATCTTCGCTTCGATGCGGTGCGGCTTCATCACCGCGCCCTGGCCTTGGCAGGTGTGACAGACCGCGCCGGCGACTTCGCCGCTGCCACCGCAGGTGGGGCAGCGCTCCTGGCTGTTGATCTCGAAGACGCGGGCCGTGCCGGTGTACGCTTCGTCCAGTGATATCTCTACCGGCGCCTCGGTTGCCCGCGGCTGCTGTCGGGTGCGACGCGATGGGCCGCCGCCGCGGAAGAGGTCGAACAGGTTCTCCATGCCGGGCGCGTCGGAGAACTCGAATGCCTCAGACCGGTTGGCGCGTGCGGAGCCGTCGCCGAAGTCGAATGTGTAGTACTGCCCGCCTCTGGGGCCGGCGCGCGTGCGGGCGTGGCGCTGCGCCTCTTCGATCTGGTCGGCCATCTCCCAGCGGTCGCCGTAGCGGTCGTATTTCTTGCGCTTTTCGGGGTCGGAGAGGACCTCGTAGGCGGCGTTGACCTCCTTGAAGCGCCCCTCAGCGTTCTTGTCGCCGGGGTTTACGTCGGGATGCAGCTTACGCGCCAGCCTTCGATACGCCTGCCGTACCTCTTTCGGGTTGGCACTTCTGCCGATGCCGAGCGTTTCGTAGTAATCTCGCGCCATTCGTCTGCCTCATTGTCATTATCGGCGAGAAACAGAATGCTGTCAAGATACTTGACAATCATATTGTGCGGTCTTAAGCTATTGGTGGAAGCCAGTGATTGTAACAAAGCTTCGTAATTGCCCCCAGGGCAATGATTGTGAAGCGCCCTCTTGCGACGATGTGAATGCAAGCCGTAGGAGGCGCAGATAGAAATGCGGAGGTGGAAAGAATGGCTGACGTAGTCCGATGGGGCCCGTATCGAGAAGTGGCCAGGATGACGCGGATGATGGACCGCATGTTCGGCGAGATGCCGCAGTTGTGGCGCGGTGATTTCGACGGCGGCGAAGGGACGTTCCCGCTCGATCTCTACGAGACCGACAACGAGATCGTGATCAGGGGGACGCTGCCCGGCGTCAAGCCCGAGGACGTCGACATCACTATCAGCGGCGATTTGCTGACCATCAAGGGCGAAACGAAGCGCGAGGAAGAGAAGAGGCACCGCAATTACTACCGGCAGGAGTCGTGGTACGGCAGCTTCGTCCGCGCGATAACTCTGCCGACGCAGGTGGACGCGGACAAGGCGGAGGCGGTGTTCGAGGACGGCATTCTGAAGCTGACCATCCCAAAAGCGGAGTCGGCGAGGCCGAAGACGATCACCGTGAAGCCGGCGAAGATGGTCGAGGAGGAACACAAGACGCCGGGGAGTCAGAAGCGGTAGACGGGTTCCAAACCTATCAATAGGGAGGCCTGGTTCCTTTGGGGTCGGGCCTCTTTCGGTGCGTCTCGTTTGACCGTCCAATTGGGCGATGGCAAACTGGATGTTGAAGCTAAGCCCAAAGAGGCAAACGCATGTCCGATCTGCCGCCCCTGCTTGCCGGTGGGCATGGCCTGCCTGCCGACACGCATGGCAGGCGACACGCCGCACTCCGTCGCTCCTGGCCGCTGATCCCCGCCCTGCTGGTGCTCCTGGTATTCAGCCTGGGACTGAGCTGCACAAGGTTCGGCCGAGCTTCGGTGACCAGCGCCTTCTTCCTCCCCGATATGATGGCGCCACTGCCGGTCCGTCCCGTCACCTGGACGACCAGCACGCCGGTGAAGGAGTCGATCACTATCGATTACGACGGGAAGCAGATGCCTGCGGACATCTATCGTCCGGGCGACGGCGGGCAGCACGGCGCGATGATCCTGTCGCCGGGCGCGCCGCCGCTAGCGCCGGACGACCCGCGGCTGCTGCGACTCGCCGGCGACGTGGCGCGGGCAGGCTTCGTGATGCTGGTGCCGTTCTCGCCGGACCTGAATGACGAGATGATCTACCCCAGTGAGGTCGACGCGCTGGTGACTGAGTTCCAGTACCTGGAGGCGCAGCCGTACGTGAAGCCGGACAAGATCGGCTTCATCGGCGTCAGCGTAGGGGCGCCGCTGGCGCTGCTGGCGGCGTCCGACTCGCGCATCAACGACCAGGTGGCATACGTGGTCTCCTTCGGCGGCTACTACGACGCCAACGACGTCCTCAAGGCGACCACAACGCAGACCATCTCTTACGACGGCGTCACTGAAAGCTGGCAGCCGAGCGGCCACACGGTTGCGGTCATGTACGAGCAGATCATTAACCGGCTGGACGACGCTTACGACCGCGATATCCTCAAGAGCGTGCTGATCGACGGCGATCCGAACGCGTCGGACGGGCTGCAGATGATGACGCCGGAGGGCTGGGCCGCCTACGACCTTCTGACGAACACCGATCCGTCGCAAGAAGAGGCGCTCTTGCAGCGGTTGCCAGCGGCGCCGCGGCAGGCGCTGAGCGACTTATCGTTGGATGGCAAGCTATCGGGGCTGCGCGCGGAGACTTTCATTCTGCACGATAAGACGGACCATTACGTGCCGTACACGGAGTCGCGGATGTTGCGAGATGCCCTCCAGGGGCAGGTGAAGCTGCACTATACCCAGGTGGACATCTTCGAGCACGTGCAGCCGACGATCAACCGCGACGCGCACACGCTCATTACCGACAGCGCGAAACTGTACTTCTATCTTTTCCAGATATTGACGCGTTTCCGCTGATAAGTCCTGCCAGGGCTGTCGAAGTCCTTGACTTTCTGCCGAACGTAGGTGAATACTGCCTTCGAAGTCTCGACGCTCGTTTCCGGAATTGGCGGTCGGTTGCGTTGAGGCGGCCGGACGATCCAGGGAAGGTTTGAATGGCGAAGTGGAGTCTTCTTACTAATCACGCGCTGGTGCTGATTGAGGTCGGTCGGCACCCACACTCAACGCTGCGGGAGATAGCGCAGTCGGTGGGGATAACGGAGCGGGCGGCGCTATCGATCCTGCGGGCGCTGGAGGAAGACGGGCTTATCAGCCGCGAGCGCCAGGGACGGCGCAATCGCTACTGGCTGCACTACGGCGCGATCCTGCGGGAGCATCGTGAGGGCGGCCTGTCGATACTTCAGCTCGCGGAGCTGTTGGGCAGCATCGCGAGTCGCGCGTAGCCGACAAGCGGAATTCCCGCCGTCGACATCCCCTTGCCCAGCTTTCCTAGTAGTCCTCTCGCTCCCAGGCCGCCGCGTAGCCCATGCCGCTTCCCTGACAGAGTGTCGTAAGAGCCCAGCGGCCGCCGTTCTGGCGCAGTTGGAAGCCGGCGGTCGTCACGAGGCGAGCACCGGACGCGCCGAGCGGGTGGCCCAGAGCTACGGCGCCGCCCCAACGATTCATCCTCTCGACGACCTTGTCCGACGCCTTCAGCTCTCTGATCCAGTAGTTGACCACGCAGGAGAAGGCCTCGTTCAGCTCGATGACGTCGAAGTCCTCCAGCTTCATGCCGGTGCGCTTGAGCAGCTTGGCTGTCGCCCAGCGCGGCCCGACGCCCATGACGTACGGGTCGACGCCGATCGTCGCGGAATGCCGGTAGGTGAGAAGAGGCTTCCAGCCGCGCTCCTTGGCGATCTCCTTCGTCGTGATGAGCGTGAGGGAGCCGCCGTCGTTGCGGGGGCAGGAGTTTCCGGCGGTGACGAAGCCGTCCTCCTTCATGATCGGCCGGAGCTGGCTCAGCGCCTCCAGGTTGGTCCCCCGGCGCGGGCCCTGGTCCTGGCTGATCGTCTCGCCGGAGCCGTCGACGTAGTTGATGGTGACGGGCATGAGCTCGCTGCTGAAGTAGCCGGCGTCTTGGGCGGCCACGGCGAGAGTGTGACTTCGGAGGGCCCACTCGTCTGCTTCCTGCCGGGTGATGCCGAACTGGGCGCAGAGGTTCTCGGCGGTCCAGAGCATGTTCATCAGGCGCTGGTCTTTGAGCTCGAACCACCAGGGCAGGAGCTTGGCATCCTTCCAGTCGTCGGGGTAGGGCGTATCGGTGACAGGTGGGATGGGACCGGGGAAGACGCGAGGCGGCGCCGGCTTTCCGGCCGCTTCTTCTGGCCGGACGACGCCCTGGCGGTCCATCGTCTCGATGCCGCCGGCGAGGATGATGTCGGCGCCACCGCAGGCGACGCACTGGCAGGCCTCGACGGTCGTCTGTAAGGAGCTGGCGCACTGGGTGTTGACGTCGGTGCCCCAGATGCTGTCGGGCAAGCCGGCCTCCATCATGTAGGTGCGCGCCTTCGTGCTTCGAGACGCTAGGTGGACGGAGCCCATGTGGACCTCGTCGACGTCGCGGGCGTCGAGGTTGTTGCGGCGGATGATCTCCTTGAGCAGGGGGACCATGAGATCGACGTGGGATATGGCGCGGAAGACTCCGCGGCGGCCGGCGCGGCCGAAGGGGGTACGAAGGCCATCTACGACAACTGCCTCTCGCATGACGTAATCTCCTTTTCAGGTTGGCTGATTCAGATGCAAGGCCAGCATATTAGGGGTCCGATTACAGGTCAAACACCCGCCGAGACTGGAAAGCCATGCCTGCTCTCCGGAGGCGGGCCTCCGGCCGGCAGGCAGGTCTCGGCTACGGGGAAGCGAAAGAGGGAGGCGCGCGGGTCGGGAGAAAGCCAGAGGGCCGGACGTGCGTCCGACCCTCTGCGCTATTGTCGTCGTTGCCCCTGCGGGCGGTTGGTCTAGTAGTCCTCGCGCTCCCAGGCGGCGGCGTAGCCCATGCCGAGGCCCTGGCAGAGCGTCGTGAGCGCCCATCGGCCGCCGTTGTCCTTGAGCTGGTGGCCGGCGGTGGTGATGAGGCGCGGGCCGGTTCCGCCGAGCGGGTGGCCGATGGCGATGGCGCCGCCCCAGCGGTTGATCCGCTCGATCATGTTGTCTGACAGCTTGAACTCGTTGATGAAGTAGTTGACGACGCAGGCGAAGGCTTCGTTGCACTCGATCACGTCGAACTGCTCTATCTTCATGTTGTTGCGCTCGAGCAGCTTCTTGGTGGCCCAGCGCGGGCCGATGCCCATGACGTCGGGGTCGACGCCGACGGCGGCGGAGCCGCGGTAGGTCAGCATGGGCTTCCAGCCGCGCTCCTTGGCGATCTCCTTCGTGGTGACGATGCAGAGGGTGGCGCCGTCATTCTGAGGGCAGGAGTTGCCGGCGGTAACGAAGCCGTCCTCTTTGAAGACGGGTCGCAGACCGGCAAGCGCCTCCATGTTGGTCTCGCGACGCGGGCCCTGGTCCTTGCTGATCGTCTCGCTGGTGCCGTCTTTGTAGTTGATGGTGACCGGCAGGATCTCGTCGTCGAAGCGGCCGGCGTCGATGGCGTTGCAGGCGAGCTGCTGGCTGCGCAGCGCCCACTCGTCGGCTTCCTTACGGGTGATGCCGTATCGGGCGTGAACGTTCTCCGCCGTGTAGAGCATGTTGAAGATCTGCGGGTTCTTAACTGCGAACCACGGGGTCAGCAGCTCGGCGTCCTTCCATTCCGGCGGGTAGGCCAGGTCGGATTTGGGCGGCATGAGCTGCGCCATCATTCCGCCGGTCCTCACTCCGTTCATTTCTTCCGGAGTGGTCATGCCCTGGCGGCCCATAGTCTCGACGCCGGCGGAGAGGATGATGTCGGCCGAGCCGGCCATGATTCGTTCGCAGGCCTCGGCGGTCGTGTGGAGGCCGCTGGCGCACTGCGTGTTGACGTCCGATCCCCAGATGTTGTCGCCGAAGCCGGCCTCGAAGAGGTACTGGCGGCACTTGCTCATCGGCGTGACCAGGCCGGCGGAGCCGACGTGGAACTCGTCGATGTCTTTGGGGTCGAGGTTATTGCGCTTCAGAATGTGCTTGATAAGGGGCACCATCAGCTCGGAGTGGGTGATGGAGCGGAACATGCCCCTTCTGCCCGCGCGGCCGAACGGCGTCCTCACGCCATCAATTACTACTGCTTCTTTCATTGCAGAAACTCCCTCCCTTTCAAGAGTGGTATGTGTACTTACCCTACAAAATCAGCATAGGGAGGAGGGCGTTATTGGTCAACATATGTGCTGAGCTTCACGTTTTCAGGTCTTCGAAGAGAGGAGCGAAGTCGAGGCCGGAGTAGCCGATCCGCCGGGCCAGGTCTTGCACGGGGAGCCGCTGCCCCGTGGACCAGAGCTCTCGGAGGCGCTTTCCCGCCTGCAGGCTGAGGAACCACTGCTCGCCGGCGTCGTTTTGCAGTTGACGGCGCAGTTGAGCTTCGAAGGCCCAGGCGCGAAGGTAGCGGGCGCAGTAGAAGCCGTCGTCGACGTCGAAAAGGTAGTCGGCGGGGCTGTAGCGGACGGCGAGGCGCGCTGTGAGGAGGTCGGCGTAGCGCTTGGCCCTGGAGCGGACGTCGCTGCCGCGGTGCAGCTCCAACTCGTAGAGCAGCTTCGTCGCGTAGCGTCGCAGCATGTAGAGCTTGACGAAGCGCTTGAAGGCGACGAATTCGCCCGGGTCGGGCCAGCCGAGGCGCTGCTGCAGCCAGGCGGCATCGTGCGTCAGGTGCTCGATTAGGAAGGCGAAAGCTTCGGTGACGGAGTTGTCGCCGAGGCCGCGCGCCGCGAAGGGAAGCGTGCGGTCGACGTGGGCGAAGTGCTCGGTGTGGCCGGCTTCGTGGAAGAGCGCCGCGTAGTCGTCCTGGCCGCCGTGGGGGTTGATGACGAGCATGACTTCGTCAGGGATGACGATTGGGGCGCAGAAGGCGCGCGGCGACTTGTGGGGGCGCGATTCGACGTCGAGGTGGACGTTCTGCTGGCGTTGGAGGTCGATTCCGAGCGGCAGCAGTGTCTCGGCAAGCGAGGGGATGAGGCGCTCCGGCGGGAAGCGGGCGTCGAACCGGGGCGAGCGGAATAGATAGCCAAGATCGCTTCGTTCGGCTTCGGGCGGTGAGACGCCTATCTCTTCCAGACGGCGCCCGAGCTCCAGGCGGTACGCCTTCTCGCTGTCCCAGAGGAACGCCTCCAGCGGCGCCGCCAGCGCGTCGAGTTGCAGCCCGCCGAGGTCTTCGCAGAGAGCAGCGTAGTCGGAATAGCCGAGGCCGCGCGCCTCCGCCTGAAGGACGCCCCAGCGCTCTTCGCGGACGGGGTTCTGGGCGGCGGTTAGCTCCAGCCGCAGGCGGTCGATCTGGTGGCGTCGCTCCGGGTCCGGCTCGTTGGCGGTGAGCACCGGCAGGGCGCGATAGGGGACCTCCTTGCCGTCCCAGGTCGTCGCGTCGGTGGTTTCGCGGGCGGCGAGCGCTTCGCTCAGCGACTTGGCGGCGTTCTCCAGGTAGCCTTCGGCGGCGAACGCGCGCAACGGCTGCCGGCGCGGGTCGTCGGGCGGCGCTTTGGCCAGCGCGTCGAGCGTCGCTTTCGAGAAGAGCGCGGCGTGGCGCTGGAAGATGGGGACGATGGACAGTTCTTCCTTGAGGCCGGCGCCGTTCAGGTAGTACTCGCGGGTGAGGTCGCGACTGAAGGTCTCCGCTTCAGCGTCGAGGCGGTCGACCAGCCCAGCCGCCGCTGCGGCGCGCTTTGCCGGCAAGGGTCCCTCCTCTTAAGGCTTGTCGAGGTCGACGATCTCCGCGCGCGCTCTTCCCTCGTCGATGTACAGCAGCGCGACGGAACGTCCGGCGAAGGTGAGCGTCCTGCCCGCCGCGCCGGGGTTGACGTACAGGATACCGCCTTTCTCGTCGACGAGCGAGCGGTGGGTGTGACCCTGGACGACGACGCGGACGCCGGCGCCGGGCCGGGCATCCTGCGGCCGGTGCACGAGGTAGACGGTCAGGCCGCCGACCTGCAACGTCGCATCCGCCGGGAAGCGGGCGGCGATGGCCGGGTTGTCCATGTTGCCGTGGACGGCGACGACGGGCGCCATCTCTTCGAGGCGGGCGATCACGTCGAGATCGCCGATGTCGCCGGCGTGGAGGATGCGTTCGACGCCGCGGAAGACGTCGGGAAGGCGCGGGTCGAAGTGGCCGTGGGTGTCGGAGATGAGGGCCAGGAGCATCGCAAGCGCCGGGTCAGGTCGCCAGATGTCCGCGCACCGCGTCGATGGCGACGGCCGCGGCGCCCATGGCCGCGGAGCGGTCGCCGAGTTCGCCAACGACGATGCGCACGTCCTGCCAGGCCTGCTCGAAGCTCTCGCGTTGCGCCGCCTCCCGCGCCGGCCCAAGGTACGAATCGCCGGCCTTCGTCAGGCTGCCGCCGATGACAATCATCTGCGGGTTGAAGATGTTGATGAGGCTGCCGAGGCCGATGCCCAGGTCGTAGCCCGCGGCGTTGATAAGCTCCTCCGCACCGTCGTCGCCATCCTCGGCGGCCTGCTGGACGAGCTTCGCGGTCAGCGGCTGTTCGCGGGCCAGCATGGCGATGAGCGAGTCGGGGTGGCGCGCGACGAGACGGCGGGCGCGCCTAGCGATGGCGAGTCCGGAGGCGTACATCTCCAGGCAGCCGCGTCGACCACAGCCACAGCGGGGGCCGCGGGCGTTTATTGTCATGTGGCCCACTTCGCCGGCCGCGCCCGAAGCGCCGCGGTAGAGGGCGCCGTCGACGATAATGCCGCCGCCGACGCCGCTACTGACCGTGAGGAAGAGCATGTGACGGGAGCCGCGACCGGCGCCCCAGCGGTGCTCGGCGAGGGCGGAGGCGTTGGCGTCGTTCTCCAGGGCGCAGGGCGCGCCGAACTCCTTGCTGAAGAGCGGGGCCAGCGGGACGTCGTGCCAGACCGGCAGGTTCGGGGCCTCGGTGACGACGCCACGCTCGTAATCGACGGGCCCGGGCGCGTCGACGCCGACGGCCGCGAGCCGGTCGATGCCGGCGCTCGCCATCGCCTGTCGCAGGGAAGCGGTCATGTTGGCGATGACGGCGTCGGGGCCTTCAACGCCTTCGGTGGGGCGTATGTCCTCGGCCAGCACGTCGCCTGCGTGGGAGACGACCACGGAGAGTATCTTCGTGGCACCGAGGTCGATGCCGCCGACAGGGAGTTGGTTCCTTCCGCTCACGCTCAGACTGTAACCGCGGGCGAAGGATGGGACAAGGGGCCGCCGCCTTGACAGGGAATGAGGGGAGCCGTACTGTTCGAGCGAGCAACGAAAGGACGTGTCACATGCGTAGGATACCGGCGAGCGGGATGTTTGTTGCGGCCGTCGCCATCATGGCGCTGGCGGCGACGGCGGTTGGCTGCGGCGGCGGCTCGTCGACGACGAAGACCGATTCGCCTGACTCCTACGCGAACGCCGTCTGCGGGGCTCTGACGAAGCATCTCGACGAATTGTCAGGCGTCCCTGCCGGCGCGGGCAACCTGGACATGGGGAATCTAGCGAGCTCCAACACAGATGCCACGAGGCAGGCGCTCTCTGCCGTCTCGTCAATCGATCTTTCAATCGCGGCGGACCTGAAGAACGTCCAGCCGCCCTCGGACATGGCGGAGATGCACGCGCAGATCATCGATGCGTACCAGAAGGCCGGCGATGCGGCCGCGACGATTCAGGGCGCGCTGGGCGAACCACAGGACGAGGCGGTGGCGACAGTCCAGGCCTCAGAGAACGATATGTCGAGCATACAGGACATATGGCAGCAGTTGCCCGACAACTACTCGCAAGCGTTCAAGGATAGCCAGGCCTGCAAGAGTCTCGAACCGACGGCTACGCCTGCCCCATGAACGCCGTGGCAAACGGAGAGGCCGAGCGCTAGCTCGGCCTCTCCGTTTGCAGTTAATCGTCGCTAGTACATCGGCGGCTGCGGTGGCATGCCCATCGCCGGCTGCTTCTCCGGGATGTCGGTCACCAGACAGTTCGTCGTCAGCACCATGCCCGCGATGCTGATGGCGTTCTCCAGGGCGGCCCGCGTCACCTTCAGCGGGTCGATGATGCCCTTCTTCTCCATGTTGCCGTACTCATCTTTGGCGGCGTCGTAGCCCTCGCCCTTCTTCATCTCCTTGACCTTCTGCACCATAACCGAGCCGTCCTTGCCGGCGTTGATGGCGATGCGTCGCAGCGGCTCTTCGAGGGCGCGATGCAGGATGTTGACGCCGGTCCGCTCGTCGCCCTCCAGTTTCAGCTTGTCGAGCGCGGGCAGGGAGTTGATGAAAGCGACGCCACCGCCGGCCACGATGCCCTCCTCGACGGCGGCGCGAGTGGCGGAAAGGGCGTCCTCGACGCGGTGCTTCTTCTCTTTGAGCTCGACCTCGGTGGCGGCGCCGACCTTGATGACGGCGACGCTTCCGGCCAGCTTGCCCAGGCGCTCCTGGAGCTTCTCGCGGTCCCAGTCGGACGTGGTCGTGTCGAGGGCGGCCTTGATCTGGGCGACCCGCCCCTGCACGTCCTTCGGCGCGCCTTTGCCTTCGATAATCGTCGTCTCGTCCTTGGTGACGACGATGCGGCGGGCGCGGCCGAGATCCTCGACGCCGACAGACTCAAGCTTGCGGCCCAGCTCTTCGCTAATGACCTGCGCGCCGGTTAGCGCAGCGAGGTCGCCGAGGTTCTCCTTGCGGCGGTCGCCGAAGCCGGGCGCCTTGACGGCGATGACGTTGATGGTGCCGCGCAGCTTGTTCACGGCCAGAGTCGCAAGCGCCTCGCCATCGCAGTCATCGCAGATGATGAGGAAGTTCTTGCTAACCTGGAGCAGCTTCTCCAGCACCGGCAGGATGTCGGCGATGGCGGAGATCTTCTTGTCGGTGACCAGAATATAGGCGTCCTCCATCTCCGCCACCATCTTCTCGGGATTGGTGACGAAGTAAGCCGAGATATAGCCGCGGTCGAAGGCCATGCCCTCGACGTACTCGACCTCGGTGGCGATGCCCTTCGACTCCTCGACCGTGATGACGCCGTCCTTGCCGACTTTCTCCATGATCTCGCCGATGAGGTTGCCTATGACCTCGTCGTTATTGGCGGAGATGGAGGCGACCTGCGCCATCTGCTGGCGGGTCGTGACGGGCGTGGCGTTCGCCTTCAGCGTTTCGACGATGGTCTGGGCGCTGTGCTCGAGGCCGCGCTTGAGGGCCATGGGGCTGGCGCCGGCGGCAACGTTCTTCAGCCCCTCCTGGACGATTGCCTGGGCCAGCACCGTCGCGGTCGTCGTGCCGTCCCCCGCGATGTCGTTGGTCTTGGAGGCGACCTCTTTCGCCAGTTGGGCGCCGATGTTCTCGAAGGGGTCTTCGAGGTCGATGTCCTTGGCGATGGTGACGCCGTCGTTGGTGATGGTCGGGGCGCCGAACTTCTTGTCGAGGACGACGTTGCGCCCCTTGGGGCCGAGGGTGATCTTGACGGCGTCGGCGAGGGCGTCGATGCCGTTCTTGAGCGACTGACGGGCTTCCTGGTCGAAGCGTAGCTGCTTTGCCATGTGCTGCTCCTTTGGACGGTCTTGTACTGGATATTCATGCGGGCACGCCTGTCGACGGGTCACGTCGAATCGGCAGGCAAGCTTTAGCACTCCCTGGGGAAGAGTGCTAACACTATATATTTAGCGAAGTCGGCGTCGAAATGCAAGCGGGGGTCGACGGATTGTTGGAGGCGATCGGCTCTGCTAGAATTGCGGCAGAAGGCATGACGCCGAGGAGGTAACACCATGGTCATCGTCTTGATCGTCATAGTGGCGATAATCGTGCTGGCAGGCTTGATCCTGCTGGGCATCTACAACGGGCTCATCAGGTCGCGGGTGCGCACGCAGGAAGCGTGGTCCGGCATCGACGTGCAGCTCAAGAAACGCGCCGATCTCGTCCCCAACCTGGTCGAGACGGTGCGCGGCTACGCAGAACACGAGCGCGGAACGTTCGAGGCGGTCACTAACGCCCGCGCGGCGCTCCAAAACGCCACGGGCCCGGCGGAAGCGGCGGCGGCGAACAACATGCTCACCCAGACGCTGCGGTCGCTGTTCGCGGTGGCGGAGAACTACCCGCAACTGCGCGCCACCGAGAACTTCCAGCAGCTACAGAGCGAGCTGACCGACATCGAGGAGAAGATCGCCTACGCGCGCCAGTTCTACAACACGAACGTGAGCGATTTCAACGCCCGCATTCAGGTGATGCCGAACGTCTTCATCGCGAACATGATGGGGCTGAAGCCGTTCGAGTTCTTCGAGGCGGAGGAAGAGGCGCGCGAGGTCCCGCATGTCGCCTTTGGCCCGCCGACGCAGTCCGGTTCGTCGTCAGGGCCGCCGGTGCAGCCGACCGCGCCGCCGTCGGAGCCGCCGACGCAGCCGCCGGCGTAACGACGCATGGCCGAACAAAAGCAAGTCCTCGTCTACGACCGCATCGGCGAGAACCGGCGCAACACGTTCTTCCTGCTGCTGGTGTTCGTCATCGTCATCGGTGGGGCGCTGGTGGCGGTCGGCGTTGCGCTGGGGCTCCCGTTGGCTTTCGCGCCGATCCTCATCGTCCCGGTCATCATCTACGCCATGTTCAGCTATTACAGCTCGACGAACGTGACGCTGGCGATCTCGCAGGCGCATCCGGTGACGAAGGAAGAAGAGCCTGACTACTACCGCAGCGTCGAGAACCTGTGCATCGCCGCCGGCCTGCCGATGCCGAAGCTGTACGTCATCGAAGACCGGGCGCCCAACGCCTTCGCGACGGGTCGCGACCCCAATCACGCCGTCGTCTGCGTGACGCGCGGTCTGCTGCAGAAGATGGACCACCTGGAGCTGGAGGGCGTGATCGCGCACGAGCTGTCGCACATCGGCAACTACGACATCCGGCTGATGACGGTGGTCGTGGTGCTGATCGGCGTCGTGGCGCTGCTGTCGGACTTCATGTTCCGCTTCACGATCTGGGGCGCCGGCAGTCGGGCGGGCAACCGCGGTCGCAACGGCGGCTCGGCGGTGATCATCATCTACGCTATAGCGTTGCTGGCGGCGATACTGGCGCCGATAGCGGCGACGCTCATCCAACTGGCGCTGTCACGGCAGCGGGAGTACCTGGCCGACGCGTCGGGGGCGCTGCTGACGCGCTATCCGGAGGGGCTGGCGAGCGCGCTGGAGAAGATCGAGAAGGACAACGAGCCGCTGGCGGAGGCGAACAAGGCGACGGCGCATCTGTACATCACCAACCCGCTGAACGAGCACTCGAGCTGGCTGAACAACATGTTCTCGACGCATCCGCCGATCGAGAAGCGGATCGCTCTCCTGCGGGCGATGTGAGTGACTCTACCGGGCCAGGGGGCCTCTTCACTTGAGGGGGACCAGAGCATTCGCGCGATCGATGAACCACTGTGGCCCGTTGTTGAGGCCGTATTCGAGGCGCACCATCGTATTCCCGATGGTGAACACGAGTTGCTGCTCCTGCGCATCACAAAAGAGCGCTGGGCCGAACCTCGTCACTACCTCCGCGGTGCCGGAAACCGGCCACTCTGTCGTGCAGAATAGACCCTCGTCGCCCTTCGGCCACTCATAAATGCCAAGGCCGCCTGGAGATGAGTGGACTGGGCTATAGTCAAAGTAAGCGACTTCGCCGTCTTGGCTCGGCCAGTTAGCGCGCGCGTCGGACAGGCCGTCGTCGCCGTTGATTTTCAAACTAGCGGGGAGAACGCTGCCCAGCCAGTACACGTCGAATGGACTGGCTTTCAGGGCGGCCAGCTCCTCGCCGATTATGCTATCTCGCACGGCCTCAGGCGAGAACTGGGCGTCAGGAAGGGTTCCTTCGTCCAGAAACTCGATGCTGGAATAGATTATCTGATACTCGTAGTCCGTCGGGTATCTCTCCTGTTGACACAGCAATGTCACATCCAGAGACACCGGGAGATATGACGAGGCGTCGACCGTTAGTGTCCTTTGCAACGGGCACAAAAACGGTGAGTCAGTAGGCCATACGGCGAAAGGAACGTCAATCCCGGCATCCGCCACCTCGTTGACCGTGAGGACGTCCTTTCCGCCAGCGCGCCCTCGAGTGACTGTTGAATACTGAACCGCAGGAGTATCGGCTTTGTCGCTAGAAACAAACCATGGCAATGCTAGCGAAAGAGATTCGTCAGGCGTGTTTGCGGACGAGAGACTGGGGATTTCGTCGTACGTCCTCCCGTTGGCGATGATCTCGCTAATGCGATAACCCGCCGGTCTTGGATCGTAGCCCTCTGTAATCAGTGCGGCTGTCGTGGTGCTGTCGGCGCGGGCCCTCTGATTCGCCGGGTCCAGCCAAACTTCGACGCTGATCCCTCTGCGGTCGTCCATGACCAAGTGGGTGACGTTGCCGGTTGACTGAAGAGCCTGTTCCACTCTGGCCAGCACGTCCGGCGAGGTGAGGCTGGCGTGCTGAGAGGACCCGCAACTGGCGAGCGCAGTGAGGGAGGCCAATGCGATGCAGGTGGCAACAATTGGCCTCCAAGTGTAGCTCCCTGGCGTCTTCATTGCGGGCGATTATACCACGCCATAAGAGGTCGTGTGGGAGCGGGCACTCACGTTGAGGTTGGGGTCCTAGTGGGGCGCGCGCCAGATCTCCGTCCACTTGAAGCGACGCGCGACGCCGCGTCCAATCAGCAGCGCCGGTATCGTCGCCGCCAGGCATACGCCTGACGCCCAGAGGAAGGTGCTGCTGAAGGTGCTAACTTCCAGGCCCGATAGGTCCGTCTTGTAGTTCGGGTCGTTCAGGGGGACGCCGCCGGCAAGCTGGTAGAAGTGCCCCAGGCCTCGCGATGTCAGCAAAGCCACGCCGATGAGCATCCCGACGAGTCGCATCACCGTCAGCAGGGCGGAGGCGGTCGCGCGCTCCTGCTCGGCGACGGAGTTGACGACGGCGGCGCTTATCGGCGCAATCACGAGCCCGAAGCCCAGGCCGGTGAGCATCAGGTTCAGCGTGAACCATGGATCGGCGATGTTCGCGCTCCAGAGGTGCATGAGGAAGAAGCCCAGCGAGCTGAGCGCCATGCCGATCGCCGTGGTCCGATGGTACCCCAGCCAGCCGCCCAGATAGCCGCCCGCGATGGCGCCGACCGGCAGCATGACGGTCAATCGCATGAGGTTCAGGCCGCCGTGGAAGTAGGAGCCGCCCAGCACGGCGATGGTGAATACCGGCACGGAAACCATGGCGACGATCAGGCCGCCGCCCATCAGCATGTGCGTGAAGTTACCGGCGGCAAAGGCGACGGATCGGAACAGCGAAAGGGCCAGCATTGGCGTCTGGGCTACGCGCTCGCGCCAGACGAAGGCCGCGAAGAATAGGATGGCCGAGAGATAGAGCGACACGGTCAGCCAGATCGGCCGGGCGGCGACGGGGTCGTCCGTCAGGGCGACGGCGAGAGTCGTCAGCGCGCCGGCGAGGAGCAGGCCGCCCAGGTAGTCGACGGACGCCCGGCGACGGTCGTGGTCCGGCGGGGACCTCAGGACGACGATGGCCACGGGAATGACGAGCAAGACGTTGATCCAGAAGTGGCCTCGCCAGCCGAGGAGCTGCACCAGGCTGCCGCCCCAGAGCGGGCCGAGCAGGCCGCCGCCTTCCGCCGCGGCTCCGAGCAGCCCGAAGCTGAGGACGCGTCGCTCCGGCGGGACGTGCTCGGCGACGATTGCCATCGAGACGGGGACCAGCGTCCCGGCACCGAGCGCCTGCACGGCGCGGGCAACGATGAGCATGTTCAGGGTCTGGCAGACGGAGACCCAGAGCGAGCCGGTGACGAAGATGCCGAGGGCAACCAGGAACATGCGTCGGTGGCCGTAGACGTCGGCGACGCGGCCCATCAGCGGCATCGCGACGACGTAGCCGAGGATGTAGCCGTTGACGATCCAGGCCGTGCGGTAGAACTGGTCGACCGGGACGTTGACGCCGTCCATTATCGGCTTCAGCAGCGTGACGACGACCGTCTGGTCCATGGCGCCGAGGAAGACGGCGAAGCCGACGGCGATGAGCAGCCAGTTGGTCGGGATCGCCAGCGGCCGCGCGAGGGCGGGACGCTCTATGGCCGGGGTTTCGCTTTCGGACAACATCACTCAGGCGCGTCTATGCTGATGTCTTCGTTGAACTTCGAGAGCATGAGCTGGCGAACGATGTTGCTCGGCTCGTCGGGAGCGATGGGGCCTATCAGGTAGACCTGGTGGATCAGCGAATCGTCGGTGCCGATCCAGACCTTGATGCCGACAGTAAGGCCGGGTTTGGCGATGGGCGCCGCGGCCTGAAGGACCTCAGACGGGACGGTCCCTTCGATGCGGTAACAGGGCGTACCGTCCACATCTTCTTCGGCGGTGACCTGCGCGTTCTGCAACGAGCCGATGATCGCCTTGACGCCCTGCGTCGGGTCGAAGATGTCCTTGATCGACGTGCCGGAGGGCAGCGGCTGCCACTGGCGGCTGAAGGGGTTCGTTATCCAGCCCTGGTCGCCGATGCCGATGACCTGGACGTTGACTGTCTGCTGGCCGGCCTTGGCGTCGAGCTTGGCGGACATGCGGTCGGGGACGATGACGTCACCGTCGGCGGTAATGAGCGTCAGGCCGGGCGGAATGGGAGAGCCGCCGTTTTCGTGCTCCAGGCGGAAGTGGAACGTCTTCATCGCCTGGAACGAGTCGACGGCCTTCGACAAGATGGCGTCCGGCTGCGGTAGCGGTCCCGTCGTAGCAGCAGGTGTGCTGGAGCCGCCGCCGCCACAGGCAGCGAGGAAGGCGGCGACCACGGCGAGCGTCGCGACGATTGCGGCAGCGTATCGCTTCATGGCACCACCTTCACTCCTGATCCACTGACCACCTTGCCGATCCGCCAGCAGCCGAGGCCGTCGGCAGCCATTCGCTGCTCCAGCGCGGGGCCGCGCTCCGCCGGAAGGGCGATGAGCAAGCCGCCGGACGTTTGCGGGTCGTACAGGACCTGGGCCATCGCCTCTTCGATATCATCGTCCATTACGACCGTTCCGTCGAGGGCTTCGCGGTTGCGGGCGCCGCCGCCGGTGCCGATGCCGGCCCGGGCGTAGTCGAGGGCGCCCGGCAGGAGCGGCAGATGGCTCGCTTCGATCTCTAGGCCAACGCCGCCGGCCTTCGCCATCTCGGAGCCGTGGCCGAGAAGGCCAAACCCGGTCACGTCGCACATGGCATCGACGCCGGACGAGCAGGCGACGTGAGAGGCGTGACGGTTGAGGGCGAGCATGCTGTCGACGGCGGCGCGGACGCGCGCGGGGTCCGCCTGGTCGCGTTCGTCGGCGGTGAGGATGATCGCAGTACCGAGCGGTTTCGTAAGGTAGAGGACGTCGCCGGGTTTGGCGCCAGCGCGGGTCACGATGCGATTGGGATGGACGGCGCCCATGACGCAGAGGCCGTACTTCGGCTCGGCGTCGTAAATCGTGTGGCCGCCGGCGATGACGCCGCCGCCCTCGGCGACCTTGGCCGCACCGCCGCGGAGGATTTCCGCCAGTATCGAGGGTGGCAGGTCCTCCGGGAAGCCGACGACGTTGAGGGCGAGAAGGACTTCGGCGCCCATTGCGTAGACGTCGCTCATGGCGTTGGCGGCGGCGATGGCGCCATAGGTGTAGGGGTCGTCGACGACGGGCGCGAAGAAGTCGACCGTTAGGACGACAGCAAGCTCGTCGCTGACGCGATAGACAGCGGCGTCGTCGAGGCCGTCCAGGCCGAGGAGCAAGTCGGGGTGCTCTTCGGGCCGGAACGCTTCGGTCAGGGGGCGCAGGACCTGCGCCAGGAGGGCGATTCCCGCCTTCCCCGCTCAGCCGGCGCAGGAGGCGAGGCTGGTGAGGCGGACCTCTTCTCGCGACATCGTCGTTCCTTTTGCGCCGTTGGAATCGAAGCTACATACCCCGGCGCGATGAGCGAATTATACATCGGTCATTATCGGAGCGACAGGACAGCGCGTCGCGGGGACGCCTTTCGGTCGACGACGTTGACGCGCGCGGGAGCGCGGGATTAGTATTCTAGCGCTTCATTCGAAACCTCTCTTGCTGCCGGCACGCACTGGGAAAGGAGGAGGCGATGAGGAAGCTCCTGTTCTTGGTCTTGCTTGCGGTGGCGCTAATGCCGGTGCTCACGGGATGCGGTGGCGGCTCGAAAGCGGCAGGCGGATCGACTGCCTCCGAGGCGCTGGCCGGACTGGTGGTCCTGACGCAGGACGACATGCCCGGCTTCACCGGCAGCGGCGGCGTTAGCCCGTGCGGTTACGGTCTCGGGCAGATAGGGCCGGGCCCGGGGGACATACTGGCGTGCGCGATGAGCAGCTTTCTGACGAATGAGGCTTATACAGGAGAAGGGCGGGCTCAAATCGATGCCCAGGCGCGAGCCGAAGGGTATGATCCATACGTTGACGACGTCGAGCCGGGGACAACTCCCCAGCCCTGGCGACCTGTCCAGGGGCCCTTTGTCTCCACCCATCACGGCATATTCGAGCTGTATGCTCCGGTGACGGTGCTGAGCAGCCCGGAAGCGGCGCACGACTACTTACTTCAGTCAGAGGACAGCGCGCGCGGCTCGGAAAGCGGTTATGAGGAAGTGCCTTCATCCATCGGCGACGAGAGCTTGACGCTCAAAGCTGTGCAAGGGCCCGACCCTCAGACGTATGAGACGTCTGTCCGCATCATTTTCCGTCGAGGGAGAGTCGTGGTCGACCTAAACACCCTGGGCTCGCCGGACCTGAGCGTCGAGGAGAACTGGCGGCTCGCGTCGTTGATGGACGGCCGAATCCAATCGGGCAGCGGCGTCTACGATACGCTGCCGACGCTGACGCCGCCGACGGAATCTCCCACCGTCTGCCCGGAAGGCGATCGGTTCACTGGCGGATATCTTGTGCGGCTTCCGCCGGATGCGGCTTTCACGCCGCACGTCGCGGCTCCCTTCCTGGCGGAGGCGAATCCTGCTCTCGCCGCGCTGGGTCTCGACCAACTGTATGTGTCCGACTCTAACGATCCTGCCGACCTGCCGGCCGGCGCCGAAGTAGTAGCTCCCCTTTACCTGGAGGCCACAGACCCCAGCCTTTGCACCGACAATTTTGACCTGGCCGACCCGCCGGGCGCGACGGCGATACGCGATGCGGCAATCGGGTATTTGACGAGCACGGGGACCGTGTCGGAAGCCAAGTTGGCGGATGGTTCAACCCAATGGTACGTGTCGGATGACAGTCTGCCGAACGGTCTGGTCGCGGTGTATACGCTGATTCAAACGCCTTCGCCCTTCGATGGAGTCGACGTAGTCATGACCGTGTTTCAGGGTAAAGACGGTCCTATTGCTGGAGCCGCGAGCGTGAACTTCTACGCGGCGGGGCCGGAGAGCAGGATGTCTTGTTCACCGGTTACCCGTTTTCAATCCGGTTATCTGGTCCGGCTTCCTGCCGCCACGGCTGCCCCCGGCGGCAAGGTCGCAGGGCCGCTGCTCGCGAGTTCAAGTCCCGCCCTTTCGGCTCTCGGCTTCGACCGGCTCTACGTCGCGGGCTCGAGTGACCCGGCGGACCTGCCGCCCGACTTCGAGGCTGTAACGCCGCTATACCTTATGGCGGCGGATAGTGCGCTTCACACTTGTGACTACAAGTTGGCGGACAGGCCGGCTGCGGTAGCAATGCGGGATGCCGCCATGAACTATCTGACGACCACGGGTTTGGTGTCGGCCAGCGATGTTAGAGCCCCTTCGACGGTCTGGATGATCTCGGATACCGACCTGCCGGGCGGGACAATCGCCGTTTACGCGCAGCTTCAGAACTCTCCTTCAGCGTCCGAACAGCCGGGCAACCGAGATGTGGTGATGACGGTGTTCCAGGGCAAGGCCGGGCCTATCGTCGGGGCGGCGCGCGTTAACCTGTGTCCCGCCGACTCGCCCAGCGGAGCAGCCTTCGTAGCGGGTTCGATGGTTCCGTGCGGAGGCGCGACCGAAGGACAATCGGCTCCTTAGCGCCAGCGTCGCCGCATGCTAGAATCGGCGGCGGAGGCCAAGTTGGACGCGCTGACGCCGAAAGAGGTCATCGCGCTGCTGAGCGCGCAGTACGGCGAGCTGCCGCAGCGGCCGGTTCGCGATCCGCTGGATGAGCTGGTGCTGGGCGTCCTGTCGCAAAACACGTCGGACACGAACTCGGAGCGGGCGTTCGCGCAACTGAAGGGCGCTTTCCGGACCTGGCAGGAGGTCGTCGAGGCGCCGGCGGAGGAGGTGGAGGAGGCGATACGCCCAGGCGGGCTGGCGCCAACGAAGTCGCTGCGCATCAAGGCGATGCTGGCGGAGATCCTGCGGCGTCGCGACGGGTTCGAGCTGTCGTTCCTGCGCGAGATGCCGCTGGACGAGGCGGAGGCGTGGCTGCAGTCGCTGCCGGGCGTGGGCCCGAAGACGGCGGCGGTGGCGCTGCTGTTCTCGCTGGGACGGCCGGCGTTCCCGGTTGATACGCACGTCCATCGAGTGCTGCTAAGGCTGGGACTGGCGCCGGCGGGGGCGTCGGCGACGCAGGCGCAATCGCTGTGGCAGGCACGGTTGGCGCCGGAGGAAGTGTATGCGTTCCATATGCACCTCATCGTTCACGGTCGTCGCACCTGCGTCGCGCGGCGGCCGCGCTGCCCGGAGTGCAGCCTGGGGCGCCATTGTCCGTCGGCGGCGGAGTTCTATCCATCGCTCAGCGCGGCCGCCGCGCCCTGAGGCGATGCCTCAGGGCCGACGCCCACCAAGCGTCGCACAGCGATCATTCCTTGCCCGCGAGGACGCAGCGACGCTATACTGAGACTTCGAACTGGAATGGGCCACATTGTCCGGTTGTGGCGCTGTCGTTGGACGCGGGAGGGCTAAAGTCCTCCCCTACAACCATCGAATCGGAGGGGAGTGTTGACGACCGTAGGAATAATGGGCGCGACGGGATATGCCGGCGGGGAGCTTGCGCGGCTGCTTTACGGGCACCCGCACGTGCGACTGGAGTCGGTGGCCAGCGCTGAGTGCATCGGGCAGCGGCTCGGCGACTTCTATCCGCATCTTGCGCCGATTGATTTGACGATCTGCGACGAGCTGAGCGACGTCGATGTCGTGCTGGCGGCGCTGCCACACGCGGTCGCCGCGAAGCTGCTGCTGCCGTGGATCGACCGCGGCAAATTCGTTGTTGACCTTAGCGCGGACTTTCGCCTGAAAGACGCAGCGGAGTATGAACGCTGGTACAACGTAGAGCACCCGCGGCCGAAGCTGCTGCAGCAGGCGGTCTACGGGCTGCCGGAGCTGCACCGACGGGAGATAGCCGGCGCACGGCTGGTCGCCAGCCCGGGATGCTATCCGACGGGAGCGATACTGGCGCTGGCGCCGGCTGTGGCGAAGGGCCTCATCGAGAAGAGCGTTATCGTCGACAGCAAGTCGGGCGCTTCCGGCGCGGGGCGTTCGCCGGCGGTGGCCACGATGCTTGCGGAGGCGGGCGAAGGCATATCGGCGTATGCGCTGTCGGGGCACCGGCACATGCCGGAGATAGCGCAAGAGCTGTCGCTGCTGGCGGGCGAGTCGTGTCGCGTCACATTCGTGCCGCACCTGTTGCCCATGGTGCGTGGCATTCTGACGACCGCTTACGCCGTCCTCTCGGAGAAGGGGCGGAGCCTTGGTCAGAAGGGCGTGCGCGAGGCCTACCAGGAGTTCTACCACGACGAGCCGTTCGTGCGGGTGGTCGAGGCGGCGCCGCAGACGAAGCACGTGCGCGGGAGCAACTATTGCGCGGTCTGTCCGACGGTCGACGAGCGGACGGAGCGGCTGGTTGTGGTGAGCTGCATCGATAACCTGGTGAAGGGCGCGTCGGGGCAGGCGATTCAGAGCATGAACGTGATGCTCGGTCTGCCGGAAACGGCGGGTCTGGAAGGGCTTGGCCTCTATCCTTAGCGGCTGGCGTCGTCGCTTTCAACCAATGATGAGCGCCGAGACTGGAAGGTCTCGGCTACGACTTTTGGTCATCCCGTCGGTGAACCGAGGCACATGGCTGAACGAAGCAGCAGCGTCGAAGTTGGTGTGACGTTTCCGCGCGGTTTCGTAGCGGGAGCGGTCGCGGCCGGACTGCGAGAGAGCGGCAGCGGCGATGACCTGGCGCTCCTCTTCTCAAAGGCGCCGTGCGCGGCGGCAGGCCTTTTCACGAGCAGCGCCTTCAGGGCGGCGCCGGTGGTGCTGTCGCAGAGGAACCTTATCGACGGACGGGCGCAGGCGGTGATAGCCAACGCCGGCTGCGCGAATGCGTACACCGGCGCCGAAGGTTACCGCGATTCTGAGGAGATGGCACGTCTGGCCGCAAGCCACCTCCGCCTCGCTGGTAGCGGCGATCGGACTGCAAGCAAGCTTCCCGTCGCCGAGTCCGACGTCCTTGTCGCGAGCACCGGCGTCACCGGGCATCGACTGCCCATGGAAAAGATTCGCGCGGCGCTGCCTTCGATTGCGCTCGATTCCGACGGCGGCGAGCGCTTTGCCCGCGCCATCATGACCACCGACACCGTGCCGAAGCAGGCGGCGGCCGTCTTCGCGGTCGGCGAGCGCGAGTACCGTGTCGGCGGCTGCGCCAAGGGCTCCGGCATGATCCATCCGAACCTGGCGACCATGCTTGCCTTCGTGACCACCGACGCGCCGGTCGAGCGGGCGTTCCTTGAGGGGACCCTGCGGGAGGCGGCTGCCGTGTCGTTCGAGATGATGACCATTGACGGCGACAGCAGCCCGAACGACAGCGTGATCATCCTGGCGAACGGTCTCGGCGGCGGGTCGGCGCTGGGCGAGGGCGTCGAAGGCGCGACGCAGTTCCGCGAAGCCGTGGAGCGCGTGTGCGTCGCGCTGGCGAAGGGTATGGCCCGGGACGGAGAGGGCGCGACCAAGCTCATCGAAGTCGAAGTCGCCGGCGCGAAGACCTTGGCCGACGCGCGGATTGCCGCCCGGACAGTCGCCGGCTCGCCACTCGTGAAGTCGGCCGTCTACGGCAACGACCCCAACTGGGGGCGAGTGCTGGCTGCCGTCGCGCGAAGCGGGGCGGACGCAGAGGAAAGCCGGACCAGCCTCTTCTGGCAGGGCTTCTGCCTGTTCCAGGAAGGCCGTCTGCTGCCGTACGATGAGGAGGCCGTCGGCGCGGCGACCAACGCGCCCGAAGTGCGCATCCGCGTCGACCTGGGACTGGGCAGCGCCGTCGCGACCGCGTGGGGCTGTGACCTGACGGAAGAGTACGTGCGCATCAACAGCGAATACACGACGTAGGAAGAGACTATTGGCGGAATCAACTCTCTTGGATGAGCTCTTGTCGGAGACCATCGTCGTCAAAGTGGGTGGGAGCACCTGGGACAGCCGCGACGCGGCGCTCGACGACATCGTTGCGTTGCAGCGCGAAGAGCAGCGGGTTGTCGTCGTTCACGGCGGCGGCGACATGCTGAGCCGCTGGCTGGACGTCCACGGCGTCGAGTCGCGCTTCGTCGAGGGCCTGCGCTTCACCGGCGAAGACGCGCTGCCGGTGGCGGTGGCCGTGCTGGCCGGACTGGTCAACAAGCAGCTCGTCGCCGGCATCAACGCGATCGGCGGGAAGGCGGTCGGGCTCAGCGGCGCGGACGGCGCCTGCATCTCGGCGCGAAGGCGGGCGGAGCTTGGCTTCGTGGGCGAGGTCGAGCGCGTCGATGCGTCGCTGCTGGCGACGCTTCTGGACGGCGGCTACATACCGGTCATCGCGCCCATCGGAATCGAGCGCGACGGGCCGCAACTGCTTAACATAAACGCCGACACCGTGGCCGGTGAGGTCGCGATCGCCCTCGATGCGGACGTGCTGGCGTTCCTGAGCGACGTCCCCGGCGTGCTCGACAGCGACGGCCGGACGCTGGAGCGTCTTTCGGCGGCGGACGTCGAATCGCTGGTCGCCGCGGGGACGATAACGCGTGGCATGCTGCCGAAAGTCGAAGCGTGCGTGAAAGCGGCGGCGGCGGGATGCGCGGCGCTCATCATGGATGGCCGTCAACCCGGCGCGCTGCGGTCGGCGTTGGAAGGACAAGTCGCCGGAACGCGGGTCGGCTGACGGCCGCCAGCCAGCGCACAAGCAGGACCGCCAATGGATTCGTTCTATTAGGCCCGATCTCGCATGACTCGTGCCACCAGCTCGACGAAAGCATTGGTGTCCAAGAAATAATTGGGGTAAGCGCGTTGCAAGTCGGCGGCGTGCTCCACTGAAACCAAGACGACATCGCCTCCCTCTGGCTTGTTCTTCTCCAAGAGTAAGTATTGCTCGGTGGCTGCCTCCGATTGCGCAGCCTTGTAACCCCAGGCAGCGATCGAGTTGTTCCGCGGATCGAGAACCAACACGAGGTAATGCGCCTTTTTTAACGCGTTGGGACTATTCTCAACGATCTTAAGGGCTTGGCCCCAACTCCTAAACTTCGTCATTATCTCTAACTGCTCAGCGAACCGCTCTATCTCCGCGATCAGTTCCTTCCTGTCGGCGGGAGTCCTGGGAACAGGCTTGCAGCCCTCAATATAAGCTATGGCGCTTCCCATCAGAATGAAGAACCTTGTCCAATCCTCCGGCCCGCGACTCACCTTCAGGCCCTGCCTCAGGAACACGTCCGCCGTCTCCACCGCCGTTGCCCAAGTATGCTGCAACTGCGACCGCAGTTGAATCTCTATCTTGTGCCCGTTGAAATCTGGGTGCATACGGCTGGCGTGTCGATAGATAAGGTGAATCCCTCGGTAGCCGGATCTGGCCTTGGGTTCCTTTATGTAGTCCCTTTGGTCATCAAGCGTGTGATTCCAGTGACTTTGCCTCTCTTCGTATATTCTCGCAAGCCTATAAACCTCGTGTACGGTACTCACCACGGCCCGACACCCGCCGATATCCTGCATCTCTGAGAGCTTGAAGCTATAACGGTTGAGTTTCTCAGTGATGGCGGACATCCGCTTGATTCTCTGAGACACGATTGGTTGGGCATCAACCTGTCGTGCCCGATCACGAAGAGTCATCTGGAAGGTGTTGAGTGGGTAAGCGTGCGACGAACGCCAATTGTTCACGACGGCCAGGGCTTCGCCCAGGGCATCAGGATCCAGGGTGGATATTAGGATATCCCCGGCCCTATCCACTTCTTCACGAGAATAGCGCGGCTTTGCGTATTCCATGTCTTCAGCATGGTATTCTACCTACCACGCCAACTCCAGTATATTGTTCCCGTTTCAACTTTAGAGTTCTCGCTGCGACGGTCCGGCGTCGGGCAAGCCCTGAAAACGCGCTTGGGTTAGAATGAGGCAGAGATGACTGATTGGCAAGAGATCGCAGGCAAGTACATGATGACGACGTACACGCGGCTGCCCGTCACGCTGGTCCGCGGCGAGGGCACGCGTCTCTGGGACGACTGCGGCAAGGAGTACCTCGACTTCTTCGGCGGCCACGTCGTCGTCAGCCTTGGCCACTGCCATCCGGCCGTCGTGCAGGCGGTGCGGGAGCAGGCGGCGACGCTGATGCACTACTCGAACATCGTCTACACGACGCCGCAGCTCGAGCTGGCGCGGCTGCTCATCGATAACTCTTGCTTCGACCGCGCTTTCTTCTGCAACAGCGGCGCCGAAGCCGTCGAGGCCGCGCTCAAGCTGGCGCGCAAGTGGGGGAAAGAGCACCGTCACGGAGCTTTCGAGGTGATCTGCGCCGACAACGCCTTTCACGGTCGCACGCTGGCGACCGTCACGGCCGGCGGGACGGAACGCTACAAGGCGCCCTTCACGCCGCTGCCGGAGGGGTTCCGCCACGTGCCCTTCAACAACGCGCGGGCCATCGAGGAGGCGACGTCGGAGAAGACGTGCGCGGTGCTGCTGGAGCCGATCCAGGGCGAAGGCGGCATCATCGTGCCCGACGAGGGCTACTTCCGCCGCCTCCGCGACTGGTGCGACCGGCAGAACCTGCTGCTCATCCTCGACGAAGTGCAGACGGGCATGGGCCGCACGGGCGCGCTCTTCGCCTACGAGCACTTCGGCGTCGAGCCCGACGTCATCACGCTAGCGAAGGGGCTCGGCGGCGGCTTCCCGATAGGAGCTGTGCTGGCGAAGGAGCACTGCGCCGTCTTCGTCCCCGGCGACCACGGCACGACCTTCGGCGGCAACCCGCTGGCGACGAGCGTGGGCCACGCGGTCGTCAAGTACATGCTGGAGAACGACATTCCGGCGGAGGCGGCGCGCAAGGGCGAGCTCCTGGGCCGCAAGCTGTTCGAGTTGGAAGACCGCCTGGACCTGATCAAGGCGGTGCGCGGCATGGGCATGCTCTGGGGCGTCGAGTTCAAGCAGGATATCGCGGAAGAGGTCGTGCTCGACTGCTTGGGGGGCGGGCTCATCGTCAACAACGTGCGGCCGAACGTGCTGCGCCTGTCGCCGCCGCTGACCGTGAGCGAGGCGGAGCTAGAGCAAGGGCTGGCGATACTGGAGCGCGTGCTGACGGCGGGCAACGAGCTGGAGAAAGCGTCGGAGCCGGCGTTCCAGCGTGAGTGGGTGAGCAAAGAGGATGGCGCCTCCGAAGACGCGTAGACAGAGACTTTGATGGAGGAGAAGTGAGATGGCGAAGAAGATTGTGCTTGCATACTCCGGCGGACTGGACACCTGCGTCGCGATCCGCTGGCTGAAAGAAGAACGCGGCTACGACGTCATCGCCCTGCACATCGACATGGGCACGGAGAGGGAGTTCGACGTGCTGCAGGAGCGGGCGCTGGCCGCCGGGGCCGCAAAAGCCCTCTGGCGCGACGGCAAGGATGATTTCATCCGCTATTTCGCGTTCCCGGCACTTGCGGCAGGCGCGGTCTACCAGGGCAAGTACCCGCTGGCGACGGCGCTGGGCCGGCCTCTCATCTCCAAGATCATGGTCGACGTGGCGCGCGAAGAAGGGGCGACCGCCGTCGGGCACGGGTCCACGGGCAAGGGCAACGACCAGGTGCGCTTCGACGTGAGCGTGCAGGCGCTGGCGCCGGACCTGGAGATCGTCGCGCCGGTCCGCGAGTGGGACATGAAGACGCGCGAAGATGAGATCGTCTACGCCGCGCAGCACAACATCCCAATCCCCGTCACGAAGGAGAGCCCGTACTCGACGGACGAGAACCTGTGGGGTCGCAGTATCGAGTGCGGCGTGCTGGAGGACCCCTGGACGGAGCCGCCGGAGGACATCTACGAGCTGACACGGTCGGTGAAGGACGCGCCGGAAGAGCCGTCCTACGTCGAGATCGGATTCGCGCACGGCATTCCGGTGTCGCTGGACGGCGAGGGGCTGGACGGCGTGACGCTGGTGAAGCGGCTGAACTTTCTCGCCGGGGAGCACGGCATCGGGCGCGTGGACCTGGTGGAAGACCGCCTCGTCGGCATCAAGTCGCGGGAGATCTACGAGGCGCCGGCCGCCTCCGTCCTGCTCGCGGCGCACGAGGCGCTGGAGCATCTCACGCTCAGCAAGCCTCAGGCGCGGATGAAGGCGCGGATCGCCCAGGAGTACGCCGATCTCATCTACAACGGCCTCTGGTTCACCGCCTATCACCAGGACCTCGCCGCCTTCGTGCAGAGCTCCCAGCGCCACGTTACCGGAGACGTGCGCATGCGGCTGCACAAGGGCCAGGCGATACCGGTCGGGCGGCGCTCGCCGAAGAGCCTCTACGACTACTCGCTGGCTACCTACGATCAGGGCGACCAGTACGACCAGAGCGCGGCCGTCGGCTTCATCAAGATATGGGGGTTGCCCGTCCGCGTGCAGGCGCGGGCGCAGCTCCTGGCCGAACCGGGCGAGCCGCTGCGAATCGCCAGCCCGGAGAGTTGACCGTGTGCGCCTCGACCCGACTGTCCGCGCCGTCGCAGTCGTGTTACGATAAAGGATAGAGAGGTTGACGCGTCATGGCGTGGGAGATCTCCGGCTGGGTTATCCGTTACTACGGCTGCAGGGAAAAAGACCCCGACTGCCACATGGGCAAGTTCGAGGTGTTCCACGCCGAGGAGCCCGCACAGGAGGTCGAGGTGCTTACGACAATGCAGGTCGAGCACATCCTGGCGGGTGAAATGGGGAAGCAGGCCCTGTCCGATGACGAGCGGGGCATCATCCTCTCCGTCGCCGGGAAGCACCTCATAGAAGAGTGCATCGAGCGGGACGGGCACGTGCCGGCCGTCATCTACTTTTCCGGCCAGATATTCCGCTCCGAGGGCGCAGAGCGACGCCTCCTCGAAGAGTGCGGCTTGATGCCTGACGCCGGCTAGAAGGCGCTCGTCGAATCTAACTCGCACGACACCGGGAGCTAAATGATCCAGGCAGTCCTATTTGATCTGGGCGACACGCTGTGGCATTTTCCTCAGATGCCGCCCATCGAGGTCATCCGCGGCGAAACGGTCCACCGAATATCCGACCTGCTGCGCTCCTGGGGCGTCGAGCCGGACGGCGATCTGTTCTTCCTCGGTCGCGACATCCGCGTCGCTGTCGAAAAGGAGACGGACGCGGCCTACTGGGGCGATCTGGTCAGCCCCGATTATCCGGCGCTGGCCCAGCGCGTCGCGGCGGAGAAGGGGCTTGTCATCAGCGGCGCGCGAGCGCAAGAGTTGTGGAACACCTGGAACCTGGGCGGTGTTTTCCTGGGGCGACGGCTCTACCCGGGCGTGCTGGAGACGCTGGAATGGCTGCGGGATCGTGGCTATCGCGTCGGCTCGGTGACGAACCGCGGCCTGGGTGGTGAGCTGTTCCGCGAAGAGCTTCGGCATCACGGCGTCGACGACTTCTTCGAAGTGCTGTCCATCTCTTGCGAAGTCGGCTATCTGAAGCCGCACCCGCGTATCTTTACCCACGCCCTCGAATCGCTCGGTCTGCCGGCGGAGCACGTCGTCATGGTGGGCGACTCCCTGCGCGCCGACGTAGCGGGGGCGAAGGCGCTCGGCATGACGACGATCTGGAAGCGGGACAGCCGGACGCGCGACAGCAACATCGAGCGGGACATGACGGAGCCGGAGGACAGCGGCGAGGCGGTCGCGGCGCCTGACTTCGTCGTCGACGACCTGCGGGAGCTGATGTCGCTGCCGCTGTTTCGCGACTAGGCTTGGCAGAAGCGCCGTCATCGGCGAGAATGACGACGACATAGCCTGATCTGCCGAAGGAGCGGTGGAATGCCTGATCGTCGGGAAGGCCCCCGCCGGCCGCGTCGCGAGGGGCAGCGGAAGCCCTGGAGCGGACGTTTCGCCGGCAAGACGCACCCTCTTGTCGACGCCTACACCAGCTCTCTCGATGTCGACTCCGCGCTCTACGTCCAGGACGTCCGCGGCTCGATCGCTCACGCCCGCATGCTGGCGAAACAGCGCATCATCCCCCGAGGCGACGCTCAGGCCATCGTGCGCGGGCTCCGCGAGATCGAGCGAGAGATCGACCGCGGCGAGTTCGCGTTCGACGCCTCGCTCGAGGATGTCCACACGAACATCGAAGCGCGGCTGGCGGAGAAGATCGGCGAGGCGGCCGGCCGGCTGCACACGGCGCGCTCCCGCAACGACCAGGTGGCAACGGACCTACGTCTGTTCGCCAAAGAGGCGATTGCGCACCTGCTGCTGGCGCTGCAAGGGCTGCAGTCAGCGCTGGTGGACGCGGCTGAGCAGAATAAGGACGTTGTGATCCCCGGCTACACGCATCTCCAGCGGGCGCAGCCGGTGCTCCTGGCGCATCATCTGCTGGCTTACTTCGAGATGCTGGACCGCGATTTCGAGCGGTTCACGGATTGCTACGCCCGCACCGACGTCCTGCCGCTCGGCAGCGGCGCGCTGGCCGGCGTGCCCTACACCATCGACAGGGCGGCGGTCGCGCACGAGCTCGAATTCGCCGCCATCAGCCGCAACAGCATCGACGCCGTGTCGGACCGCGACTTCGTGGCGGAGTTCCTGGCCTGCGCGGCCATCTGCGCCATGCACCTTTCGCGGCTGGCGGAGGAGATCGTCCTCTGGTCGTCGGCGGAGTTCGCCTTCATCGAGATCGACGACGCCTTTGCGACGGGCTCCAGCATCATGCCGCAGAAGAAGAACCCGGACGTGGCGGAGCTGGCGCGGGGACGCACGGGGCGCATCTACGGGAACCTGCTGGGCCTCCTGACGACGCTGAAGGGACTGCCGCTGGCGTATAACCGCGACTTGCAGGAGGATAAGGCGCCGTTTCTGGAGACCCACGAGAGCCTTCTGCTGACGCTGGTCGTTTTCGCGGAGATGCTGCCGGCGATCCGCTTCAACGCCGAGCGAACGCGGGCGGCGGCAGCGGCGGGCTACACGCTGGCGACTGACCTGGCGGACTACCTAGTGCGCAAGGGAACGCCGTTCCGTGAGGCGCACCAGGCGGTCGGGAAGTTGGTGCGACACGCATCGGACAGGAGCAAGGAGCTATCGGAGCTGACACTGAAGGAATACCAGCGCTTCTCGCCGCTGTTCGACGAGGACATACTCAAGCTCGACGTCGAGGCGTCGCTGCGGGCGCGGGACGTTCCGGGCGGCACGGCGCCGAATCGCGTGGCGGAAGCGCTGGCGGAAGCGCGACGGCGGCTCGACCGGCGCGCGGAAGGGGAGAACGGTGGCTGAGGGCATCAAGGTCGCTCCGTCTATCCTCTCCGCCGACTACCTGCGATTGGGCGAGCAGGTGCGGGAGGCTGAGGCCGCGGGCGCCGACTACATCCACGTCGACGTGATGGACGGGCATTTCGTGCCCAATATCACCATCGGTCCGGTTGTCGTTGAGGCGATAAGGCGCGCGACGCGACTGCCGCTGGACGTGCACCTGATGATCGAGGAGCCGGAGCGGCACATCGAGGCGTTTGCGAAGGTGGGCGCTTCCTTCTTGACGGTGCACCCGGAAGCGACGCAACAGGTCCATCGTACCATCGCGTCGATACGGAAGCTGGGCGTGGGTCCGGGCGTCGCGCTAAATCCGGGGACGCCGGTCTCGCTGGTGGAGGACGTGCTGGCGGACGTCGACCTGGTGCTGGTCATGAGCGTTGACCCGGGGTTCGGCGGGCAGGAGTTCATTGAGCACGTACTGCCGAAGGCGCGCCGGCTGCGCAAGCTGCTGGACGAGCGCGGCTTGTCGGCGGAGCTGGAGATTGACGGCGGCATAACCCCCGAGACGGCGCCGCGCTGCGTCGAAGCGGGCGTGCGGGTGCTGGTGGCGGGCACGGCGGTGTTCAAGGAGCCGCGGAGCGTCGCGGAGAGTATCGCGGCGCTGCGACAGAGCGTCGCGGGCGTGGTCGCCGCGGGATGACGATTGCGATGCGGTCAGACGGTGGCTTTCGACCGGGTGCGCAGGCAGCGGGTGCAGATGTTGACTTTCGCGGCGCGCCCCTCGACGTAGATGGTCTGCTTGTGGACGTTCGGGCGGAACGTGCGGTTCGTGCGGGGGGCTTTTCGCCCCCACCTACCGGCGTGACGGTGACGGATGTTTCGTCCGAAAGCGGTCGTCTTGCCGCAGATATCGCATTTGCCGGCCATAAGGCAATCCTTTACGGGGTGAGTCCGTTCTTGGTAGAATTCGAAGGCGATCCTATCACGCCCTAGCGCACGGAGGCAAGTTCCCCTTTGACCAGCATCGAATCGGATAGGCGTGCAGGCGGCGGCGGGAGCGCCACGGCCACTCACTCCGGCAAAGAGCTGCGCGAGATGTTCGCCGCTGCGACGCACTGGCTGGAGTGCAACACCCAGGCAATCAACTCCATCAACGTCTTCCCTGTCCCCGACGGCGATACCGGCACCAACATGTACCTGACGATGCTGGCGACGATGGACGAGGCCTACCAGAGCGGCAGCGAGGCCGCTAACGTGGTCGCCGGGGCGATGGCGCGCGGCGCGCTCATGGGGGCGCGCGGCAACTCCGGCGTCATCCTGTCGCAGATCCTGCGCGGCTTTGCTGATGGCCTCTCTGACAAAGAACGCTTCGGCGGTGAGGACTTCGTCGCCGCGCTCGACGAAGCGACGCTGCGGGCGGACCGCGCGGTCACCCATCCGGTCGAAGGGACGATTCTGACGGTCATGCGCGCCGCCGCCGCCGCGGCCCGCGATTGCTCGAAGGAACTCGGCGGCAACCTGAAGGCCATCCTTGCCGTCGCCGTCGACGCGGCCAAAGACGCCGTCGCGAAGACGCCGAGCCTGCTGCCGGCGCTTCGGGAGGCGGGCGTCGTCGATGCCGGCGGCCAGGGGCTGTACGTGATGCTGGAAGGGGCGCTGCGCTACGTCCGCGGCGACCTCGCGTCGCTGGCGCCGCTGGCGGTGCAGGACCCGGAGCGCTCATGGGCGCGCGCGACGGGGGCGTTGCACGGCGGCGAGGAGTGCAATTTCGGCTTCTGCACGGAGTTCCTGGTGAGCGGCGAGAAGCTGAACGCCGGGTCGGTGCTGGAACGAATGCTGGATATGGGCGATTCGGTGCTCGTTGTCGGCGACGAGAAGCTGCTGCGGGTGCACCTGCACACGGCCCAGCCGGACGCCGCGATAGCCTTCGGCCGGTCGCTGGGCGAGCTGTCGCAGGTGAAAGTCGACAACATCGAGGAGCAGGCGGAGCAGTTCATTGCCCACGCCCGCGGCTATGAGGGCGACCTTGCGGCGGTGGGGATCGTCGCCGTCGTGTCGGGAGCGGGCCTGAAGGACGTGTTCCGCAGCCTGGGCGCTACGGCAACCGTCCAGGGCGGCGCGACGATGAACCCGAGCACGCGCCAGTTACTGGCCGCCGTCGAGTCTTGCCGGCAGGAAGACGTGATCATCCTGCCGAACAACAAGAACGTCATTCTGGCCGGCCAGCAGGCGGCGAAGCACAGCCACAAGCGCGTGCGAGTCGTCGGAACGACGTCGGTGCCGCAGGGGATGGCGGCGCTGGTGGCGCTGGGGCCGGAAAAGGACCTGGACGCCAACGCCGAGCTCATGGAGGCGGCGCGTCAGGACGTCCGAACGATAGAAGTGACGAAAGCGATCCGCACGACGTCGATAGACGGCCTGCCGGTGCGCGTTGGCCAGGCGATAGCGCTCGTCGACGGCAAGCTGACGGTGGCGAACGACTCGGCGCATGCGGCCGTGCTCGAGGCGCTGCGGCAGACGGTCTCGCCGGACACGAGCCTCGTCACGATCTACTTCGGCGCGGAATCGACTGAAGAGGACGCGGCAGGGCTGGCGGCTGAGATACGCGCCATGTATCCTTCTCTGGAGACAGAGGTCGTATCAGGGGGTCAGCCCCATTACACCTACATCGTCTCCCTGGAGTGACCCACCTATCACGGGAGTCTCTGGCCGATGACCGTCCGCGTGGTGACGGACAGCACGTCCGACCTTTCTCCTGACGTTCTGGAAGAGCTATCCATCGTCTGCGTGCCGCTGTCGGTCCTATTCGGCGACAAGGCATACCGCGACGGCGTTGACCTGACGACGGACCAGTTCTTCCAGAAGCTTGTAGAGAGCCGTGTCGCTCCCAGCACGTCACAGCCGTCGGTCGGCGAGTTCCGGCAGGTCTACGAGAGGCTGGCCGGCGAAGCGGACGGCATCGTCTCTGTCCACATCGGCGCGGAGCTCTCCGGCACCGTGGCGGCGGCGACGCTGGCGCGCGACTCCTTGAGCAGCCGCTGTCCCATCGAAATCATCGACACCGAGACGGCTTCGCTGGGCATCGGCTTCACGGCGATTGCGGCGGCGCGAGCGGCAAGGGCGGGGGCGCCGTTGGCGGACGTCGCGGAGGCCGCGCGGTCTGTCGTGCGACGCCAGCACACGATATGCTTCCTCGACACGCTGGAGTACGCGCGTCGCGGCGGTAGGATCAGCCGGGTCGAGTCGATCCTGGGCGGTCTCCTCCATTTGAAGCCGATCTTTATTATCCAGGGCGTGTCGCTGCCGCTGAGCCGCGCCCGCACGCGTCCAGCGGGTCTCAAGCGCCTGTTCGAGACGGCGATGGCCTACCCCAATATCGTTGATGTCGGCATAATGCACGCTACGACGCCGGAGGACGCGGAGCTCATCGCCGGGTGGACGCGCGAGCGGCTGCCGGGCGTTCCGATTCGCCTCGCTCGCCTGGGCCCAACGCTGGGGACGCATGGCGGCCCGGGCGTGATGGCGATGACCGTTGTCGAAGGAGAGAAGAGCGGGACTTGAACCAGCCAGAGGCCCAACTGCGTAAGATCCTGGAGCTGGAGCGACGCAAGGGCCACGCCGACACCGCGGTCATGGGAGGCCTTGACCGCTACCTCAAGAACCTCATCCAGCGCGACAACCTGGGCCCCCGCTCTCCTGTCACCGAATCGATTCTGGCGCTGCCGACGCACGGCTACGCCTCGCTGCCCCCGGAGGAGCGGCGTCGCTGGTTGGCGCGGACCATCCAGCTCCTGAGCGGCGGCGTCGAAAGGCCCCCGGCGATGACGGTGGCGACCAGGGCGCCTTCGAAGCGGAAGCCGCAGGTCGCGAAGCCCGTCGCTATCCCAGGCGAGGCGGTTTCCGCGTTGGAGTTGCCGGTGACGGCAGTCCGCGGCGTGCGGGCGGCGCTGGCGGCAAAGCTGGCGCGACTCGGCGTGGCGACCGTTCAGGATATGCTCTTCTTCTTCCCCCGTCGCTATAACGATTTCGCCAGCATCCGGCCCATCGCCGAGCTGATCGTCGGCGAGGAGCAGACGGTCATCGGCAGCGTCTGGAGCGCCAACGACACGCCGATCGGACGGCGAATGCGCGGCACGGAAGCGCTCGTCGGCGACGAGACCGGCGTGATGCGGGTGATCTGGTTCAATCAGCCCTACCTTGCGCAGCAGCTTCGGACGAACGAGCGGATCGTGCTGGCCGGCAAGGTGACGCTCTACAAGGGACAGAAGACGCTGGAGAACCCGGAGTACGAGCCGCTGGAATCGGAAGAGCTGGTGCACACGGGCAGGCTGGTGCCGGTCTACCATTCGACGGCCGGGCTGGCGGGACGCACGCTGCGGCGGCTGGCGAAGGAAGCGCTGGACGCCTACCTCGGCGCCCTACCGGAGCTGCTGCCGGCGTCGATGCTGTCGCGCAACCGGATGCCGTCGAGGACGGATGCCGTGCGCCAGATGCACTTCCCCGACGGCTGGGACGCGCTGAAGGCGGCGCGGCGTCGCCTGGCGTTCGAGGAGCTGCTGCTCATTCAGGTCGGTGTGCTGCAGCGCAAGCGCGAGTGGCAGGAGCGGGGGCTGGCGCGGCCGCTGCATCTGTCCGAGGAGATGCGCCGCGAGTATGCGGCGTCGCTGCCGTTCGAGCTGACCGGCGCCCAGCAGCGGGCGATGGCCCAGACGCTCGCGGACCTGGCGACGGAGCGGCCGATGAGCCGACTTCTCGAGGGCGACGTGGGCAGCGGCAAGACGGTTATTGCGGCGGCGGCGTTGCTGGCGGCCGTCGCGTCCGGCGCGCAGGGCGCGATGATGGCGCCGACGGAGATCCTGGCGGAGCAGCACTTCCACACGCTCTGCGGCATCTTCTCCTGCAGCGAGCGCACGGCGACGGTTGCGATTGTGAGACCGCCCTACCTGTCGAAGCCGCTGACGATTGCGCTGCTGACGGGAAGCCTGCCGGCGTCGGTGAAGCGGGAGCTGCGCGAGCAGATCGCCGCCGGCGAGATCGACATCGTCGTCGGGACGCACGCCGTGATACAGGAGGACGTGAGCTTCCACCGCCTGGGGCTGGCCGTCGTCGACGAGCAGCACCGGTTCGGCGTGATGCAGCGGGCGGCGCTGCGGGAGAAGGGACGCAATCCGCACGTGCTGGTCATGACGGCGACGCCCATCCCGCGCACGCTCAGCCTCACGGTCTACGGCGACCTCGACGTTTCGGTTATCGATGAGCTGCCGCCGGGACGCAAGCCGGTGGCGACACGCTGGGTGCCGCCGGACGGCCGCGACGAGGCGTACGAGTTCGTTCGCGGACAGGTGCGACAGGGATACCAGGCGTTCGTCATCTGCCCGCTGATCGAGGAGTCGGAGACGGTCGCGGTGAGGGCAGCGACGCAGGAGTTCGAGCGGCTGAGCAGCGAGGTCTTCCCGGAGGCGCGGCTTGGCCTGCTGCACGGCCGGCTGGCAGCCCGCAAGAAAGAAACCGTCATGCGCGAGTTCCGCGACCACGCGCTAGAGATCCTGGTTTCCACCGCCGTCGTCGAGGTCGGCGTCGACATCCCGAATGCGACGATCATGATGGTCGAGGCGGCGGAACGCTTTGGGCTGGCGCAGCTCCATCAGTTGCGGGGTCGAGTCGGGCGGAGCGACGTGCAAAGCTACTGTCTGTTGCTATCGGACAGCGCGGCGCCGGACGCGCGGGAGAGGCTTCAGACGGTCGAACGGACGCAGGACGGCTTCGCGCTGGCGGAGGCGGACCTGCGACTGCGCGGGCCGGGCGAGTTCTTCGGCACGCGACAGAGCGGGCTGCCCGATTTGAAGGTGGCGCAGCTATCGGACGTGCCGCTCATTGAGCTGGCGCGCAACGAGGCGTCGCGCCTTCTGGAGGAGGACGCGGAGCTAGCGCGGCCGGAGCACGCCGCTCTTAAGGAAGCGGTGTCGCGGCAGTGGGAGCGCGTGGCGGCGGAAGCGCATTAGCATCCGCTGGAGCGGGCAAAGGATGCTACAATGACGAAAACGCCTGCTAGATTCGGAGACGCCGGTCGTGGGTAAGGCGGACATTCACGTGCATAGCGCCTGCGGCGACGGAATGGCCACCGTTGAAGAGATCCTGGCGTACGCGGACGAGAAAACGGACCTGTCCGTCGTCGCCATTACCGACCACGATGTCCTGAAGGGCGGCGCTCTGGCCCGCGAGGTCTGGGCGCGCGGGAACTACCGCGTCGAGGTGGTGGCCGGCGAAGAAGTGACGACGCAGCAGGGCCATCTCCTCGCGCTCTTCCTGGAGGAGCCGGTGGCCCCGTTTAAGCCGCTGGCGGAGACGCTGGAGGCAATCCATCGGCAGGGTGGGCTGTGCGTCATCCCGCACCCGCTGAACTGGCTAACCCGCAGCATCGGCGACAAGTCCATTCGGACCGTCCAGGCGCAACGCGGCAGCGGCGTCTATTTCGACGCGATTCAGATGGCGAACGTAGCGCCCGGCTCGCGGGTGAAGCTGAGCACGGCGCGTCGATTCAACAGGGAGCGCTATCGCCTGCCGGAAGTCGGCGGCAGCGACGCCCATTTTCTGCAGGCCGTCGGCAGCGCCTACACGGTCTTCGAAGGCGAGAACGCCGAGGACCTGAGGCAGAGCATCCTTGCCGGCACGACGAGTGGCGGCGAAGGCCGGTATCCCTCGCTGGCGGAGATCGGCTACGGCCGGTTCCTGCGACAGCAGTACCGCGGTATAGTGGTGACGCCGAAGGCCGCCGGCTGGCTGCCGACGATCTGGAGCTTCGTCAGACGGCTGAAGCCATGAAGATCGCGCTCGTTTCGCCCTATGACTTCGCGGTGCCGGGCGGCGTCAACAACCATATCGAGCACCTGCGGGACAACTTCCTGCGCCTCGGCCAGGAGGTGCGGATCATCGCGCCGTCGTCGCGTCCGTCGTCGCACCGGCTGGAGCAGATGATCACGCCGATAGGCAGGGCGGTCGGCGTGCCGGCGGCGGGCTCCGTGGCGCGCGTGACCCTTTCGCTGCGCATAGCGCCGAAGATCAAGCGGCTGCTGCAGGAGGAGCGCTTCGATGTCATTCACGTTCATGAGCCGTTCGCGCCCTTTCTGCCGATGCAGGTGCTGCGCCTCTCCGACGCCATCAACGTGGCGACGTTCCACGCGGCCAAAGAGGGCGGAAGGAACCGCTGGTACCTGTACGGTCGCCACGCGCTGAAGCGCTGGTTCCGGCGCCTGGACGGGAAGATAGCGGTCTCGGCGCCGGCGATGCGGCTCGTGAGCCGCTACTTTCCGGGCTATTACAACATCATCCCTAACGGCGTCGACGTGGAGCATTTCGAGCGGGAGCGGGAGCCCTTCCCCCAGTACCGCGACGGCCGGCCGAACGTCCTCTTCGTCGGCAGGCTGGAGAAGCGGAAGGGCGTTAAGTACCTCTTGCAGGCGTTCGCCGAGGTGAAGCGGGAGATGCCGGAGCCGCGATTGCTCATCGTCGGACCGCCGACACGGGCCGCGCGCGGCTACCGCCACTGGGTCGCGGAGACAGGGCTGAAGGATGTGGAGTTCGTCGGCTACGTGTCCTACGACGACCTGGCGCGCTATCATCACACCGCTGACGTCGTGGTCGCGCCGGCGACCGGGAACGAGAGCCAGGGCATCGTGCTGCTGGAGGCGATGGCGGCGGGCCGTCCGCTCGTGGCGAGCAACATCGAAGGCTACGCAAGCGTCGTGACGCACGGCGTCGAAGGGCTGCTGGTGATGCCTAAGGACGCCCACGCCCTGGCCGGCGCATTGCTGGACCTGCTGGCCGATCCGCAGAAGCGCGGCGAGATGGGCGAGAAGGGCCGGTATCGCGCGGCGCAGTTCCGCTGGGAGCGCGTGTCGCAGCGGGTGCTGACCTACTACGAGCAGTTGCAGTACGAGAGCAGCTCGGAGGCGCTGACGGAGTAGCCTTCAGACGGGCTCGGACGGGCAGGCCCTGACGGGCAGGGAGGACTGGTTGTTCACGCTGGTGCCGCACACGTTGCCGCCGCGGCTGACGGAGCCGGTAGGGCGGTCGATCGCGCGGACCGGCGTCACGCCCAACATGATAACGGCGGCCGGGCTGGCGGGAGCGCTGGTCGCGGCGGTGCTCGTGGCGCGGGGGCAGTTCCTCGCCGGCGGCATCGTGATGCTGGCGGCGGCGGCGCTCGACCTGTTCGACGGGATGGTGGCGCGGGCAAGCGGCCAGGTGACGGCCTTCGGTGGCGTGCTCGATTCGACCTGCGACCGCCTCTCCGAAGCGGCGGTGCTCGGCGGACTGGTGTTTCGCCTGGCTGGCGAGGGCAAACGCGAAGAAGTGGTGGTGGCGTTCGCGGCGGTGGTCGGCTCGCTGCTGGTAAGCTATCTGCGGGCCCGCGCGGAGGCGGCAGGGATGCAGCTTCGCGAGGGGCTGTTCACGCGGGCGGAAAGGGTGCTGGTGCTCGGCGTGGGCCTCATTTTCGGTTGGGTGCGACTGGCGCTCTGGATTCTGGCGGTGCTGGCGAATCTGACGGCGGCGCAGCGATTATGGCTGGTGCGGCAGAGGGCCGTCGCGC
>JBEKKV010000011.1:0-54425 GCA_050010555.1 Dehalococcoidia bacterium
AGCGGTCGTCGATGGCGACGATGGGGCAGGCGGAGTAGCAGACGCCGCACTGGATGCAGGCGGCGAACTGCGACAGCTTCGTGGAGCGCGCCGCTTCGACGAGGTACTCGCGGGCGGGCGCGCGCTTCGCCGGGTCGGTTGCCAGCCAGGGCGTGATGGCGCGGATCTTTTCGTAGAACGGTCCCATGTCGGCGATGAGGTCTTTCAGCGTCGGCAGGCTGGCCAGCGGCTCCAGTGTGACCGTCCCGCCGTGCGAGACGTCGATGATCTTCGTCTTGCAGGCAAGGCGCGACTCGCCGTTGACGCGCATGGCGCAGGAGCCGCAGATGGCGCTCCGGCAGGCGCAGCGGAAGCCGAGCGACCCGTCGAGCTGCTCTCGCGTCGCCAGCAGGGTGTCGAGGACCGTGGCCGAATGGGGCATTTCGACGGTGAAGAGCTCGTACTCCGGCTTGCCGTCGGCGGTCGGATCGTAGCGGCGGACGCGGATCTTCGCTTCCACTAGTACACTCTCTTCTCCGGCTCCCAGCGCGTCTTCGTCACGGGCGCGTACTCGAGCCGTGGCTCCCGTTCGGTCTGGGAGGCGAGCGTGTGCTTCATCCAGGCGGCGTCGTCCCGCTCCGGGAAGTCGCGCCGGGAATGGGCGCCCCGGCTCTCTTCGCGCTGGAGAGCGCCGAGGGCGATCACTTCCGCCAGCTCGAGCATGAAGCCGAGCTCGATGACGGACAGGAGCTCGAAGTTGAAGACCTTGCCTTGATTCCGCACCCCAAGCGCCGTCGACCGCTCCTTGAGCTTGCGAACGGTGCTCAGGGTGCCGGCGATGCCCTCCTTCGTGCGGAAGATGCCGACGCCCTTGTTCATGGCTACGGCCATTTCGCCGCGAATGGCGGCCATGCTGTCGCCGTTCGCCGGGCGGGCGAGAAGCTGCGCCAGCATTTCGGCGTCGCGTCGGACGAAGGCGTCGGAAGGCGACGGCGCGGGCTGCGAGGCGACGTAGGCCGCCGCCGCTTTGCCGGCGCGCCGCCCGAAGGTGATGGTCTCGAGCAGGGAGTTGCCGCCGAGGCGGTTGGCGCCGTGGACGCTGACGCAGGCGCACTCGCCGCAGGCGAAGAGGCCGGCGAGAGGCGCGGCGCCGTCGACGTCGGTTTTGACGCCGCCCATGGCGTAGTGCATGCCGGGCCGGACGGGCACGGGCGCGGAGACGAAATCGGTGTTCGTCAGGTCGAGAGCAAGCTCGCGGATCTGGAAGAGTTTCTCGTTTATCATTTTCTCGCCGAGATGGCGCAAGTCGAGGAGGACGCAGCCGTCGACGCCGCGGCCTTCGTCGATCTCGGTCTGCTCGGCGCGGGATACGACGTCGCGGGCAGCGAGCTCCATCTTGTTCGGGGCGTAGCGGGACATGAAGCGCTCGCCTTCGGAGTTCAGCAGGTAGCCGCCTTCGCCACGGGCGCCCTCGGTGATGAGGACGCCGCTCTCCTTCAGCGTCGTCGGGTGGAACTGGACGAACTCCATGTCCATGAGCGGCACGCCGGCCCGATAGGCGAGGGCGTGGCCGTCGCCGGTGGAGATGAGGGAGTTGGAGGTCGGCGAATAGATGCGTCCGAGGCCGCCGGCGGCAAGGATGACGGCCTTCGCAGGAAGGGCTTCGATGGCACCGGTGCGCATGTTCAGGGCGACGACGCCGCAGCAGCGCCCGCCTTCGACGATGAGGGATGTTACGAACCATTCGTCGTAGGTGCGGACGTTCAGCTTGAGCGTTTGCTCGTGGAGGACGTGGAGGAGAGCCTGGCCAGTGATGTCGGCGACGTAGCAGGTGCGGGGGAAGCCGGCGCCGCCGAAGGGCCGCTGGGCGATGCGCCCCGTGGGAAGGCGGTCGAAGACGGTGCCCATGTGCTCGAGCTCGATGATGTCGTCGGGGGCTTCGCGGCACATGGTCTCGATGGCGTCCTGGTCGCCAAGGTAGTCGCTGCCTTTGACGGTGTCGTAGGCGTGGTTCTCCCACGAGTCGTCGTCACCGACGGCGGCGTTGATGCCGCCCTGAGCGGCGACGGAGTGGGAGCGGAGCGGGTAGACTTTGCTGAGGAGCGCCACGTCGACACCGGCGCGGGAGGCTTCGACGGCGGCGCGCATTCCGGCGAGGCCGGCACCAACGATGAGAACGTCATGCATAGTAGTCTTGGCTTCCGGGTCGCGAAGCCGCCGGGCGATGCGTCTGGACGAGACTTGCAGGGGCTTGACAACGCGGAACGTCCCCATGATAGGACAAAAGGCGCCTTAAAGCATAGACGGGGGCAGTGCGTCAGGCGACGGGGCGACGGGGGCGACGAGGAGGAGGGGCTTTCGATTTCGCAGGGGGGTCGATTCTGCGGATGAATCGGCGCCAGCAAACCCAGCCCGTCGCCACGTGTCCATGTACTGAGAGGACGCCTACCTGGTATCAGGGCGCTGGAGGCGCCTACCTTCAAGTTGACAACCGTGCAGGCAGTGCTATGATTGCCGCACTGGTGGCTCGCTGCTGATTATCGCGTTCGCTTACGCTTGACAGGAAGGCTGCGTGACGTCCGTAGCCACCACATACCCGCAGGGGTGACATAGCGGCAAGCCAGGAGCTCGCTGTGTGGCGCTCTTTGTCGCTCTCGGCGTTGCTGGCAAGTCATGCTCCTTTTCTCCGGCTGCGCTGGTGACTCTGGGAAGTCCGTACCTGCCGAGCTGCAAGACGGCTGCTCGCAGTGGACGTAGTTGGAACCCGACGGGTTCCGAGGGTGGAGAAGAAAATGAAATCTGTTCTCGTGGCTACCTTCGTTCTTCTTGCTGTCTTTTTCTCAGGCTGTCTCGGAGAGCCGACAAAGGGGCCGGCAGACGCCAAGGTAACGATCGTCGAGTATTCTGACTTTGAATGCCCGTACTGCGCTAGGTTTGCCACTCAAACGCTGCCGCAAATAGAGGCGAACTATGGCGATAAGGTGCTCTTCGTGTTCCGGAACTACCCGCTGCCGGCCACCATCCACCCCTATGCTGAAAAGGCGGCTGAAGCGGGCGAATGCGCGAACGACCAGGGCGGGTTCTGGGACTATCACGATCTTCTCTTCCAGAACCAGTCGCAGCTTACAGCGCTCGTCCTGGGAAACCCGACGAACGGCGTCGACAAGGTTGTCGAGCAACTCAAGCAATATGCGAGGAGCCTGAATCTGGACACGGCGAGATTCAACCAGTGCCTCGATAGCGGAGAGGACATCGAGAAGGTCAAGTCCGACCAATCAGCGTTGAACGATGTGGTGAGCTCCTTGGGCATCACTGCCTTTGGGACACCCTCGTTCCTTATCAACGGGAAGTTCGTCAGCGGCGCCTACCCCTTCGACGAGAACTCACCCGGCTATCAAAGCGGCATGTTCACATTCAAAGCTGCTATTGAGGAAGCGCTCGCAGCGGCCAAGTAAAGGCGGCCGCAGCGCTTGGCATCGGCGGCTGGTATGCCAAGAAGCGCTGGCTCCACCAGCAACACGTAGCCAGCACGGGAAAGTGTGAGACTCTCCACATGAGAACGCTTACACTAACGCCTGCAAGCAGGCGGCCACCGGCACCTGAGGCAGCGTTGCTGTGGGGAGGGCGAGCACAACTTCTTTACGACAAATGGCGCTAATGGGAGTCACAAGGAGGGTGGCGTTTCCGGGGGCACGCCAGTCACCGCGCTGGTGATACACCAACGTCCGCCTTCGAGGGAAAGAGAAACCGCATCAGCTGATCCGTCTTTGAACGTGACATCGACTTGCGCCGTCGTTCCGTGCTGATGCGCGTCGACGCTCGTGACCCGTATTTCGTCCTTCTCCGAGTCACTCGCTTCTTGCCATAGGGAGAAGGCGGAGAGGAAACCATCGCTCTCCGAATCGCACAGAGTTCCTTCGAACCGCTGCTGGTCTCCCTCGGCAGTTGCATCATAGTATGAACGAACAACTGACTCAATGGATGGCCCGTTCCCCCCTGCGGTCGATCCCCCGCATGCTGTTAGGGTAGGAACCGCTGCCAGGAACAGGGCCACGAATCCAAGAACTGTGATTGCTCTGAACCCCCTCATGATGGTCCCCTCCTTCTCCGTTCACTCTCGCTCAGCCTATCGCCCCGAACACGACCCGTCAACGGCGAACGCTTACAGACCCTTCCCTGCCCCGAAGACGAGCGCAGATCAGCGAGAGAATAGAGGTACTGGACCGAAGAACATCTCAATTGGACACACGGCTGGCCGCTAGACCAGAACCGAAATGTGTGAAACTGTCCACGTGGGAACACTTACTATGCCACGGAGCGGCGGAGGGCGACGAGAAGGATCGCGGCTATCGATTTGCCGTCCTGGATTTCACCGCTGTCGACGAGGCGCAGGGCTTCTGACCAGGATACGCACAGCGCCCTCAGGTCGTCTTCGTCGCCGGTGTCCAGCGGCGCTTCTTCCAGGTCGGTCGCCAAAAAGAGGTGGATGTACTCGTTGGAGTAGCCGGGGCTGAGGAAGAAGCCGCCCATGCGCTGGAGGGAGCGCGGCCGGAAGCCGATCTCTTCGCGCAACTCACGCTCGGCGCACGCTTCCGGCGACTCGCCTTCGTCGATTGTGCCGGCGGGCAGCTCCATGAGAACGCGCTCGACAGGGTGCCGGTACTGGCGGACAAAGTAGACGCAGTCGTGCTCGTCTACGGCGAGGAGGAGGACAGCGCCCGGGTGCTCGACGATTTCGCGGGTGGACTCGCCACGCGCGCTCTCGACGGTGTCGACGCGCAGTTTTAGGAGGCGGCCGCTGAAGGGCCGTTCGCTTTTCAGCACACGCGGCGGAGTCGGATCGGGCTGGTCGGGCACGGGAACCTCCTTGTTCGCTGAAAGCTAGACGTCGAGAACCATCGCCGTTTCGTCGCAGCTCATGAACTTCGGGCAGCGATAGCACTCGCTCCAAACCTTGCGGGAGAGCGTCATCGCGTCGGCCTGGGCGAAGCCGAGCTTCTGGAAGAAGGCCGGCTTCATTGTGAGAGCGAAAACGCGCTTCAATCCAAGGGAGCGCGCTTCGTCGACGCAGGCGCCCACGAGCAGCGAGCCGACGCCGCGGGCCTGGCTCTCCTCGCGCACGGCCAGGGAGCGCACCTCCGCCAGGTCTTCCCAGTTGATATGCAGCGCCGCGCAGCCGACGACCTCGCCCTGGTAGCGGACGACGAAGAAGTCGCGCAAGGTCTCGAAGAGCTCGGCGGGGGCGCGCGGAAGCATATCGCCGCGGCGCGCGAAGTCGTTGACCAGCTCGCTCAGCGGGGCGATGTCGCCGACGCCGGCCTTCTCGACTTTGAAGCGGTCGGACAATCGTACCTCCTATTGCTCGCCGCTATGACTCGCCTCGATAACGTCAGCCTCCGGCTGAACTGTCGCGTCCTCCGCATCGACGGCGCGGCGCCAGCGCAGGCGTACGGCCACGCGCTCGTAGAAGCCGGGCGAATCGGAGAAGCGCAGGAAGCGGGCTATGTGCGGGCTCAGGCTGACGCGCACGATCTCGCCGGCGCCAAGGTCGAAGGCCGGCTCGCCGTCCAGGCTGACTGAGGCCGCGTGATCGGGGTCGAGGACAAGATCGATGATGGAGGACCCGGGCAGGACGAGAGGGTTGGCCTGGCCGAGATGGGGCGCGACCGGCACAAGCACGATATCCTTCGCGTTGGGATAGAGGATGGGCCCGCCGATAGCCTGGGCGTAGGCTGTGCTACCGGTGGCGCTGGCAACGATGACACCATCCGCGCGGTAGTCGGCGAGGAGCCTGCCGTCGATGTAGACGCTGACCAGGATAGTGCGGCCGAGGGCCTGCCTCCCCATCAGCACGTCGTTCAGGGCGTGAAGGTAGGGCTGGGCGCCCTTGAGCACGGGGCCGTCGCGGCCGGCGAGCACCTGAACGTGTAGCATCGCCCTCTCCTCGACGCGCCAGCGTCCGGCGAGCAGGTCGGGCAGGCGGCGGATCGTGTTTTCGCCATTGCGCAGCTCCGTCAGGAAGCCGAGACGGCCGAGGTTGATGCCGAGCAGGAGCACGTCGTGCGGGACGACGAGGCGGGCGGCGCGCAGGACCGTGCCGTCGCCGCCGATGGATATCAGGAGGTCGCTGCCCGGCATGTGCTGCTTGGCGTTCGCATCGTCCCAGGCCTCGCTCGTCCAGACTTCGGGGACTTCGCGGGCGATGGCGGAACGCAAGGTTTGGGCCAGCTCGCCGGCGGCGGCCATCTTCGAGTGGTAGAGGATACCGATCTTCTTCATGCTTCGGTCCTTATGATTCGGGTGTTTGCCACAGCACGAAGAACTCCTTGTTACCCGCCGGCCCGAGAAGGGGCGAAGCGGTCAGCCCCAACAATCGCAGCCCTTGCTCCGTTCCCCAGGCGACGTGCCGTCCGAGAACGGCGGCGTGGACCTGGGGGTCGCGCACGACGCCTCCCTTGCCAACCTCGCTCCGCTTCGCCTGGAACTGCGGCTTGACGAGGGCGACGATGCTGGCGCCGCGGTTGAGAAGCTTCATTACCGCCGGTATCACCTTTTCGAGCGAGATGAAGGAGACGTCGATGGTGGCGATGTCCGCCTTCTCCGGCAGCGACTCCAGATATCTTATGTTAACACGCTCCAGGACCGATACGCGCGGGTCTTGCCGGAGGCGGAAGTCGAGCTGCCCGTAGCCGACGTCGATGGCGTAGACGCGGGACGCGCCGGCCTGCAGCAGGCAGTCGGTGAAGCCGCCGGTCGACGCGCCGACGTCGATGGCAACGAGGCCTTCGACGCTCAGGGCGAGCGCGCTCAGGGCGCCGGCCAGCTTCTCGCCGCCGCGGCTGGCGTACTGGTCGCCGGCGGCGACTTCGATGGCGGCAGCGGCGTCGACGAGGGCGCCGGCCCGGGCGACGGGGCGTCCTTCGACAAGAACAGCGCCCGCCAAAATCAAAGCGCGCGCCTTTTCCCGGCTCTCGACCAGACCGCGCTGGACGAGAAGTAGATCGAGACGGTTTCTTCCCGTCACATCAGAAGGATAGTGGCGGCAGGAGGGAGAGTCAAGGAAGGAGCGCCAATTGACCGGCCGGATCGGAGCCCGTATCATCGATAATCATGGCAGATAGCGAACCGTTCGCCCCGGACGCCGTAGGCATCCCTGCCGGCGCCCCGTTGGCGGGCGTGAGCGGCGCGGGCGTGCTTTCCACCTTCGGCAACATCATCCTGTCGATGCGTCCAAGGCAGTGGACGAAGAACGTCCTCGTCTTCATGGCGTTCATCTTCTCGCTGGGCGAGACGTGGCACGTGAGCGAGCCGTCGAGCTGGCTGCCACTCGTCGCCAAGACGGCGGCGACGTTCGCCCTCTTCTGCATGGTCTGCGGCGCGGACTATCTGATCAACGACGTGCGCGACCGGGAGAGCGACCAGCTTCACCCCAAGAAGCGGACGCGTCCTATAGCGTCGGGGCGGCTGTCGACGCGGACGGCGGTCATCGCGGCGGCGGCGCTGATGGCGATGGGCCTTGCGGGCGGCTTCGCGCTCGAGTGGCGGGTCGGCGCGGTCATTGCCGGCTACATCGTGCTGATGCTGTCGTATTCGTTGTACCTCAAGCACATGGTGCTGCTGGACTTGATGGTCATCTCCGGCGGCTTCGTGATGCGGGCGATGGCGGGCGCGTTCGTCATCAACGTGCCGATTTCGCCGTGGCTGTACGTGGTGACGGCGCTGGGGGCGCTCTTTCTGGCGATCAACAAGCGTCGGGCGGAGATTGTGCTGCTGAAGGACGACGCGAACGCGCACCGTCCAACGCTGGAGGAGTACACGCCGGCGCTGCTGGACCAGATGGCGTCGATAGTGACGGCGTCGACGCTGGTGGCGTACGGGCTGTACACGTTCACGGCGACGGCGCTGCCGGCGAACCACTCGATGATGCTGACGATCCCGTTCGTGCTGTACGGGATCTTCCGCTATCTGTACCTGGTTCACGTCCGCGGCGAGGGCGGCAGTCCGGAGGAGGTGCTGCTGAAGGATGCGCCTCTGATGGTCGACATTCTGCTGTGGGTGGCGGTGTCGGGGATACTGCTGGGGGTGGCGCGGGAGTAGGTTCGCCGCTAGTTCGGGCGCTGATGGCCGAGGCTGGAAAGGGCAACAATATACTTGCCTCAGTAGGCCGGCGGTACGATGATGATCGCTAGCCGAGCCTGCGAAGCAATCCTGGCACCGTGGGAATGTGACCCCTACAGGCTCGTGAGTCTGGGGGAGATCATGCAGCCGTTTGAGGCTTGGATATTCCTAAAGTTCTCGGAGAACCTGACTAGCTCGTTGGCTGCCCTTGGTGGTGTCACCGATGATGTTGGTGCCCGATGCTTTCAAGCAAAAAGAGCGGACGGACATGGCCGATTGGCGAACCGCCTGTTCCGGCCTCGGTCTACGAACGACCATGGTCACTTTTAATAAGTTGAATTACCTTCTGTCACAGCCGCGAGCCACTACGGGAGAGTATCGCGAACTCATCAAGGAACTACGGGGGCGGCTGTCAGATGAGATGATGGGCCAGTTGTTCCTTCATATAGAAGTTCGCAAGGCTGACTACTACAATGCCCCCCTCGTTGGCCTTGACACCATAATTGTTCACTTCCCATCTGCTATCCCCGAACTGGAAGAAGCGGCAAGGTGTTTTGCCTTGAGTAGGAACACAGCCTGCGTCTTCCATTCCATGCGAGTCCTTGAGCTTGGGTTAGTGGCCTTGGCTGGCTATTTCCAGGTGCCGATTGACCGCCCTAATTGGCATGAAATCTTGACGGATATTGAGAGCCAAGTGAAAAAGCTAGGACCGGATGACGGCACCGAGTGGAGGGATAAACAACAATTCGGATCGGAGGCCTGTACTCAATTCCGCTATTTCAAGGACGCGTGGCGCAATCACACAATGCACGTTCGTCAGGTATTTGATGAGGGTCGAGCCCAGTCCATCCTTGACCACGTCAAGGATTTTATGAAACATCTGGCGACGCGCTTGCAGGAATCACTTTGACGGTCGCTCGAATCTAGGGGGCGGGTTGCCCCGCCCCCTGTTCCGCTCAACCCTTAGACTTGTTCGAGCGGACGTGTGCCTTGACCGTCTGCGTCTTGCCCTTTACCTGCCGCTTGTATGACGGTATCCGGTTGTACTTCCGGCCAGCTTGGTCTTTTGCCATTCGCTTGGCATCCTTTCCGAGTTAGAGACTCTAAATCAGAATCCCAACCCTAACACTCTGCGGGGAGCCCTCGACCAGGCTGTGCTTGACGCCCTGAGGAGTCACGGATTATCATCCGTGTGCCTAAGTCCTGTTGGGACGCCAACCCCGCAGGCACAACAAGACTCACCTCGTTGAGGTGAGTCTTGTTTTTCAGCCGAAAGAGTGTTGGTCTGTCGGTGGCTCAAGCGAGATCACACCTCGCAGCTTTCGGAAGGTCGCTGTTCGTAGTAGCGACCTTCCGGCATCTAGATCGATGGGATTCTAGCACTCGTCTGGCTGGGATGCAAGTAAGGACTGCAATAATTGGAGAAAGTCGAGGAGGCGGACGTGCTACGGTTGCTTCTGGGCCTTATCCTTCGGCACTCGCACGATCTTGCGAACAAGCGCCGGCGATGAGGGCGCGGGGATGGAGGATCAGCGCGTAGAGCAGGACGAGGACGGCGCCGAGGACGACCGGTGGAGCAGCGCGGAATGCCACGTTCTTTCCCATGCGGCCTCCTGTCGGGCCACTATAGCACCGGGGCGGAGGTGCAATGCCTGGATTGGCGGCTAGGCAGATTCTTCTTCGGGTGGTTCTAAGTCTTCGACGGTCTGGCCGGACTGGGTGATCATCACCGGCCTCTTGTGGCCAGTTATCGTCTCGCCGCCGACGACGCACTTCTTGATGTCGCCGCGGGACGGGATCTCGTACATCACGTCGAGCAGGGTGTCTTCGAGAACGGTGCGCAGGCCGCGGGCGCCGGTGCGGTGGCGAATGGCCTGCTCGGCGCAGGCGCCAAGCGCTTCGTCGGTGAAGACGAGCTCGACGCCATCGAAGGCGAAGAAGCGCTGGAACTGCTTGACCAGGGCATTCTTCGGCTCGGTGAGGATGCGCACGAGCTCCGGCTGGCCGAGCGAGGTGAGGCTGACGACCATCGGCAGGCGGCCGACAAACTCGGGGATGAGGCCGTAGTGCAGGAGGTCGTCGTGCGTGGTGTGCTTGAGCAGCTCGTCGGTGAGCTCCTGGCCGGTCTTTGTCTGACGGAAGTCGGTGGTGAAGCCCATGGACTTGCGTGTCTTGCCGATACGCTTGTCGACGACGTGGTCCAGCCCCTCGAAGGCGCCGCCGCAGATGAACAGGATGTTGGTAGTATTGATCTGGATGAAGTCCTGGTGCGGGTGCTTGCGACCGCCTTGCGGCGGCACGTTGGCAACCGTGCCCTCGATTATCTTGAGCAACGCCTGCTGCACGCCTTCGCCGGAGACGTCGCGGGTGATCGAGGGGTTGTCGCTCTTGCGGGCGATCTTGTCGATCTCGTCGATGTAGACGATGCCGCGTTCGGCCCGCTGGATGTCGTAGTCCGACGACTGGATGAGGTGCAGGAGGATGTTCTCGACGTCCTCACCAACGTAGCCGGCCTCGGTCAGCGCCGTGGCGTCGGCGATGGTGAATGGGACGTCGAGGATGCGCGCCAGCGTGCGGGCAAGAAGCGTCTTGCCGGTGCCGGTGGGCCCGACGAGCAGGATGTTCGTCTTCTCCAGCTCGACGCCGTCTACGGCCGTCTGACGGGCGGCGCCGATGCGCTTGTAGTGATTGTAGACGGCAACGCTGAGGACCTTTTTGGCCTGCTCCTGCCCGATGACCCACTCGCCTAGCTGCTCGTAGATGAACTTGGGCGGCGGTACGCGCGTCGCTTTTGCTTTCGCCTTTACGGGACCGGCGACTTCTTCGTCGATGATCTCGCGGCAGAGCTCGACGCATTCGTCACAAATGTAGACGGCGCCGGGCCCGGCTATGAGGCGCTTTACTTGATCCTGGTTCTTTCCACAGAAGGAGCAGTGATACTGTACTCTGCTGCTCCGGCCAGTCGGCATTTTAGACCTCGTATTCGCGACCTATGGGGCCGCATCCAATCATTCAAACCTAAAGCGGGGGCTTCTCCAGAATCTCGTCTACTATGCCATATTCCTTCGCCTGCTGCGAATCCATGAAAAAGTCGCGGTCGGAGTCGCGGGCGATCCGCTCGACGGACTGTCCCGTGTGCCTCGACAGGATGTCGCGGATGATCTGCTGCTCGCGCAGGATCTCCTTGGCGTGAATCTCAATGTCGGCAGCCTGACCGCGCACGCCGCCGGCCGCCTGGTGCATGTGAATGGTGGAGTTCGGCAGGGCATAGCGCTTCCCTGGCGCGCCGGCCGCCAGGAGTATAGTGGCGAAGCTGGCCGACATGCCGACGCAGATGGTCGATACGTCCGGCCGAACGAGCTGGATCGTGTCGTAGATGGCGAGTCCGGCAGGCACGACGCCTCCCGGCGAATGGATGTACATGCTGACGTCGCGGTCCGGGTCTTCGCGCTCCAAGTAGAGGAGCTGGGCGATCATCAGGTTCGCAATCTGGTCGTCGATGGGCGTGCCGAGGAAGATGATCCGCTCCTTGAGAAGGAGGGAGTAGATGTCGAAGGCACGTTCGCCGCGAGCGCCACTCTCGATCACCATGGGTATCAGACTGTCGATTCTCATGCTTCTGCTCCTAGGGGCCCTGGGTGCGAGGCGGCTTTCCTAACTTCAAACGTTGGGAGTGCAGCCGTCATTACAGGGCTCATTCGCTAACCGTTTCTTCGGCCTGGGCGGTCTCATCCGCCGTTTCCGGCGATTTCTCGCTGGAGACGAGCTCGACGAGTCTGTCCCAGGTCTTGCGCGTGAGAAGGGACCGTCGAATCGCAGCGCGGCCGTCGGGGGTCCCGAACATTCGTCGGAACTGGTCGGCCTGCGGGCCCGCAGCAGAGATCACTCGCTCTGCCTCCTCGGTGACTTCTTTTTCATCGACGTCTATATTTTCGACTTCGGCCACCTCAGACAACAGTAGTGAATGTCTAACCCTGCGCTCGGCAGTCTCACGCAACTGCCCGCGCACTTCTTCTTCCGATTTGCCGATTCGCTGGAGGTACTGCTCCATGCCGCTCTCGCCGCGGGGGCCGAGCTGTTCGTGGAGGAGGTGATCTATCTCCTTCTCGAGGAGGACGGGCGGGTATTCGATTGTCGCCGTGTGGTCAAGATTGAGAAGTATTTGCTCCTGGTAGCGCTCCAGCTCCGCCTCTTCTTCGGCTTTGTGCAGGTCGTCAGCGAGGCGCTGGCGCAGGGCGGCGACGCTATCGAATCCCTCGCCCACCTGGCGAGCGAAGGCGTCGTCGAGCTCAGGGAGCTGCTCTTCCTTCACTCCATGGACGACGACGCGACAGTGACACTGTTTGCCGGCGAGATCGCCCTCCGGGAAATCGCCCGGAAGCGGCACCTCGACTTCCTTCTCGGCGCCCTTGCTAAGCCCGATGATTTGCTCGGCGAGTCCCGGCAGGAAGACCGGCCGGTCTTCGCGAAGGTGAACCTCGATGTCGGAGCGGTCGAACAGGGTGCGGCCATCGACAGTCCCCTTCACGTCCGCCGTGACGACGTCGCCCCAAGCGATGGGTCGCGTAACGGGCTGGAGGTTGGCGTAGCGATGGCGAAGCTGCTCCAGCGCCTCGTCGACGCGCTCTTCGGGCACGACGACGGAGTCGCGGGGGAGCCACATGCGCCGGTAGTCGCCGAGCTCGACGGTGGGGCGAATGGGGACGGTCGCTTTCATTACGAGCGGATCCGTGCTCACCATTTCGACCTGGGGGAGCTCGATGGCGTCGATGTCTTCCTGCTCGATGGCTTCGCGGTAGACTTCAGGGATCAGACGGTCGAGCGCCTCCTGGAGGAGCGTGTCGTGACCGACCTGCCGTTCGAGCATCTGACGCGGGGCTTTGCCGCGCCGGAAGCCGGGCACGTTGGTGCGCTGGACCATGCGTCGATAAGCCGCGTCGAGCGACTTTTCCAGTCGCTCCGGCTCAACTTCAATCTCCAGCACAACTTGGCTCTGGGGAATGCGCTCCGTGGAAACTTTCACTTAGGACCTCGGAATCCAATTATAGCATGCGGCGATGGGGTAGGGAAGCTAGTGGCGCCATTCGCGCGATTGGCGACCGGCTGCGAGGAGGATGCCGGATCGTGGGAAGGGGTACGGAGCCTGGAACGGGCCGGGGTGGGATAGTTAACGAGCGTGAGGCGTCAGAATGTCGGTGAGGGAGTCGCCGAGGAGGTTGAAGGCGAAGATGAGGGCGGCGACGACCACGCCGGGCACGAGCAGGAGGCTTGCGTGGGCGCCGAGACTCCGAATGGCGCCGCCTTCGGAGAGCATGGCGCCGAAGCTGGGCGTCGGCGGGTGAACGCCAACACCAAACCAGGTCAGCGCTATCTCCGTACCGGCGATGGCGCCGAGCGAGGCGGAGAGACTGACGATTACGATGTTGGCGACGTTGGGCAAGAGATGTCGAAAGATGATCCGCCAGGTCGAAGCGCCCATCGCGCGGGCAGCGGTGACGTACTCGCTTTCACGCAGCGCCAACACCTGTGAGCGGATAAGGCGCGCCATCCCGACCCAGGCGAAGAGCGACAGGGCGGCGAAGACGACGAAATAGTCACGGAAGCCGTCTATCTTCAGGCCGGTCTCGATCGCTCCCAGCCAGCCCCAGCCACGAACGCGCTCACCCAGCGTGGCATTGATCATGATGAGCATCGGCAGGCCGGGCAGGGCGAAGAAGACGTCGCCGAGACGCATGATTGCGGTGTCGACGCGTCCGCCGGCGTAGCCCGCCAGCAGGCCCAGCCCCACTCCAAGGACGAGGCCGCCCGTAACCAACGTGCAGACAGTGACGACGACGGTGGTGCGGGAGGCCCAGATGATGCGGCTGAGCACGTCGCGGCCAAGTTGGTCGGTGCCGAGGGGATGCGAAAGCGACGGGCCTTTCGTGACGTAGTCCAGGTTGATTGCGCGGTAGCTGTGCGGCGCCACAATTGGCGCGAAGATGCCGCAGAAATAGAAGACACCGATGAACAGGAGACAGGCGACAGCGACTTTCTTGCGCAGGAGGCGTCGCAGGGCGACCGCCAGCGGGCCGCGCGACGGCCGTGCGGCCTCGATGCCGTCTTCGAGGTAAAGCCTAGAACTGCTGTCGCTCATAGCGCACCCGCGGGTCGATCAGCGTGTAGGCGATGTCGATGACGATGTTGGCAACGATGAAGGCGACCGCCAGAATGACCGTAAGCGCCAGAATCACGTTGTAGTCGCGGCTCTGGACAGATTGGAAAGCGAACTGGCCTATCCCCGGCACGCCCAGGAGCGTCTCGGCGAAGAAGGCGCCTTCCACCAGCGTCGCCAGGGAGATGCCGATCACGGTGATGAGCGGCAGCAGCGAGTTGCGCACGACGTGCCGAGTGATGACCCTGAACTCGCTCAGTCCCTTGGCGCGAGCGGTGGTAACGTAGTCCTCCCTCAGCACGGACAGGGTCGTCGCGCGGGTGAGGCGGGCCACGCCGGCGATTCCCGGCAGGGAGAGCGCCATCGCCGGCATGACGATGCGTTTATCGAAGATGCCGCCCCAGCCGGAGGCGGGCAACCAGTGCAGCTTGAGCGTAAAGACGAGCATCATGACGGGCACAGCTACTACCACGGGAATGGACTGGAAGAACAAAAAGACGCTAATCGAGAAGGGGTCGGTCCATTTGCCCTGGCGGAGGGCGGCGAACACTCCGACCGGCACGCCGACGGCGAAGACGACGAGCAACGCAACGAGCCCCAACTGCGCCGAGCGCCAGACCCTAGGGAAGATGACCTCGGAGACGTCCTGGTTGCGGTAGATGAAGCTTTCGCCCAGGTTGCCATGCGCCAGGTTCTTCAGGTAGATGGCGTACTGCTCGAAGAACGGCTTATCGAGCCCTTCTGTGTGGCGGACGCGGGCCCAAGCCTGGGGATCGCTGAACTGCCCCTGCCAAACGCGGACGGGGTCGCCCGGGCCAAACCGCACGACGGTGAAGCAGATGAACGTGACGGCTAATATGATGACAGGCGTCCAGAGAAGTCGCCGGACTATGTAGGGAAGAAGCCCTTGCATCGTCTACCACCCCCGCCGTCGTCGCGCCTAAGTCTCGATTGTTACGTATCGCAGGTATGGCATGACGATCGGCGGCAGGAAGAAGTTCTTCACGTAGGGCTTCACGACAACGTTATCGCGCGCGTTGTAGAGCGGGATCACGGGCGTGTCGCCTACGATTATCTGCTCGGCCTGCTGGTAGAGGGCCAGACGCTTGCTCGCGTCCGGCTCTGTGCGCGCCTGCACGAGCAGCTTGTCGACGTCCGGGTTGTTGTAGTGAGAGCTGTTCTGGTGGCTCTGGCTGTAGAAGAGGATGTCGAGGACGTCCTGAGGGTCCGGATAGTCCATCACCCAGCCGGCAGTGAACATCTGGTACTGGCCCTTGTCGAGGTCCTGCCAGAAGGTGGCCTGCTCGGTCTGCTGGATCTGGACGTCAACGCCGAGGTTCTCTTTCCACATCTCGACCATCGCCTGAATGTCGTCGCCCGCGGTGGCGCCGGCGCCGACTTCGGTGATCGTTATCTGGGGTAGACCCGACGCCCCGCCGTAACTCGACTCGGCCAGCAATTGCTTCGCTTTGTCCGGATCGTACGGCTGCGCGGTGACGGTGGAGGTGTAGCCAGGCACGCCCGGAGGCATAATGCCGGTGGCGACCGACATCATGTCCTTGAGGACGACATCGACGATCTTCTGGCGGTCGATGGAGAGAGCAAAAGCCTGTCGCACCTTCGCGTCGTCGAAGGGCGCCTTTTGCGTGTTGAAACCGATGTACCAGGTCGACAGCTCATCGCCTTGCAGGTACTCGCTGTGGAGGGAGTCGTTTGGATCGCGCACGCGGTCGATGTCGTCGGCGCTGATGCCGGCCACGTCAACCTCGTCATCCTGGTACATCGTGAGCTGCGAGCCGGCGGAGAGGAGGAACTGGACTGACTTCAACGCGGGCGCGCCGAGGTGATACGTTGGGTTAGCCTCCAGGGTCAGGCTTTCGCCGAGGTTCCACTCCTTCACCTCGAATGGGCCGGTGCCGTGCGGATTCTTCGTCCAGTTCTTGGGGTCGGCTTCCACCTGGGTGCGGTCGACGACGAAGGCGGTGGGGCAGGCCATCTTGTCGATGAAGTAGGGCTTGGCGGCGTCGATGGTTATGCGCAGCGTGAAGTCGTCGACGACCTCGATGCCGCTGATGGACTTCGCGTTGCCGTTGATCATGTCCGTGGCGCCGACGATGTCGCCCAGGTAGGCTTCGGCGACGGTAGAAGCGGTTGCCGGGTCGGCGGCGCGCTCAATCGAATACTTGAAGTCGGCCGCGGTCACCTGGCGGTTGGTCTGCTGGAAGACGACATCGTTCCGAAGATGGAAGGTGTAGACCGTGCCGTCGGGGCTGATGTCCCAGCTACTGGCGATGTCAGGTTGGACCTTGAGGTCTTTGTCCAGCGTTACGAGGCCGCCGAAGATCTCGACGATGTAGCTGGCGGACGTGGCGTCGGTGGCGATGGCGGGGTCGAGCGTGAGCGGATCGCTGCCAATGAGTCGGAGCGTTGACCCGGAAGGCGCTGAACCGCCGCCCGGGCTGCTGGTGCCGTTGTCAGCGCTCTGGCTGCTATTCCCGCCGCCTCCGCCGCAACCGGTGGTGACGACGAGGACGACTCCTGACAGTAACGCCGCAACAGCAAGCAGCCTCTTCATGGCTTTCGCTCCTTACGACCGATCTCCGGTCATCGAACCCTTCGCTACCGTGACTGGGAAGTCTCGGCTACGTTATTCTTGGATGTCTCTTTTCTCTACTGAAGATCGGCCTGCGGCGCTCCCTCCACAGGGGCGATCACCTCCGTTTGCTTAGTAGTGGCGATGCTGAGCTCTTCCAGTTGCTTCGGCGAAACCGGCGACGGCGCTCCCATCATAGGGTCGTAGGCGCTCTGGGTCTTTGGGAAGGCGATGACTTCGCGGATGTTGGGCGCGCCGGTCAGGAAGGCGACGATGCGGTCGACGCCGGCGGCGATTCCGCCGTGGGGCGGCGCGCCGTACTCGAACGCTTCGAGCATGTGGCCAAAGCGATACCGGGCCTCCTGGCGCTCGATCCCCAGCAGGTCGAACACTTTCTCCTGGACTTCGCGGCGGTGGATCCTGATGCTGCCGCCGGCGCCCTCCATGCCGTTGATGACGAAGTCGTAGGCTTTGCTGCGCGCTTTCCCGGGGTCGCTATCGAGGAGCGCGACATCGTCATCCTTGGGGGCGGTGAACGGATGGTGGACGCTGTCCCAGCGCTGCTCGCTTTCGCTCCAGTCGAATAGCGGGAAGTCGACGACGAAGCAGCAGGCGGCGGTCTGCGGGTCGGCAAGGTTAAGACGGGCGGCCATTTCGCGTCGCAGGGCGTCGAGGGCGGCGCTGGCGACGGCGGGCTGGTCGGCGACGACTATGAGCAGGTCGCCCCTGTTGGCGCCGGAGCGCTGCGCGAGCCCTTTTATCAGCTCCAGGCTGAGGTGGCTGTGCATCGGCGAGCGGACGTCCTCCATTGTCAGACCGTCGACGGGCCCTTCGCCGAGGAGGGCAACGGAGATGAGGCCCTTGCCGCCCTGGTCTTCGACGAACGAGGTCAGGCTGTCGACGTCGCGGCGGGTGAAGGTACCGGCGCCGGGAGCGGCAAAGCCGCGTATCTGGCCGCCGGCGGCCATAACGTCGCGGAAGACGGCAAAGTCGCAGGTGGGGCCGAGGTCAGTGACGTCGGCGAGCTCCATGCCGTAGCGGATGTCGGGCTTGTCGGTGCCATAGCGACGCATCACGTCGTCGTAGGTGAAGCGCGGGAAGGGCGGCGGCGCGAGCTCTATGTCGGGCCGGAGCGCGGAGATCATGCCGGCGAACAGCTCTTCGATGAGGTCGAGGATGTCCGTCTGGTCGATGAAGCTCATCTCCATGTCGAGCTGGGTGAACTCGGCCTGACGGTCGGCGCGGAAGTCTTCGTCACGGAAGCAGCGGGCTATCTGGTAGTACTTCTCGAAGCCGGCGACCATCAGCAGTTGCTTGAGCTGCTGCGGCGACTGCGGCAGGGCGTAGAAGTTGCCGGGGTAGATGCGGCTCGGCACGAGGTAGTCGCGGGCGCCCTCCGGCGTGCTCTTGGTCAGGATCGGCGTCTCGATGTCGTAGAAGCCGCGGGCGTCAAGGAAGTCGCGGATGTATTTGGTGACGCGATGTCGCATGCCAAAGCGGTCGTGAACGGTAACGCGGCGGAGGTCGAGGTAGCGATAGCGCAGCCGCAGGAGCTCGTCGACTTCGACTTCTTCGTTTATGTAAAACGGCGGCGTCTTGGCGACGTTGAGGACGTGCGCCTCGCTGGCGACGACTTCGACTTCGCCGGTCGGGAGGGCGGCGTTCTCGGTGCCGGCAGGCCTGGGCGAGACCACGCCGCGCACCTGGAGGACGTATTCGTTTCGCACGTCGCCGGCGGCTTCGTGGGCTTCAGGGGCGGTCTTAGGGTTGAAGACGACCTGGACGAGGCCACGGGTGTCGCGCAGGTCGATGAAGATGAGACGGCCGTGGTCCCTCCGGCGATGCACCCAGCCGGCGAGCAGCACTTCCTGGCCGCTGTCCTCTTTGCGGAGGTCGCCGCAGTAGTGTGTCTTAAAGTGCACTTCTTCTCCTTCAGAGGTGGTTTGTTTTGCGCTTGCGTTAGAGTGTCGCATGGGGGGAGCAGCGAAGTCAATCTGCGGGGAGGTGGGGACAGCGCCATGCGGGCGGGTGGGTGAGAAGATCGTCGCAAATGTTACGAGAAGCGGCAGCGGGGCGTGCCGGCAGCGTCGGGTCGCGGCGCAACCGGCGGCCGTGGAACGCGGCGGCAGCGGGTGCTACGATCGACTGGTAATGAGCGAGTGTCGAAGCATCTACGTCCACATCCCGTTCTGTCGCGCTAAATGCGCCTATTGCGACTTCAACTCGTACGCGCGACAGGAACGCCTGATACCCGAATACGTCGAGGCGTTGCTGCGCGAGGCGGCGTTCTGGGCGGAGACAGGCGCCGTCGGCCGCGTCGATACGCTGTACTTCGGCGGCGGTACGCCAAGCCTGCTGCCGGCGGAAGCGGCGGAGCGACTCGTCGCTGGCCTGCGACGCCGCTTCGTTATCGCCGACGACGCGGAGATATCGTTCGAGGCGAACCCGGAGAGCGCGTCGCCCGACCGCCTGCGGGCGCTTCGTCGTACCGGCGTCAACCGCCTCAGCCTCGGCGTCCAGAGCTTCGACGACGAGGAGCTGCGCCTGCTGGGGCGGATCCACGACGTCGCGATGGCGGAAGAAGCGTTTCGGGCCGCGCGCACGGCCGGTTTCGACGCCGTCAACCTGGACCTCATCTTCGGGCTGCCCGGGCAAACGCTTGAGGCATGGCAGCGGTCGCTGGAGAAGGCGGTTGAGCTGGCGCCGGAACACCTGTCGCTCTACGCGCTGACGCTGGAAGAGGGGACGCCGCTGGCCCGACGCATCGCGAAAGGCGATTGCGCGGAGCCGGACGCCGACGCGCAGGCGGAGATGTACGAATGGAGCTGCGAACGGCTGGCCGGCGCTGGCTATGAACAGTACGAGATATCGAACTGGGCGAAGTCCGGCCACCAGTGCCAGCACAATCTCACCTATTGGCGCTGCGAGACGTACCTGGGCCTCGGCGCAGGCGCGCACTCCTACCTGGGCGACTGGCGGTTCGCGAACGCGAGGTCGCCTCGACGTTACGTCTCGGCGGTCGAGCGATTGAGCACGGCTCGAGGGCTCGACTGGATGGCCGGGCCGGCGAAGCTGCCACAGGTGGCGTCGGAGGAGCGGCTGGACGCGGCGACGGCGCTGGCGGACGCGCTGATCCTGGGTCTCCGGTTGAACGACGGCGTGTCACCGACGTCGCTGGGGCGTCGCTTCGGCGTAGATGTCGGCGAGCGCTATCGCGACGAGATTGCCTACCTGACGGACGTAGGCCTGCTGCAGTCGGTCGACGGGCGGATGCGGCTCACGGCGCGCGGCCGGCTTCTCGGCAATGAGGTCTTTCAGCGCTTCCTGGCCTAGGCGAAAGCCTGCGGCGAGACCGTCAGCCCGTGCAGGGACTTCACGGCGGACAGCACCCGGTCGATCTGACAGTCCGCGGGCTCGGGCGCTTTGCCGAAGGGATCCGCGGTCGGCGCGTCGCCCAAGAGCACCTCCAGGCACGTCCGCACGGACCACGCTTCGGCCAGCAAATGATAGCCGCCCTCCAGGACGCAGACGAGCCGTCCTTCGCAGTGGTCTGCCGCCTTTCGCCGCAGGAACGACATCATCTCGCCGTAGCCCGCAACGCTGAGCGTCATGCTGGCCAGCGGGTCGTCGAAGTGGCCGTCGTAGCCGGCGGAGACGAGGATTAGCTGCGGCGCGAAGCGGTCGAGCAGGGGCTCCAACGCCTCGTTGAAAACGCGGCGATACTCGTCGTCGCCACAGCCGGCGGGAAGCGGCACGTTCACGTTGAGGCCACGGCCCGCGCCAGCGCCAGTCTCTTCCAGGTGGCCCGTGCCCGGGTAGTAGGGGTACTGATGCGTGGAGAAGTAGAAGACCGCGCCGTCTTCGTAGAAGGCGGCCTGGGTGCCATTGCCGTGATGGATGTCGAAGTCGACGATGGCGATGCGCTCGATGCCGCGCTGCCGAACGGCGTGACGGGCGGCGATGGCGATGTTGTTGAACAGGCAGAAGCCCATTGCGGCGTCGGGCATAGCGTGGTGTCCGGGCGGTCGCACGAGGCAGAAGGCGCTGTCGACGGCGCGGTCGAGGACGGCGTCGGTCGCTTCGATACAGCCGCCGCCGGCGCGCAGGGCGACGTCGTAGGAGCGCGGCGAGATGTAGGTGTCGGGATCGGCCCAGGCGCCGCCGGCCTGCGCCATGTCGCGAATGGAGGCGATGTAGCGCTCTGAGTGGACCATCGCGACCTCTTCGACGGTGGCGTCGCGGGCGGCCAGGGGGACGAGGCGCGCGGTGAGGCCGGCTTCGGTGAGGACGTGCATGATTGCGGTGAGCCGGAGGGCGCTTTCGGGGTGGGCGCCGGTGTCGTGCCAGAGGTAGAGGGGATCGTAGACCAGGCCGACGTTCGTCAAGATGTTGCGCCTCCCGCTAGGTGGCGTGCCCAATACAAGAATAAGACTTCCGCAGAATAGGTGCCACTTCGGAGCGTAAGCGTAGGGAAACCGACGGAGAAGCGTCGGCAAAGCGTCAAGCAACGAGGCGCATCAGCCGCTAGGGTGGGGTCAGAGGGACGGAGAGCTTGATGATCTTGAGGGAGATGTCTTGCAGTGTACGTACGTGCCTTGACGGGCGTCACGCAAAGGCTATGATCGAATACTAGGGGGGCCGGGCGAACGAGGAGGTGCCTTTTCATGAAACGAATGCTTCGGCCTAAGATCCTCTCGATTGTCTTCATCGGCGCCGCGGCCGTGGCCGTTGGCGTGGGCATGGCATGGGCACTGGCCAGACCCAGCGGCAGCGCTACGTCCCAGAGCGGCGGCCCAAACGTGCCCGACTTCTCCAACATCCCCCTTACGCCGCCGTTTGCGATTCCGACGGCGCTGGCGACGCCGCTCACTGATCAACAACTTAGCCATGAGCCGCCGCCAGGTGATCTGCCCACGCCGAGTGCAGCAGTCCGAAATGCGGCGATACCCAACACCCGGAGCGTGCCGGATGGATGGAAGGTGTATGACAACCCCAAGTTCCAGTATACTTTTGCCCTCCCGCCCGATTGGCAAACCGACATGAAGCCGGAGGGCGGTTATTTCACAATTCAAAACGGTGCAGCGGTGGCATCGACTGTGACGATTCAGCCAGGCGCGGCAGATGGCCATTTTGTCGGAATGCTCAAGGTGGCGCTCCTCGGCCCCGTGACCGATCACCTGTCGCAGCCCAACACCTCCTTCGGCGACTACCGCGGTGCGACCTGGGAAGGGGCGAGCGATGAAGACAAAGCATTCGGCATCGCCAACACGATCCACTTCGCGTTCGCGAGAGGGGATCTCGTCTTCTACGGTGCGGTGAATCTCAGACAGGATGGCTACTCGCAAACAACCGTCAACACCATCTACCAGATCTTCAGCACCATTACGCCTTACTAGCGGAGGACGACATGTTGCGAAGGATCGGGTTGTTCACGGTAGTGGCGGCATTATCCGTCGCAGCTGTCGGCGCTACGATTGTTCCCGTGATGATGAGCGCAACGGGATGCGGAGGGAGCCAGCATGGCACCGCGGAGCCCTCGATCGCGATGGCGACACCGGCAGTCGCCAGGCCCGTCCCTACAGAATACCCACTGCACATCCCTCCTATTCCCGCAGGATTTGCCTTGCCGCCCAAGCGACCGTGCCCGGATGGCTGGCAGCGCGTCAGCGATGACGTCCTGAACTACAGTATTTGTATTCCTGCGGACTGGGGCATCCTCGACGAAAAGACCGGAGAGCCGTCGAAGGACCTGACAGACCAGGGCCACGGTCTGAAGATATTAAGCGCTGATGGTTTTCCGAATCCTGTGGGCCAGTCGATAGACAGGGCTCTTCAAGATCCCACCAGGAATGTCATCTACATCGCGACGGGTTCGGCTTCGGCGTCTCCGAACTCGTACATCGCTTGCGATGCTCAGCCTCGCGCCCCGCTCGGTTCCCTGCCGGCTGTGCAATGTCAGTTCAGATTCAACTACTCCCGCGGCGATGCCGATCAGCGTCCGGACGGAAACATGGTCGAGACTGATGTGATCGTTGTTCTTCCGGATGCCAAATCCGGCGTCGGGGACGGAGTATTCATAGCTGTCGCTGGCAGCCAGAGAGCGGTGCAGGTACACGCCGACACGATCTCCCAGATCCTGGACACTGTCGAGGGGCAGCCCTAGCCGGACCGACGCGTCACCAGAGACCGAAGCTACGCGGTGGCGAGTTTCTGGGTTTCCTGAAGGTAGGTGATGACCGCCAGGACCCGCGGGTGGATTGACGGGTCGCGGCTGGAGACGACCTGGCTGAAGATGGCGTTGATGTGGTTCTCTACGGACTTCTCCTCCAGCACTAAGGCGCGGCCGATGGCGCTGTTGCTGTAGCCCTTCGCCATCAGGTGCAGGACGTCCATCTGGCGGGGCGTCAGGCGACCAAGGCGGGGGCCATGGGCATCGTTGCGGCCGGAGAGGATGGCGGGATCGAGGACGACGAGGCCGGCGGCGGCGGCTTCGATGGCGCGCACGAGGCCGGTGGCGTCGGCGAGCGACTGCTTGATGATGTAGGACCAGCCGGGCGTGTTCGGCGGCGGGTTCGTGGAAAGGTACTCGCGGTCGGTCTCGGCGGCCATGACGACGACGCCGATGTGTGGCCACTCGGTCTTGACGGCGTGGATGGTGGCGAGCGCCTGCGTGTTGCCGTCGAGGCGGACGTCGACGAGGAGGACGTTCGGCTGGAGCGAGATGCAGAGGCTCCGCAGGTCGTCCTTGCTAGTCGCGGTGCCGGCGACCTCCATGTGCGGTTGAGTCGAGAGCGCCAGGCGGAGCATGTCGCGCCAGAGGCCCTCGTCCTCAACGATCAGTAGACGCAGCCTGTCGCCGTTGAGCTGTCCTTGCATGCGCTCAGACCACTCCTCCGAAGAGCTTCCCGCCTTCGCGGCAGGAAAATCCACGCCTGCCGTAGGATGTCCTTCCATTGATAGAGCCCGTGTGTGTTATCGGGCAGAGGGCATCTATCTTTAGGGCTAAGGGGCGAATTCCGCCCTCAAGCCGAAAATCGCTCCTTTTTCCCTAGGCAAGCTCCCCTAAGGCGACGAGTTTTCCCAGAAGCAACCCAGGTTTGTTTGGATTCGAGGGCGGGTGCTGCCACCCAAGGGAAATTGGGTGCGGGCACCATGCTGTTCCCTCTCAGGGAGGACGAAAAAACCAGCGGCAAGGAAAAGGATTTCTGGTCCTGGCCGCCGCCGACATCGTGCCTGGTGGAACGACGAATCGGCGGAAAGCGAATCGAAAGAGCGAGACGCTGGACCGGGGCGCCATGGCGGACCAGAGATCCCGCCGAACAGTCAGCGTAACCAGGGAGGCAAGCAAATGAATAAACTGAGAAGGCTCTTGCGAGGAGCCACGAAGGGGGAGGATGGCATAACCGGCCTGGAGACCGCCATCATCCTCATCGCTTTCGTAGTTGTGGCAACCGTCTTCGCATTCGTCGTGCTGAGCACCGGTCTGTTCAGCTCTGAGCGAGGCAAGGAGGCTGTCTACTCTGGACTCCAGAAAACGGAAGGTTCGCTGGAGTTGAGGGGAAGCGTAATCGCCAACACCGACGGGACCACGGTACAGAGCATCGTGTTCGACGTCGCGAACGCTGCCGGCGGCGAGCCCGTCGACCTCGACCCGACGGCTACTGCCAACAAGATGGTTATCGATTACCGCGACTCGACCCAGAACGCGACGAACGCAAGCTGGACAGTGAACTTCCTCGTCGGCAACAGCGACAACTTGCTGACGGAAGGTGAGCTGGCAGAGATAACGCTTGACGTGTCGGGCTACGCTCTGGGGCCGAACCAGCCGTTCACTATTGAGGTCAAGCCACCGCTCGGCGGAACAATGACCATCGCCAGGACAACGCCGGCGGGACTGGACACGGTTGTAGACCTGCACTAACAAGAGTTCGTTGCCGCAGGGGCGGCGCCTCGACCTCCGAGAAGTGAGGGGTCGAAACCGGAAAGGCGCCGTGACGGCAGGGAGGCAGAAGCATGGAACTCAACGCCAAGATAGCTTCTCTTGAGGATGAGGTGAAGCTCCTCAAGGGGGAAGTCAAACTAATACTGAGCGAGATCCGCACGGCGATACTTGGCCAGGACAATCCCTTTTCGGAGCCTGGCCAAGCATTGCGTATGGAGCCAAGCGTCCCCGACTCGCGACCGCCGATAAAGGTCGTTCGCGTTTCCAACGAAGAGGCTGAGGTTGCTGAACCTGAGCCGGAAGTGGCCGCGTCGCTGCCCGACGACGTCTGGCAGGACGAGATGGAAGCGCCAACGCAGGAGCCGGTAGCGATGGAGAAACCGCCGGAAGTGCGAAAGGTGGAGGAGCCTCCTCCTGCCGTCGAACCGGCCATGACCTATCCAGCGCCGCCGCCACTGGTCCCGCCACCGCAGCCGATAGCCATCCGCCCCGTTGTATCCGCCGCCGCGCCGGCCCGGCCGGCCGAAAAGCCGCACTGGAGCCTGATAACGGTCGCCGGACTGGCGGTCTGGGCGGAGGAAGCGGTCAAGCAGATAGGCATAAAGCGGCTTCGCGTCCTCCTGGACCTCTGCGAATACACGGGTGATCTCTCTGCCGACTCGAAGGAGGCGCTGCTGAAGGTGACCAGCCTGGTGCACGTGTCGTTGGAGCGGAAGACGCCGCCATCGACGAACGAGTGCCTGGTGGTGCTCTGTCAGCTTGACGCTCTGTTGAAGGGAGACCAGCCCGCCGGCCTTAGCCTCCCCAGCCTGCCCGATAAGTGGCAAAAAACGGCCTAGGAGGGCCACGAGAGCCTTCCCCTTGAAATGAAGGAGCAATAAGGGGGTGCCACCATAGAAAAGGCCATTACCACAATCCTGCTTACCGTGGCAGGGATCGTAGCCATCGTGGCGGTCATCAACGCCGTCTTGCCGAGCGTTGACCGCACGAGCGGCGCCCTTACGTCGACCGCCGGCGTCATCGACGATCGTCTGGGCACCCAGGTGGAGATCGTGCAAGCCACGGGCGAAAGCGGCGCCACGGTTGCCGATCTCTGGGCGAAGAACGTCGGCTCGACTGTCATCGATCCACTGCAGAACATGGACATCTTCTTTGGACCGGAGGGACAGTTCGTCCGCATACCGTACGGCGGCCCCAGTTGCACGTCGCCTTGCTGGGAGTACAGCCTCGAAAACGACACGAAGTGGCGTCCGACGGCGACTCTGCACATTGTGATCCACCTCGACGACGCGCTTCAGTCCAACACCATCTATTACGCCAAGATCGTCGCTCCCAACGGGTCGAGCGATGCGAAGTACTTCACGGTATAGGGGTGAGTAGGCATGGAGACCGGCATTCCCGCCCTGCTCATTGCGGCAATAATGATGATCACGTCCGTCGTGATGGCAAGAAGCGGCTACAGCTCAGTTGACCAGTTGGGGCAGTCATGGCAGGCGATGGAGCAGCGAATGGAAGAACGGGTGCGCACGCAACTGACGGCTGTGAGCGTGCAGGTGGACCCAAGTCACGCCAACATCGCGGTGCAGCTTCGCAATGACGGCCAAACGACGGTTGCGGATTTCGGGCGGATGGACGTGGTTGTGCAGTACTTCTCGGAATCGGGGACGCGGTACGTTCAGTGGGTGCCTTTCACGTCGGGCGCGCTCCAGTCGAACACCTGGGCGGTCACGTCCATCCTTGACGACTACGTCAATCCGGGTGTCCTTGACCCGGGGGAGATCCTGCAGCTTGAGATAAGAATCAACCCGCCGATGGGAACCGGCACGAACGGCTGGATCATTGTATCGACCGAAAACGGCGTCACGGTTTCCGCGGCCGTGACAGGATAGGAGTCTGAGTCATGTACCAGGCAGCTTACGGCGAAAGACGGGTGGTAGCGACGGGAAACCCGGAGGTGGACAAGAAGATAGGTGGCGGCATACCGGAAGGATCGTTGTCGCTGATCGAGGGGCAGTCGGACTCCGGGAAGAGCGTGCTTCTGCAGCAGCTAATCTGGGGGGCGCTGACGGAGAACTTCCGCATCGCTTACTACACGACGGAGAACACGACGCGCAGCCTGTTGCGGCAGATGGAAAGCCTGGGCATGACCATAATGGACCACTTTCTCCTGGGCAAGCTAAACATCTATCCGGTGCCCGCGGCGATGACGGCGGATGAGTCGCTGACGTTCTTTTCCCGGCTGTTGCGGCATATTTCGAGACAGACGCACGACATCATCGCGATAGACTCGCTAACGTCATACGTGTCGCACGTGCCGGAGCGCGACACGCTGACGTTCTTCAACGCACTCAAGAAGATCTGCGACGAGAACAGGACGCTGCTGATAACTCTTCACGCCTACGCGTTCGATGAGTCGATGTTCATCCGCATTCGGTCGATTTGCGATGCCCACCTGCGCCTGCGCATCGAGGAGATAGGCGACCAGCTCGTCAAAGTGCTGGAAGTCGCCAAGGTGCGCGGCGCGGAGAAGACGACAGGGAACGTCGTCAGCTTCGAGGTTGAGCCTGGCATGGGAATGAGGATAGTGCCGATTACAAAAGCAAAAGCCTGATATGCCGAACTCGCTGCCTTTTCCCTGTGAGAACGTGGTCGATGATCACACGAACGGCCACGGCGATTGTGCGCTGAAGAAGCTCATCTCCAAGGAGCTGCTGGAGCGCGCCGAGGCGTCGCCGCACCTGATGGACTACCTCCACATGGTGCCGATGGCGCTGGTCGGCGTGCCTGACTACTACCCGGAGATCAGCCGCAAGCTCGGCGAGCTGGAGCACCCGAACCTGATCTATCCGGTCGGCGATGATATGTTCGTCCACGTCTTTCCGGACACGGAGGACCCCCGCAACTACTATCTGGCGGTAGAGCCGCCGGTAGGAATGGACCTCGAAGAGCTGCTGGGGCAGGTAGAACGCCGGTTGCTCGACTACGTCGACATCCTGGCGAAGGCGGAGACGGAGGAGGAGAAGGCGAAGGCGCTCTGCGACGTTGTAGAGCAGTGCTGCATTGTGAAGAGCGAGGGCCATTCCGGCAACGGCGACAAGAAGCACGCCGGGCACTCCCACAGGGGCGGCGGCGGCCACGAGTCGCGAGTTCCTGTCACCAAACGGGAGCTGGAGACGATCAAGTACACCATCTTGCGCGACAAGATTGGCATGGGGGCGCTGGAGCCGCTGATCAAGGACTCGAACATAGAGGACATTAGCTGCAGCGGCCTCGGCGCCGTGTTCGTCGAGCACAAGATATTCAAGGGGTTGAAGAGCAGCATCGTCTTCCACACGAACGAGGAACTGGACGATTTCGTGCTGCGGCTGTCGGAAAACATCAAGAAGCCGGTGACGTTCAAGAACCCAATCGTCGACGCCGCGCTGAACGACGGCTCCCGTATCAACATCGTCTACGGCGGCGAGGTGTCCAAGCGGGGCAGCAACTTTACTATTCGAAAGTTCGCCGAGACGCCGATCAGCATAATCGACCTGATTAACTTCGGCAGCATGGATTACAAGATGGCCGCCTACCTGGCGATTGTCGTCGGCGAAGGGCTCAACTTGTGGGTGTCGGGAGAGACGGCCTCCGGGAAGACGACGCTGCTTAACGCGATAACGACCTTCATTCGCCCGGACGCCAAGATCGTGACGATTGAGGACACGCCTGAGCTGCAGGTGCCTCACACGAACTGGATCCGCGAGGTCGTGCGCATGGGCGGCGACGCTACGCAGGGGGCGTCCGTCGACATGTTCGGCCTGCTAAAGGCGGCGTTGAGGCAGCGGCCCAACGCCATCCTCGTCGGTGAGATCCGTGGCGAGGAGGGGGCGGTGGCCTTCCAGGCGAAGCAGACCGGCCACCAGGTGATGTCCACGTTCCACGCGTCGTCGGTCGAGAAGCTGATCCAGCGTGTCACGGGCAACCCGATCAACGTGCCCAAACCTTATATGGACAACCTGAACATCGTGGTAATTTGCAGCGCTGTCCGGCTGCCCTCCGGCAGGCTGGGCAGGCGCGTCCTAAGCATCAACGAGATCATTGGCTATGACCTGGCGTCGGACTCCTTCTCTTTCGTCGAAGCGTTCCGGTGGAATCCGGCAGACGACGTGTTCGAGTTCACGGGGAACATGAACAGCTATCTGCTGGAGAACCGCGTGGCGCCGCGAAGGGGCCTGACGCAGAAGGACAAGCGCAAGATTTACACGGAGCTAGACAAGAAAGCGGCGATTCTAGAGAAGCTGCAGCAACAGGGTGTGGTTAACTTCCATGATCTCTATCAACTCCTTGCTAAGGCGCAACGCGAAGGACTCTTCTAGCGAGCTCGCGAAAGAGCGCGACAAGCTGAACAAGCCCGCCCGATTTTTCGGTCGGGACCCCGTTGCGTTCGACCTGGTGACGCAGCTCACCTACATGTCCGCGATCGCCACGGCCGGCATCTCGCGCGCGCAGCTCTTCGAGCACACCGCCAATCTCAATTACAGCACGTCGGTGCTTTTCCGGCGCATCCACTGGGCGGCGCAGCGGCTGAACTATGACTATGCACAGGCCTGCGAAGTGGTCGCGGAGACGCTTACCGATGAGAACATGCGCAGTTTGTTGTTGCGCTTCGCCAGCGCGCTCTCGTCGGGTGAAGGTGAGGCCCCGTTCCTGGCGCGGGAGATGGAGGTGCAGCTAGAGCTTTACGGCAAGCAGTACGAACGCGATCTGGAGACGCTGCAACGCTGGACCGACGCCTACGTGGCGCTGATGGTGTCGGCGGCGCTGATCGTCGTCATCTCGCTGGTGTCAATGATGATCTACAGCATGGGCGCGGGGCTGATCATCGGCCTGGCGGCGGTGGTCATCGGCACCACCTTCATCGGCTCGTACATCGTCTACACCGTGGCGCCGCTGGAGATAAAGGGTTGCTCCCTGGCCGATTTCTCGCACGAAAGGCATTTCGCCGCCCTGTTGGCAAGGTACGTGCTGCCGGTGGGCCTGGCGGCAAGCGCGGGAGTGATGCTGCTGGGATTCAGCCTAGCGGTGGCATTCATAACGATGTCCGTGTTTCTCTTCCCTGTCGGCATGCTGGCGTTTCGAGAGGACCGCCAGATCGACCGCCGGGACCGCGACATCGCCAGCGTGCTGCGCGCCATGGGCAGCATGGTCACGGCGATGGGCAGCACCGTCGGCGAGGCGCTCACGCGGATGAACCGTCGCTCGCTTGGCTCGCTGGAGCCGCAGGTGAAGCGATTGCACGTGCGACTGCGCAACGGTCTGCGGTCAGACCTGTCGTGGACGCGATTTGCGGCGGAGTCGGGCAGCGAGATGGTGAGCCGCAGTGTGCGCATTTTCTGGGATGGCGTGCGACTGGGCGGCGACGCGGAGGGCATCAGCCGTCTGGCCTCGGCGCTGGCGATGAAGGTCTCGTTGCTGCGGGCGAGTCGCAAGCTGGTGTCTTCGACCTTCACGTTCGTCATGATACCGCTTCACGTGGCGCTGCTATCGATCCTGCTGTTCGTGTCGCAGGTGCTGGTTATTTTCGGGGCGAAGATGGTCGAGGTGCAGAGCCAGGGTCTGGACACAAGCGTCGCCAGCGACGCCAGCGTCTCGCCGACGTTGCTCTTTGCCGCGCCCAACATGGATTTCGTCCGCTCGTTCATCATCGCCGTAATTCTGGTCCTGACGCTGGCGAACACTTTCGCGCCGTACGCGGCGTCGGGAGGCCATCCCTACAAGCTGTGTCTGTACGGCGCGGTCATGTGCTTTCTGTCCGGCCTGGCGATGCTGGTGATCCCGTCTATCGTGCAGACGCTGTTTGCCAGCGTCTCGGCGCCGATTCAGTAGTTGGAGGTTGAGATGAAGCTTATACCATTCCTGAGATTCGGCGGCAGTCATGCGGAAGGCGACGACGAGCCAATCGCGCCTTTGCCTCTCGATCCGCTGGAGGCGCCGACCGACGAAGAGCAAACGGAGGAAGAGGAGGAAGAGAAGCCGGAGGAGGAAAGGCCGGCCGAGGAGCCGTCGGGCGGCAGCGACGACGAAATGCTGAAGGTCTTCATGACAGTGGACGAGGAGTTCGTGGACAACAGCGGCCTTACCTCGAACATGGAGGACATACCGGCAGAGGACTTGCTCGAAGAAGCACGAGCGCTCGGACGGGCGCTGGGTGTGCGCGTGGTCTTCGAAGAAGAGCAGGCAGTCTAGCAGGAGGCTTGGATGAACGCACGGTTTCTCATCGTCTTTCCCTGCGCGCTGGCGATGGGGGTGAGCCTGGCAGCGGCGTCGGTCGTTGCGGCCCACGGGAGGTTGCCGGCCGAGGATGCCGCTCAACCCAGCGCTGCGACGGTCGCACCGCTGCATAAGGCCACTCCGGCTCGGACTCCGGTCCCCCCTAACAGTGTCAGAGCGGAGACGCCGGGCGGCGCGACCGAAGCGCCAAGGATTTTGCCGATTCCGGCGGAGGCGCAGGCATCGACGAACGCTGAGGTGCTGGCGGGCCCCGGCACGCTCCTCCAGGCGGAGCCGACGCCGCTCCCGCATCGACCAACGGTGGTTCTCGACCCGGGACACGGCCGCGGCGATCCGGGGGCGGTGCATCACGCTTCGGACGGCACGGTGGACCTGACGGAGGCGGAGGCGAACCTGGACATCGCCGAGAACTTACGTCAATTCCTGGAGGCGAAAGGGTACGACGTCTACGTGACGCGCGACGGCTTCGGGAAGTCGTTGGCGCCGGGGCCGTTGTCGCAACCGTTGATCTCGCGCGACCTGATGGACCGGGTACGTCTGGCGGCGGCTGTGAACGGCGACGTGTACATCTCGATTCACAACAACGGCTCGACGAATCCGGCGCAATCGGGGACGGAGGTGTGGTATTGCGGGCAGAGCCGCTTCGGGACGGAGAGCGCCCGCCTGGCGAACCTCGTCCTCGCCGCGGCGGTGCAGGGGTTGAAGGACTACGGCTACGATACGGTCAATCGCGGCACGAAGGAGGACTCGACGGTGCACGATTCGCCGGGCTTTTGTCAGTTCGTGGTCACGCGCGAGGTGCAAATGCCGGCCGTCCTCTCGGAGACCCTCTTCCTGACGAATGACGCCGACGCGGCGGTGCTCAAAGACCCGGCGGCAAGAAAAGCGGTGGCCGACAGGGTGGCGCAGGCAATCGATACCTTCCTCCGCCAGCGCGGCTTATCCCCCGAACAGCCCAACTGACCAATCAGTGCGTTAGAGAGATCCGCAAGGGCGCCAGCGGCGTGTCGTCGACGCCGACGAGGTCGACATTGTTGACGTTCAGGCGCGCCCGGTCGAAGAAGATGCCGTAGAGGCGCCGGCCGGCGGAGGCACCGCGGTCCCACGAGGCGAGATAAAGGGAAGTAAGGCCGAGGATGCGCACGCTCCCATCCTGCGGCGACGAGACAACAGGCACAACGACGAGCCGTCCCACGCCGCCGTCGCCGCTGCCGCGCACGCACTCGTCGCGAGGCGACTGGACGTAGGGGTTGAAGCCGGTGATGCTTCCATCCGAGGCGCAAGTCGCGTCGCACCACTGGTTGCCGAGATAGTCCTCGGTTCCGTCCGCCGACTCGAACTGGTAGTGGACCGTCACGGCGCGCAGAGCTGCCTGGGCGGCTTCACCGCCGGGCGGCAGCAGATGGACTGTTTCGCCGGCAGACCAGATGCCGGTGTCCTCCTCTTGGCAGCCAGCGGCCAATGTCTTCTCGTAGCCCGCAATGCCTGCGCCCTTCAGATCGAGCGGAATGAGCGTGCCACCGTCGCCGGAGTTGTCGTCGAGGTTGAAGGTGTAGACGCGGCCAGGCGCGAATCCGTAGTCGCCGCTGCCCGGCGCTGCTGAGGCGGCGACGATGCCCCAGGGACAAATCGGCGCGCCCTTCGCACCGACCACCTGCGCCGTGGCCGACCTGTCGACGTAAAGGTTCTTGGGGAAACCAAGGTAGTGCAGAAAGAAGGTGCTGTGGCCGACATGGGCGGTCGCCGTGACGGTGTCGAGGATGCCGTCAGGGTGGGTCAGCGGACGCCAGTCGGCGAAGGCGCAGCATTGCGCGGTGGAAGGATCGGTCGCGTTGTTCGCCAGCCAACTGTTAGCGGCCGCGAGGGCGTCGTCCTGGCTACCGTTGATGGCGAGCTGGCGAGCCGCCGCCGTTGCCATGCCATCCGCCTCCCACTGCGCTCTACCCATGCGCGCGAAGTAGACGGCAAGGTCGAACGCCATGGCGGCGAAGAGGACGGTGGCCACGAGCAGCATTGCGCCTTTGATCATGTCTGCCGGACTGCTTCACCCGGAGAGGGAGCGCGAGTCGGCGAAGGCGACGATGTGCGGTCGCCCTCTAATTAATGTCGTCCCAAAAGCGTATTCCCGCTGTCAAGGCGAGGGCGAAAAGCTGCGTCGAGGCGCCCTAGACGGAGCGCTGATAGGAGCGGAAAGCGCGCGTCGCCAGCCAGGCAAGCGCCAGCGCCAACGCCGCGAGGTAGCCAAGATGGCTGCCCACCAGCGTCCAGTCGACGTTTCCCGTCAGCGTCTGCCTGCCCACTTCGACCGCCCAGTTCACCGGATTGAATCGCGCGACAACGCGAATCCAATGCGGCAGCAGGCCCGCCGGCATGAAGACCGTGGAAAGGAAGGACAGCGGCAGGACGACGAAGTTGACCACGGCGACGACGGAGGCTTCCTGGCGCAGGAGAAGGCCCATGGCGTCGGAGAAGGAGGAGAAAGCCATGCCCAGCAGCAGCACGGCGACGATGAAGAGCGCCATGACCAGCGGCCCGCCGTGAAATCGGGCGCCGGCGATGAGGCCGAGCGCGATGATGATGAACGACTGCACGAGCGTCAGCACGGCGTTGTAGGCGAGCTGACCGCCGATCAGCGATTCGCGGCGGACGGGCGATATGAGGAAACGGTCGAGCACGCCGCGTTCGATGTCGACGACGTAGTTCATGCCGCTCCAGCCGTTGGAGTACATCGCCGTCATAACGACGACGCCCGGCGTGAGGAAATCGATGTAGGAGCTGGTCGCGAAGCCGGGGATCTCCGTGACGTTCTTGAAGAGCTGCCCGAACAGCAGAAGCCAGATAATAGGCTGGGTGAGCGAGACGGCGAGATAGTACGGCTGACGCAGCATGGCGCGCAGCAGGCGGACCATCAGGTGCGAGCCCTGAACGACCATGGTCGTCATCGCGATTCCTCCTGGTCGGCATCCTTAAAGGAACGACCGGTGTAGCGCAGGTAGACATCGTCTAGGGATGGGCGGGCGACGGTCACGGACGCGACGACAATCCCTTCGGAATCAAGCGCCCCGAGTACCGCGGGCACGGCTTCCGCTCCGCTGTCGGCGCGGGCGTGCAGCATCCGGCCGTCAACGGCGACGTCGCGCAGGGAGTCGCCGAGGGACCGCAGGGCGTTCTGGACGCGTTCCTGGGGCGTCGGCTCCGCGAGCTCGACGTGGACGGCGTCGCCGCGCAGCTCCGCTTTCAGCTCTTCCGGCGGCCCCTGCACGACGATGCGGCCGCGATCGACGATTGCGACGCAGCCAGCGAGACGGTCCGCCTCCTCGAGGTAGTGGGTTGTCAGCAGGATGGTCAGGCCCTCCTCGTGGGAGAGGCGTCTGATCTCGCCCCACATGCCGGCGCGAGTCTCAGGGTCCAGCCCAGTCGTCGGCTCGTCGAGGAAGAGCACACGCGGGCGGTTGATCAGCCCCATGGCAACGTCGAGCTTACGCTGCATTCCGCCGGAGTACGTCCGGGTAAGGCGATTCGCCGCCTCCGTCAGGGCGAAGCGCTCCAGCAGGTCGGAGACGCGGCTGCGGAGAGAGGGGCCGCTGAAGCCGTAGAGCTGGCCCTGGAGAGTCAGGCTCTCCTTTCCGGTCGCCTCCAGGTCGGTGGTGGACTTCTGGGCGACGCAGCCGATGACGCATCGCACCTTGAACGGGTCGCGGAGGACGTCTATGCCGGCGACGCGAGCGGTCCCGGAGTCGGGCCGGGAGAGAGTCGTCAGGATCTTGACCGTCGTTGACTTGCCCGCGCCGTTCGGGCCGAGCAGCGCGAAGACAGAACCGGCCTCGACCTGGAAGCTTACGCCACGCAGCGCTTGCACGCCGCCGCGGTACGTTTTCACCAGATCCCACACGTCGATTGCGGGGGACCCGTTGGACGGCCCGGGACCTGTCATCGTGCTATCCTTTCGTCGCCTTTCGCCGTTCAAGAGTAGCGCCGAAGGGACCTTTGTGTCATCGCCGCCGCCGTCGGCTGGCGCAAGCGTCCGGCGGTGATAGAATGAGACAATGCGAAACGGCGGGGAGGCGGCTTGAGCGACCAGGCGCGACAGGCATCAGGGCCGGCACCGCTGCGATGGCTGGCGCTGCTGGCGGCGGCAAGCTGGCTGGGCTATCTCATCTGCAGCGGCGCGCCTCAGGTGCAGCCGGAGGTCTTCCGCGCAACAATCGCTTTCCAGGCGGTCGCGCTGGCGCCGGCGATCCTTTACGCCGCGTATCTTCTCTTCAAACGCCGTCTGCCCGGCGGGTCGGGGCTGGACTGGCCGCTGCTGCTCCTGCTGGCGGCCTACGGCGTCGCGACGGTCGCTTCCATCGCCTGGCGCGTCAGCCTGGAGAGCACGCTGATCTTCCTTCTGGCGATCCTCGTTTTCTACGCACTGAGCGACCTCGACTTGCTGGACGCCCATGGCCTCCAAGCGGCGTTCTTGCTCGCGGCTTCGGCGGCAGCGGTCTGGGCGCTCTGGATCGTCTTCGGCGACTACCGCGACTGGCTCAACCTGGCCCGCGCGACCTCTGGCGGCTTCCACCTGAGCAATCTCATCCCGCCGACGGTGCCGAAGGTGCACGACGTTAGCGATCACCCCAACATCCTCGGCATGACGCTTGTGCTGGCGATGCCGTTCTACGTCCTGGCCGTCTACCGCACGCGAGCGGCGTGGCTGCGCATCTTCTGGGGCGTGTTGCTCTTCGCCGCGCTGTGGGCGATCTTTCTCACTCTCGCGCGTGGCGCCTGGGTAGGAGCGGCGGTCGCCGTCGCGCTGACCGTCGCCGGTATTGCGGCCGTCCGCGGCGACTGGACGGTCGAGACGGCGCGACGGAGCTTGGGACGGCTGCGTGCCAGGCCGTCGCTGGTGGCGGCGGGCGGCGTTCTGCTGCTGCTCGTCGTCGCGCTGGCGGTGGCGCTGCTGGCGATACGCTGGAACGTACGACCGCAGTGGTTGTTCCGCCAGTCGATCTCGCCTCGGCAAGACGTTTTCGATGCCGGTGTCAGCATCTTCCGCGACCACCCGCTCTTCGGCGGCGGCCCGGGCACGTTTGCCCAGCTCTATCCCCAGTACAGCGGTGAGTTTCCGATCCACGCCATCCACGCGCACAACGGCTTCCTGCAGCTCGCAGACGATACGGGCGTTGTGGGGCTGGCGGCGCTGGCGGCGCTGCTGCTGACGTTGGGCTGGATGCTCTGGCGGAGCTATCGCCGCGGGAGCACGGAGCAGCGGTTACTGGCGGTGACCTGCGCGGCGGCGCTCACAGGCTTCGCGGTGCACAATCTGGTCGACGCGGCGAACATCTGGAAGGCGACGCTTGTCGCCATGGCGGCCGTGACGGCGATCGTGGTCAAGAACTACCGGTCGCTGTCGCCGGCGGAAAGGAAGGAGAGGCGCCTGCCACCCTGGGTCGGCCGGCTGCGCTCGCTGCTTCCGCGCGGAGTGCTCGTGGTCGCTTTCGTCGCGCTGCCGCTGGTCTGGCTTCGCATCGACGTCGCTCATCGCCACTACTCGCACAGCCTCAGCCAGCTCGGGATGGGGCACATCCAGCAGGCGATCAGCGAGGGGCAGCAGGCGGTGAACGAGGACCCGGACTTCGCTATCTATCAGTTGCAGCTCGGCGTCGCCGAGGGGATGGCGGTGATCAAGGGAGACGTGACTTCGCCGGACCCGGCAATCGCCAGCTTGAAGCGGGGGCTGGAGCTGGAGCCGCGGAGCGCGATAGGCTACGCGAACCTGGCGCGGATGCTGGTCATTGCCGGGCGCAAGGACGAGGCGCGCGATGCCGCTCTCCAGGCGCGTCGCTATGCCGGCGCCGATTCGACGGTGTTGCTGGCGGCGGCGGGCGTGCTGGAAGACGTGGGCGCGCCGGAGGCTATACCAACCTACGGCATGGCCCTCTCGCGGATGCCGTCGCTGGCCGATTCGTCATTCTGGCAGGGGAGTGACTTCCGGCGAACGCACTATCAGGAGATCATCGGCAACTCGCTTATCTCGCTCAGCCCCTGCGCGACGGGAACGCTGGTGGCGCAGGTGGGCAGCGGCGGTCCGCAGGCGACGACGACGGGACTGACGACGCTGCGGGACGGCTGTCGCGAGGCCGTCGCCAAGGATCCGGGGAGCCTTGACGCGCGCGTCGACCTGGCGGAGATATCGATGGCGCTGAAGGACTACCAGACCGCTTACGACCTGCTGACCTACGTCACGAGCCGTCAGCCGGACCTGCCGAGAGCACGCACCGTGATGGGGGAGTGGTACGCGGCGCAGGGCGACATCACGCGGGCACGGGCCGAATGGACGACAGGCGGGCAGCTCGGCGAGGCGGAGTCGCTGCTGCTGCTCGGCGAGTCGTATCCGCCGGGGCAGGTGCCGCCGGAGGTCGTGAAGCGGCTGAGTGAGCTGGCGCCGGCCGTCGCGGAGGGACCGCGCGACTATCTGATCGGCTACCTGTACTATCGAATGCGTTTCTCGCGGGAGTCGTCGCCGATCATTCTTCTGCCGGGCGAGTGGCAGGACGCGATCCCGGGCCTGTACGACCGCATACAGCAGGCACTGCAGCAATGGCAGCCGGCTAGCTAGACGATTCCACTGCGACCAACAATCTTTTTACAGAACGTTGACCGGCAAAACCCCTTCAGCGCCCGGGATCGTTTGACCGGCAGTCCGCCGTCACCATATGATTTTATGGGTCGGGTTCGTCCTCCCGGCAGAACCCGGCCCAGCAGGAGACTAATTTATGACAGCTTCTCAGGAGAAGGACCGCGTCGAGACGGCGCCGCCTGCGACCGACTTCATCGTCGCGGCGAACGACGTGGTCAAGACGTACGATACCGGGCGAGTGCAGGTCAGGGCACTGCGTGGTATCAATCTTTCGGTCAAGCGGGCGGAGATAATCGCTATCATGGGGCCGTCGGGCTGCGGCAAGACGACTCTGCTCAACTGCCTCAGCGGCCTGGACAGCATCGACGGCGGGACAATCCTGGTCGATGGGTCCGATATCAACCGGCTATCGGACAACCAGAAGACGAGCTTCCGCGCGCGGCGCATGGGCTTCGTCTTCCAGTTCTACAACCTGCTTCCGGTGCTCTCGGCAATTGAGAACGTGGAGCTGCCGCTGCTGGTCTCCGGCACAAACGCGAGGGAAGCGCGACGGCGCGCCCATGCAGCGCTGGAGCAGGTGCATCTGATGGATTGGGCACAGCACCGGCCGGCGGAGCTTTCCGGTGGCCAGCGCCAGCGCGTCACTGTGGCCCGGGCGCTGGTCAACGACCCGGCTATCGTCTGGGGCGACGAGCCGACGGGCGACCTGGACAGCACGAACGCGCAGGAGATCATGGACCTCATCTGCGAGCTGAACGCAACGCGCGGCCAGACCTTCGTCCTGGTGACACACGACGCCAAGATCGCCGCGCGGACGAATCGCACCATCTATATGGTCGACGGTCTCATCGTCGACGAGAAACTGAACGCTTGATTCCTCAAAAGACCGTCGCGGTCAGCCGGGAGAAGCCATGAAAGCTCTCTTCGGCATCCCCATGAGCGACATCATGATCGCCATGCTGGTGCTGCTCGGCATATCGCTGAGCGCCCTGGTCCTGATCGTCCTCCGCAACCGGGTGATGTTCCGAATCGGCGTGCGCAACATACCGCGGCGAGTGGCACAGACCGTGCTTATCGTCATCGGCCTTATGTTAAGCACGACCATCATCTCCGCCGCCTTCACGACCGGCGACACAGTGGACCACAGCATCACGAAGATGGTCTACGACTCTTATGGGCACGTAGACGAGACGATTCAGCGGGGCGAGAAGCCCACCGCCAGCAGCGGCGACCAGGGGTCAGGCGCAGCGGCCCAGGTCGTGACGCGGAGGCAAGCGGTGCCGCAATCGCTGGCGACGGACCTGGAGCAGAAGTTCCAGGGCGACTCGGAGATCAGCGGGTTCCTGCCGCTGATCAGCGAGCCGGTGGCGGTGTCCAACCCGACGACGAAGCTGCACACTCCGTCGGGCGTCATTAACGGTCTTGACCCTTCGAGGCTGGCGGCGTTCCCGGACATCGTTGACACGAACGGCAACGCCGTAGACGTGGGCGCGCTGGCGGACGACGAGATCCTCGTCGATAAGAGCCTTGCCGACAAGATAGACGCCACGCCCGGGCAGAGCATTGACGTCTACTACCAGAACCAGCAGTTCACCTTCCGCGTGGCAGCGATCGTGAAGGACTGCGTTCTTTCGGGAGCGATCCAGTATCCGAATCTGGGACTGACGACGCGGCTGGATACGCTGCAGAAGCTCTTCGACCGCCCGGGCGAGGTCGACTACATTGCCGTCGGCAACCACGGCGGTGTGCAGGGCGCGACGCAGTACTCCGACAGCGTGACGGTCAAGCTGGAGAGCGCGCTCAAGGGCACGCAGTTCAGCGTCGACCCTATCAAGGCGAAGGGCGTTAACACCGCGGAGCTTGCCGGCAACGTGCTCATGACGATGTTCATCGTGCTGGGGCTGTTCTCCATCGGCGCAGGCATTCTGCTGACGGTCATGATCTTCGTCATGCTGGCGGCCGAGCGGAAGACTGAGATGGGTATCAGCCGGGCCGTCGGCATGAAGCGGCGGCACCTCATCGAGGCGTTCGTTTCGGAGGGCATGGGCTACAATCTGCTTTCGGCGCTGGTGGGCGTGACGCTGGGCGTCATCGTCGCCACGCTGATCGCCGGGGCTATGACGCTTCTCCTCGGGCAGTACGTGAGCATTGAGTCGGCCGTCACGGCCCGAAGCCTAATCATCTCGTACTCGCTCGGCGTGACGCTCTGCTTCATCACCGTTGTTTTCTCATCATGGCGGGTCAGCAATCTTAATATCGTGCGGGCCATTCGCGACCTGCCGGAGCCGGAGAAGCGGCCGGGCTGGCGTTCGCTGGTGTTCGGCATCGCGCTAGTGCTGTTCGGCGGCCTGTTGATGCTGGCCGGCGCGTCGTCGAAGCAGTCGGCTCCGTGGAGCATGGGGATTTCCCTGGTGCTTATCGGCGTGGCGCTGGCCGCCCGCTATCTGCGCGCGCCGGAAAGGCCGCTGTTCACGGCGATCGGCCTGGCGATCCTCGTCTACTGGTGCCTGGGCGCCGGAGGGCGAATTCCGAGCCCGGCCACAAAGGGCGGCATGGAGATGTTCTTCATCAGCGGCATAATGATGGTGGCCGCGGCGACGTTCGTCGTGATGTACAACGCGCACCTGCTGCTCAACCTGCTGGCGTTCGGCGGCAGGCGGATGGGGCGCATCTTCCCATCGATAAAGACGGCAATCGCCTACCCGCTGGCGAGCAAGTTCCGCACGGGCATGACGATGGCCATGATCGCGCTCGTTGTGTTCTCGCTGACCATGATGTCGGTGATGAACGGCAACTTCGACCGCGTGTTTCTGACGCAGGAGGCGCGCGGCGGCTGGGACATCCTGGTAACGGAGAACCCGTCGAACCCGATCGGCGACCTGAAGCAGGTGCTGGCGGGCTCAAACGTCGACACGTCGAAGTTCGAGGCCGTGGGAAGAATCGCCGTTGCGGGCAGTTCGGGCAACCGGTTGCGGCAGGCGTCGGACAACGCCAAGGCGGTGAGCGACCTGCCGGTCTACAAGGTCGGCGGCATGGACCAGGCGTTCCTGTCGGAGAGCAAAATCAAGCTACAGTCGCGCGCAGCCGGATACGACAGCGACGCGACCGTGTGGGCGGCATTGGCCAAGGACCCCTCGCTCGCTGTCATCGACGACTTTGCGATCGGCGGCAGCGGCTACTCGATGGGCGCGGGCGGTTTCAAGCTCGACAGCCTTGATCCCAGCACGCACACATTCGATCCCGTCCCGGTGGATATCGTCAACCTCACGAGCGGCAGCGCCACGCACGTCAAAGTCATAGGCGTCATGGCGATTGGACCCAGCAACAACTTCTTCGGCCTGTACACAAACGCGAGCGTCGTCGACACGGAGCCGAGCGGGCCAGCCTACAACACCTATTATGTGCGGCTCACGCCCGGCCAGGACTCGAAGGCAACGGCCAAGGCGATAGAGGCGGCGCTGTTTACGAAGGGCGCACAGGCGGTGTCGCTACAAGCGCAGATGAATGACCAGATGGCGCTGTCGAATGGCTTCTTCTACCTGATGGAGGGCTTCATGGGGCTGGGGCTGGTGGTTGGGATAGCCGCCGTCGGCGTGATAGCCTTCCGCACGGTCGTCGAGAGGCGGCAGCAGATCGGGATGCTGCGGGCCATCGGTTACAGCCGCGGGCAGGTGGCGCTGAGTTTCTTGCTGGAGTCCTCGTTCGTGACGCTGCTCGGTATCATCACCGGCATGGGGCTCGGCATCATACTTTCCTACTTCCTGCTGACAAGCAAGTCGATGACCGACATGGGAATGACCGGCTTTTTTGTCCCCTGGCTAGAGATCGTGCCGATTTCCGTCGGCGCTTACGTTGCCGCGCTGATTATGACGTATATTCCCTCACGTCAGGCGGCGAGCATCCCCATCGCTGAAGCGCTCCGCTACGAGTGACGGACTGCGACGGCCAAGACCGTCGCTGAAGGGAGTCGGCGGCAGTGCACCGAATCCGGGAAGCCACGCCGAACGATAACGAGGCGCTGCTCGAGCTGGAGCGCAACTCCCCACTCGATCTTGGCGACCGGGTACTTTCGTTCGAACGCGCGCCTAACTATTTCGCGCATCAGGAGATGCAGGAGCACGGGCGCGTGCTGGTCGCGGAGGAGGAGGGGCGGTTGGTCGGGGTTGTCGCAGGCGCGTGGCACGACGTGCTCGTCGGCGGCCGGCGACGACGGCTCCTCTACGTCCACCAGGGCCGGGTGCTGCCCGCATACCGGCGGCGGCACGTCGGCACTGACCTGGTGGTCCAGCAGATGGCCCTCGCGACGGAAGCCGACTTCGACGGGCCCTACTGGCTGATCAGCCCCGACAACGACACTTCGCTGGCGTTTAACCGCCGGGCGAAGGCGGAGAGCTGGCCCGTGGACGGGCGAATGGACGCCTTCGACGTCGCCGCGCGGTGCGAGGCGACGCGAGACGTCGGCAGCGTTGGGCCAGGCGACCTGCCGCGGGTCGTGGAGCTCATCAACCGGACTCACGCCGGTCGCGAGATGTTCTTGCCTTATGACGTCGAAAGCCTCCAGACACGGCTCACCCTGAGCCCATCATACGGCTGGCAGCACTGGCGGGGGTACCGCTCGGGGGGCGTGCTGATTGCGGCGGCGGGCGCCTGGGACTTCGGACGGTCGCTGCGGGTGACAGAACGCGAGAAGGCGACCGCCACCGAGAGTGTAGCGCTGCCTGCCTACGTGCTCGACTACGGCTACGCCGCGGGCGCGGAGGAGGCGATGGTGGAGGTATTCATGGCGCTGATGGCACTGGCATCCGAATCCGAGAGGGATCGCCTTTCGATAGCGCTACCGGCGGAGAGTCGCCTCTTTTCCCTGATGGCGGACGTGCCGCACTCCACGACGGTGCTCCAGATACTAACGCCGGGAACTCCCGCCCCCTCAGAGGTCTCGGGCTCAGCCTACCTGGATCCGGTGTACGTCTGACTGCCGCACCCTCACTCGCTTGATCGCCGGGGGTGGTCTCGGCTATGCTCGCGGCACAAGCGGTCGAACGGTTGCGAATCGACGGATTGACCGATGCTTCATTGGATTTCACCACGATCAGCAGCCTGCCTTGCCATTGCGGCCGGTTGCCTCGTCCTGGCGGCCTGCGGCTCCGGCGCCGACAGCAAGCTAGCCGGCGATTCGTCGACGGCCCAGCCGACCGCGGTCAGCGCCGACAACGCCGTCTTTCCGGCAAGCGATTGGGAGACTTCGACACCGGCGGCCGAGGGAATGGACGCGTCGTCACTCGATGGGATAGACCCGTACTGCGTCGAGCACGGCTGTCGAGCGGTCGTCGTCCTGCGGCACGGGCGGATCGTCTGGGAGCGCTACTGGGGCGGCTGGACCGAGGCCTCGACTGACAACAGTTGGTCGATGGCGAAGAGCGTGACCAGCGCGCTGGTGGGAATCGCCATAGGCGAGGGCAAGATCAAGAGCGTCGACGAAAGCGCGTCCGACTTCATCCCGGAGTGGCGCAACGACGCGCGCAACAAGATAACGATCGGCAACCTGCTGTCGATGGAGTCGGGCCTGACGTGGAATATGACGTACGACCCGGTGGGCGGCGACACCGTCAACATGCTCGCCCAGGCCGACGAGGTCGCGTTCGCCATCAATCGCTACCAGTACCGCGCGCCGGGGACCGATTGGTACTACTCGGATGGCGACGCGGAGGTGTTCTCGCGCATCATCAAGGCGGCGACGGGCGAGGAAGTGGCGCAGTACGCGCAGGAGAAGCTGTTCGGGCCGATTGGGTTCAACGTCAGTCAGTGGCTGACGGACAACGCCGGCAACAGCATGACTTACTGCTGCATCTTTAGCACGGCGAGGGATTTCGCCCGCTTCGGCTATCTCTTCCTGCGCGACGGTCAGTGGGCGGGCAAGCAGGTGGTGCCGGCCGACTGGGTGGCGCAATCAACGCAGGCGTCGCAGATCGAGAACACGAACTACGGCTACTTCTGGTGGCTGTGGCAGTTCGCGGGGCTGCCGAAGGGCACGTTCGAAGCGATGGGCTTCGCGACGAAGCGCATCTACGTCATCCCGAGCCTCGACGTCGTTGCGGTGCGCCTGGGTGAAGGGGACGATGCCACCTGGGACGACAGCGCTTTTCTGAAGCCGATTGTCGACGCGGCGAACGGCCACTGATTCGGTGTCGCGGCTTCCTTCAGGTGTAGCGCATACGCCGTTAGTGCTTGACGACCTCGAAAAACGGCTGCTATACTTCCTCGTGATCTAGGAGTGTAGCTCAGTTGGGAGAGCAGCGGTCTCCAAAACCGCCGGTCGGGGGTTCGAGTCCCTCCACTCCTGCCATTGAGCATTCGCGTACGGGGCAAGGTGCTCCGGACAGGTGGAGCAGGCGTAGCCTTTCGATTGCGCTCGGGCCGAGGTGGTGGAACTGGCAGACACGCGGTCTTGAGGGGGCCGTGCCTTCGGGCGTAGGGGTTCAAATCCCCTCCTCGGCACCAGGACTGAGCGGGACGGGCGAAGCGAGATTGGGGCGACGTAGCCAAGTGGCAAGGCAGGGGTCTGCAAAACCCCCATCACCGGTTCGAATCCGGTCGTCGCCTCCAACACAATGTGAAGGCTCAGAACTTTCGGGTTCTGAGCATTGTCATGTTTGAGCGCCGGGATGGCGGAATCGGCAGACGCGGCGGACTTAAAATCCGCTGGCCTCACGGCCTTGTGGGTTCGACCCCCACTCCCGGCACCAGCAGATCGGACACGGCGCGACTATGACGACTGAGGCAAAAACAGCGGTCGAATACGAGACGGTGATCGGGCTGGAGGTGCACGTACAGCTCCAGACGCGCAGCAAGATGTACTGTCGCTGCAGCGCCGACTACGCGAACACGCCGCCCAACACACACGTCTGCCCGGTCTGCCTCGGCATGCCCGGCGTCCTGCCCGTCATCAACCAGCAGGCGGTCGAGTTCACGATTATGACGGCGCTGGCGCTCGGTTGCGAGATCCCGGAGCACGCCAAGTTCGACCGCAAGAACTACCCCTATCCCGACCTGATGAAGGGGTATCAGATATCGCAGTACGATCTGCCGCTGTCGCGCAACGGCCGGCTGGAGGTCGATGCGGACGGCAAGCGCACGGTGATCGGCGTTACGCGCGTGCACCTGGAAGAGGACGTCGCCAAGCTGCTGCACCGTCAGAACGAGGCCGGCGAGACGTACAGCCTGGTCGACGTCAACCGCGCCGGCGTGCCGCTGATGGAGACCGTCTCGGAGCCGGACATCCGCTCGCCCGAGGAGGCGCGCCAGTACCTGATGAAGCTGCGCCAGATCCTCCGCTATATCGGCGTCAGCGAGGCGAACATGGAGGAGGGCAGCTTCCGCTGCGACGCCAACATCAGCCTCCGGCCGGTCGGGACGACGGAGCTTGGCCCGAAGGTCGAGGTGAAGAACATGAACAGCTTCCGGGCCGTGTTCCGGGCGCTCAGCTTCGAGGTGGAGCGGCAGCGCGATGTCCTCGCGGCTGGCGGGACGCCGGTGCAGGAGACGCGCGGCTGGGTCGAGGAGCGGGGCGAGACGGTCTCGCAGCGGACGAAGGAGTACGCGCACGACTATCGCTATTTCCCGGAGCCGGACCTGCCACCGCTGCGACTGGAGCGCGACTACGTGGAGAGGATACGCGCGTCGCTGCCGGAGCTGCCTGACGCGAAGGGGCGCCGCTTCATCGACAAGTACGGTCTCAGCGAGTACGAGGCACACCTGCTGACGGAGACGCGGGCCCGCGCCGACTTCTTCGAGGCGTGCCTGTCGTCATCCGCAGGCGCAGACGCAGAGGCGCTGAAGCAGCGCGCGAAGACGGTCGGCAACTGGATGCTTGGCGACTTCGCCAAACTGCTGAACCAGGCCGGTATCGACGTCGACGAGTCGAAGGTTGAGCCCCGGCATTTGTGTGATATGATAGGCTTGATCGAGCAGGGCGCTCTCAGTGGCAAAAGCGCCAAAGCCGTCTTCGAAGAGATGTTCAAGACCGGCAAAGCACCGGCGGAGGTGGTGCGCGAGCTGGGCCTCACCCAGATCAGCGGCGAAGAGGAGGTAGCGGTTGTCGTCGACAAGGTGCTGGCGGCAAACCCCAAAGCTGTGGAAGACTATCGAAGCGGTAAGGCAGAGGCCGCCAAGTTCCTGATTGGCCAGATCATGAAGGAGACACGCGGCCGCGCCAACCCGGGAGTCGTCACGGAGCTTCTACGAGAGAAGCTAAAGTCCTGATCGTCGAATTGTCCCCCTTAGCTAATGATTGGCGATAAATGAGGGCAATCAGAGAGAGCAACCTGATCAAGTGGCTCTATCTGGGCATTAACGTCAAGCGCTGGCTCCTGCTGATGGCCCTTGGGGTCACGGCGATGGGCCTCGGCTTCTCCTACCTCCTGCGCGAGGTCTACGTCTCCTACACCTTCCCGGGAGCGGTCTACTACATCACGCTCCAGTTCATGCCGCGCGCCGTCAGGGGGACGCTGTTCATCGCGGCCAGCGGCGGGCTCATCCTGCTGGCGTTCTGGCGGCTGAATAACTCTCTGTTGTCGGCGCTGATGCGTCGGACCGGCGACGAGAGTCTCGTGAACGTCCTCCACAGCAGTCGCTACCTGGCGAGAGGGCCGAAGGTCGTGGCTATTGGCGGCGGCACGGGCCTATCAACGCTGCTGCGCGGGCTGAAGGAGTACTCCGGCAACCTGACCGCCGTGGTGACCGTCGCGGATGACGGCGGCAGCTCCGGGAGGCTTCGTCGCGAGCTGGGCATCCTGCCGCCGGGCGACGTGCGCAATTGCATAGCCGCGCTGGCCGACGCCGAGCCGCTGATGACGAGGCTATTCCAGTACCGCTTCAGCGAGGGCTCCGGCCTGGAGGGGCACAGCTTCGGCAACCTGTTTATCGTCGCCATGTCCGGCGTCACGGGCAACTTCGAGGAGGCGGTGCGTGAGACAAGCCGCGTGCTTGCGGTGCGCGGGAACATTCTTCCCTCCACGCTTGCGAACGTCACGCTCTCCGCCCACACGGAGGACGAGGAGACCATTCACGGCGAGTCGAACATTACCGACTCGCCGAGCCGCATCCGCGAGGTTTACCTGCAGCCGGCGAACGTGGAGGCGAACCCCGACGCCGTGCGGGCGATACTCAACGCCGACATGGTCGTCGTTGGGCCGGGCAGCCTGTTCACCAGCGTGATGCCGAACCTGCTTGTCGATGGGATACGACAGGCGATCCAGGCGTCGCCGGCGCTCAAGGTGTACGTTTGCAACGTGGCGACGCAGCGCGGCGAGACCGACTCCTTTGCCGTCAGCGACCACTTCGAGGTGCTGAGGCGCCACATGGGCGACCACTTATTCCACTATGTTCTGGCGAACAACAACACACGCGGCCGCCTGCCTGAGAAGGCGCGGTCGCAGCCGGTGCCCATCGACAAGTCCATCCTGGATGGCGCGCGGGTCATTACCGCAGACGTCGTCAGTGAGGACAATCGCTACCACCACGACCCCAAGAAGCTCGCCGACACGCTCGTTCACCTCTATTACGAGCGCAACCAAGTCGAGCAGCTCATCGACAAGGCGGCCCCCGAAAGCGTGATGAGCGCCGGCTAGCGCTTGCGCCGTGAATGCGCTAGATTAGGGGTGCCATGGATTTCATCTTTCTGGCCGGAATCGGCAAGACGTACATCAACTATATCCAGATCATCGTGTCCGTCGTTCTGGTGATAGTGATCCTGCTTCAGGTACGCGGATCGGGATTCGGCGAGCTGGGGACGCAGTCGGTGACCCGTACGCGTCGGGGCGTTGAGAAGACGCTCTTCCAACTCACGATCGCCCTGGCGGCGGTGTTCATCCTCATCTCCATGTGGAGCGTCGCGTCCTGAGGCAACGGTTGAACGGCATGCTGGAGAAGGCTGTTTCGCCGCTTCTCAGAGGTTAGCCATGTACAGGCCGAGGTCTGAAGATATGCGACCTCGGCTGTGGTGTCTTTCAGCGCCCTTCTCCGGTCGCTGGTGCTCGAAATGCGGGTCCTCGACGTGACAAGCATAGCGCGCTCGCGATGGCTCCTGTCGGTGGTAGTGGCGGCCGGAGTGGTCGTCCTCTCCGTCCTCTGGTACCAGACGTCGCGCTCGTCCCACATGGCGGCTGCTCTTCCCGCCGCTACGCACAAAGAGGGCGTCGCCGGCAGTGTCAGCCGCATCAACCCGCTATATAGCTCCGCCAACGAAGTCGACGCCGACCTGACAGCGCTCATCTTCTCCGGCCTGACACGCCTGGGCCCGGACGGCACCGTGCAGCCGGACCTGGCAGAGAGCTGGGACATCAGCGGAGATGGCCTGGCTTACACGTTCCACCTGCGTCAGCACGTCACCTGGCAGGACGGCGAGCCCTTCACCGCGGACGACGTCATCTTCACGTACGACGCGCTGCGCGACCCCAACTTCCGCGGCCAGCCGGCGCAGGCGGAGCTATTCCATAGCATCAACTTCTCCAAGGTGGACGACGCGACAGTGGAAGTCCGGCTGACGCAGCCCTTCGCGCCGCTGCTGTCGCATCTGACGATGGGCATCCTGCCGTCGCATCTGCTGCAGGGGCAGGACGCGGACGCGTTGTACGACAGTCCTTTCAACCAGCAGCCCGTCGGCACGGGGCCGTTCCGCCTGACAGACCTCTCGTCGCAGCGGGCGGAGCTGGATGCGAACACCAATTACTATCTGGGCGGCCCCTATTTGCGACGCTTCGAGTTCCGCTTCTACCAGGACGAGCCGGCTCTCATGAAGGCCCTGAAGGGCGGCGAGGTGCAGAGCGCCTTTTTCCAGTCGCCGCTCAATCCCGATGACAGCCAGTATTTGCAGAGCGACACCGACCTGCAGGTGCTGCAGCTCCCCTCGACCACGTCGACCGTTCTTTACTTCAACGACGTGTGGCGCTCGCTGCAGGACAAGAGCGTCAGGCAGGCTCTGGCGTACGCGACGAACCGGCCTGAGATAATCTCATCGATCCTCCAGGGCCAGGCGGTAGAGGCGGATAGCGCCATCGCCGCCGGCACCTGGTCGTACTATCCGGTGCTTGACCGTTACACGTACGACACGGACCAAGCGACGAAGCTTCTCGACGAGGCGGGCTGGACGCTGCAGCCGAACGGAATCCGCGCCAAGGACGGGACAGAGCTGCGCTTCCGAATCGTAACGAACGACGATCCGCTGCGCGCGGCGACTGCGAACGATATCGCCAGTTCATGGACAGCGCTCGGCATGCCCACGGACGTCTCAGTGCAGGGGCCGACGACGCTCCTGCGCGACATGCTGATGCCGCACGAGTTCATCGTCGCTATTTACGGTTTCGACGGCGGGCCGGACCCCGATCCTTATCCGGCCTACCACAGCTCGCAGGCGGGGCCCGGCGGGCAAAACCTCTCCGGCTTCAGCGATGGGCAGGTCGACCTGCTCCTGCAGGATGCGCGCCAGAGCAGCGACGTGGAGGCGCGTAAGACACTGTACCGTCAGTTCCAGGAGGCGTTCGCAGACGATCTGCCGAACCTGCCTCTTTACCAGCGCACGTTCACCTACGCCGTCGACAAGAACCTGCAGGGAGTGACGCCGGGAGTCCTGTTCGACTCCAGCTCCCGCTTCTCGCAGGTCAACGAGTGGCGACTCGGGGGCGGCTAGCGTGCTGCCGGACCCACCGGTAGTCACTCTGACGACCGATTTCGGCATCTCCGACCACTACGTCGGCGCGATGAAGCGCGTTATCCTCTCGATCAACCCCCGCGCGACCATCGTTGACATCACGCATCAAGTCCAGCCGTAGCGCGTCGAGGAGGGTGCTTTCTTGCTCAGCGCCGCCTGGCGGTTCTTCCCACTGAAGAAGTAGACTTAGCTGCCGTCGTGTCTACGGCGTCAGCAAGACAGGCACCGAGAACAGGTTGACAATGCTCCCGTCTTTCGCGCTCAGATTGTAGGCGTCGATGGTGCCCTGCTGCGCGCTGGATACGGAGAACGTCAGGTCCTGGGAGAACGTCGGCATCGGCGTGCTGAACGTCTGCGTGCCGGGCGTCTGCGTGCCGGGCGTCTGCGTGCCGGGCGTTGCCGTTACCTGCGCGGTCGCGAGCACGTTACCCGTCGAGTCCTTAATGTCGAGTATCAGCGACCCCTCGAAGACGGAGGCGGTGCCGCTAACAGTGACGGGGCTTGACACGGGTGCACCGCACAACGGCGACTCGACAACTATGTTCGGCACGACGCCGCTCAGTTTGATCGGAACTATCGCCTCGGCAAGGATACTGCCGTCCTTAGGGCTCAGGCTGAAAACGTGGACGCGGGCACCCAGGTTGAGAGGCGGGATGAAGGGCGGAGGGGGAAAAGCAAGCGAAACGTCGAACGTGCCGGTGCCAGGCGCGCCTTCGCTGGCCGTTGTGTTGGCGCGGCAGTACGTACGCTCGCCCGTCGAACTTTCGATGGCGACCGTGAGCGCCCCTTCGAAGACGCTGGCGGAACCGGAGACGGTCACAGGGACATTCACCGTCTCGTCCTGCTGCGGCTGGTCTATCGTTATGGCCCCGGATTGAGGGGTTGCCGCCGGCGACGAAGCAGACGACGGGGTGCCGGTGGTCGCAGGTGGTGTGGGGGTAATGTCCGCCTTCTTGGTGCTGCCGCCGCACGCCGACAGGACTATTATGGAGCCGGCAACCATAACGAACATTGCTACAAGATGATTGGCTTTGCTCATCTCTCCCTCCTCTTTCCGCGACCATAGTATAATCCGCCTCGTCAACACGTAACAGCTTGTTATCGACCGTGGAGAAAGAATTGCGCATCGTTTTCCTGGGGACGTCCGAGTTCGCACTGCCAGCGCTGGAACGGCTAATCAGCAGCGACTACGATGTGGTGGCCGTTTACACGCAACCGGACCGACCGGCAGGCCGCGGCCGTCGCGAGCGGGCGTCGCCGGTGAAGGACACGGCGCTGGAACACGGCCGGCCTGTCTTCCAGCCGGCCCGATTGGGGGCACCGCAGGCGATTGCGGAGCTGGCCAGCTTGCGACCCGACGTGATGGTCGCGGCGGCGTACGGCCAGATACTGCGACAGTCCGTGCTCGATCTGCCGCGGCTCGGTGTGCTGAACATCCATCCTTCTCTTCTCCCGCGCTATCGCGGCGCGTCGCCGGTGGCGGCGGCGATCCTGAACGGCGGCGAGGAGACCGGCGTGACGATCATGCGGATGGTCCTGGCGCTCGACGAGGGGCCGATCCTCAGCCAGCGCAAGGTCGCCATCGAGCCGCAGGATACGACCGGCAGGCTGACGCGCCGGCTCGCCGAGGAGGGGGCCGCTCTGCTGATGGCGACTCTGCCGGATTATGTCAATGGTAAGCTCACGCCGGCGCCGCAGGACGAGTCGCTCGCCAGCTACGTGTCGGTGGTCAAGAAAGAAGACGGGCTAGTCGACTGGCGATTGCCGGCCCTGCGGATCTCGCGACAGGTGCGAGCGTACAATCCCTGGCCGATGGCTTTCACACATCTCGACGGCGCTGTGCTGCAGATTCACGAGGCGTGGCCGCTCGAGGGCGACAACGGAGAGCCGCCGGGAACGGTGGTCTCCCTGCCGTCGGATGCCAAAGGGCCGGCGGCCGAAGCCGGCTTCGCGGTGCAGACGGGCGAGGGGCTGCTGGCAGTGATCCGCGTCCAGAAGGAGGGCCGGCGGGCGCTCTCCGCGAGGGAGTTCGCGCGCGGCGAGCGAGGGCTGCGCGGGCGTCGATTGGGTTAAACGGCGGCCGCGGCGCGAGGCTGGCAAGCCCTGACTAAGCCGCAGGCAGGCTGGACAACGTGTTCTGGCGGCGCTTTCGTCTTCGCGCGAGCAAGATGCTGGCGCTGCGCGCCGAGCTATTCCTCCGGGGCTTCCGCTTCTCCGCCTTCCTCCACGGCGCCTTCCTCGGCAGGTCCGGCCGCCTCCACTACTTTCTTCGGCGGCGCGACGCTCGCGATGACCGATTCGGGATCGGTCATCAGGTGGACCTTGGGATCGATCACGAGGTCGCGGACGTGCACGGAGGCGTAGAACGAGGCGAGCCCCGAGATATCGACTTCCATGTGCGGCGGTATGTCGGCGGGCAGCCCTTCGACGGTGATGGAGTCGAGGCCCTGCAAGAGGATGCCGCCCAGGTCCTCAACGGCGGGCGATTTGCCGATGAGGAGAAGCGGCACGTCCGCCTTCATCTTCTCGGCCAGCGAGACCTGGTAGAAGTCGACGTGCATTATCTTGTCGTTGATGATGTCACGCTGGATGTGGCGCACGATTACGGGTCGCGCGGCGCTCTCGCCCTCGACGAGCAACGACAGGATAGCGTTCCTTTCGAGCTTCTTCAGAGCATGCGCCAGAATGAGGCTGTCGACCTGCACGGACTGCGATTCCAGCCGGTGGCCATAGACGTTGGCGGGCGTGGTGCCGCCGCGGCGAAGGCTTCGCACCTTCTTGCCGAGAACGGACCGGTGCGAGACGGTAAGTTGGACTTGTTCCACAGTACTGCTCCTGCTAGCGGCCGAACAGCCGGCCGACGGATTTGACGAGCCATCTCCCGAAGAAGAAGCCGGCGCCCAGGGCGAAGGCGGTCGGCACGGTGAGGACGGGACGCACATTGTCGCCTCCCAGAGACGGCGTGACCAGCAGGCCAATGTAGGCTCCCTCCGCCGATACCTCCCGTCCGACGACCAGCAGCGCGCCCCCCTGACTCAACGAAACTCGCTCTCCCTTGACTGAGCCGACGGTGCATTGCCGAACGTCGGCATCGGCGGCGAACAGGTTCTGAACCGCCGACTGCGTGACGCTCACTTGGCCGCCCGAGAGGACGCGAACGGCGCTCGCGGTGATATCGAGGCGTTCCAGCCGCGATTCGTCTAATGGGGGCTCTTGCACCCGCTCTTCCTCCATGCCGGCATTCGGGGACTAAATGAAGTTATCAGAATATCGGTTCGCCCGTCAAGGCGAAGGCGAGAGAGGGTCCGCGCGCCTAGGCGGCTTGCTCTGCGAATTGGTCCTGGAAGCGGTCGATGACGCGCAGGAAGGCTTCGACGGCATCGGGGTCGAACTGGCTGCCGGAGTTAGCGGTGATCTCCTTCAGAGCCTCGTCGTGCGAGACCGCTTTGCGATAGGGGCGGTCGGAGGTCATGGCGTCGTAGGCGTCGACGACGGCGAAGACGCGCGCTTCGACGGGAATGCGGTCGGCGGCGAGGCCGAACGGATAGCCGCCGCCGTCGTAGCGCTCATGGTGGTAGAGGAGAATGGGCAGCGCACCTTCGAGAAAGCCGACCTTCGAGACGAGGGCGCCGGCCAGGAGTGGGTGCTGCCGCATCGCCTGCCACTCCTTGCGGGTGAGCGTCGCGGGCTTTCGCAGGACTTCGTCCGGAACGCCTATCTTGCCGACGTCGTGGAGCAGAGCTCCGCGTTCGACGTCGATGAGCTTCTCCTCGGGCACTTGCATTTCGCGGGCGATGGCGACGGTCAGCCTGGCCACGCGCTCGGAGTGGCCCTCGGTGGCGGCGTCCTTGGCGTCGAGGGCGGCGGAGAGCGCCTTGAGCGTGGTGTCATAGCTAAGCTCGAGCTCGCTGGCGTAGGAGCGCACGCGGGCGAAGAGATTCGCCTGCTCGATTGCCATCGCCGCCTGGCCGGCCAGCTCCTCCAGCATCGTGACCTCAGCGCGGCCGAAACCGTCGGCAGAGGCCGGACGGAGGACGGCTATCACGCCTGTCGCTTTGCGGCGCAGTTTCATCGGGACGCAGAGGACCGCCATCGGCTGCTGCGGCACGTCCATGCCGAAGACGCGCCGATAGTCCGCCCGCCAGTTGCGCAGCAGATTCGTCTCGCCGGTGGCAAGGACGCGGTGGAACAGCCACTCCTGGACTTCGCGATTGTGCTGGGCAACCGAGTCCTGCGCCTGGTCGTAGCTTGCCCGCGCTGCGAGCGCCCGCGACTCCGGGTCGACGAGGCAAACGACGCTGTACTGCCCCTGGACGATCAGCGTCGCATCACGAACGATCTGGCTCAACACCTCCTGGGTATCGAGCGACGAGCGGACGTGCTCGCCGGTCTGATAGAGATAAGTTAGGCGGGCATGGTCCTTGGCGAGAGCGCGGGTGACGCCCCAGGCGCCCGCCTGCAAGACGGCGTAGAGCAGGAGCAGCCCCAACCCGATCTCGAAATAGAGCACGCGTTGGGCGGAAGCGACGCTGGAAGCCTCGGCGGAGAAGTCCTGCTGTATCTCGACGGCGGCGGCGACCTGCCGGCCGCTGGAATATAGTGGAGTGAAGACGTCCAGGATGGGCCCCTTGGTGGCGATACCGCCGTCACCGGTTGAACGGGAGCCCAGTGTGGTGCCACTCGTCTTGTCGCCGAGCGCTCCGAGAATGGACTGCTGATCGGCGGGCACGCGCCCCATCTCCGATGAGTCGGTAGAGTAGACCGTCAGGCCCTGCCGGTTGAAGACGCGCAATCGCTGCGTCTGCCCGGAGAGTACGAAGCGGGTGACTATCTGCTGAAGCTGGTCGTAGGCCGGTCCGGATAGGGGCGCCGAGAGGTCGAGGCCGGAGAGCTGCGGCTGCACAAGGGCGATGACGGAGGCCGCCGCGGTGTTGGCGGTGGAAGCCTTCGCCTGAGTCTCGATCTCGCGTCCGGCCAGGAGCGCGACGCCCACGCCGAGGAGCACGACGGCGATAAGGCTCAGCGTGGCGAAGGGATAGAGGA
>JBEKKV010000012.1:0-43662 GCA_050010555.1 Dehalococcoidia bacterium
TCTTGGAGCACGCCGCGAAGATGTTCGCCGTGGTGCGGGGGCTCGGCTACCGCGGCGTCCACCTGGGCGGCTTCGGCCTGAAAGTGGAGGAGGCGAAGGAGATAATCGACCGTGCAGACGACTTCCAGCCCGACTGGCAGGAGCACATGCAGTCGATGGTCTATCCGATCGAGCCCGTGGAGCGCCAGTTCTACTACTTCGAGACCGACGCCGTCACCGGCCTCAACGCCGCCACGCCCGTCGACCGCAAACGCCTGCCGAATGCCGAAAGCGGCGCTCGACTGCACTTCCGCTCCATGAACGCCCTCCACGGCGTCGTCTTCCAGCCCGGCACGCGCGGCTTTCGCGCCATGCAGCGCGCTGCCCGCATCGCCGACGGCAATCGCCTGCTGAGGGGCGGCGTGCAATGGGTCGAGAAGCTGTCGAAGGAAGTCGGCGTCGGCTGCCGGGAGTGCGGCGACTGCGCGCTACCGCACCTGGCGTACCTTTGCCCGGAGGCAGACTGCCCGAAGGGATTGCGCAACGGCCCCTGCGGCGGCTCGTTCCGCGGCAAATGCGAGGTCTACCCGGACCGCGATTGCTTCTACGTTCGCGTCTACAATTCGCTGAAGGCGGCCGGACGCGAGGAGGAGCTGCGCGACATGCCGGTCATCACGCGGAACTGGGAGCTGCAGCGGCAGTCGTCGTGGCTGACCTACTTCCTCGGTCGCGACCACATGCGCGTCGACGTGCCGGAGTCGTGGAAGACGGAATCGCCCTCGGAATCGAATCCGCCGGCGCCGAAGAAGGACGCCTAGACGTCCTGCTTGCGGAGTTACTGCGATCCGGGAGGGCAGGAATAGAGATCGAGAGCCCCTCGAACGTCTTCCGGAAGATCACAGCCGACTAAGGCAGAACCGAAGTCGACTCCTTCCCAAGTTCCCCCAGGAACTTTCTTCATGTTGCCGTACACAGGATCTGTGAGGTCGGGTATTCCCAATATCGAGAACCGAGCCCACTCTGTACCCGTCGAATCAGTGTAGTAGGATTTTCTGGCGATCTTCACATTTGTGGCACCCCCGGGTCGGCCGAGTCCGCTCAGCAGGAAGTCCTTAATTACATTGTCCAGCTCCTCCTCAGAGTCAGGGCACAGGTCGAAGCCAAGTCCTGTTTGGACGTTTGTCGGAAGACCGCACTGGATGTTTCCCACTCCGACATTAACCAGTTCCCAGTTCTCACCTGGGGTCTTCTTGATGATTCCGTAGCTCCATGACCCTGCTGGTACCCCCTCCGGCACATGCACATCGAATCTGATCCATTCCGTGCCGGATCCATCTGTGTAGTCAATCTCTCGGTCAATAGGCATATCCTTGATTCCAATGTAGTCGAAGACTAGTTGTCTAATGACACTATCTACGTCTCCCTCATAGGCGGCCGTGGCGGTTGCGGATATAGCTGACTGACTTGGCGTGGATTCGCTCTGTTTCTTGGATGACTCGCAAGAACCGGTTGCCAAGCCCGTCATCAGCCACATCGCTAACATGGATAACAGCAAGCTCTTCTTCACCAGGCCCCCCTGCCGTCGTAGGTGCAGGTCATTGTAGCACCCGCAACAATGGCGCGCTTGATTAGCCGGTTGTCGCCGTTGTAGGTGAGCTCCGCTCGACGGTCGCCCGCTGAATGCGCAAAGGAGACCAACAAAGTATAATGTTGCTGAGTTGGAACGATAAGTCGTGAAGAAAATCCTCGTTGTCGACGACGAGCCCACGCTCCTGGCGACCGTCAAGTACAACCTCGAGCGCGAAGGCTACAGCGTCGCCACCGCCGTCGACGGCGAAACCGCGCTCAGTCGAGCCCGCGAAGAACGCCCCGATCTGGTGGTCCTCGACGTCATGCTGCCTGTCATCGACGGCTTCGAGGTCTGCCGCCTGCTGCGGCGCGACATGTCCGTCCCCATCCTAATGCTCACTGCCAAAACCGAGGAGGTCGACCGCGTCGTCGGCCTGGAGATCGGCGCCGATGACTACGTGACGAAGCCGTTCAGCATGCGCGAGCTCATGGCGCGGGTAAAAGCGCTCCTTCGCCGCGCCGAGGCTGGCCCGCCCAACCAGGCCGAAGGCCTCTCCTGCGGCGACATCGAGATCGACCTCCGACGGCGGGAAGCGTCCCGCTCCGGTGAGGTGTTGACGCTCAAGCCCAAGGAGCTGGAGCTCCTCACGTTCTTCCTGCGCAATCGCGGCCGCGCCTTCACCCGCGAGCAACTCCTGGACCAGATCTGGGGCTACGATTTCGTCGGCGGGACGCGCACGGTGGATGTCCACATAAGCTGGCTGCGTCAGAAAATCGAAGATCAGCCGGCGAAACCGACGCGCCTGATCACGGTCCGCGGCACAGGCTATCGCTTCGAGGGCTAGCATGCTGGCCAGCATTCGACTTCGCTTTGCCGCTCTTGCTGGGGCTGTGGCCCACATTTTCGTCAAACCGCGCCACGCTGAAGAGACCGCCGGGACGGCCGATGCCCCCGATAAGTCGCCCCAGGGGTCCGAGAGCCCCGCCGATGCCGCCTCCGAGGAGCGCAGCCGCCTTACAGCCGTGCTCGACAGCGCTAGCGACGCGGTCTTGGCCGTTGACCGCAACGCGCGCGTGATGTTCGCCAGCCGCGCCGTCAGTCCGCTGCTGGAGCACCGCCCGGACGAAGTGGTCGGCAACCCGTTCGTGTGGACGATGCCGGACGAGCAGGCCGTCCTCGCGCTGCGCGACACCCTCGACACGGGCAAAACGCGAAGCCTGGTCATCGAACGGCCGAAGGGGCGCTTTCTCCAGGTGTCCGCCGCGCCGATTGCTGGCGGCGGCGACTGGGTGGCGCTGGTCGTCTTCCACGACGTCACGGACGCGAAGCGCGTCGAGGACACCCGCCGCGACTTCATCGCCAACGTCTCGCACGAGCTGCGAACGCCGCTGGCCTCGATCAAGTCCGTCGTCGAAACGCTGCAGGCTGGCGCTATCGACGACAAGGCCGCCGCGCAGGACTTCCTGGCTCGCGCCGACGCCGAAGTCGACCGCTTGGTGCAGATGGTGACGGAGCTGCTGGAGCTTTCGCGGCTGGAGTCAGGGCAGGCGCCGCTGGCAAGAGACCCCGTGGACGTCCAGCGGATGCTGGAGCAGGCCGTGGAGCGGATGCGCCCTCAGGCGGACCGCAAGTCGCTGGACCTGACGTTGAACGTCGCGCCGAACGTGCCGTCGATCATCGGCGACGCGCAGCGGCTGGAGCAAACGCTGGTCAACCTGATAGACAACGCTATCAAGTTCACACCTGAAGGCGGGTCGGTGCGCGTATCCGCGAAGAGTGTGGACGGCGCCGTCCAGGTCGACGTCGAAGACACCGGCGACGGCATCTCGGCCGAAAAGCTGCCGCGCATCTTCGAACGCTTTTACAAAGTAGACCGCGCCCGTGGCGACCGCGGCACCGGCCTTGGACTGGCCGTCGTCAAACACACCGTCGAGGCGCACGGCGGCACCATCCGCGTTCGCAGCCAGGAAGGCCACGGCTCGACGTTCACGATTGTGCTCCCACTGAGCGGCGCTCCCCAATCCTCCTGACCAAACTCTCCCCGACGAAACGTTAACGCGCCGTTTACATGCGTTGAGCCTGCCTTAATCTTCGTCCGGTATGCTTCAGCGGAGAAACATCGCCCGGCTGGCGACAAGGCGGAGGCGGAGATCAGGTCCACCAGCTACCAGACGCAGCGGTTGCCGCGATCGGCGCAATAGGAGCGAAAGCATGGAGGCCGCCGCAAACGAAGCGCGCAGCACGCCGCTAGGCTTCGTTCGCTCGTTGGCGCGCGCCCGCTGGGGCGACGTCCTATTCCGGCTGGTCGTCGGCATCTTCGGGCTGTCACTGCTGCTGCTGGCGGCGCTGATGGTCTGGCAGCTCTTCTTCGAGTCGCACGCGTCCATATCTACGTTCGGCTGGGGGTTCCTTAGCGGCAGAGTGTGGAACGCGGCCGGCGCAGGAGTCTTCGGTGCCGCGCCCGCGATTTACGGAACATTTGTTAGCTCGACCATCGCCATTCTGCTGGCTGTGCCCATCAGTCTTGGAGCGGCGATCTTCCTGGCGGAGATGGCGCCGCCTTGGCTGCGACACCCCGCTTCGTTCCTCGTCGAAAGCTTGGCCGCAATCCCCAGCGTCATCTTCGGCTTGTGGGGCTACTACCTGCTGGCGCCTAAGTTGGCTGTGATCGAGCAGGCACTGGCAGATCACTTCGGCTTTGTGCCGCTGTTCGGCACCCATGTCTACGGTGCCTACGGTATGCTCGCTGCGGGCGTCATTCTCGCTATCATGATCTTGCCGATCATAACCGCGATTGCCCGCGATTCCCTGCTCGCCGTGCCCTCTACGCAGCGCGAGGCAATGCTTGCCCTCGGCGCAACAAAGTGGGAGATGATAAGTCGGGCCGTTGTTCAGTACTGCCGTTCGGGCCTAGTTGGCGCCGTCCTGCTGGGTCTGGGACGCGCCCTCGGCGAGACCATGGCCGTGACGATGCTCATCGGCAAGGTCTACCAGATCAAGACGTCGCTGTTCTTGCCAGCGGCCACGACAGCCAGCCAGATCGCTAGCGAGTTCGGCGAGGCCCAGGCCAACCCCCTCGGTCGTTCTGCGCTCATGGAACTGGCGTTGATCCTACTGGTCGTCACGCTAGCCGTTAACGTCGCCGCCAGGCTGCTTGTCTGGCGAATAGCCCGTTCGCCGGAGATGATTAGGGAATGAGCGCGATTGCTGCCGACAAGGGGATGAGCGCGATAACCTACACCCGACGAAAGTGGACGAACACGATCATGCTCGGCCTCTGTTCGCTCTCGGCGTTCTTGGCCATCGGCATACTGGCGCTCATCCTCGGGCTGATCGTTGTAAAGGGCATCCACTACATAAACCTCGATTTCTTCACCAAACCTCCCAGGCCCGTCGGTGAATCGGGCGGAGGCGTCTCGAACGCAATCGTCGGTTCCCTCCTGATCGTCGGAGTCGCGGCCCTGATCGGCATTCCCTTCGGCGTCGGCACCGGTGTGTTCTTGGCGGAGACGGCGGGACCGCGAATGGCGGGCGTCGTCCGTTTCACCGCAGACGTGCTGACGGGCGTGCCGTCGATTGTCGTCGGAATCCTCGTCTACTCCTGGATCGTATTGAGGATGGGTCACTTCTCTGCGTTTGCGGCGGCCATCGCCCTGGCCATTATCATGGTACCGATCATGGCGCGCTCCAGCGAAGAAATGCTGAAGCTTGTCCCGCAGTCGCAGCGAGAGGCGGCGTTGGCGCTGGGCGTCACGCGCTGGCGGACGATACTTAGCATCGTCATTCCGGCGGCGAGACGCGGACTGATAACCGGCGGTCTCCTCGCGATCGCTAGGGCGGCTGGTGAGACAGCCCCGCTCCTGTTCACCAGCCTCGGCAACCTCTTCCCGACGGTCGATTTCTTCGGCAAGCCGATGGCCGCGCTGCCCGTGGACATCTACCAGTATGCAACCGGCCCCTACCAATCGCAGCATGAACAGGCGTTCGCGGCCGCCTTCGTTCTGGTGGCGGTCGTCTTCTTCATCAGCCTCGTCTCGCGGCTGCTCTTGTCACGGCAAGGATAGTAGAATGGCTATGATGACTGAGTTCGAGTTCAAACCGCCGGCCATCGAAGTGCCAGACAACACGAACGAGCCACAAGGCGCCGGCGCCTGCCCGGTCTCCGAGTCCGAGGCCTGGGAAGAGGGCATGGTCATCCGCAACCTGAGCGCTTGGTACGGCTCCTTTCAGGCGATCCGAGACGTGAATCTGCTCGTCGGCCCCAGGCGCGTCACGGCCGTCATCGGCCCGTCCGGCTGCGGCAAGTCGACACTCATTCGCTGCCTCAACCGCATGCACGAGGTGACCCCAAGAGCGCGCGCTAGCGGCCACGTCTACCTCCGCTCTACCGACATTTACGGCAACGGCGCTGACCCCGTCCTCGTGCGACGCCGCGTCGGCATGGTCTTCCAGAAGCCGAACCCGTTCCCCACCATGTCCGTCTTTGACAACGTCGCCGCCGGCCTGCGGCTCAACAGCCTCTTTTCCCGGCGCAATCACCTCGCCGACATCGTCGAGCAGGGGCTCCGACGCGCTGCGCTCTGGGACGAGGTGAAGGACAAGCTGAACCGACCCGCGACGGAGCTTTCCGGTGGTCAGCAACAGCGACTATGCATCGCCCGCGCCCTCGCCATCGAGCCGGAGGTCATCTTGATGGACGAGCCGTGCAGTGCGCTCGACCCCGTCTCGACGCTGAAGATCGAAGACCTGATGCATGACCTCTCCACGACCTATGCCATTGTCATCGTCACCCACAACATGCAGCAGGCTGCGCGGGTCGCCGATTGCACAGCCGTCATGATGATGGCGGAAGACCGTGCTGGCGAGATGATCGAGTTCAGCGCAACTAGCGAGGTCTTCACCAATCCAAAAGACAAGCGCACTGAGGACTACATCACAGGGCGGTTCGGATAGGGCGAGAGAGGCAGAATTGCCCCTTCGAGTGCTCTTCCTCTGCGTTCACAACTCGTCGCGCAGTCAGATGGCGGAGGCGCTGCTTCGCCGCTTGGCGGGCGACCGCTTCGACGTCGAAAGCGCGGGCAGCGAACCGACCGAGGTCAATCCGCTGGCAATCGCCGTCATGCGCGAGGTGAGGATCGACATCAGCGGGCAGCGCGCCAAGGACGTCAACGAGATCGAAGGACCGCCCGACGTCGTGATAACCCTCTGCGACGAGGCGAGGGAATCATGCCCCTTCTTCCCCGGCAGTCCTCGCTACCTTCACTGGAACTTGCCTGATCCCGCTGCTACACTGGATGAGGCCGCTGGGACAGCCGTTTTCCGAAGCGTCCGCGATTCGCTTGAGCTTCTTATTCGCGAATTCGTGGAAGGAGTTGGAGGATGACCCGCACGGTACTGGAGCAGAACCTGGCCGGCGTGCAGGAAGACATGCTCGTGATGGCGGACATGGTGGACAGCGCGATAGAGCGCTCGATCCTCGCCCTGAAGAACCGCGACATCGACCTCGCCCGGCAGGTAATCGCGGATGACGTCAGGATCAACCGCAAACGCTACGATACCGAAGAGCGCTGCCTCGAGCTCATTGCGACGCAGCAGCCGCTGGCCAGCGACCTGCGGACCATCGTCGCCGTCCTGCACATGATTGTCGACCTGGAGCGGATGGGCGACCATGCCGAGGGCATCGCCAAGATCGTCGTCATGCTCGCCGACGAGCCGCCGCTGAAGCCGTACGTCGACCTGCCGCGAATGGCTGAGATCGCGCGTGAGATGCTGCGACAGGCCATCGAAGCGTTCAAGCACCGCGACGCCGAGATGGCCCGCGTCGCGATGAATCGCGATGACGAAGTCGACGCGCTCTACGACCAGGTCTACCGCGAGCTGCTGACCTACATGCTCAACGATCCGCGCACTATAGAGCGGGCGACGCGGCTGATGTGGGTGGCGCACAACCTGGAGCGCATCGCCGACCGCGTGACGAACGTCTGCGAGCGCGTCTCCTACCTGGTGACCGGCAAGCTGCAGGAGCTCAACGTCTCAACGTACTAGCATCGCGGCCCGATGCCGTCGCCGCGGCGGAACACCACCGGCCTAACCCTTCAGATCCGCTCCCGGATCGCCTTCGCTGCCGAGGCCAGCGTAATGACAGTGATGCCCCGGGATAGCTTTTGCACGACCTGATGTGCCATTCCTACGAGCAGCAGCCCGGTCTCCCCGTTTTCCAGCGTATCCTCGATGCGCCCGGCGATGTATTCGTCCCTCTCATCCAGGAGCGCCGGCGCGCGAAGGCTGTAGCTCTCCGTCACGCGTCGCTTCTCCTCCGGATCGGCTGCTAAAAGAACGAGGGCGGTCCGGGGAAGGCGACGTCCATCGCGGTTCTAACTTCGGATCACCCGGGAACTGGTTTTCAGCGTGACACAAGGGTTAAGATAAATGCAGGAAAAAGGAGGAGACCATGAGAACCAAAGAAGAGTACATCAAGGGCCTAGGCAAGATGCGGCGGAACATCTACTACAACGGCGAGCTTATCGACCGCACCGACGAGCGGCAGATGGACTGCCTGAACACCATCGGTACCACCTTCGACGAAGCAGCCAAACCCGAGAACGAGGATCTGTGCACGGCAATCTCCCATCTCACCGGAGAGCGGATCAGCCGCTTCACCCACATTCACCAGAACACCGAAGACCTGCATAGAAAGCAGGACATGACCCGCATGCTCTGCCAGAAGGTCGGCGGCTGCATCCAGCGCTGCATGGGCATCGACGCCACAAACGCGATCTACAACGTCTCTTACGAAGCGGACAAATCGAACAACGGCGCCACCCAGTACCACGATAACTTCAAGAGGTGGCTGGCCGGCTTCCAGACGGAGGACCTCGTCGGCTGCTGCGCCCAAACCGACGTGAAGGGCGATCGCCTGTTGCGGCCGGCCGAGCAGCCCGACCCCGACGTCTACGTCCATATCAAGGAGCGCCGCCCGGACGGCATCGTCGTTAGTGGCTGCAAGGTTCACATCTCCGAAGCCTCGGTCGCCGACGAGATATTGGTGGTCCCTACAAGGGCCTTGCGCGAAGAGGACAAGGACTACGCCGTCGCCTTCGCCGTCCCGGGCGACTGGGAAGGCGTGAAGCAGGTCGTCACAATCCACAACCTGCGAGAGAGAGAATACTACAAGCGCGGCTTCATGCCGGGCTCCACTGACTCCTACGTAATCTTCGACAACTGCTTCGTGCCATGGGAGCGAGTCTTCCTCGCCGGCGAGTGGCAGCACGGGGGAGTCCTGGCGCTCCTCTTCGCGCTGTTCCACCGCCACTCCTACTCGGGCTGCAAGCCGGCGATTGGCGACGTGATTCTCGGCAGCGCGGCTCTTGCGGCCGAGATGAACAACATCCATAAGGCGCCGCACGTTCGGGAGAAGCTCGCGGAGATCATCATGACCACGGAGCTGGGGTACGCCGCTGGCTACACGGCCTCGGACCTCGGCAAGCCGGAGGTCTACATGCCCGGCGTCGGCTTCGTGCCTTACGGCCCCGGCTCCTACATCCCCAACTCGATCTACTGCAACGTCGGTCGCTGTCTTACCGGCGAGGCGGTCTATCGGGAAGCCGAGATCCTCTGCGATGTCTCCGGCGGCGTCACAGCGACCTTCCCCTATGAGAGGGACTTCGTCAATCCGGAGATCGGCGGCCTCCTGCGTAAGTACACCAAGCGCAGCCCCAAGGCTGACGTCGAGGACCAGGCGCAGTTCTGGCGCTTCCTCGGCGATGGCCTCTGCTCGGCGGCGGGCGGGATCCACAACGTCGGCTCCTACCACGGTGGCGGATCGCCCATCATGGAGCAGATCGCCATCACCACGCAGTACGACATCGAGGCGCGGAAGAAGCTGGTGAGGTTCATCGCCGGGATGAGCGGCGGCGACCGGGAGGCGCTGGCCAAGAAGACCACCCGACAGCGCACCAAGGAGCCAGCCGCCGTTAGCTAGGCGCACCGCCGACGGCCCGTTTGGCCGAAACGATCCGGAGATGTGAAGCCGATGAGCCCGCCGTGTCGCGGGACCCGGCGTCCGCCACGACAACCGGGTCGAGCATCATGGCGCTGCGGGGCGAGTTCATGGTCGTCATCGTCCCGCACAACATGCAACAGGCCCGGCGCGTCTCCGACTACACGGCCTTCATCTACCTCGGTGAGCTTGTGGAGTTCGGCGAGACGCAGCAGGTGTTCGAGGCTCCGAGGACGCCGGAGACGCAACGCTACATCGCCGGCCAATTCGGCTAGCTGCCTCTTGTGGTCGTCGTCGTCACTTTTACCACACGTTTGCCGTGCGTTGACGGGGGTTAACAAGCGCTTAACTCGTCGATGCTAGTTTGAGCGAGATGAAAAAGGTCCTCGTCGTTGATGATGAACCGACCCTCGTGGCGACGCTGAAGTACAATCTCGAAGGCGAAGGCTACGAGGTGCTGACGGCTGACAACGGCGAATCCGCCCTCCTTGTGGCTCGCAGCAAGCGCCCCGATCTCGTAGTTCTTGATCTCATGCTCCCGATAATGGACGGTCTTGGAGTCTGCCGGCTCATTCGGCGCGAGATGACCGTTCCAATCTTGATTCTGACAGCGAAAACGGAGGAAGTGGACAAGGTTGTCGGACTTGAGCTTGGCGCGGACGACTACGTGACGAAGCCCTTCAGCATGCGCGAGCTGCTTGCCCGCGTGCGTGCCCTCCTCCGCCGATCGGAAACCGTGTCGGAAGATGTGGCCGAAGTGGTGATTTCAGGAGACTTGGAGCTCAACCCTCGCTCCCGCGTCGTCTCTCGCGACGGAAAGGCGCTTCCTCTACGGCCCAAAGAGTACGACCTGCTGGCCTTCCTGATGTTCAACCGTCGCCACGTCTTCAGCCGCGAACAGCTCCTCGACCGTGTCTGGGGCTATGAGGACGTGGGCGAAACGCGGACGGTCGACGTGCACGTGACATGGCTTCGCCAGAAGATCGAGAACAAGCCCGCCAAACCGACGCGCCTTATCACGGTCCGCGGCACGGGCTACCGGTTTGACGGATAATCCCCCCACGTCTCACACGCCGAAACCTTCACACAACGTTTACTCAACATTAACGGGTGTTGCAGTCGGCTTAACTCACATACCTTAGCCTTTTCATTGACAAAAGACGGAAGACACTCTGAAGGAGAAAGAGAACCCATGGAAAGCCTGCTGCTAACAACCAAACGACGCTCGGAGCAACGATCATATGGAGAGCGGTGCAGCCAGATTGAGGAGTCGGACATCCACCTGGCCTTCCGGCCCACGGTCCTGAAGCAGTGCGACGACGCGCAAGCTGAGCATCTTGCGCACAGCTACCTGGTCGCCGCTTGCGAGCAGGCCCTCTTCGACCTCTTGTGCTCCGCTGGCGACGGCAAGAGCCCGGAGGACGTTCGCATCGGCCTCATGGCCTCCGACCTGGTTAGGGAGATACTCACTTACTGGCGCGGTCGCCTTGAGGCCGCGAAGGCGCCAGCCCGCGCGAATGAGCGCGAATGGTCACTAACTTTTACCGCCCATTGACTCGGGTTAACAACACGTTTACGACGTGGCGCTAGCATAGGAGGCGACTGCAAGAGATATAGACACCGAAGGAGGAAACCCAGAAGATGCATCCATTTGGAGGGATTTCGAAAAATCCGAGCAGAAAGCTTTCCATCCTTCTGCTAACGGTAGTGGCCGCAGCCATAGCGGCCCTTTTGTTAGCCGCCTGCGGAGGCAGCAGCAGTAATGACACTAGCTCGCCGACGCCGGCCGCCAAACAGACGACCGCGCCCACGCAAGCAACCGGCGCAACCACCGTCGCTGCCAGCCCTTGCCCGCCAAGCGACGCCGCAAAGGGCCTAACCGGCGCTGGCGGCAGCTTCCCCTTCCCGCTCTACTCGAAGTGGGTCGCCGTCTTCAACACACAGTGCGGCATCCAGATAAACTACCAGTCTGTCGGCTCAGGCGCGGGCATCTCGCAGATAACGGCGAAGACCGTTGACTTCGGCGCCTCGGACGGCATCATGACCGACGACCAGGTCGCCGCAGCGGTGGCCGCCGGCGGCCCAATACTGCACATCCCGATGACAAGCGGCGCCGTCGCCATCATCGCCAACCTGCCGGGTCTGCAGCAAGGCCAGCTCAAGCTGACGGGCGACGTTCTCGCCGGCATCTACCTGAAGACCATCACCAAGTGGAACGACCCCCAGATCGTCTCCCTTAATCCCGGGCTCAACTTGCCGAGCACCGACATCACCGTCGTTCACCGTTCCGACAGCTCCGGCACGACGTTCATCTTCACCAACTACCTGAGTAAGATAAGCCCGGACTGGCAGACCAAGGTAGGCAACGCCACCACCGTCCAGTGGCCTGGCGACATCGGCGGCGAGAAGAACGACGGCGTGGCCCAGCAAGTCAAGCAGATCCAGGGCGCCATCGGCTACGTGGAGCTCGCCTACGCCATCCAGAACAACCTCAACTGGGCGTCGATGCAAAACAAGGCCGGCAACTGGGTCCAACCGACACTGGACTCGACGATCGCCGCCTCAACGGGCGTGACCATCCCCGACGACACAAAGATAATGATCACCGATTCGACGAACCCCAGCGCCTACCCAATCGTCGGCTTCACCTGGATACTGGCCTACGTCAATCAAACCGACAAAGCGAAGGGCGAAGCGCTGGTCTACTACCTGTGGTGGAGTATCCACGACGGCCAGCAGTACTCGAACACCCTGCTTTACGCGACGCTCTCGCCGGACACAGTGAAGAAGGCGGAAGCGGAGATAAAGTCCATCACCTACCAGGGGCAGCCGCTGCTGAACCTCCCGTAGCGCGACAAAGCATAACAACACAAGGCGGGCCGGGCGAAATGCTTGGCCCGCCTTCGTTTTGTCTTTAAACGAAAACTTTACCTGTTATTCACCCGCGTTAATCCGGCCTTATCCCGCCCTCCTTAGAATTGAAGGTGGAGTGAGTTGTTTAGAAAAGGAGGATATGGTGCCGTCACCCGCCTCGACCATCGTGAAACCAGCCAGCGCGCCTCAACCATGCGCCAGGACGAAGGAAAGGCCGAGAGAGCAAGAATACGACCTTCTTCTCCTGGCCGCCCTTAGCCACTTGGCACAGCCCCCTCACACTGACGACAAACGTGCTCTCCTGCCCCCGTCGCAGCGGCGCCTCCGGGCGGCGTGAGAAGACGGCGGAGAGCTTGGCTCGCTCCCCCGATAACCTATGCCATTCGCGCGCAGCACGTCGCCGCGGCGAGTCAGTACACCTCCTGCCGGCGAAGCGACGCCGCGGCTAAAGCAAGGGCCGCCGCGACATAGAAGGCGCAGCCGACCCAGAAGGCAGTTGAGATGCCCCAGGAGAGGGCAATTGCCATCGCCAACACCGAGGCGCAGACGGACGTAGCGCCATTGATTCCCCAGAAGAAAGGCGTCGGCGCGTCAGGAATCGCGGAGACCATCTTCATGCCTATAGGAAACGCCATGCCCATCGCCAGACCCATCGGCGCCAAGATTGCCGCCGCCGTCAGGATGCGCGTTGAGGTCGTCGCCGATTCGAAGTGACGCAGGATTGATGGCGTCCAGAGGCCAAAGACCATCAGCAGGGCGAGGAGGACCACGAAGGGCAGCAAGTTGACCACGCGTTGCCCAGCCTGGGCCGTCCGCTCGGTGGCAAAGCTTCCGATGCCGCTGAACAGCAACAGCGAGAACAGCACAACCGACAGCCCGTACGTTGGGTGCCCCAGGAAGATGCTGAGGCGCATGGTCTGGGAGACTTCGATGAGCAGGAAGCCGAACCCGATGGCAGCGAAGAAGATGAAGAATGGCAGCATCGCCCTCATTCGCACCCGCTTCGCCGTCATGAGGAGCGGAAGGACGATGCAGAGGAAGGTCAGCACGAGCACCGCTATGGTCAGGCCCGCCAGAACCAGCACCGGCTCCGTCAGGTACTTCGCGCCGGGCAGATTGCCACGAAAGAGGTCGTTAAGGCGAATCATCTGAAAGAAGAAGGGTTTGTCGTCGGTCGGAGGCGCGATGTTTACGCGATAGCCGGCGGCGTAGGCGTCGACGTCCTTCGCTTCGACCAAGCCTTCGAAGACGCCGTTGATCGCTTCTGACGGCGTCAGGACTGGATCGAACTTCATCTGGGTCGTGACCTGCTGGAGAGTCTGCAAGTCCTGGTCGGAGAACGGCGAGAGGCTGACCAGGATGGTGGCAGCGCTGACCCCGTTCACGGTGGGCCCCTTCGCAATGTAGACGTGCGCACGCGGGTTGTCGATGCCGCGGTCGCGCAATGCTTTCACTGCTAGTGCTGTCATGCGATAGGCCTCCGCCGGCTCACTCGGGTAGTACCAGCGAGACACGGTCAGCACCCCGTTCGGGGTGAGATGGTCCAGAAAGCTGTTCCAGGCTTCGGTGGTGTAGAGCGAGTTCTCAGAGAGGGCATAGGCGCCCGCCGCCGTTGCCGCCCAGGTATCGGTCAGCGAGAGCTGCAAGATATCATAGCGGTCCTTCGAGCGGGCGATGTAACTCCTCGCCTCATCGTTGACGAATGTGACACGCGGGTCGCGGTCGAGGTGGCCGGTGAAGTCGCCGTAGACGTTGTTCAGCGCGTCGAGGATTTGAGGGTTGATTTCCACGCCGGTGACCGATTTCTGATTGAAAGCGAGGGCGGAGAGTATGTCGCGCCCGCCGCCAACGCCGACGACCAGCACGTTCGCGTCCTTCCGGATGTAGTGCGCGAGGTTGGTCACATCGTACTTGAGGTAATCGATTTGCTGGGGATTGCCATTGTAGCGGGTCAACACCGTACCGGCGAGGGCGTCGATGAGCAGAAGATGCTGCTCAACTTTTCGGTTGGGGGGCAGCGTGCTGCTCAGCCCCCATCCGAAGGGAGTCGTTATGACCGGGTTAACCTTGATGCGGGAGAAGGCATTCCATTTCTCGTACTCGGGTTGGCTCGACTCGTAGCTCGGGACGCTGCCATCCCAGCCGACCCAGGTTAGCCGCAGCAGGGCGCTGTGTCGCTGGAACATGACGGCGTTCAACGACGCGAAAGCCAGGAGGACGGCGGCGATTCCGATGGCCGCCAGCATTGCCCGCTTCCGATTCGCTGACCAGGCGAACCACAGCGCCGCGAGGGCAGGCAGTGCAGCGACCGCTATGACCGCCGACGGCGCGTCCATCACGTTCAGAAGCCAGACCAGGGCAGCCGCCCCGACGGCGGCGCCAACAAGATCGGCAGCGTATAGCCTGCTGACCTGTCTCGGGAAGCGCGTCAGCGCCAGGCAGACGCAGACGCCGCTGCAGATGAAGGGAACGGAGATCACCAAGTAGAGAAGGCCGATGGAATAAACGCCGGCGAGCGACCATTTCGGGACGAAAGGCATCGATAGCTGCGTGAGGAAGCTCAGGACGACCGAAACGGCGAAGAGCAGCGAGAAGAAGATGAGCCTGTCATTCACTTTGTCTTCGGGGAAGCGGTCGGGGATCAGATAGACTATGAGCCCGCCGATTGTCATACCGAATAGCGCGACGGAGATGGCTACGAAGGCAAAATGGTACCACATGGTGACGCTGAAGATGCGCGTCAGCAGGATCTCGTACATAAGGGTCGAAAGGGCGACGAGGAAGAGTCCAGCATAGGTGCCAGGCCCGGCATGCGGCTGCGACAACTGTGCTCGAGTTGCTTGCAGGGGGGACGGCTTCGCTATTGCGGATGCATCCATGTCGCTGGTTTCCGGGACATACTCGCCGCACCTGGCGAATACTCAACGGGTCGGAATTCCGCAACCACTACCGCTTCGTGACGGTGATCGGCCCGAGATCGACTGCCTCCTCGGTACCGGAGCCCAGCGGCCCGAAATCGGACGTTGCCAACCGCAGTTCGTGCTTTCCGTCCGATAAGCCGGACATGACCACGAGGTTGTAGTCCTCGACTATTGTCGCGTCTGTTGGCAAAGTCTTGTCTTTCTGATATCGCTGAATGAGGCCAAAGCCGAGAGTATGTATTTCGCGGAAACGATCGTCCTCGCCGAGAGTTAACGAGACTTTGTATTCGCTCAAGGCCGGGGGCTTCAGGATCTGCCAGTAGAGCTTGAGGTGAAGAGTTCCGCCAGGCGTTACTTGCGTGTTATCGATGTCATAGCCGAGCAGGCTGACACCATCCATCTCCTTTCCAACCAGATGCTGCGGGCTGGGATCGTCGACCAACAGCGGTGGCGGCTCGGTCTGGGCCGAGTAAAGGATGTGTGGATGCCCCCCCAGCCAGGATTGGAACGGCGAAGGCGAAGCGATAACCGGAACATACCAGAGATTGTCGGGTAGGAGATCCTTGTCCTCGCTGCTCATCGAGGCGGAACGCAGCAGGTCGGGGCTGAGTGTGAGGAAGAGCGGGCGACCTTCAAGACCAGGCGCGAAGCCGTAGGGATTCTTCAACTGCGGGACGGCGACATCGGTCCGGGAGCTCATCAGGTAAGAGTAGAACAGATCGTATCCAGGTACGCCTCTGTGTCCCAGGATGACGCTATTCTCGGGAACCGTCTTGAATACCTGGTTATAGAAGTCCTTGATTGTCGTGTCGCCCGTATGGTCGTTGGCCGACCAATTCCCTACGACCTGAATTGATAGCGGCAGCGCGAAGATAGCGCAGGAGGACAGAATAACCAGTCCACGCAGGACCAATGGGCGCGGCGCGAGATTTCGGGCCGTCGCCAGCAGTGAGCAGACGCCGAAGGCGATCCATACCGCGAAGATCAGGTGGGAGGAGAGGTAGAACAGATAGATGTCCGTCACGTTGTATTCGAGGAAGTAGGTCATCTCGACCAGGTAGGTGACCGCCAGGAGGCAGAATGCAGCTCGGTGCCGTCGGAACATGGCCCATACCCCGATCACTGCCAAAGCTGCTCCCCATACACCAAAGTTGTGGTTGACCAGACCGGCATAGATCGAAACGCGGCCAGGAAGCGCCTGGATGGGGAAAACGAAGCGGTCGTTATGGAAGACGTTGGCCATGTAGTTGTAAGTCATCCACAGATTCGTTGGTTTGTAGCGGAGCATGAGTTCGTCGTTTAGAGTGGATGCCCGAAGGAGGAGCCACAAGTACTGACAGGCGGCTAGAGTGAACAGTCCACCGCCGATCATCAGGTCGCGGCGGCGCAGCGGCCGAAGCTTCCGAAGAAGGAAGATGTAAACGGCTACCCCGGGGATTAGCGCTAGGTTCGAGAGATGAGTCCCCAGACTCAGGCCGAACACCAGGCACGCCGACGCAAACAGAAGGGTCGACTTCGCATCCTGCTCCTGAGTCCCCAACCGGTGTCGCACCCGTTCCCCCCAAGCCAGGAAGAGGAAGAATGTGAGCGCCAGCATGAAAGTGTTCGGTCCGTAGATTTCTGCGATGACAGCCTGAGACCACAGGTCGGCCGAGAAAGCGTAGAACAGCGCAACGAAGAGGGCTGCGAGCCGGTTTCGGGTCAGTAGTACGACGATGGCGTACAAGAGTGCACAACCACCGGCGGCGCCGACGGCGGACAGCAGATTCATCCGGTACGCTACGTCGCCGATCGGTAGGAAGGTGAAAAGCTTACCAATCCATGTGTAGAAAGGGTAGCCAGGGGAATGCATCAATGCTAGTTGATAAGGGACAGTCGCCTCTTCGAGGCTGTCCAGTGTCGCGTAGGCAAGGCCTGGCGCTAGAGTGGCAATATACACCATGAAGCTTACGGCGAAGACCCCAAGAGCCAGAGCAGAGTCGAGGACTTGCGTGGAGACGCGGGTCGACGCCAGCGCACGGAGCCGCTGCAGATAGGCTCTCTCGGCAGAAGCGGCGGTGTCGATGATGGCGTTCACGGTCTCCTCCCTGGGATGCTCATCGACCCTGCCGGCGACGCGGCGAGCAGCCGTGATGCATCCTTGCAATACGGTGATGCAATCGAGTATAGGTCTCGATGAGAGGGCGCGGACTAGGGGTTCCGACGTATTCCTGTCGGCATACGCCCTGAGTTTGGGAGCCGACTAGCCAGCGAGACAGACGCCGACGGCCTGAAGACTCTGGACGACTATGTTTGAAACTGTCCAAATGGGAACGCCTACACTAAGGGTAGATAGCGAAGCACCCGCGGAGATAGGGCTCGATTCCGATGCCCCGCGCCGCTGCTGCCTTCCGTACACGCTCCAGAACCTCACGCCGTCGCTCTAAGGGTGGATTGGAGAAGGTGCCAGGGAGACAGGGCGTCTCTGGCTCACCGACGGCTCCTGCGTGAGGCTGCGCCCCGCCTTCAAGGGAGGCGTCTGGAGCTACGACTTCGTGGCAGCGCGGACGAGGGACGGGCGCGCCTTCAGGCTCTTGGTTATTATCGACGAGTTCAGCAGGGAGTGCCTAGCCGTATACGTGGCGAGGAGGATCACCAGCGATGACGTTCTGCGGGTGCTCGCTCGGCTCTTTGTGGAGAAGGGCGCTCCCTGCCACCTGCGCTCGGACAACGGGCCGGAGTTCACGGCGAAGGTAGTACGGGAGTGGCTGACCCAGGCTAGGAGTAAAGACCCTGTACATAGAGCCCGGGAGTCCCTGGGAGAACGGCTACGTCGAGTCGTTCAATGGCAAGCTCAGGGACGAGCTGTTGAACCCGGAGAGCTTCGACACGCTTCTTGAGGCGCAGGTGCTTGTGGAGCGCTGGCGACGGCACTACAATGCGGTGCGCCCCCACAGCTCACTGGGGTACCGGCCACCGGCGCCGGAGACGGTGCTGCCGTGGACGGGAAGTATGGCTCTGTCACACCAGATGCTACCTGTACGAGTAACATAGAGGGTGGACTCGTTTTCGGGGGCAGGCCAGGCGAGGGGAAAGGCTTGGAGGCCATCTACGGGATAGTTCTGCCCGAGAACACGAAAATGATCGGTCTATGTCGCGCTCTCGGGTTCGACACCAAGTACGGGTCTGGGGAAGTTGAGGTGGAGCTTAAGCTGGCAGGTCGGGGCAAGGATTCCTACGTCAAAGATCCAGGCTCCATTTCGCACAACAGATACCAAGCGGGAGCCTTTCGGCTCCCACCTGGTTTGTCAGACGATGGCATCTGGGTGTTGCGAAAAACGCTTGAAACCAGCCTGACACGCCGCATCCTAGGACCTCCAAAGTCGTCCGTCAAGCCCTCCAGACTACGATCGAACCTCGCCGCCTAGGACCGCCCTAGCCAAGCGATCCAGACGCCGAGAAGACCTAGCGGAAAGCCGTTGCGTCTTGCGGCTCAACGGACCGCACTTCATTATGCAATCGGAGGGTTGCCGAAGTCAGAGAGGACAAAGTGGCTTGAACAACGGCAGGAGAAGCTTTCGCAGCGCCATCCGCGCCATCTGGGGTCGCCGCCACAGGCAGGGAGTCGAGCCACCACGGGGCGGCGACGACCTGCCGCCGCTGCGCGCCGAGCTGCTCAGCCTCGAACAGCTCAAGGGCCACGCGAAAGAGCTTGCGGCGAGGCACGCCGTGGAGGAGAAGCGGGGACCGGATCTTCTGCTCCCGCAGCTCAACGAGAACGAGCGTGTCCTCCTCAATGCCTACCGGCTCATAACGAACGAAGGGGAAGATCAGGTTCGCGTCACTCCGGCCGCCGAGTGGCTGCGCGACAACTTCTACCTCATCGAGGAGCAGATACGGGCGGCGCGGGGCCATCTGCCCAAGGGGTACAGTCAGGAGCTTCCTCGCCTGGTTGGCGGCACCTCAGCCGGCTACCCCGTCGTCTATGCCATCGCCCTGGAGCTTGTCTCCCACGGAGACGGTCGCGTCGACGCGGGTAGCCTGAGCGCCTTCGTCTCCGCCTACCAGGCCGTTAGACCGCTAAAGCTGGGCGAGCTTTGGGCGATTCCGATCATGCTGCGCCTGGCGCTGATCAACAACCTTCGCCGCGTCGCGGCCCGCATCGCTGCCGACCGACTCGCGCGCAGCCAGGCGAACCATTGGGCAGACCGGATGATCGAGATGGCAGGGAAAGAGCCGACAAGCCTGGTCCTCACTCTCGCGGACATGGCGCGGTCCCGGCCGCAGATGTCCAGTGCCTTTGTAGACGAACTCGCCCGCCGCCTCCAGGGCCAGGGCCCCGCGCAGGCGATGCCGCTCACCTGGCTGGAGCAACGGCTCACCGAGATGAGTCTGACGATCGAACGGCTGATCCAGTTCGAAGGCCAGCAGCAGGCGGGGGACCAGGTTTCCATCAGCAACAGTATCGGTAGCCTCCGCTTCCTCGACGCCACCGACTGGCGCGAGTTCGTCGAGACGATGAGCGTCGTTGAGGAAACGCTCCGCGAGGACCCGGCCGGCGTCTACAGTCAGATGGACTTCGCCACGCGCGACCGCTATCGGCACGTCGTCGAACGCGCAGCCCGCCGAGGCGGTCTCTCGGAGCGAGACGTGGCGCAGAAAGCAGTGGACTTGGCCGCGGCCGCACAGTCGCAGGACAGCTCACAGGACCGGACGGCGCACGTCGGCTACTACCTGATCGACCGGGGCGTCCCGCTCTTCGAGCGCGCAGCTCAGGTCCCTCTCTCGCTTTTCGTGCGACTCCGTGGAGCGGCAGGCCGAATGCCTCTACTCCTCTACCTCGGCTCGATCTGGCTGATCGCGGCGACCGTGACGTTCGCGGTGCTGGTGCAGGCCATCGCCGTCGGCACCCCCGGCTGGGGCTTGCTGCCTCTCGGGGCGCTCGTCCTCATTTGCGCCAGTTCGCTCGGCGTCGTGGTCGTGAACCGGCTGGCGACCCGTCTCGTGGAGCCCGTTACCCTACCGCGGCTTGACTTCTCCGAGGGAATACCTTCGGACCTGCGCACGCTTGTGGTCGTGCCTACGTTCGTCCCCGAACCAGAGGAAATTGAGGATTTGCTTGGGGCGCTGGAGGTACGCTTCCTGGCGAACCACGACCATAACCTCTACTTCGGACTCCTGACGGACTTCCGCGACGCGCCGGCGGAAGTGATGCCGGAGGACGAGGAACTGCTCCGTCTGGCGCGCCAGGGGATCGAGGCGCTCAACCGCAAGTACCAGGACGACCGCGACGATGCCTTCTTCCTCTTCCAGCGACCGCGCCGCTGGAACCCTCAAGAGCGCGTCTGGATGGGACACGAACGCAAGCGTGGGAAACTGAGCGACCTTAACGCCCTCCTGCGTGGTGCGGAGGACGGCCGGTTCTCGCTGATCGTCGGCGAGCGGTCGGTGCTGCCGGCCGTCAAATACGTGATCACGCTTGACGCCGACACCGAGCTCCCTCGTGACGCCGCCCGTCTGCTCGTCGGCACGCTCAGCCACCCTCTCAACCGACCTCATTACGACGAGGCTACGGGGCGCATCTGCGAAGGCTACGGCATCCTGCAACCGCGCCTATCGGCGGCGATGGCGAACGTCAGCCGCTCACGGTTCGCCCGTCTGTTCGGCGGTGAGCCCGGCATCGACCCCTATACCCGCACCGTGTCCGACGTTTACCAGGACGTCTTCCGCGAGGGGTCTTTCACCGGCAAGGGAATCTACGACGTGGACGCCTTCGAGCGGGTGCTCGGCGGCCGCTTCCCCGAGAACCTTATCCTGAGCCACGACCTGCTAGAAGGCTGCTATGCGCGGTCCGCGCTTGCCACTGACGTTCAACTCCAAGAGAGCTACCCGACCCGCTTCAGTACTGATGTGACCCGCCGCCGCCGCTGGATCCGCGGTGACTGGCAGATCGCCCGTTGGCTGTTGCCGTTTGCGCCCGACGCCAGCGGCCGTTCGGTGCGCAACCCTCTCTCGGCGCTCTCACGCTGGAAGATCTTCGACAATCTGCGGCGGAGCCTCCTGCCCGGTGCGCTCGTGCTCCTCCTGCTCCTGGGGTGGACGACTCTTAGGCCGGCCTGGTTCTGGACATGCGTTGTCGCCGGCATCGTCCTTCTCGGTCCGCTTCTGGCCTTCCTCGGCGACATCGCTGCCAGGCCATCGGGTCTGCCGATCCGCTTACACCTCAGGGCGGTCGCCGCTTCGGGCGCCAGGCAAATGGCCCAGAGCGCGTTCGGCCTGGCGGTCCTGCCCTACGAAGCGGTCTTCAGCCTGGACGCCGTGCTCAAGACGTGGTGGCGGATGCTAATCACGCGACGCGGGCTCCTCGAGTGGACGACGTCAAGCGACGCCAGGCGAAGCGCCAGCAAGCGGCTCGTCGAGTTCTTCCGAGTGATGTGGGTGGCGCCGGCTATCGCAATTGCGGTAACGGGCTACCTCTCGGTGCAGCGGCCGATGGCGCTCCTGCCCGCAGGGCCGTTTCTCGCCGCTTGGGTCGCCTCGCCGGTCATTGCCTGGTGGGTGAGCCGGCCGATCCAGCGGCGTGACCCCCGCCTCTCGCCCGAGCAAACGAGCTTCCTCCGTAAGCTGGCCCGCGAAACATGGCGCTTCTTCGAGACGTTCGTCGGCCCTGAAGACAACTGGCTGCCGCCCGACAGCTATCAGGAAGCGCCCGTCGAGGCGATAGCCCACCGGACCTCGCCCACGAACATGGGACTCTCGCTCCTCGCCAACCTGGCTGCGCATGACTTCGGCTACATCTCCGCCCACCGCTTGATAGAGCGGACGACGCGCGCGCTTCAGACGATGGACGAGATGGAGCGGGACCGCGGCCACTTCTACAACTGGTATGACACGCTCACGCTGCGGCCGCTCGCGCCGCTTTATGTTTCCACCGTTGACAGCGGGAACCTGGCCGCCCACCTGCTCACGCTAAGGCCGGGTTTGCACGAGTTGGCCGATAGCCAGCTTCTCCCACGTCAGGTTTTCGGCGGCCTCCGTGACACCGTCGCTCTCCTTGCCGGCGCCGCTCGGGCCGCCCGCTCGCCCGAAACGCCGGATCGTGACATCGGCCTCACCAGAATGCTCGACGAAATCGCCGGGCTGCTCGACGCGCTGGCCAGCCCTCCCGCCGGTCTCCGCGCCTGCCGCGCACTCCTCGATCAGTTGATGACGGCGGCTGGGCACATGGCCGGCGAATTGGGCTCCGAGCCCGATGCCGAGACGGAGTGGTGGGCTCGCTCGTTCAAAGATCAGTGCGAGGACTGGCTCGGCGACCTTGACAATCTAGCGCCGTGGGCGGCGCTGCCTGCTCCGCCCGCCGCCCTTGTCGACGGCGACGGTGCTGGCGAAGCTGCAGTGTCTCAAGCGCTGCTCGATGCGATCTGCAGGCTCGATGAGGGCCCCACGCTCCGCGAAACCGCCGACCTTAGCGAGACGCTCATCCCGGCGCTCGACGCCGCGCTTGCCGCCCTCACGGTCGACGGCACGCGACTTGCCCGCGAGTGGCTGATCCGTTTTCGCGCCGCAGTGAGCGAAGCGAGCAGCCGCGCAACTGACCGGTTGGAAACCATCGAGCGGCTCGGCGGGCTCTGCTACGAGCTTGCCGACGCAGACTACGACTTCCTCACGGACCATTCGCGCAACCTGTTCGCCATCGGCTACAACGTAACCGAGCGGCGGCGCGACCCGAGCTACTATGACTTGCTGGCCTCAGAGGCGCGGCTTGCCAGCTTCGTCAGCATCGCACAACGACACATGTCGCAGGATCACTGGTTCGCGCTCGGCCGCCTCGTGACAACCTCCGGCGCCGACGCCGCTCTCCTGTCCTGGGGCGGCTCCATGTTCGAGTACCTGATGCCGCTCATCGTCATGCCTACATATAGGGGCACCGTGCTCGACGGCACCTACAAGGCCGTTGTCCGTCGTCAGATTGAGTATGGCGCGCAACGGGGCGTCCCGTGGGGAATCTCGGAGTCCGGCTACAACGCGACGGACGCCCACCTCAACTACCAGTATCGCGCCTTCGGTGTGCCTGGGCTTGGCTTCAAGCGTGGTCTCGCGGAGGACCTCGTCGTCGCGCCCTACGCGACCGCGATGGCGCTGATGGTCGCCCCGAAAGAGGCATGCGCAAATCTTGAGCGGCTCGCGCACCTCGGCGCGGAAGGCCGCTACGGCCTCTACGAAGCGGTCGACTACACAACCTCGCGCCTGCCGCGCGGCGACGAGTTCGCGCTCGTGCGGTCGTTCATGCCGCACCACGAGGGTATGAGCTTCCTCTCTCTCGCCTACGCGCTCCTCGGCCGGCCGATGCAGCGCCGCTTCCTCGCCGAGCCAATTTTCCGGGCAACCGAAGGTCTCCTCCAAGAGCGTGCGCCGAAGGTCGCTCCCTTCTACCCAAACGCCGCCGAGACATCCGGGCTGCGACAGCGCGCAGGCGAGTACCAGGCGCTCCTCCGCGTATTCAGCAACCCCAATTCCGCCTTGCCGGAAGTGCACCTGCTTTCCAACGGCACCTACAACGTTATGGTGACCAACGCCGGGGGCGGCTATAGCCGTTGGCGCGACCTCGCGGTCACCCGCTGGCAAGAGGACGCGACCCGCGATTGCCACGGCACATTCTGCTACCTCCGCGACCTGAGGAGCGGCAAGGTGTGGTCCACGGCCTACCAGCCGACGCTTAGGCAGCCGAAGACCTACGACGCAATCTTCTCCCAGGCGCGCGCCGAGTACCGGCGCCGCGACGGTGAGATCGACACGCATACAGAGATCGCCGTCTCGCCGGAGGACGATGTCGAGATCAGGCGCATCAGGATAACGAATCGCTCGGGCGTGCGGCGCACAATCGAGGTCACGAGCTACGCAGAGGTAGTCACGGCGCCGCCGGCCGCCGACGCTGCCCACCCGGCCTTCAGCAATCTCTTTGTCCAGACGGAGATCGTCCCCTCGCACGATGCAATCCTTTGCTCGCGGCGACCTCGCTCGCCCGACGAACCGATGCCCTGGATGGTTCACCTGATGGACGCGCGAGCGGCGTCCTCTGTCGGCGAGACGTCATTCGAGACGGACCGGTTGCGCTTCATCGGGCGGGGCCGCTCCCTGGCCGACCCGGAAGCAATGGCAGACGCCGGCCGCCTTTCTGGCAGCCAGGGAGCCGTCCTTGACCCAATCGTCTCGGTCCGCCGCCAGGTCACGGTGGGTCCCGATGAGACGGTTTGGGTCAACGTAGTGACCGGTGTCGGCGAGACGCGCCAGCGGGCGATGACGCTTGCAGGCAAGTACCACGACCGCCGCTTGGCCAACCGTGTCTTCGATTTGGCGATGACCCACCGGCAGGTCGTCCTCCGCCAGCTCAACGCGACGGAGTCCGACGCCCAGGTCTATGGCCGCCTCGCCAGCTCGATCGTCTACGCCGACGCCGGCCGCCGGGCCTCGGCCAACGTGCTCGCTCTCAACCGGCGCCCGCAATCCGGCCTCTGGGGCTTCGGCGTCTCCGGCGACTTGCCCGTTGTCCTGCTGCGCATAGGCGACCGAACGAACATCGACCTCGTGCGACAGCTCGTCCAGGCGCACGCGTACTGGCGCCTCACCGGGCTCGCAGTCGACCTGGTGATCTGGAACGAGGAGCCATCCGGCTACCGACAGGAACTGAACGAGGAGATCATGGGAATCGTCTCCGCCGGAACTGAGTCGCACGTTATCGACCGGCCCGGTGGCATCTTCGTCAGGCACGCCGACCAAATTTCAGAGGAGGACAGGATCCTTCAGCAGACTGTCGCCCGCGTCGTGATCGTCGACAGCGCCGGGACGCTTGCCGAGCAGATCGAGCGCCGCCGCAGCGTCGCTCAAGCCGTGCCGGCACTCACGCCGCCCGATGACGTCGTGCCGGAGCCCGCGCGCGCCGTCGAGCTTCCAAGCCGCGAACTCCTGTTTTCGAACGGCCTCGGCGGCTTCACGCTGGACGGGCGCGAATACGTAGTCACCCTGCGGCCCGGCGAGACGACGCCCGCACCCTGGGCGAACGCGCTGGCGAACCCGCAGTTCGGCGCTGTGATCACAGAGAGCGGGGGTGGCTACACCTGGGGCGAGAACGCCCACGAGCTGCGTCTTACTCCCTGGTACAACGACCCGGTTACCGACGCCAGTGGCGAGGCCTTCTACATTCGCGACGAGGAGACCGGTCGCTACTGGTCGCCAACGCCGCTACCGGCGCGCGGCGCCACCGCCTACACCTGCCGCCACGGATTCGGCTACACGGTATTCGAGCACGCGGAGGAGGGCGTGGTCTCCGAGCTGGAAGAGTACGTCGCGCTCGACGCGTCGGTGAAGCTGATGTCGCTGACGCTTCGCAACGAGTCGGGCCGGGCGCGGCGCCTCTCGGCGACGGGCTACGTCGAGTGGGTGCTCGGCGAGCAGCGGGCAAAGTCACTTCTCCACGTCGTCACGGAGATCGACGCCAAGAGCGGCGCCGTCTTCGCCCGGAACCCCTACAACGGGGACTTCCCCGACCGCGTCGCCTTCTTCGACGTGGACGAGGCGGCCCGCACCGTTACCTGCGACCGAACTGAGTTCCTCGGCCGCAACGGCCTGCCAGCGCGGCCCGCCGCGATGACACGCGCCCGCCTTTCGGGACGTGTCGGAGCGGGGCTGGATCCCTGCGCCGCACTGCAGGTCCAGGTGGACATGGCCGACGGCGAAGAGCGGGAGTTCGTCTTCGTGCTCGGCGTCGGCCGTGACGAGGAGGAGGTGCGCGCCCAAGTGCGGCGGTTCCGCGGTCTCGAACCCGCGCACGCCGCACTGGATGCAGTCAAGACTTACTGGGAGCGCGTCCTTGCCGCCGTCCGCATCGAGACGCCGGAGCCAACGGTCAACATCCTCGCCAACGGCTGGCTCCTCTATCAGACAATCGCTTGCCGCCTCTGGGCCCGCACTGGTTTCTATCAGTCTGGCGGCGCCTTCGGTTTCCGAGACCAACTCCAGGACGTGATGGCGCTTCTGCACGCCCAGCCGCTGCTCGCCCGCGAGCACCTGCTGCGCTGTGCGGCCCGCCAGTTCCGCGAGGGGGATGTGCAACACTGGTGGCACCCACCGACCGGGCGCGGCGTGCGGACCCGCTGCTCCGACGACTTGCTCTGGTTGCCACTGGCGACGGCCCGCTACGTCCTCGGCACGGGTGATGCCGGCGTCCTCGAGGAGCGCGTCACCTACATCGAGGGGCGGCCGCTCAACCCGGGCGAGGACTCCTACTACGACCTGCCCGCGCTGTCGGAGGAGAGCGGCACGCTCTACGAGCATTGCATTAGGGCGATCGAGCGAGGAACGCAGCTCGGCAGGCACGGGCTGCCGCTGATCGGCTCCGGCGATTGGAACGACAGCATGAACACGGTCGGCCTGGGCGGTAAGGGCGAGAGCGTCTGGTTGGCGTTTTTCCTTCAGCACCTGCTTACACAGTTCGCCGCCATCGCGCGCCTCCATGGCGATGCCGCTTTCGCCGAGCGCGCGGAATCGGAGGCTGCGGCGGTCCGACAGTCTGCAGAGTTGCACGGTTGGGATGGCGACTGGTACCTTCGCGCCTTCTTCGACGGCGGCGAGCCTCTTGGCTCTGCCGGCAGCCCGGAGTGCCGGATCGACTCGATACCTCAGAGCTGGTCTGTGATATCCGGCGCCGGCGACCCGCAGCGCGCTCGCATCGCAATGGAGTCCGTCGACCGGCTGCTCGTACGCCGCGATAACGCTCTCATCCAGCTCCTGGACCCGCCGTTCGACAAGTCCGAACTGAATCCTGGCTACATCAAGGGCTATCCTCCGGGCGTGAGGGAGAACGGGGGGCAGTACACACACGCCGCAATCTGGGCGATCATGGCGTTCGCGGCGCTGGGCGACGGCCGTCGCGCCTGGGAGCTGCTCTCGTTGATTACCCCATTCAACCACACATCGAGCCCGGAGGAGGTGGCGACCTACCGTGTTGAGCCGTACGTTGTCGCCGCCGATGTCCACGCGCTGCCGCCGCGCACCGGCGAAGGTGGTTGGACCTGGTACACAGGCGCCGCCGGCTGGATGTACCGGCTGATCATCGAGTCCCTGCTCGGCCTTCGCCTCGAAATAGACCGGCTATCATTCACGCCCTGCCTGCCGCCCGACTGGCAGTCGTTCAGCCTCAGCTACCGCTACCGGGAGACGACCTACGGAATCACCATCCGGCAAGGCGGCGCAGCTGGCGGAGTGCACATCATCGTCGACGGCGTTGAGCAGTACGAGGCGTCGATCCGGCTCATTGATGACCGTCAGCCGCACACCGCCGAAGTTGAGATCGGTGGGGCTGGTGATCGTAGAGCCTCCATCACGGAGCCTCCCTCCGTGTCGCACGCATGACCTTTCAGACAAGCTGACGGTTGCGTGCCCTCCCAGGCGGCGCCCTCGCTTCTGATATCGTCCAGGTTTTCAATCTCTCGCGTGAGCCGCTCCGCCAAGACGGTGCCGGTGAGCTTAGCCAAGATGTTGAGAAGGCTGACGATGAACTCCTTTAGCGCATTGGGAGGCTTCCAGCGGGAGTTCTAAAACGGATGGCGTGGTAGACCCAGAACTGAACCTGGTACCCCCGATAGTCACCATTTATAACTCGCGCGCCGGGGCGCGAAATGGGTGTCAGCAACCCACTCGGGGGAGTCGCGACTGATTCTCCTGCTTGATAACGTCGCCTAGGTCATGATTGGCCGGGCGCAGCGATCGCCGCCAGGAAGAAGTCGGCGACGGCGTCCGCGGCGCCGCTGTAGGTCCGTCTCGATGCCAGCGCGAGCAACATGCCGGATTGGAAGATCGACGCGAACGCCGCGATCGCGACGGCAACGTCGAGATCCGACCGAAAGGAGCCGTCTTCTATTCCCCGCTGCAAGACGGCTGCGATGGGGTCTGTAAGATCAGGGAAGGCTCCCTTCTTCTGGTTGGGCAATTCGTTGATGCGTCCTCGGAGCATAACCTCGGTCAGGACGCCGAAGCGCTCGAAAAGCCCTGCTGAGGCGTGGATCATTTCGCGAAGGGCCAATTTGGGGTCCTTCTCCCCGGCGGCGACGTGCAGCCTTTGCACCAGGTCTTCGCCGGCGGCTTCCTTGACCGCCCCGATGAGCCCCTCGCGACTGTCGAAATGCCGGTATATCGAACCGACACCGACGCCCGCGTGTTCAGCGATTTCCCTCATCTCGGCGCCCAGCCCTTTCTCCGCGAAGAGTTGTCGCGCCGCCTCTAGAATAATCTCGCGGTGGGCCACGGCATCCGACCTGGCTGAGGGAAGGTGGACTGGCTCCCCTGTTGAGCTCATCGTCATGGAGCGTTCCCCTATTGACCGAAGCAGCAACCAATCCGATAATGAGTAGGAACCGGAATTCCTGTTCCTACTTTAGGTCCCCACTTTCGCGATGTCAAGGGAACAGGTGGCGAGTGCGGCTGGGCGCCCTTGATCAGAAGCGAGGCTCTTCGCCCCTAGAGAGAACCGGAAACAAACAGTGCGTCGTGTTGTCTCCTGGCTGACCGAATACTCATACCGCAAGGCACTGCTGGTGCTCGTGGCCGTCGCGCTTGTCATCGGGTTCGGCGCCTATACGATTACCCGCGTCCGCGAGGAGCTGCTTCCGGACATCAGTTTCCCCGTGATTACTGTGATCGCCCGCAGCCCCGGAGACCAGCCGCAGGACATCACGGACAACGTCATCACGCCGGTTGAGTCCGCCGTCTCGGGCCTGCCCGGCGTGCAGAAGACCTCCTCGACCGCGGTATCGGGCCTGGGCGTGACGATGCTCAGCTATAACTATGGCACGGACCTCAACTCCGCCGAGACCGCGGTCAAGCAAGCGCTGGCCGATGCCCACCTCGGCTCGAACGTCTCGACATCGATCCTCAAGTTCGACATCTCCATGATCCCCATCGTCACGTTCAGCCTGGAGGGCAACCTCAGCCAGGCGGACCTGTATCAGCTTGCTCAGTCGCAGGTCGTCCCCAACCTGACGGACCTGGATGGCGTCGCGTCCGTTTCTGTGAGCGGCGGCGCGCTCAACCAGGTCGTCGTTACGCTCGATCGCCAGAAGCTACTTGACAGCGGCCTGACCTACGACGAGGTGACGCAGGCGTTGCAGGCCAACAACGTCATCCTCCCCTCCGGCCAGCTCGCCACCGGCGACACCGTCCTGCCGCTCGAGACGGTCGCCGTCTACAAGAGCCTGGACGATATCCGCAACATCGGCATCCGCACGACGTCCCCCGCCGGCGCGCCCGCAAGCGTTGTGCCCCTTGGCGACATCGCCACGGTCGCCGAGGCGTCGGCCGCCCCAAACGGCGCCAGCCGCACCGATGGGCAGCCGGCCGTGAGCATCCAGGTGACCAAAGCGAAGGACGCTAACACCGTGCAGGTGGCCCACAGCGTCACGGGTGAGCTGGATAAGATCAAGCCTTCGCTCCCCCAGGGCGCCTCATTCAGCGTCTTCTTCGACCAGTCCACCTTCATTACCAGCTCAATCAACGGAGTCGTCCGGGACGGACTCATCGGCGGCTTGTTTGCGATCATCATCGTCTTTCTCTTCCTGGCCAACTGGCGCACGACTGTGGTGACGGCTGTCTCGATCCCGCTGTCCGTGCTCACGGCCGTGGTGCTGCTCGACCGCTTGGGCTACTCGTTGAACATCATGACGCTGGGCGGCCTCACCATCGCCATCGGCCGCGTCATCGACGACTCCATCGTTGTCCTCGAGAACATTTACCGGCATATGGCGAAAGGGGAGAAGGCGTTCCAGGCAATCGTCACCGGCGCCCGCGAGGTGAGCATCGCCATTACCGGCGCCACCGCGACCACCTGTGCCGTCTTCCTGCCGCTGGGCCTCGTGGGAGGCATCATCGGCCAGCTATTCTTTTCGTTCGCGCTCGCCGTCGTGTTCGCCCTGCTGGCTTCGCTTATCGTGGCGGTGACCGTCATCCCGGCGCTCACTCGCTTCACCATCGCCGGTCGCGTGAAAGTGCGTGAGAAGTTGGGTCCGGGCGATACTCCCCTGGCCAAAGTCTACACACCCGTGCTGCGCTGGGCGCTCGGGCACCGCTGGATAACGCTCGGCGTTGCTGGCGTGATGTTTGTCGGCAGCCTGGCGCTCGTCCCGACCCTTCCCGTCCAGTTCCTGCCCGGCTCGGGTCAGAAGACCATAACGGTGTCAGTTGATGCCCGCCCCGGCGAGACCCAGGACGCCGTCCTCCAGCAGGCCGAGGCCGTCGAGAACCTGCTCTCCAACTTCAAGGTTGACCGCTACCAGACCGTAATCAACGGCACCGCCGGCGATCTGGGCGCCGTAAGCAATGTCATCTCCGGTAAAGGCGCTAATAGCGCCAAGATCACGGTTGAGCTGGCAAAGAGCGGACCGGACAAAAACACCGTCGCCACCCAACTTCGCAACCTGATCGCGAGGGATGTCCCCAACAGCGACAACATGTCCGTCTCCGCCGCCGATACCAGCATGGGATCGTCCGGCATCTCGATGACCGTCTCGGCTGCAAGCGATGCAGCGGCGAGCGCGCTGCCGAACGCGGCGGAACAAGTACGGGCGGCGGTCGCCGCCGTGTCCGGCACCGCCAACGTCATGAGCGACCTCGCCGCTGCTCAGCCCACGCTCCAGGTGCAGGTCGACCCGGCGAAGGCAGCGGCAGCCGGACTGACGCCGCAGCAGATCTCCGACAGCATGGCCAATCTATCGTCCAACCGTACCATCACCACCGCGGACCTTGGCCAGGGGCCTCTCGGCGTGACCCTGGTGGTATCCGGCGGCGATCTCAATAGCGCCGCGACACTGGGTGCGCTGGAAATCGCCCGTGGCGTCCGGCTCGACTCTGTGGCGAGCATCGTGCCCGTGACCGAGCAAACAACGATCACGCGTGTCGACGGCAAGGCAGCAGCGACAATCACCGGCGATATTACCAGCGAAAACACCGGCAAAGTCTCGCAGGACGCGCAGAAGGCCGCCGACAAGCTGTCGTTGCCGGAAGGAATCAGCGTGAAAGCTGGCGGCATCACCTCGGATATCAACCAGGGCTTCTCCAAGATGTTCATCGCAATCGTGGTATCGATCGTGCTGGTCTACACCGTCATGGCGCTGCTGTTCGGGAGTCTGCTCACGCCGTTCGTCATTCTCTTCAGCCTGCCGCTGGCTCTGATCGGCGCCATCGTGGCGCTGGCGGTCACCGGCTCGGCGCTCAGCATCAGTTCGCTCATCGGCATCTTGATGCTCGTCGGCATCGTCGTAACGAACGCTATCGTCCTGCTCGAGTTCGTGATCATGCTTCGCAAGGACCGTGGCTATAGCACGTACGACGCTCTCGTAGAAGGCGGGCAGACACGCGTGCGGCCGATTATGATGACCGCCGTCGCCGCGATGCTCGCGCTCGTACCGCTCGCGCTGGGACGCAACCAGGGAGCGCTGATCGCTAGCGAGCTGGGCCGGGTGGTGATCGGCGGGCTATTCACCTCAACGCTGCTCACCCTGGTGGTAGTGCCAGTGGTCTACAGCCTGGTCGACGGGCTCAAGATGCGCTTCAGCCGCCAGCCGTGAGCGAACATCTTCCCAACAACGATGTCTGAGCAATCCTCTTCGCCACGCACAACCACCACTGGACAGGCCCAACTGTCGCACCGGCAGGTGCTGGTCGTCTTCAGCGGTCTCATGCTGGGGATGCTGCTGGCCTCCCTGGACCAGACGATCGTCGCCACCGCGCTGCCGACGATCGTCGGCGAGCTGGGCGGGCTGCAGCACCTGTCCTGGATTATCACGGCGTACCTGCTGACCTCCACGGCGTCGATGCCGCTCTACGGCAAGCTCAGCGACCTTTTTGGGCGCAAGCTGCTGTTCCAGTTCGCGATCGTCGTCTTCCTCGTCGGGTCGGCGCTTTCGGGCGCGGCTCACAGCATGCTGGAGCTCATTGGCTCCCGCGCGGTGCAGGGGTTGGGCGCCGGCGGCATCATTACGATGTCTCAAGCTACGATCGGCGATATCGTCTCCCCACGCGACCGCGGCCGCTACCAGGGCTACATGGGGACGGTCTTCGCCGTCGCCGCCGTCGGCGGTCCGCTCCTGGGCGGGTTCTTCACCGATCATCTTACTTGGCGCTGGGTCTTCTACATCAACCTGCCGCTGGGCCTGCTGGCGCTGGTCGTAACGCAGACGGTCCTCCGACTTCCCTTCCAGCGGCAGAAGCACTCCATCGACTACCTCGGCTCGGCCCTGATGGTGGGTGGTCTTACGTCTCTGTTGCTGGTCACCAGTTGGGGCGGCACCGAGTTCCCCTGGTGGTCCCTGCAGATCGTCGGTCTGAGCGTGCTGGGCGTGCTGTTGCTCTGTCTGTTCGTGGTACAGGAGACGCGCGCCCCGGAGCCGCTCCTGCCATTGCGGCTGTTCGGCGAGCAAGTGTTCCGGGTGGGCGCGGTGATCATGTTCGTCCTCGGCCTGGCCATGTTCGGGGCCGTAGCTTTCCTGCCGCTTTACTTCCAAGTGGTGGATGGCGTCTCGGCCACGATGTCGGGCCTGCGGCTGGCGCCCCTGATGCTCGGAGTGGTCGCCACCTCGGTCCTCGCCGGCCAGGTGATCAGCAGGACCGGGAAGTACCGCTTCTTCCCGATCGTCGGCACGGCCATCACCACGCTCGGGCTCTTCCTGCTGTCTCGGCTGAGCACCGGCTCCGGCTTCCTCGAAGAGTCCGTTTATATGGGGGTGCTCGGCGTCGGACTCGGAATGATCATGCAGGTGATCGTGCTGGCGGTTCAGAACGCAGTCCCCTACCGCGATCTTGGCGCAGCGACCGCCGGCGCCAACTTGTTCCGCTCGTTGGGCGCGGCGTTCGGGGTCGCGATTTGCGGCTCAATCTTGAATAACCGCCTAGACTACAACCTGCCGCGCCTGGTCCCCAATGCTGCTCTGAACGGCATCAGCCGCGCGGCTCTCACCGCCAGTCCGGCGCAGTTGCGAACGTTGCCCGCGCCGGTCCTCCACGGCGTGGTCGAGGCGTTCGCACGTTCCCTCGATACGGTCTTCCTGTGGGCGGTGCCAGTGGTGTTCGTCTCCTTCTTAGCTTCCTGGCTGCTGCGCGAAATCCCGCTGCGCGAGCACGCCCATGTAGGCGCCCGCACGGCGCAGCCGGAGCTGTCTGTCGCTACAGACCCCATCGAAGGACCCGAGCGTCTTAATCCTCCCATCTGACGCCCACCTCCGATGGGCCGACAGGCAACCGAGCGATCTCGGAGTTTCCCTCTCGGAATCGCCCTGCCGATTTCTCTTCAGCGGGACTGCTGAGGGTCAATCGGGCAGGAATGAAGCAGCTTGCTCCCGATTCGAGGATAGGGAAGGACGCCAGACCACGGTAAGTTAGCAGAGCGGCCCGAAGGGGTTGAGGTTGGCCGAGAGCGCCTCAAGATGGATCCGGTTCTAGAACGGACGGTGCGGTAGACCCAGAGCTGAACCTGGTACCCCCGGCAGGACTCGAACCTGCGACACGCGGTTTAGGAAACCGCTGCTCTTTCCTCTGAGCTACGGGGGCACCCTCACGCGAACCCGACGGCTATCGATTCGACTTCCCGCAGGCATGATACCGCACCAACCCGCGAGCCTCCAGTTCGACCGCCGCGAACGCGCCGTTACCTTACCGAAAGACCGCCGTCAACGCAGATCGTGTGCCCGGTGACATAAGACGCTTCGTCGGAGGCGAGGAACAGTACCGCCGCCGCAGTCTCCTCCGCGCGGCCGTGACGCTTCATCGGCACATTCGCCTCCACCCAGGCGATGCGACCCTTCGTCATTATCGGAGCGACCATTGGCGTGTCCATGAAACCGGGCGCCACGCAGTTCACGCGCACACTCTGCTCCGCCAGCGCCGCCGCCAGACAGCGCGTAAAAGCGACCACCCCCGCCTTCGAAACCGAGTACGCGTAGAGCGGGTGCGCCTGGAAGGCAGCCATCGACGCATTGTTCACTATCGCGCCGCCGCCGCCCTCGATCATCTTCGGCACAGCGTATTTGCACATCAAAAGGACGCTCTTGAGGTTGACCTGCATCACGCCGTCCCAGTCTTCGGACGACACCGCCAGGCCCAGCTTCCCCCAACCGGCGCCGACGTTGTTGAACAGCACGTTTAGCTTGTCATAATTCGAAATCGCCGCCTCGACGACGGCCGCGGCCTCATCCTCCTTCGTCACGTCCGCCCGCCAGGCGACAGCTTCACCGCCCTCGCTCTCGATGATGCCGACCGTCTCCCTCGCCGCGTCCAGGTTTCGGTCGACGCAGACGACCTTCGCCCCTTCACGCGCGAACAGGATCGCCGTCGCCTTGCCGTTGCCCATGCCCGGACCTGCCGAGCCCGCGCCCGTGACAATCGCGACCTTGCCTTCGAGCCTCATTGGCGCCTTCCTCCTGCAAATGGGAATGAGTCCCGCTGAAACATGCTGCTATGCCCGCAAGACGAACACCGACACCGCCAGAAAGTGCAACGTGCTGCCCATGATGGTGTATATGGGAATACAAGCACACACCCCTAGCTACAGGTTCAGCACGACCATAGTAGCATAGCCGCCCCAGCCGCTGCGTACTGCACGATGGCTCGTGTTGAAGGAATTGTGAGCTTCCGTTTCCGACGATCTCTCTCAAGGGTAAGCAGATACCACTATGTTGTGAGGCTGTCGGCGACTTAGGGTTACAGCAGGTCAGTGAGCAACTGGACCATCCAGCGCCGGGAACGCGGGTTCGAGTCGTGCCGGGGGTACCAAACCGTCCGATTTGGTCTCTGGTGTTGGCGCCCATACTTCGGACCATCCTTGTGTGGTCAAGAGGACAGAAGATCGGTCCCCGAGCAGTGGCCTCTGACCCTCTGCGTGATGGGCAGCAGGTTGCTCGCACGGTGGAAGTATATTCGTGGGGGACGGCGCCAGCGCCGCGGGGCCGGACTCGTCGAACTGAAGACTCGCAACGTGGCGGACGTAATGACGCGCTTGAAAACAGGAACCCCCGCCGAGGTGGCGGGGGTTCTGTAAGCGCCTTTGCCGACCGTACTACATCACTCGCCTCAACGTCGCGGAGACTCAACCGAAAGGTTCTGGATGAGAGGCGGTCCTATCACGCGGAGCATGTGGAACGTATCCCAGATCCGGAATGCCGAGCCTAGGTAGTAGCTGAACAGATCGTCCGCGTCTTCCCACGCTGGGGAGCACTCCCTCATCCTGTGGAGTAGCAACAAGTTACCCTCCTCCTTCTGTGGACGCGGATGGAGTTTTGTCTCGCCACACCGGTTCTTGTTTCAACAAGGGGCCAAGAGACGCGGTGCAGGGCCCCGCCTCCCCTTTTCCGGCCGCTCGGCCCCAACAAAAGCTGTTCCCACCGCCTCTAGCACCAAGGAACGGGTGGAGGGTCCCCGCCGACTAGTACTCAGATACCGCTCTTACAAATGCTGCGTCAGAATTGAGAACGTCGAAGAGGCACGCTCATTACAGATTCACTCGGCAATTGATAGTGTGCCGGGCGCAGGCTCGCACCACTTACTGCTGATGCGCTCAAGAAGGAGGCTGAGGAATGCATAAGACCGGTATCTCGGCGAAGGATCCCTATGAACGCCAGCGCGTGCCCCTTATCGATAGCGAGATGGCCACCGTCGATACCGGAACAGGCGCCCCCATCGTCCTGCTGCACGGCAATCCGACGTCCTCGAAGGCTCTTGGCGAATAGAGCAGTACGATGCTAGCGCGCACTACGCGAATGCGTTAGAATCCGGAAAGATTTCGGCGAAGTCGACGCTATTCAGGGAGGGGCCCGGCGTGCTCCGCACAATCGATCGTGCGCGAGCGTGACGGCTTCACAAGTCGACTCATATGCCTATGTCACATTCGTGTGCATCGGTACGATTGGGAGGTTTGCCATGAACCGGATCGTGTCACAGGTGCTTGCGCTGGCTTTAGTTGCGTTGGTTCTCAGCGCGTGCGGCGGCGGCAAGTCGAGCCAGCAGCAGGCCAACGACCTGGTCAACACCGGGTTGCAGCAGCAGGTGAACGGGCAGGTCGACCTAGCCGCGGCCAGCTACCGAGCAGCGCTCAAAAAGGACCCGCAGAACAAGCTGGCATATTTCGACCTCGGCACTATCGACCAGGCCGCGAACCGCCTCAACGACGCCGAGAACGACTACCGCCTGGCGCTCGGCATTGATCCCAACTTCGAGGACGCCCTCTACAACCTGGCTATCGTCCGCACGGCGGCCGGCTACCCGGCTGACGCCATTACACTGTATCGCAAGGTTATCGACCTCGACGCGAACAATGCGGCCGCCCACCTGAACCTGGGGCTGCTCCTGCGGGCAAGCGGCTCGTCGCAAGAGGCGGACGCCGAGCTCAAGACGGCGATCTTACTCGATCCGACGCTAGCCCCACGCGCGACGCCGGCCGCCGAGCAGACGCCGGCCGCCGAGCAAACGGCGGCGACTCCGGCCACCAGCGGGACCGCCGAACCTATCGCCACGCCAAACCCTTAAGCCAAGGCGCGCCGGCGTGAGCACGGTCGCCAAAGAGAGCGGTCCCCCGGCGGTCCACGCGGCGCATTCAAGTCGACGTCCCGAGATAGGGCGATGATCCATCAACGCTTGTACGGCTCCGTAAGGGACTGGCTCCTAGTCCACGTGCGGTTTCTCGCCGCGCTCGCCGTGCTCACGCTCCTGGCCGGGCTTCCTTTGTTCCAGTTCAAGGAGATGAGCGGGCACGATTCGCTCGCGTATCTCCCGCGCTTCGTCGAGTTCTGGCAGGTTCTCAAGCACGGCACTCTGGTGCCGCGCTGGGCGCCGGATCTCGGCGCTGGCTACGGCGAACCGACGTTCAACTTCAACCCCCCCTTGCTCTACTACCTCGGGAGCTTCTTCCACGCACTGGGATTCACGTTCATCGCCTCGGAAGACCTAGCGATCTTCGCGCTCCTGCTAACTGCGGCTGTCGGCATGTATCTCTTCGGCAACAGCATCTGGGGGCGGCACGGGGGCTTGGTGGCAGCGACGGCGTACGTATACGCACCGTTCTTATTGGTGCGTCTGTATGTGAACCACGCCCTGGCGGACTTCGCGGCGTTCGCTTTCCTGCCTTTCGCCTTCTGGGGAGTCTACTATGCCGTGGCTAAGGGCAGCGGCACGCACCGCTTCATGTGCGTGCTCGCGGTCGCAGCGTTGATGCTCACCAGTATCAGCGTCGCCGTGATCGTCATGCCAGCGCTGGCCCTGGTCGTCGCCTGGCTGTCGTGGCAGCGAAGGAGCTGGCGAAGCCTGGCCGCCGGCGTCTGGTGCCTGGGCATGGGGATTGGACTCTCGGCATTCTTCTGGATCCCAGCGTTCGGAGAAACGGCCTTCGTACACATCCACCGCCGCGAAGAGGGAGGACTTAATTACCACCTTCACTTCCTGCACATCCAGCAGCTCCTGTACTCGGCGTGGGGTTACGGACTGTCGCCGAACGGGTTCAGCTTCGCGCTGGGGCCCGCGCACCTGGCGCTTCTAGCTGTCGCCGCCGTACTGCTGCGGCCGTTATGGCGTACGTCGAAGAGCGCCGCCGCGCTGCTCACGTCGCTGCTGCTGCTGATCCTCGTGTCGGTCTTCTTCATGACTAGGGCATCGCTGTTCATCTGGAACCACGTCGGTGCGCTGCACCCGCTGCAGTTCCCGTGGCGATTCCTCTCGTACGTTGCTTTCGCGATCGCGTTCGCGGCAGGCGCCCCGTTCCTGTTCCTGCGCGCCGAGGCGGGCAAGCGACGCATCGCCAACTGGCTGATGTGCGGTGCAGTCGGCGCCATATTCCTGCTCAACTTCTACCATGCGGCTCCTCAGACCTTCCTCACCGTGACCGACGCAGACTACTCGCCGCTGAACATCTCATCGAAGGGGCTGCCGGCGACGGCGCGCGAGTTCGAGCCAATCGACGTGCAGCAGTTCCCGGCGCAGCCGGCGAGCACTGAGATCACCGTGCTAAGCGGCGCCGCTAACTACAGCCTCGTCGACAACGCGCCGAGCAAGCGTTCTTTCAGCATCGTAGTGAGCCAGCCGGCGCGCCTGCGCCTCAACACGTTCTACTTCCCGGGTTGGACGCTCTACGTCGACAACGTCGAGACCCCGACGAGCCACGCGAACGAGCAAGGTCTGATGGACTTCTCGCTGCCGACGGGTAAGCATGACGTGCGCCTCGAGTTCCACGACACGCCGATACGCACGTGGAGCACCCGCCTGTCGCTTGCCACGCTGGCTCTGTTGCTCCTGGCGCCCGCCGCCAGCTATACCCTCCGGCGCTTCCGACGTCGTGCCGACGGTCCGCCCGGCGCCAGCGAGGGTGCCGCATGAGCGCAGGAGCGAAGACTGCCGCCATCGCCGCACGCGGCGTGCGCCTATTCCGCCGCGCCCTGCGCGCCGACCGCGAACGCGTACTCGCTTTGACCTTCGTCGCGATCGCCGTACTGTTCAATGCCTGGTACCTCTGGCCTGAGGTCGGCATCAACGTGCCGAAGCTCAACGACGGTGTGCTGCACGTGCTGTCGCTGCAGCGGATGGTGACTTCACTTCGCTCCGGCCAGGACCCAACGGACTCCTGGCTACCCAACGTCACGACGGGCTACCCGCTGTTTCACTACTATCAGCACCTGCCGTTCCTGCCGCCTGCCGTCTTCGCAGCGATCTTCCGCGGCGTCGGCATCACGACAGTATACAACTGGACGAGCTACCTGCTCCTCTGCGCCTTCCCGCTCTCAATCTACTGGTCGATGCGCCGGTTCGGCTTCTCCCGAATTACCGGCGGGCTGGCGGCGATGGTCGCACCGCTCATCGCGACGAACGGGCTCTACGGTCTGGACTTCTCAAGCTACGTCTGGCGAGGCTACGGCCTCTACACGCAACTGTGGGGCATGGTGCTCTTACCGCCCGCCCTAGCGCAAAGCTACACGACGCTACGAACCGGCCGCGGGTACCTATGGTCGGTCGTTTTGGTCGCCGCGGAGCTGCTCTCGCATCTGGTGCTCGGCTACATCGCGGTCGTGTCGCTCGGCGCGTTCGTCCTCCTCCGCCCGACGTGGCGAGCGGCCTGGCTGCGCGGCCGACGGCTGGCGCTCCTCCTCGGACTCGTCGCGATAGTCACGTCATACATGATTGTGCCCTTCGTGCTGGACGGCGCGTACTTCAACCGCAGCGTGTGGGAGCTCCCGACGAAGTATGACGCGTTCGGGTACCCCTGGACTCTTAGGACGCTGTTTGGCGGACAGCTTTTCGATTACGGGCGCTTCCGCTCCTTGACGCTCCTTGTCGGCGCCGGCGCACTGCTCTGCGCCTGGCGTTGGCGCGACGAGAAATACCGTATCCCGGCCGTCATCGGCGGTCTCTGGCTTGCGTTGTACTTCGGCCGGCCGACCTGGGGGGTGCTGCTGAACCTGCTTCCATTCAGCCGGGACCTGCAGCTCCACCGACTGATCGCTGGCGTCCACCTGGGCGGAATTATGCTGATGGGCATCGCCCTTGCGGTCCCGTGGCGCTGGTCGTTGGCGCGAAGGAGCGCGAAGTACCTGCTGCTGCCCGCGGGCATCACCGCACTGGTCCTCTTTCCCGTCTACCGCGAGCGGATCGATTTCCTCCAGGGCAATCAGAGCATGATGCAAACCCAGGACGTTGCGTACCGGCTCGCGCAGCCTGACCTTGATGCACTGGAATCGAAGCTCCGGTCGCTGCCGCCGGGACGCGTCTACGCGGGACTGGCCGCCAACTGGGGCAAAGACTATCGCGTCGACGACGTTCCGATGTCCGCCATCCTCAACGCCGCCGGCTTCGACATGATCGGCTATCTCTATCACTCCCTGTCGCTCAACGCGGACATCCAGGTGCTCTTCGACGAGCAGCGACCTGAGCAGTATGACCTCTTCAACATTCGCTACGTCGTCGCGCCGAAGACCCGCACGTTTCCTGACTTCGTGAAGCCGATCGGCGACTTCGGCGACAACCGTTTGTACCAGGTCTCGACCAGCGGCTACTTCGAACTGGTCGGCTCCGACGTCACGTTCCAAGGTGACAAAGAGACTTTCTATCCGGCGGTGTCGAAGTGGCTGGCGAGCGGCCTGCCGGGCATCGGCGAGCACCCGACGATCCTGTTCCAGGGGAGCGCCGATGCCGGCGTCTATCCGCTGCCGCTGAGCACCGCGCCGGACGTGCTGGCAAACATGCCCTTTGGCGCCGCTCCCGGCCGCGGGGAGATCAGCTCGGAGCAGGTTGAAGACAACTCCTACGCCGCGACGGTGAACGTACAGACGCCGAGCATGCTGATGCTGAAGGAGACGTACGTCCCTGGCTGGCACGCCTACATCGACGGGCAGAAGGTCAAGACGTACATGCTCATGCCGAGCTACGTCGGCGTGAAGGTGACGCCCGGCCGCCACTTCGTAACCTTCGAGTACCGCTCGGAGACGTACCGCCGACTGCTCCTGCTGTTGGGGCTGCTCACACTCCCCGCCATCGGCGCCGCGGAGCTCATCGGCAGGCGACGCCGGGCTGCGTCGTCATCGGCGTTGGAGACCACGGACAGCGGACCGCCCGCCGACGCCATGCTCGTCGAAACGCTTGATGCGGAGGCCCTGCCCCGGACGGGCGGAGCCGCTTCTCGACCGGGAGGCGTCGAGGGCTTGACCGCCGCGGCGAGCTACTTAGCCGCGGGCGTGGCCATCATAAGACGCGCGTTCGCGTCGACCGCGGCGCGAATCGTCGCAATCATCGTCGTGGCGTTGCTCATACGCCTGCCGCTGCTGCCCCTCTACGCGTACCTGCCGGGAAACTCGTTGGATGAGTACGCCTGGAAGCGCTGGATGGAGACGATCCATCAGTACGGAGTGCTCAACGTTTTCCGCCACGCCAACACGGACTACGTCGGCTACCACTGGGTGCTGTGGCTGCTCTCCGCCGTCTACGGCTGGATGGGCAGCGACTACGCGGAGCGTGCTGTGCGCCCCGGCCAGTACTCGGCGCTTGTGACGCCCCTGCACCTGCTGCTCAAAGTGCCGCCACTCGCCTTCGACGCCGCGCTGATCGTTGCGGTCTTCGCGGCGACGGCGGCGCTGCTGGCACGACGAGTCCGACGCGCGCGGGCGCAACGCATGGGTCTGATCGCCGCCGCCGTCATTGCGGTGCACCCGGCCGTCGTCTACGAGAGCGCGGTCTGGGCGCAGATCGACGCGGCGATCGCGGCCGCAATGATCGCGTCCGTCGTGCTGGCGGCGCGCGGGAGGCCGGGGTGGGCCGCGGCCTGTTGGGCGGTCGGCTTCGCCATCAAACCACAGCCGATCGTCGTCGTGCCCGTGCTCGTCGTGCTGGTGCTGCGCCGGAGCGGATGGCGCGGCCTCGTGAAGTCGGCGGCCGTCGCGACGGGGGTCTTCGCCATCATCATCAGCCCGTGGGTCCTGCACGGCGACGCGTCGCGCATTTACGATATCTACAACACCGTGTTCCGCAGCCAGCAATACTCCGACCGGCTTTCGGCGGACGCCTGGAACCTTTGGTGGTTCTGGGACGTGGGGTCGCATCCGCTGCCGCACGATGCGATCTTCTCCGGCCTGGCGTTCATCACGTTCAAGAGCGCCAGTTTCGCGCTTTCGCTTGCCGCGGCTGTGGTGGCGGCGGCCTACACTTGGCGACGGCCGACCCTGAGCGGTGCGCTCATCGCAGCCGCCTACATGGCCTTCGCCTTCTACTTGCTGCCGACCGGCACGCACGAGCGCTATCTTTACCCGTTCCTGGGCCTGCTCCTTCCCGTGGCGTTGTTGGGCCGCCGCTGGCTGCCGCTCTACGCCGCCGTCTCGGCGACGTTCACCGCGAACCTGCTGGTCGTGGCGCCGCCCATACACGACTGGATGGGGCGCTGGGTGAGCTCGCCGTTCAGCCTCGGCGTCGCGGCGGCGAACGTGGCGCTGTTCAGCGCGATGACGCTGGCGCTGATCTACGGCGCGTTGCCATGGCGATGGCGTAGCGCGCTCGCCGTGCGCTTCAAGCGGCAGGCGAGCCTTCCCGCCCGGCCTTGAGCCGATCCTAGCGTCTATTCGACAGGAAAGAGTGACACCGGACAAAGTGAAGGACCCCGGCGGTTGCCGGGGCCCTTGCTATTCACTTGGTGGATGAGGATTGCGGTCAGTTGCAGCCGCCTACGCAAATGTAGTAGGCATGGCCTGAACCGGTACAAGTTGAACAACTCTTGACCTTGAAGTGTGAGCTGTCCACCTCGTTGACCTCGAGAGCGTCACAGCCATCTATGCTCGTGACCGTGCAAACGTACGTGCCAGAGAACGGGCTATCCAACGTGACCGTGGTACCCGATGGCGTGTAAGACGTCGTTCCGAACTCTATGTTCCCGTTCGGGCATCCCGGACCAAAAATCGGGGGACCCTCTGGACCCGTGGCGCCCGTAGCACCGTTGGCACCCGTAGCACCGTTGGTACCGTTGGTACCGTTCGTCCCCGCTGGGCCGGTGGCGCCTGCGGCTCCGCTGTTACCCGTGGCGCCGGTTGCGCCAGTAGCGCCTGCGGCTCCGCTGTTACCCGTGGCGCCAGTAGCGCCTGCGGCTCCGCTGTTACCCGTGGCGCCGGTTGCGCCAGTAGCGCCTGCGGCTCCGCTGTTGCCCGTGGCGCCGGTTGCGCCAGTAACGCCTGCGGCTCCGCTGTTACCGGTGGCGCCCGTGTCACCCTTGGGACCGGTAGGACCCATAGCTCCGGTGATGCCCTGAGGACCGGTAGGACCAGCCGCTCCGTTGGCGCCGGTGGCGCCCTGAGGCCCGGAAGGACCTACGGCACCGGTGTCGCCCTGAGCGCCGGTGTCGCCCTGAGGACCGGTAGGACCCATGGCGCCGGTGTCGCCCTGAGGACCGGAAGGACCTACGGCACCGGTGTCGCCCTGAGCGCCGGTATCACCCGTGGCGCCGGTGTCACCCGTGGCACCGGAGTCGCCCTGAGGCCCGGAAGGACCTACAGCGCCGGTGTCACCCTGAGCTCCGGTGTCACCCGTAGCGCCGGTATCACCTGTAGCGCCGGTATCACCTGTAGCGCCGGTATCACCCTGAGCGCCGCTATCACCTATAGCGCCGGTATCACCCGTAGCGCCGGTGTCACCCTGAGGCCCGGAAGGACCTACAGCGCCGGTGTCACCCGTAGCACCGGTGTCACCCGTAGCGCCGCTATCACCTATAGCGCCGGTGTCACCCGTAGCGCCGGTGTCGCCCTGAGGACCGGTAGGACCCATGGCGCCGGTGTCGCCCTGAGGACCGG
>JBEKKV010000013.1:0-42993 GCA_050010555.1 Dehalococcoidia bacterium
CTCATCTACGTGGCAAACTCCAAGAGCAACAACGTCTCCGTCATCGACGGCGCCAGCAACACGGTCGTCGCCACCGTAGCGGTCGGGAGCTTCCCCCGGGGCGTGGCCGTCAACCCCAACACGAACCGAATCTACGTGACGAACGAGTACGCCAGCAACGTTTCCGTCATCGATGGTGCCAGCAACATGGTCCTGGCCACCGTAGCGGTCGGGGGTAACCCACTGGGCGTGGCCGTCAACCCCAACACGAACCGAATCTACGTCACGAACGAGGGCAGCCAGAGCGTCTCCGTCATTGCCGCTGCCAGCAACGCGCTGGTCGCCACCGTGGCGGTCGGGACCGCTCCCTGGAGCGTGGCGATCAACCTCAACACCAACCACATCTACGTCGCGAACGCTGGGAGCAACGACGTCTCTATCATTGACGGCGCCAGCAACGCAGTCGTCGCCACTGTAGCGGTCGGGAGTGCGCCGGCGGCCGTAGCCGACAACCCTAACACCAGCCGCATCTACGTGGCGAACCCGGTGGATGACACGGTATCGGTTATTGAGGACATCGTTCCTCCAACACCAACCAACACCTTCACGCCCACACCAACCAATACGGCAACGCTTATTCCGCCTCCAGCCACCCCCACACCCCCGCACCCACCGAGTGTTGGCGGTAAAGTGATGCTCCCGCCGGTCGCTATCGCCGCCTCGGCCGACAATACGCCCAGACGGTCGGACGGCTCAGGCGCGAGGTGGATGGCCCTGGCAGCCACGGTCGCGGCTGCGTTTGCGGGGGGCGGCTGGTACGCCCGGAGGCGGCGGCAGGGGTAAGGCTAGTCGCCGTCGGGTTCGTCGCGGTGGTGGGAGGGGGCAGCGGTCGCCGCAGCGTGCCAGCTTCAGGAAAAGCGGTCGCCGCCCGCCACTCTTCCGGCGCTTCCGACGGCCGATAATCCCCTAGAGAGATAATAGATGGCCAAGACCAGCAAGAGCAGCAGGACTGCGCCCGCGGGCCGTCAGCTCGCCCCGCGGCGGGATGCCACGCCGGCAGAGGTGGCAGCGGCGTTGCTGTCGCTGCATGCGGCGCAGGACCGGCAGGCGCTGGCGGAGGCGATCTCCTCGCTGACCGCCGCTTTCGACGAGGAATCGGCCGTTTGCGCTTTCCTGGACGACAACAGCGGGCTGCTCGTGCCCTTCCTCGGCGAGGGAAGCGCTTCGGCGGGCGTTGCGGCAACGAAGCTGTCGCTCGCGCAACCGGGACCGGCATCGCGCGTGCTCGAAAGCGGCGACACACTCGTCCTCGACAGCCTGCGCGAGCTGATGGGTGAGCAGGCGCCGGATTTGCCGGCGCGTCGCATCCTCCTGGCGCGGCTGCAGTGGCAGGACGAGCGGCTGGGAGTCGTCCTCTTCTTCGACCAAGGGTCCACAAGCCTGGAGCTTTGCCCGCGCCTCGCCGACCACATCGCCCTGGCGCTGGTGCGGCTGCGGACGCTGGACCATCGCCTTCGATTCGGCGGCATCGACCCGTCGCGCTGGCTGTTCGACCGCGAGTGGCTGCATTTGCGGCTGGAGGAGGAAGTGGAGCGGGCGCAACGGTACCAGCATTCGCTCACGCTGCTGCTGTTCGTGTTCGAAAACCTGGACGAGGTGGCGAAGAGCGCCGGAAGACACCAGACGGAGGTCTTCCTGCGCAAGGCGGCCGCCGTCATCCGCAACCAGATTAGGGGCCCGGACGTCTTGGCCGGCTACGGCACAGCGAGCATAGCCGTCCTTATGACCGAGACGTCAAAGGCTGCGGCCGCAGAGGTGCAGCTTCGTATAGCCTCGCGGCTGTTCAGAATGCGATTCGCCGTGGATGGCCCGCAGCCGCTGCTTTTCCTGGGCGCGGCGAGCTGTCCGGATGACAGCGACTCGGCGGCCGGACTCCTCAAAGCGGCGGAATCGAGCCTCTCCGCGTACGAAGATGCCGGGCGGCTGCAGCAGTCGGCCTGATCTCGTCCAACCGACCCTTTCATCTCCACTCTTTAGAGCTCTCCTTCCCCACTCTTGATATAATGGGCGTTGGGGTACTTGGGATGGAGCCACAAGCGAAGCGATTGCTCGTCATAGGCGGGGGCGCCGCGGGCATGAGTGCGGCGGCCGCGGCGCGTCGCCGTCAGCCGGAGGCTGAGATCGTCGTCATCGAGCGCGGCCCTCGCGTCTCGTTCATGCTCTGCGGGCTGCCCTACTTCATCTCCGACGTCGTCAAGGATGAGGAAAGCCTTGTCGTCTACGAGGCGGGCTACTTCCGCACGGAGCGTCAGATCGACGTCCGCACCGGCTGCGAAGTCAAAGGCATCGACGCCCAGGCGCACACCGTCGAATGCATCGACGTGGCGACGCGGGAGAAAGAGGTCCTCGGCTACAAGAAGCTCGTCATTGCGGCGGGCGCCCAGCCCATTCTGCCCGGCATCCGCGGCCTGGAGCTCGGCGGCGTGTTCGCGCTCCGGACGCTGGACAGCGCCATCGCCGTCAAGCAGTTCATCACCCGCAGACCCGTCAAGCGGGCCGCAATCATCGGCGCCGGCTACATCGGCCTGGAGATGGCGGAGGCGCTGACGACCGCCGGCGCGCTGACGACAATGATCGAGGCCAGCGACACGGTGCTGCCGATGAGCGAGCCGGAGATCGGCGAGCTGATCGAAGAGGAGTTGCGGGGCCACGGCGTCGAGTTGCTCAAGCGGCGCCTGGCGCTCAGCTTCGAAGGCGCTTCCGGCACAGTCGATCGGGTGGCGACCGACGGCGGCGACGTGGCGGCGGAGATGGTGCTGATTGCCGCCGGCGCGCGCCCCGATTCCGCCGTTGCCCGAGAGGCCGGCGTCGCCCTGGGCGAGATCGGTGGCATAGCGACAGATGAGATGATGCGCACGAACGTTGCCGACATCTACGCCGCCGGCGATTGCGTGGAGTCGCGCAACGTGCTGACCGGAAAGGCAATCTTCCTTCCGCTGGGTACAACGGCGAACAAGCAGGGCCGAGTGGCCGGCGATAACGCGATGGGCGGCCGCGCCACATTCCCGGGCATAATGACCACACTTGCCTTCAAGGTCTTCGACCTGGAGGTAGCACGGACCGGCCTCTCCCACGACCAGGCGCGTTCGGCCGGGTTCACGCCCGTGAGCGCGGTCATCCGCTTCCCGTCGCGCTCGCCATTCTATCCGCGCGCCGAGACGTTGACCGTCAAGCTCATCGCCGACGAGCGCAGCGGCCGGCTGCTGGGGGCGCAGATGGCAGGACACGGGACCGTCGCCAAGCGGATCGACGTCGTCGCGGCGGCGTTACATGCGAAGATGACAGTCGCCGATCTGTTACAACTCGACCTGACGCACGCGCCGCCGTTCGCCAACGAATGGGAGGGAATCCAGCTCGCCGCTCAGGCGATTGCCCATCACCGGGTGAGATCGGCTTCCGCGCCTTCGACCCGTCCTGTAAGATAGCTCTATGACGTTCCTCCCGCGTCGCATCCGAAACCGGCTGGCGATCAGTTTGCCGTTGTCGATAGCGCTCATCGTCTGCTTGACCGCGGGCGCCGCCTGTTCTTTGAACTCGAGCCCGGCGAAGACGCCGACGCCCTTGCCGACGATGACGCGAACTTCAACCGCCACGCCAACCGCGACGAGGACGGCGACCGCCACCGCTACTTCGATTCCCACCGCCACCTCTACGCCGCAGCCGACGACGGCCGTGGTGCCGCTGCAAGCTACGCCGACGGAAGTTGCCGTTCAGGCGCCTCCTCCCGTGGCCACTTCCACGCCAGGCCCGTCGGCGTCTCCTGCGGGCACGTCGGACCTGTTGCTGGTGCCGCCGGAGATCGCCCAGGGCGAGACGACGACAGTTGAGGTCGCCGGGCAGGGCGCGGCGGGCGCCGTCGCCTTCGTCGACAACGTCAATTATCCCCTAGTGTCGCACGGGCCCGACTTCTGGGGCATCATTGCGACCCAGGCCGATGCGGCGGTCGGCGTCCACCCCGTCACGGTGCAACTGCTCGACAGCGGCGGCAACGTCATCTCGCAGCTCGCGGCGCAACTAACGGTAGACGGCGGCGGCTATCAGGTGGAGAACATCGACCTTCCGGCGGACGTCAACAACTCGCTCGATCCGGCGCTCGTCCAGCAGGAAAACGACGCCCGGGCGGCGACTTTCGCCCAGTTCACCAACCAGAAGCTGTGGTCGGGGCCGTTCATCTGGCCGGTGCCGCCGGACGTGATCACCGATCCTTTCGGCATCCGGCGTAGCTATAACGGCGGACCCGTCAGCAGCTTCCATCAGGGAATAGACATCGCAGCGGACGAAGGCGTGCCGATAGTGGCCAGCAACAGCGGTCGCGTGGCGTATGTCGCTTACGGCCCGACGCACGGCAATTGCGTGATCATCGACCACGGCGACGGCGTGTTCAGCGGCTACAGCCACATGTCCAGGTTCAACGTGCAGGTCGGGCAGATGGTGAACAAGGGCGATGTCATCGGCTTCGTCGGCAGCACCGGCATGGCCACCGGCCCGCACGTCCACTGGGAGATCGACGTTCGTGGCGTGCCCGTAGACCCGGTCCCGTGGACGCTCCAGACGGTCGGTCCCTGAGCCTCCCTCAAGCCCCCAATTCGCCCAGCTCGTACAGTACCGCGGCCACGGCCACGATTCCGGCCGTCTCCGAGCGCAGGATGCGCCGACCCAGAGAGACGCTGCGCGCGCCGGCTGCCACCGCCGCATCCGCTTCCTCCTGCGTGAAGCCACCCTCCGGCCCGATGAAGATGCTGACAACCGCCGGCGCCTTGCCCTCGCTCGCAGCCCGGCGCAGCGCCTGCCGCAGCGAAGCGTCTTCTTCGCGTTCCCACAGGAATAGCCGCAAACCCTCCGCCGTCGACAGCGCCTCGTCTAGTGGCATCACCGGCGCAAGCTCCGGCAGCCGTGAGCGACCGCACTGCTCCGCCGCTTCGGTGACGATGCGCAGCCAGCGCTCTCTTTTCTCCGAACGCTCTTCGCCCGGCCGCACCACGGCGCGACTGGCGAGCAGCGGGACGAACCGCGCCACACCGATCTCCGTTCCCTTCTCCAGCAGCCAGTCGAAGCGCTCGCCCTTGACGACGGACTGATAGAGGACGACGCGGACTTTCGGCTCAGGAGCTCCTTCGCTCCGGCCGAGGACGGTCGCGCCGATGCTCGGTCCATCCGTGTCATCGAGCGCGACCTCATATTCGAAGCCGCTGCCGCCGAAGAGGATGACCCGGTCGCCGGCGCGCAGTCGGAGCACGTGCCGGAGCCGGTGCGACAGCTCGCCTCCCAGCTCGACATGTTCGCTCTGCAGCGTGCCCGGCGGGACGAAGAACCGGTCCATTACGTCGCCTCTATATGACCTGAAACTCTGCGGGATGAATCCCGCAGCCTGCGTCTAACGCCTCCATTGCGAAGGCTGAGGGTTTTAACCCTCAGGGCTGTTTATCTTCCACTTCAGAATCGCTCAATCGATGGATCGCTGCGTCGCCTCGAAAAGAGCCGTCCGCCAGTCGCCATCGGCGATGGTGTCGACGATGCGGCCGCGTGCGTCTTCGAGCGCGCTCCGGCACTCGTCCATCCGCTCGCAGCCGATCCCGCCGGCAATGCCCAGGCCGCCGTCATTCACCGCCGCGACGAGGTTGCCGGCAAGCTCCATGATTACCGCGCTGCTGATGTTGGCGACAACGCAGTCGAACCGAGAGCGCGGTATCGCCGCCGGCCACGCCTCGCCCAGACTTCCTTCCGCAACCGTAACACGCGAGCCCACACCATTCGCGACGACGTTCTCCCTGGCGATTTCGACTGCCAGCGGATCATTATCGAGCGCGATGACTTCGGCGCCGAGCAGCGCGCCAGCGATGGCCAGGATGCCGGAACCCGTGCCCAGATCAAGCAACCGTTGCCCGGGCTTCAGGTGCTCCGCCAGCGCGAGAAGGCACATTCGCGTCGTTGGGTGCTGGCCGGTGCCGAACGCCATGCCCGGATCGAGCGTGATCACCTTCTCGTCGGCCTTCGGACGATAGCGCCGCCAGCGCGGCACAACGACGAACGGCCCGATGCGCTGCTGTCGAAAGTACTTCTTCCAGGAGTTAGCCCAGTCCTCGTCGTGGACGGTGCGAGTGTGGACGGCCTCCGGCAGGCGCGCGAGGTCGAGCCGCGACAGGGTGCGTCGCAAGGCGCGGCTGCGGGCCGAAAGGCGGGAGTCGCGGGGCAGATACGCCTTAAGCGAGACGGCCCCGTCGCTTGCCTCGATGGCGACGCCGCCGGCGTGCGCGCGCAGGACGTCGCTCACGGCTTCTTCGTCGTCCGGCGCGACGACAACGGCGATCTCCAGCCAGTCCAAGTCGGGTCCTTCGCCTATCGGGCGCTAGCCGCCGAAGGTATCCTTCACCTTGCCGATGAAGCCCTTGCCGTCGCCGTGACCGCCGCCGCGCAGCGAAGCGTCGAGCTCCTTGAGAAGGCGCTTCTGCTCATCGCTGAGGTGCTTCGGCGTAACGATGCTGGCGCGCACGATCATGTCACCGCGGCCACCGCCGCGCACGTGCGGCACGCCCTGCTTCTTGAGGACGAACAGGTGCCCGGACTGCGTGCCGGCGGGGATCTTCAGCGGTTTGTCGCCGTCGAGCGTCGGGATCGTCACTTCGTCGCCCAGGGCCGCTTGCGTGAAGCTAACGTCGAGGTCGAGGAGGATGTCGTCGCCCTCACGCTTGAACAGCGCGTGCTCCTGGACCGAGAGAACGACGTACAGGTTGCCGCGGCCGCCGCCGTACGCGCCCATCTCGCCTTCGCCGCCGATGCGGATCTGCGTGCCCTCTTCGACGCCCGCGGGTATGCGGACCTCCAGCTTGTGGTTCTTCTTCTCATGCCCGCTGCCGTGGCACTGATGGCACGGCTTGTCGACAACGCGGCCCTCGCCACCGCAGCGGTCGCAGGTGGTGACGTTGATGAACTGGCCGAAGATACTGCGCTGGGCGCGCCGTATCTCCCCGCTGCCGTTGCAGACCGGGCACTTGCGCGGCTCGCTGCCGGGCTCGGCGCGCAGTCCGTTGCAGCGGGAGCACGCCTCCTCGCGACTCATCTCGACCTCCTTCGCCGTGCCGAAGACCGCCTCCTCGAACGTGAGCGCCAGCCGGTATCGCAGGTCGCCGCCGCGCTGAGGCTGGCGACGGCGCGACCGGGCGCCGCCGAAGAAGGCGTCGAAGATGTCGCCGAAGCCGCCGATGTCGAACCCTTCGAACGTGCGCGCGAAGGGGCTCTCCGCGCCGGCGTGCCCGAAGCGGTCGTAGACGGCGCGACGCTCGGGGTCGGAGAGCACCTCGTAGGCTTCGTTTACCTCTTTGAAGCGCTCCTCCGCGCCGTCCTCGCGATTCTTGTCCGGATGGTACTTCATCGCCAGGCGTCGAAAGGCGCGTTTAATCTCGTCGTGGCTGGCGTTCTTAGGCACGCCGAGAAGGTCGTAGTAGTCGAGTTTAGTAGCCATAGTTTAGCATCGGTTGAATCGGATTCCGCGCCGATCAACCTATGATAGCAGATTCGCGATAGAGTTTCACATGGAGTCCGGGTGGGTTGTCTGGGGCGGTCGACGCCCTCGCTAGACCAGCGACGCCACGAAATCGCCCATCTGCGACGTGCTCATCCCCATGCGCCCGGCATTCAGCGACTTGATCTTCCCGCTCGCCAGCGCCTTGACGATTGCCTGCTCGATGCGGTCCGCCGCCTGCTCCTCGCCCAGCTCGGCGACCAGCATCTGCACGGCGCCGATGGCCGCCAGCGGGCAGATGACGTTCTGGCCCGTGTACTTCGGCGCGCTGCCGCCGATGGGCTCGAACATGGAGACGCCCTGCGGATTGATGTTGCCGCCCGCGGCGATGCCCATCCCGCCCTGAATCATCGCGCCCAGGTCGGTGATAATGTCGCCGAACATGTTCTCGACGACGATAACGTCGAACCACTCGGGGTTCTTGATGAACCACATGCAGGTGGCGTCGACGTGGGCGTACTCGCGGCGAATGTCCGGGTAGTCGGCCTCGCCGACCTCGTTGAAGGCGCGCCACCAGGTGTCGTGGACAAACGTGAGGACGTTCCTCTTGCCGACGAGGTGGAGCTGCTTCATCTTGTTGCGCTTACGCGTAAGGTCGAAGGCGTAGCGAATGGCGCGCTCGGCGCCGAAGCGCGTCGTCAGGTGCACCTGCGTCGACACCTCCTGCGGCGTCCCCTTGTACTGGAAGCCGCCCATGCCGCCGTACAGCCCCTCCGTGTTCTCCCGCACGACGATGAAGTCGATGTCCTGCGGCCCTTTGTCCTTCAGCGGGCAGTCGACGTTGGGATAGAGCTTGACCGGACGCAGGTTGATGTATTGATCGAGCTCGAAGCGGAGGCGAAGGAGGATGCCCTTCTCCAGGATGCCCGGCGCGACGTCGGGGTGGCCGATAGCGCCGAGGAAGATGCCGTCGAAGCGGCGCAGCTCGTCGATAGCGCCGTCGGGAAGCGTCTCGCCGGTGCGCATGTAGCGCTCGCCGCCGAAGTCGAAGGTTGTCGTCTCGTACTTGAAGCCGGTCGCGCTGGCGGCCGCCTCCAGCGCCTTCAGCCCTTCGCGCACGACCTCAGGGCCTGTTCCGTCGCCGGGTATTACAGCTATTCGATGCACTACCTTAATCCTTCCACTAATCCTTCTGCTCGCCCTCACGGGGCGCGGGCGCGACCTGTCAGCAGCCGGGCTCCCCGAGGTGGCCGCAGCAGTTGCTACGCGTCCGCAGCCTGATCCAGTAGTTGCGGAAGGTCAGCGCCAGCTTGCGATGCACCGGCAAGTCTGACTCCCGCCAGTTCGTGAAGAACGCCCCTAGGCTCGGTCGATTCCGCTGTCTCTCGTCCATCGCCCGCTACCTCGCTTTCCCGGCGAGTCGCTCCTTCGTGTACTGCACCAGCCCGCCGGCGCGCATCAGCTCCAGCATGAACGGCGGGTACGGCTTCGCCTGGAACGTAGTCGCCTTCGTCAGGTTGCGGATGCCGCCCGATTCGAGGTCGACCTCCAGCTCGTCGCCGGCGTCCGTGCCGTCGACCGCTTCGTCGCACTCCAGGATCGGCAGGCCGATGTTGATGGCGTTGCGATAGAAGATACGCGCGAAACTCTTCGCGATGACGCAGCTAACGCCCGCCGCCTTAATGCAGAGGGGCGCGTGCTCCCGCGATGAGCCGCAGCCGAAGTTCGTCGTAGCCACGATGACGTCGCCGGGCCGGACGCGGCGCACGAAGTCGGGATCGATGTCCTCCATGCAATGCTGAGCCAGCTCCAGCGGATCGGTCATGTTGAGGTAGCGCGCCGGAATGATCGCGTCGGTATCGACGTTGGCGCCGTACTTGTGAACGTGTCCTCGTAGAGTCATCTCAGCACCTCCTCCGGGCCCGCCAGACGGCCGGCGACGGCGCTGGCAGCGGCGACGGCCGGATTCGCCAGGTAGACCTCGGAGCGCACGTGGCCCATGCGGCCCGGAAAGTTGCGATTGCTCGTGCTGACGCAGCGCTCGCCCTCCGCCAGGATGCCCATATAGCCGCCGAGGCAGGGACCGCAGGTAGTCGTCGAGACCGCACAACCGGCCTCCGCGAAGACTTCCAGCAGCCCTTCCCGCAGTGCCTCCAGATAGACATCAGTTGACGCGGGGACGACGATGCAGCGCACGTTCTCGTGCACCTTGCGACCGCGCATGACCGACGCGGCGAGTCGCAGGTCGGCGAGGCGGCCGTTGGTGCAACTGCCGATGAACACCTGGTCGATCTCGACCCGCGGAGCCTCGCTTAGCGGAACCGCGTTCGCCGGCGACGACGGCAGCGACACCATCGGCTCCAGCGTCGACACGTCGTACTCGTGGACGGCCTGGTAGGCTGCGTCGGCATCGGGCTGGTACAGCTTCCACTCGCGCTTGGCGCGGGTCCGGACGTAGTCCAGCGTGACGTCATCAGGCGTCATCAGACCGGCCTTGCCGCCGGCTTCTATCGCCATGTTGGACATAGTGAAGCGGCCCTCCATGCCCATATCCGCCAGCGCCTCGCCCTGGAACTCCATCGCGCAATAGAGCGCGCCGTCGACGCCGATGTCGCCGATTGTGTAGAGAATAACGTCCTTGCCGCCGACCCAGCGGCTCAGCTTGCCGTGGTAGACGAACTTGATCGTCGGCGGGACGCGCATCCAGATATCACCGGTCGCCATCGCGCAGGCGATGTCGGTGCTGCCCATGCCGGTCGCGAAGCAGCCGAGAGCGCCGTAAGTGCAGGTGTGCGAGTCGGCCCCCACGACAACGTCGCCCGGAAGCACCCAGCCGTGGTCGGGCAGCAGGACGTGGTCGACGCCGGCGCGACCCTGCTCGTAGTAGACCGCGCCCTGGTCGAGGGCGAAGCGTCGCATGACCTTGGCGTTCTCCGCACTCTGAATGTCCTTGTTCGGTATGAAGTGCGACGGTATGAAGGCCACGCGCTGCGGGTCGAACACGCGCTCCACGCCGAGCTTGCGGAACTCCTGGATCGCCAGTGGCGCCGTTACGTCGTTCGACATCACGAAATCGACGCGCACGTTCACCAGCTCGCCGGGCGAAACCGCGTCGCGGCCGCAGTGGGCAGCGATTATCTTCTCACTGAGTGTCATTCTCATAGCTTTCTCTCTCTCGTCTAATCCGCGTATTCGTCGAGACAGAGCACGGGGGGCCGGTCCAGAAACCGTTCACCGCGCGCCGTGAGCGGTCGCCGACTCAACCGGTCAACAGCATTACGCCAGCGCTTATCGTTGGTGATTGTTACGTCGCACTCGGCGACCGTTCCCGTTGCCAGCACAATCGAATCGGCTACTTCCAGACCCTCGGCCCTGGCCAGGGCAGCTTCCATAACGATGGGGCGGGACACATCGACGATTTCGATTTGGGGCCTTAGCTCTGTCAACTCTATCACTCGGTTAGCACTCTGCAGGTCATTCGTCTTTATTGCTTTTGCCAGCAGTTCCATCTGCACAATTGCCGACGCCAGCGCCTGCAGGGTCCCTTCAAAGACTAGCCGGAAGAGACCGGCCACAAGCTCAGATCGACTCGGCTCATCCTCCAAATAGTATATGAAGATGTTGGTATCAAGGTTCGCTCGCCGGCAGCGCGAGAGCCTCTCTAGGAACCGATCTTTTCCTGACGGCGACGCCAACTGGCCCTCTCTTTTCGAACGTAAGCGTCCATCTCCTCGCGAGTGTTCCCATAGACGCCCTTCATGCTGCCTCGGAAATACTCAACCCAGTCCTCCGGTTCTGGACGCAGAACGATCCGGTCATCTTCCAGCCGCACCATGAGCCTGCGTCCTGGCTGCAGCCCAAGACGGCGCACTACCGCCACCGGCAAAGTAATCTGGTTCTTGCTCGATAGCGTGGCCCTGGCTTCCGGCAGCCGTTCGGCGGCCGACGCAAGATACTCCAGAACGGCTTCTCCTACTTTACTTGGGCGACTTACCTTTGGCATCGCTCGTTTCTCCTTTACTAGGGCAATGCTACTTTACTCCGCCTGGTTTGTCAAGTAGATGTCGCCTGGCTCTGGACCTGCGGCATGCGGTTAAGGGCGTTCATCAGCGCCTTCGCCGCCGCGACGACGATGTCAGTGTCGGCGCCGCGGCCCACGTAGGTGTTGCCGTCGGCCTGCACGCGCACCAGCACCTCGCCCAGGGCGTCGATGCCGGCGGTGATGCTCTTCACCGAGAACTCGAGCAGCTTGTTGGGCACGCCGACCACGCCGTCGATCGCCTTGAAGGCAGCGTCAACGGGGCCGGTGCCGGTGGACGTCCCGATGATCTCGCGCCCCCCCGGCGCTTTGATTCGCACTGTCGCCGTTGCGACGAGCTGGTTGCCGCAGGAGACCTGCAGCAGGTCGAGGTGATACGTCTCCTCTACTGTGCGCAGCTCGTCGCCCATCAGCGCCTCGATGTCGCGGTCGTCGATCTCCGCTTTCTTGTCGGCGAGCTCCTTGAAGTTGGCGAAGGCGCGTGTGAACTCGTCGCCGGAGACCTCGTAGCCGAGGGCGCGCAGCCGGTCCCGGAAGGCGTGTCTGCCCGACAGCTTGCCGAGGACGATCTCGGCGCCGCCGGATGGCACTCCCACCTCGCGCGCGTCGATGATCTCGTAAGTCTCGCGCATCTTCAGAATGCCGTCCTGGTGAAGGCCGGACTGATGACGGAAAGCGTTGCCGCCCACTATCGCTTTGTTCGGCTGAACCACCATCCCCGTCAGGTCGGAGACGAGGCGGCTTGTCCGGTAGAGCTCCTTCGTGTTGATGCCCGTCGTGACGCCGTAGAAGTCGCGCCGCGTCTTCAGCGCCATGACGATCTCCTCCAGCGACGCGTTGCCCGCCCTCTCGCCGATGCCGTTTACGCAGCATTCGACCTGGCGCACTCCGGCGCGTACGGCGGCCAGCGAGTTTGCGACCGCCATGCCCAGATCATCGTGGCAGTGAACGGAGACAACCGCCTTATGAATGTTGGGCACCTTCGCGAATACGTAGCGAATGAAATCGGCGAACTCCTCCGGCGCGGAGTAGCCGACCGTGTCCGGAATATTGACGGTGGTCGCGCCCGCCTCGATCACCTGTTGGAGCATTTGACAGAGGTAGTCGGGATCGGAGCGGCTGGCGTCCATCGCGCTGAATTCGACGTCGGAGAGGTAGCGCTTGGCCCGCGCCACCTGGGTCCGCGCCATCTCCAGCACTTCCTCGCGGTTCTTGCGAAGCTGATGCGCCATGTGGATCTCCGAGCTCGAGATGACGATGTGAAGCCGCGGCTGCACGGCGCCTTTCAGCGCTTCCCAGCAGGAGTCGACCGCGGCGGCGTCGGCATGGGCCAGCCCAGCTACGCTGCAGTCCTTCATTTCGCGGGAAACGGCGACGACGCACTCGAAGTCGCCAGGCGAACTGACCGGAAAGCCGGCCTCGATAACGTCCACGCGCAGCTTTTCGAGCTGTCGGGCGATCTCCAGCTTGTCGGCGATGCTGAGCGCCACGCCCGGCGACTGCTCGCCGTCGCGCAGCGTCGTGTCGAAGATGATTACCTTGTCTGCCATTTTGCTCAACCTCCTTTGTGATTCCTGCGATTTGGATGAACTCGAGCGGCCCTCCTCCGTGACGACGGGGAGGGCTATCGCAGGTTGAGCAGCTGCAGACTCCGTACCTTAGGCATCCTTTTCCTCACAGTGGGCGCCTCGACGACCTGTCGCCGAGCGCCTGGCTCCCAGAGGCCTTTGGCTTCTGTCTTGAACTCCCCGTTCATAGTGCTTTGATACTCTCCACCCCGACCTGAAGGTTGCGACATCGACAAGTCAGATATCGCAATTCGTCGATCGTCGCCGACATCTATTTGGCCAGCACCGTCTCCAGATCGTTGGCGTGGCGTTGCTCGTCCCCCAGAATCGACTCCAGCAAGCGGCGGGTCACGATGTCCTTCTCTTTGTCCGACAGAGCTATATGCTGCGTGTACAGGTCGATGGCTACGAGTTCGCCGCCCAGGTCATCCTGAAGCATTTTCTTGAGAGCGCCGCCTGACTTTATCGCCTTCGGCTGGGTGGTAGGCACGCCCCCCAGGAGGTCGATGCGTTCGGCCAGCGCCACAGCGTGCTTCATCTCCTCAATAGAGAGCTTCTTGAACATGTCGGAGATGGCTGGAAACTCCAGCCCCCGACCCATGACGTGGTGCCAGATGTACTGCGTGAGGGCCGCCAGTTCATAGGACAGGTCCTCATTCAGGGCATCCAGCAGCTTCTTGCTCGCCTTCGGCATCCTACGCCTCCTTGTTTGACTGACTTGCTCGCAGCCCGTTTCTTGAACCGGCTCATAAGACCACGAAAACGGGATATCCGCGGCGGAACCCCGCATTGATGGGGCTTACTTCTGCTTCTTGAGCCAGCTCATCATGCCGCGCAGCTCCGCGCCGACTTCCTCTATCAGATGTCCGGCGTTCTCACGCTTCAGCGCCCGGTAGTGCGGTCGGCCCACCTGGTTCTCCAGCAGCCATTCGCGGGCAAAGCTGCCGTCCTGTATCTCCGTCAATATGTCGCTCATCGTCTCGCGGACGCAGTCGTCGATGACGCGGGGCCCGCGCGTGTAGTCGCCGTACTCCGCCGTATCGCTGATCGAGTAGCGCATGTAGCCCATCCCGCCCTCGTACATGAGGTCGACGATGAGCTTCAGCTCGTGCATGCATTCGAAGTAAGCGATCTCCGGCTGGTAGCCCGCCTCGACCAGCGTGTCGAAGCCGGCCTTGACCAGCTCCGTCACGCCGCCGCACAGGACGCACTGCTCGCCGAAGAGGTCCGTCTCCGTCTCCTCCTCGAACGACGTCTCCAGGACGCCGGCGCGCGTGCAGCCGATGCCCTTGCCGTAGGCGAGCGCCACATCCTTTGCCTTGCCGCTCGCGTCCTGATGAACGGCGACGAGCGCGGGCGTCGCGCTTCCCTCGGTGTAGAGGCGGCGCACCAGGTGGCCGGGGCCCTTCGGCGCGATCATCGACACGTCGACGTCTGGCGGCGCGACGATCTGGCCGAAGTGGATGTTGAACCCGTGCGCGAACATGAGCGTCTTGCCCGCCTTCATGCTCGGCTCGATGGCTTCGCGGTAGACGCGCGCCTGGTGCTGGTCGGGGACGAGCATCATGACGACGTCCGCGGCGGCAGCGACCTCGGCGGCGGTCTTGACGGTCATGCCCGCCGCCTCCGCCTGCTTCCACATCTCGCTGCCCGGCAGCTCGGCGACGAGCACCTGACAGCCGCTATCGCGCAGGTTCTGGGCATGTGCATGGCCCTGGCTGCCGTAGCCGATGATGCCGATGGTTTTACCCTGGAGCAGCGCCAGGTCCGCGTCCTTGTCGTAGTAGATTGTGGCCATTGAAGGTTCCTTTCTTCAGTTGTCTGTCCAAGCTACGTTCATCGCATTTCGCGGGAGGGCTGAAGTCCTCCCCTACATCGTTTGATCACCATTCCTATTTCACATGAGGCTGCCGACGCGCGGCTTCCCCTGCCCGGCCGGCCGGTAGCGGCGCAACCCGGCGCCCTCCTCCTCGACGGTGATGCTGGCGCGGCCACGCGTCACGGCGACGCGTCCGGTGCGCGCCAGCTCGCGGATGCCGTGCGGTTTGAGCATCTCGAAGGCGGCGTCTACCTTGTCCTCGGTGCCGGTGATCTCTATGACCACCGTATCCGGCGAGGCGTCGATGATCTCGCCGTGGAAGATGTCGACGATCTCGATGATGGCGCCGCGGTTCTGGTCGGTAGCGTTCACCTTCAGCAGCGCCAGCTCGCGCGTCACGATCTCGTCCTCCGCCAGGTCGCTGATCTTGACGATGTCGACGACCTTGAATAGCTGCTTCGTCACCTGCTCGACTTCGCTTGCCGCGCCGCCGAGCACGAAGGTCATGCGCGACAGGCCGGGGACTTCGCTATGCCCGACCGTCAAGCTCTCGATGTTGAAGCCGCGCTGCCGCCATTTGCTGACGATGCGGTTGAGAACGCCGGGCTTGTTCTGAACCAGGGCGACTATCGTGTGTCTCTGGTCTTTCATCGTTTTGCCGTCACCTCCTTGCGCTCGGCCTTCTTCGCCGGCGCGGGTTTCGGACGCTCCAGCGTCTGCGACAGCGCCGCTCCCGGCGGCACCATCGGGTAGACGCACTCTTCGGGATCGACCTGGAAGTCGATGAGGACGGGCCCCGGATGCGCCAGCGCGCGCAGGATCGTCCCCTCGACCTGTTCTTTGTCGGTGACGCGAAGGCCGGCCATGCCGAACGCCTCCGCCAGCTTGACGTAGTCGGGACTGAACTCGCGCGTGGCGAAGCGGCGGTTGCCGTAGAACATCGTCTGCCACTGCCGCACCATGCCCAGGTAGCGGTTGTTCATGATCGCGAACTTGACCGGCAACTCATGCTCGACGACGACCGCAAGCTCCTGCATCGTCATCTGGAAGCCGCCGTCGCCGCAAATCGCCCAGACCAGCTCTTTCGGATGCGCAAACTGGACGCCCATCGCGGCCGGCACCGCGAAGCCCATCGGCCCCAGGCCGCCGGCGGTGATGAAGCCGTTCGGCGTGTCGTTCCAGTAGTACTGCGCGGCCCACATCTGGTGCTGCCCGACGTCGGTGACCGTGTACCCTTTGCCGCCGCTGAGCTCGTAGATCTTCTTTATGACGTACTGCGGCAGGAGCTCGGCGCTCTCCGGGATGTCGATGGAGGGGTGCTCTTCGCGCAACTGGCGCAGGCGGGCAAGCCAGGGCTCGTGGCGCTTCGCCTTGACGCGCGGGTTGAGAGCCGCCAGGACGCGCTTCACGTCGCCGACGATCGGCACCGCGGGGTGGACGTTCTTCCCGATCTCCGCCGGGTCGATGTCGACGTGAATGACGTGGGCGTGCGGCGCAAAGTCCTTGAGAACGCCCGTCACGCGGTCGTCGAAGCGCATGCCCAGGGCGATGAGAAGGTCCGCCTCGTTTATCGCCATGTTGTTCCAGTACATGCCGTGCATCCCGGGCATGCCCATGCAGAGCGGATGCGACCCCGGGAAGCTGCTTATGCCGAGCAGCGTCGTCACGACGGGAATCTGCGCCTTCTCCGCCAACTCCAGCAGCTCGTCGTAGGCGCCGGAGATGCGGACGCCGTGGCCGGCGAGGATCAGCGGTCGCTCCGCCTCTGCGATGAGCTGCGCGGCCTTCTTGATCTGCGACGGATGGCCTTCCAGCACCGGCCGAAATCCCGGCAGATCGACCTCCTCCGGGTACTCGAACTCGGCCTCCTGGATGAAAACGTCGCGCGGCACGTCGATGAGCACAGGCCCCGGCCGGCCGCTGCGCGCGATGTGAAAAGCCTCGCGCATCGTCTCGGCCATGTCCTCTGCGCGGAGGACGAGCCAGTTGGCCTTCGTTATCGGCAGGCTGATGCCGGTGATGTCCGCCTCCTGGAATCCGTCGCGCCCGATGAGCCACGTGACGACCTGACCTGTGATCGCGACGATCGGCACGGAGTCCATCCAGGCGTTGGCGATGCCGGTGACCAGGTTCGTCGCGCCGGGCCCGGAGGTCGCGCAGCACACGCCGACCTTGCCGGTAACGCGCGCGTAGGCGTCGGCGGCGTGCGCGGCGGACTGCTCGTGCTTGACGAGTATGTGCTGGACCTGCGGATAGTGCTGAAAGGTGTCGTAGAACGGCAGAGTGGAGCCGCCCGGTATGCCGAAGACCATCTCGACGCCTTCGCGCACGAGGCATTCCATAATTATCTCTGCGCCTGTCTTTTGCATAGTCGAAACCCCCTTAAGGCAATGCGTCTAAGGTGACGCTGTTCGAACGAGTTGGGAGATTCTGGGTTCCCGCCTGTCGTGGCGGACGAGCGCTGCTAGGATAAGGTGAGCAGCGCGGGCTCGCCGAGAATCAGCGTCCCGCGGGCCAGCGAGCCACCGCCCAGCGGGAGACGGCGTAAGGGGAGCAAAGCTACGGCGCGGTCTCGCGCGACGAGATGGCCGACCACGCCGGCCCGCGTCGTCACCGAGACCGCTGACGCTCCTTGAAGAGGATATGCTGCAGAGTCAACCATGTGTCTATTCTCGACTTTTCGCGACTCTAAGAAAAGACCCGCCCCAAAGGGATCCCATGGGACGGGACCGTACCACCCTTTTTGTTCGCCTCCGGCGAACCGGTTTCAGCGCTCTAACGGTCGCTTTCCGTCCGGGCCTACACCCGTCTGGGCTGGGTCCGGCGGCTCCGGGGCGAGTTCGGGCTCTTCGTGTCGCCGGCTCTCACCACAATGCCGGCTCTCTGAGACAGGAAGCTGGCCTTACTACTCCCCATCACGGCCTTTGTCTTATGTGCGACTCAGTATACCGGCAGCGCACCTCGTTGTCAACGCGGCAGCCGCCGATCCGGCTACGGATGCGTCGGCGAGAGGATCATTGATTCCACGACCTTCATCACCTCGCTTCGCACGTCTGGAGTTGGGGTGGCATCTGTCTGCCAGTCGAAGCTAGCAGTGAAAAGTCTATCGTTGGCTGTCCACTGGCAAAACAATTCCGCCCCCCCGGCTGGCTCAAGTTCGCAGGAGACATCGGTATTGCCGATTTGTTGCGTAGGCAGTGCCACGAGAATACAAGACGTACTGCAGATGCTCTCGGAGATGTATATGGAAGGCGTTTCCTTTCGGTTCGATCTCAGCTGAATCGACTCCTCTGGCCCCCCTGTTGAAGACTGAGCAAGTGCGTCCAACCGTATGTCCCCGGGTACCCCTGCCGGCAAGTACGAGGGAAACTCGAACGAGAAACCGCCCATCCTTTCCATGTCCTGAATGCTCGGTGCGGGGACCGCGGTCGGTCCGCCGACCGGTTCTCTTTTCATGTCGACCTGAAAAGCCAGCCAATCTACGCTGCTTCCGTCGCTGGGTGACGATGCCGAGGGAGAAGGCCGCGAGGACGGCGTTGGTTGTGCTACCGACGAAGACCCGCACGCCTGCAGAAGAGCGAACAGGGTCAAGAACGCCAGCGCGCCGGAGACGAACCTCGCATGCATCCCGCTCCTCCAGGACGTTCGATTGTGATTCATTATCTCACCGCTGTCAACGCCGCATGACTGCGCATGCCCCTCTGCATTATGATGAGAAGGAACACCACTCTCGACTCTGGAGGGAACCCATGACCACTACCTGGCAGATCGATACCCTGGACAACGGACTCCGCGTCGTCACCACCCCCATGCCGACCGCCCAGTCCGCCAACGTCTGCATCTTCGTCGGCGTCGGCTCCCGCATGGAGGACCGACGCGTCAACGGCATCTGCCACTACCTGGAGCACATGCTCTTTAAGGGCAGCGCCAAGCGGCCCACCGCCCAGGCCATCTCCGAAGCAATCGAAGGCGCCGGCGGCGCGCTCAACGCCTTCACCGACAAAGAAATGACCGGCTACTGGGCGCACGTCCCCTTCGACCGCCTGGACCTCGCCATCGACGTCCTGGCGGACATGGTGCGCAACCCCCTCCTCGACGGCGCCGAGATCGACCGCGAGCGCACGGTGGTCGAGCAGGAGATCCGCCGCGCGCACGACCAGCCGGCGGCCTGGACGTCGGAGCTCCTCTCCCGCGCCTGCTACGGCGACCAACCGATCGGCTGGCCCATCGCCGGCACGGAGGAGACGGTCGAAGCGATCAGGCGCGACGACTTCGTGGAGCACACCGCGAAGTGGTATCTGCCGAAGAACATCGTCGTCGCCGTCGCCGGCAACACGACCGCCGAGCAGGTGCTGGCGCTCATCGCGGAGCGCACCGCCGATCTGGAGAGCCGCTCGCTGCCGCCCATCGCGGCCTCAACGCCGGGCCTGCCGCCGGACCGCGTCCAGGTCGAGTCGCGCGACACCGACCAGTCGAATCTCGCGTACGGCCTCCGCGCCCTCTCCCACACTGATCCGGACCGGTACGCCCTCACCATCCTCAACACGCTGCTCGGTCGCGGAATGAGCTCACGCCTGTTCAAAGAGGTGCGCGAGCGCCGCGGCCTCGCCTACTCCGTCGGCTCGTCGGTCAGCCGCCACCGCGACACGGGCTCGATGGCGGTCAGCGCCGGCGTCAGCCCCGAGAAGGTCGAGGAGGCCGGCAAGGTGATCCTGGAGCAGGTATTCAAGCTGGTCGACGAGCCGGTGCCGGAGGATGAGATGACCCGCGCCCGCGACTTCACGATCGGCAACTTCCGCCTCGGCCTGGAGACGACGATGTCGCTGACGCAGTGGACCGGCGAGAACCTGATCGCGACAGGCGAGATCGAGCAGATCGAGGACGTGGTCGCGAAGCTCCAGGCGATTACCAGCGACGACGTCCAGCGCGTCGCCAAACGTCTGTTCCGCCGCGACAACGTGGCTGTGGCGCTCGTCGGGCCGCGGGCAGACCCGGGCCTGCTGGAGAAGACGCTGCCCTAGCCGTCAACGCGTGTCCGTCGCGACGTTGTCCAGCATCCACTGGTAGCGCACAGGCGAAAGCTGCTGGAGCTGTTGCGGGTCGTAGAAGAACAGCGCGAAGGAGTTCGCGTAGTCCTCCAGCGGGTCGTTGTTCGACATGAACTGCCACACCTGCGGGCCGTTGTAGGCGAAGCTGAGCTGCGTCTGGTCGACGGCCGCGGCGACTTCGGCGTCGCTGCTGAGCAGGGTCCAGCCGGTGGCGGCCATGAAATCGCGCATCTCCTCCTGGAAAAACACCCACGCATAGCGCCCCGGCGGCGTCATCCGGAGCTGATAGGCGTGCCCGAGCTCGTGGAGGACGGTTAACGTTCCCTGGTCCGGATAGAGGACGAGCTCATTGCGGCCATCGTTGTTCGAGTAGAAGTTGGCGCCGCTGGAGTACACCTTGCTCCCCGACATCGTGCGCGATTCGTCGTTCGACAGGATGTAGAGGGGGCCGTAGATGCGGCTCCCAAGCTGATTGACGACGTGCGTCGGCAGGCGCCCCAGAGCGTCAAGGATGGTGTTGAGGCTGGCATCGTCCCACGTCTGGCCGTCCGTCACGATTTCGACCCCGTAGGCGTCGTGGGCCTGCTGCACCTGGCAGACCGGCGTGGCGGCCGTCAGAAGGGGCAGGAAGGCGAACAGGGCCAGGAGGCCGAAAAGACCCCGCGGCATCAGAAGGCGCGGCGCAAGCCGTCTCAGGCGTTTCAGCGCTGGCCCTGGCCGTCTTTTGAACATAAAACCGGCAACCTCCGACTCGATCACTCGAATCTGCTGTTGCCGGTTTCACCACTGGCTCGCCGAGGTCTCGGTGACCATGCGACCTGTCTGCCGCAGGCACGGCCTGCCGCAGGTTGCCGCCACGTCCCCACAAGAGGACACGCCCTCGGTTCAGCGCCTCAACAGAGTGTCGTGGGTTCGGCTGCGCGCCTCTCCCACTAAGAAAGAACGGCCGCCGCTGATGGCCGTTACAATCCCTGCGAGGACTGTCATATTCGCTCGCCCGTGTTCTTCACGCTTCTTGCACGCGCTTCAATGCGCGAATCACGCTTCCGGCATCTCCCTGATCTATGTTGGAGGGTCGGAAGGATGCTGAGAGAACAAGGAGAACTGAAATGTCGGATTACCTGATTGAGTCCACCCATACGCCTGAGGAGTGTCTGCTCGAGCTAGACACAATAGTCCAACAAGACCCGCAAGTGTTCGATACTCTCGAATTTGGCTGTCTGTCCGGGGATCACCGCGCCGTGGCGATAGTGAAGGCGGAGAGCGAGTCGCAGGCGCTGGGCTTCGTGCCCGCCAGCCGTCGCAGCCGAGCGAAGGTCACACCGCTAACGAAGTTCACGCCGGAGGATATCCGCAAGGCGCACGAAGCGCACATGTAGACGCCGCGCCGCATGGCGAGGTCCCTGCCCGTCGCGCTAACGCCGATTGCCGCTGGAACGCTCCGGCGGCAATCGCCTATATTTGGCGCCGCCAGTTCCAGACCCACACCCACTTGCCGGATAGCATGTCGACGATTCTAGCGCCGTCGTGCGCCGTTTCCAACGCGAAAGTGGCACCCCCGACGCGGCACGGCGCCGGTGCAGTGAATCGAGGTCAAATTGCGTTCTACGACGTCGGCGGAATCAGTCAGGCATCGTCCTTGAGCTCATTCAGCCATTCAACGATCCTGTTCCTGATCTCCTCTCGAACCTTGCGGGTCTGTTCGAGTCTTTGTTCCCGTGTGCCTTCAAAACCAGCCGGATCGGCAAAGGGCCAGTGCAACCTTTGGGTTAACCCTGGAAAGACGGGGCACTTCGCCGCGGCTTCATCGCAGACAGTGACCACATGTGTGTAAAGCTTACCCTGAGCGAACAGCTCAAACACGCTCTGGGGTTTGTTGCCACTGATGTCCAGACCCACTTCCCGCATGACTTCCACGGCCAGAGGGTTTAGTGGTGTCGGTTCCAGACCGGCACTTTCGACCTCAAAGGTATCGCCGCCGAGTTCCTTCAAGAAGGCCTCGGCCATCTGACTGCGAGCGCTATTGTGTTCGCATATAAACAACACGCGTCTTCTATTCATCGTTCTCCTTCATTGTTCGATTCGCGGGCACGCACCGCATTGTAGGAGAGCTTCAAGGCTCCGCTTCAGGTTCTGCTGTGAGGTGTGCCCGGTGGAGCGCTGACCCGTCGCTGGCGAAGAAGTACTTGCGAGCCCAGAGCGCGACGTATACCAGCGATATGAGCACCGGCACCTCGATGAGCGGCCCAACGACCGCCGCCAGCGCCTGCCCTGACTGGATGCCGAACACACCAATCGCCACTGCTATCGCCAACTCGAAGTTGTTGCTAGCCGCAGTGAACGAAAGCGTCGCCGTCTCCGCATAGCGGAAGTGAAGACGCCACGACATCAGGAAAGACACGCTGAACATGATCAGGAAGTAGAGGAGCAGCGGTATGGCGATCCGAAGCACGTCAAACGGCACGTCGAGTATATACTGGCCCTTCAGCGCGAACATCACGACTATCGTGAACAGCAGTCCGACGATCGCCGTCGGACCCAGCTTTGGCATGAGCACGCCCTCGTACCACTCGCGTCCCTTGCGCCGAATGCCGATGTAGCGCGTCAGCATCCCTGCTATCAGAGGTACGCCGAGGAAGATGAGCACGCTTCTCGCCACTTCCCAGAAGCTGATGTGCACTTCGGAGGCGCTGCCGAACCAGGAACTGGCCACGCTCACGAAGAACCAGGCGTACAGCGAGTAGAAGAGTACCTGGAACACGGAGTTCAACGCCACCAGCACCGCCGCGTACTCGTTGTCGCCCTCGGCCAGCATGTTCCAAATGAGCACCATGGCGATGCAGCGCGCCAACCCAACGATGATGAGCCCGGTCCGGTACTCCGGTTGGTCGGGCAAGAGTAGCCACGCGAGGGCGAACATGACGACGGGCCCCACGATCCAGTTCTGCACCAGCGAGACGCTGAACATCTTCCAGGCGCCCCTCACCTTGCCCAGCTCCTCGTAGCGGACTTTCGCAAGGACCGGGTACATCATCCAGAGGAGGCCGATGGCGATAGGGATGGACGTGGTACCGATGCTTGCGGAGTTGATGGCGTCGGCGACGCTGGGGAAGAGCTTGCCGAGCGCTACGCCGACGGCCATGGTCAGGATGATCCAGAGGGCGATAAACCTGTCGAGGAAGGAGAGCCGGCCGGTCACCCCTCGACGCCGTGCGGTTATCCCTGCTCCTGCTGTCATTCCGCGTCATCCTCGCGCGCGACGCCGGGCGAATCTAGCGGCGTGAGCGACATACCTCTTCTGCACGGCGCCTGTCAGCGGGCGAGGTTTGCACGTCCAGCAGGGCAGCGAGGCGCTGGCGCAGTTCGGCGGCTGCCTCCTGATTGGCGCGGTAGAATATCCAGCGGCCGTCTTCATCGTCGCGGCGGCTCTCGACAAGGCGAGCGCGTCGCAGGGCCGCAAGGTGGTTGGAGACGAGCGACTGTGAAAGGCCCGTCGCGTCCTCGATCTCACAAACGCACAACTCAGACTTGGAGAGCATTGAGAATATGCGGAGGCGGTTTTCATCGCCGAGTAATCGAAGGTATTCGGCGATGTTGCCTTCTTGGGATGCCCCGGCGGCTTGTGTGGTCCCCTTTAATATATGAACCATCATTAATATGTTAAAGCGTGCGACTGACGCTGGTCAAGGCCAGGTGTCCGCTTTGCTTGACCGCTCCTTAGGCCGCTCTTAGAATGAACGTGCCTGGTTGGGCGCCGTGGGCCCGAAGCGACGGCGGCAGGAATGTCTCCTGGGCGGAGCGATGATCACTATCGGTCTTACCGGCGGCATCGGCAGCGGCAAGTCTACCGTCGCAAGAATGCTTTTCGACAAGGGCGCCGCGTTCGTGAACGCCGATCTCGTCGGCCACCGATCCTATCGCCGGGGTTCGGCGACCTACGACCGACTTGTTGAGACGTTCGGGCCCGAGATCGTCGGCGCGAACGGCGAGATCGACCGGCAGGCGCTCGGCCAGCGGGTCTTCGCCAACCCGGAGGACCGGGAGCGGCTGAACGACATCGTCTGGCCTGCCATGGCCGAGATCATGGCGCGCGACCTGGAGGCGCTCCGCAGCAAAAACGAGCGCGTGGCAGTACTCGAGGCCGCAGTCCTGATCGAGGCTAGCTGGCAATGGCTGGTCGACGAAATCTGGGTGGTGGTCGCCAGTCCCGTGGTGGCGGCGCAGCGGTTGGAGGCGAAGGGGATTGCGCGGGAGCAAACGGAGGCGCGAATTCGGACTCAGCTTAGCAACGAAGAGCGGTGCCGTCAGTCCGACGTCATCGTCGAGAACGACGGTACGCTGGCAGAGCTAGAGGAGCGGGTGCAGTCGTTGTGGGAGGCTCTCCAGGCTCGAATCGCTCAACGGAAGAATTGATTCCCCACGCTGTTGTCCTCGAATGAGAACGTAATGCCGAAACGAGCTCGATTGGTCGAAGGCGATTTCCGGCAGTATGCCGTAGAGGAATACTATGCGCTGAAGGAGCCCTATTACCTGCCGATCGGCGACGAGGTGGCGCTCTTCAGCGCCGCCTTCAGCCAGCAGATACCCGTCCTCCTAAAAGGGCCGACCGGCTGCGGCAAGACCCGCTTCATCGAATACATGGCGTGGAAGCTGGGACGACCGCTCACCATAATCAAGGACGCTACCGACGGCGGTAGCGAGAAGACGCACGGCCTGCCGCTGGTCACTGTCGCCTGCCACGAGGACCTAACCGCCAGCGACCTTGTCGGGCGATACCTGCTGGAGGGCGATTCCACGCGCTGGATCGACGGCCCGCTGACCCGCGCGGTAAAGGCCGGCGCGATCTGCTATCTCGACGAGGTGGTGGAAGCGCGGAAGGACACGACTGTCCTGATTCATCCCCTAACGGACCACCGGCGCATCCTCCCGATCGAGAAGCGCGGTCAGATCCTGGAGGCGGCAGCCGGCTTTCTGCTTGTCATATCCTACAATCCCGGCTACCAGAGCGCGCTCAAAGACCTCAAGCACAGCACGCGGCAGCGCTTCGTCGCCATGGAGTTCACGTACCCGAGTCGAGAGCAGGAAGCGCAGATCGTTGCCAGGGAATCCGGCGTCTCCGCGGAGGTTGCGGGCGAGCTGGCGAAGTTGGGCGAGAAGGTCCGTAATCTGAAAGAGCACGGCCTGGCCGAAGGCGTGAGCACACGGCTGCTCATCTACGCGGGCAAGCTGATCACGAAAGGCGTCTCGCCGCGGCAGGCCTGCCAATCCGCGGTCGTCTGGTCCCTCACGGACGACCTGGAGCTCCAACGCAGCATTGAAGAGGTCGTATCATCCATTTTCGAGTGAGGAGCGAAGAGAGATGAAATCGTCTATACTCAAGATGTCGCTAGTCTTCGCCGTTGCGCCGGCTCTCATCCTGCTGGTGGCTTCGAGTTGTGGCGGAGGCAGCAGCAATACGGTGGCTACGCCAGGAAGCGCGGCCAAGGCGACTATTCCAGCGCAGCCGGGGCAGGTGATAGTCACGGGCAATACTCCGACTCCCTCTTCGAGTCAGCTACCGCCGAGAACAGGTGACTTTGCGTCGCTTTGCACGAAGAGCAGCGCGAAGACGTTCGCCAAGGCGGATACGGTCATCGACCCGAGCAAGAAGTACACGGCGACCCTCACCACGCAGAACGGCGCCATTGTAATCGAGCTGGAGCCAAACCTGGCTCCGGTTACAGTGAACAGCTTCGTGTTCCTCGCGTGCAAAGGCTTTTACGATGGAACCACCTTCCACCGCGTGATAAGCGGGTTCATGGCGCAGGGCGGCGACCCGACCGGCACCGGCAGAGGCGGCCCCGGCTACACCATCCCGGACGAGTTCACATCGTCTTCGTTCGACAGGGGCACAGTGGCGATGGCGAACACGGGTCAGCCCAACAGCGGCGGGAGCCAGTTCTTCATCACCTTCGCGCCGCAGCCGCAGTTGAGCGGGGGATACACCGTCTTCGGCCAGGTCACCTCAGGCCTGGATGTGCTGGACAAGATCACGCCGCGCGACCCGGCGACGGCGACGACGCCCGGCGACGAGATCGTGAGCATCACCGTGCAGGAGCACTAGCGCCCGGACAGAGCGAGACGGTAGCAGCGCGAAGGGCGGGACGACGCGAAGCGTTGTCGTCGAGAACGGCGATGGTGCTCGCTATGACACTGCGCCTGCTCACCTTCTCCTCCGCCCAGGATCCCGCCAATCACAGTTGTGGATGGGGCGTCAGCTACCGCTTTGGGGTTAGAATGGATTCATGCCTCAGCCGGAATTCGATCTGTCGGAATACGACAGCCGTCTCGCCGCGCTGGCGCCGGGACTCTCCGGTGACCTGCGCAGCGCAGCGCCCGCCGTCGCCGCGCGGTTTGGCGTCGATGGCATGCGAAGTTGGGTGGAAGAGGGCGTCGCGCTGGCGGGGCAGTCGTTGCGGTCGTGGGAGGCGGCGTCGGAGTACTTTCGCGCCAGCCCGCAGGTAGCCCAACTCCTTCCGCTGGACTGTCTTCTTCGCTGGTGCCATTTCGGCCGCGACATCGCCGACCAGTCGTCGATAGTTGCCGCCGCCTACTTTCGGGTCGGGCCGGAGTGCGTCGGCCTGCTCTCGCCGGATGAGTTGAAGCAATGGGCCGCCGCTGGCCAGCGGCTCTACCAGGGCAATTGGAAGTCCATCTCCCTCGCCTCTCTTTTCTTCCGCGTCAGCCCGGCGCTGCTGCCGCTCATCGGCGTGAGCGACACCTGCCGCCTCGAGCTCCTGGCCGAGCGGCTGGCGGAGCGCTCCTACGAGCTCGCGGGCAGTTGCCTGGAGACCGCCGCCGGCGTCTTCGCCCGCGTCGAGACCGACGATCGCGGCCCGTTCCTCGACCTTGTCGAAGGCATCGCGGCTGCCAGTTGGGCGGAGGTGCGCTTCTGCTTCGAGCAAGGCCCGGAGCTACTGGCGCGGCTGGAACCTTCCGAGCGCACGCGCTTCCTGCGACTTTCGACCCGCGTTTCCCAGCCTGTCGGCTCGCGCGCCTATTCGCTCTTCGCGGAGGCGGCGGGCGCGCTGGCCCTCGTCGACGCGGCGAGCCACCGCGACCTCATTTCTCTCGCCGAAGAGCTCGCCGTCGGCTCTCCCGCCGCGGCGATGGAGTTCCTGAAGAGCGCTCCGGAGGTGCTCTCCCGCATGTCTCTGCGCGACCTCGCCCAGTGGCATGCCGCCGGCCACCGCATCCTCGAAGAGAGCTCCGAGGGCGGCGAGGCCTTCTTCCGGCTGCAGTCGGGCAAGGGCGAGCAGGTGCTGGAGGAGCTTTCGCCGCGGGTGGAGCTTTCGCGCGTCTCCGAGATATTGAAGCTCTACTGCAAGGCGCTCACGGGGGCGAACGTCTCTATCCACCCGTCGAGCACGCTGACCGAGAAGGGGATCGGCTGGGTGGCCGCCGGACGGCCATCGACGGAAGGGACGGCCGTCTACCTGCCGGAGGTGGCGGAGGAGTTCGACGACAAGGCGCGCAACTTTGCCGTGTACAAGGTCTACGCTACGCATCAGTCCGGCCACCTGGAGTTCGGTAGCTTCCTCTTCGCGTTCAAGCGCCGCGGACGCGTGTTTGCGTCGCGACGCCGTCGGCTGAAGAGGCAGGCCGCCAAGGCCGAGGCGCCGCTGACCGACATGGAGCGCTTCTTTGATCTCTTTGCTGACCGACAGCTCATCTCTGATCTGTTCACTGTCGTCGAGGACGCCCGCGTCGATTTCCTGGTCAAGGGCGAGTACGGCGGGATTCGGCGCTCCTGGCGCCTGATCCAGAGTCGTGAGCTGGAGCGTCGCCCGCGCCTTCCGGGCCTGCCTCTGCGCGAAGCCTTTCTGGAGAACCTCATCCGCGCCAGCCTCGACGGGCTGCACGCCATCGTCTGGCCGCAAGAGCTGCGCGACACGCTGGTCGCGGCGCTCCGCCTGCTGCGCGCCGTCCAGCAACCGCAGGCGACGGTGGAAGACGCCGCCGAAGCCGCCCTGCGCCTGTATGGCCTTGCGACGTCGCTTCCCAACGTGTCGCCGGAGGACCTCGACGCGCTGGACTGGCAGCCGCTCGACGAAGAGCTGTTCGCGATGATGCACTTGAAGCCGCAGGGCGGAGGCGCGTCGCAGGGGGGCACGGAGTTGCCGCACGGCTCGGAGCATGCGTACGAGAGCCCGCAGCCGGTGGACTTCCGGGGCGACTTCAAGCCGGAGCTGGTGCAGCTTCTGATGCGACTGCGGCTGCAGGAGGGCATGGAGGCGCCCGGGGGCCTGGCGCCGCTCACCGCAGAGCAGTTGCGCGAGCTGATGGAGAAGAGCGTCGAGATCGTGGTGGGCGGGATGGCGGAAGGCGACTTGTCCGCGGCGGTCGGCCTGTTCCTCACGAACCTGGAGAAGGAAGCCGGCGTGCCGATTCCCGACCAGGCTGTCGAGCTAAAGGACGGACAGCGGCTGAAGGAGGTCGAGCAGGAGCAGAAGGCGGTCGTGGCGGAGACGGAGGCGTTCTGGTACGACGAGTGGGACTTTCGCGCCGCCGATTACAAGCCGCGCTGGTGTCGCGTCGTGCAGCGGCCGCTGGAGGAGGGCGACGAGGCGTTCTTCGAAGAGACGCTGCGTCGCTATAGCACCCTCGCCTCGCAGACGCGCAAGCAGTTCGAGCAGCTCCGGCCGGAGCTATTTCGCAAGATCAAGCGCCTCCACGACGGGGAGGACTTCGACCTGGACCTGGTCATTGAGTACCTGACGGAGAAGCGCGCCGGCCACAACTTCACCGACAAGGTCTACTGGCGGCGCAACAAGGTCGAGCGGCAGGTGGCGGTGGCTTTCCTGCTCGACATGAGCGCTTCGACGGACGAGGAGATCGACAAGCGCAAGCAGAAGTACGCGGAAGACGAGGAGAAGCCGGACTTCGGTCACGACGCGCGTCGGTACTACGCGTGGCTCAGCCAGCGGAAGGCGGAGGCGGCGCTGCGTCCGCCCAAGCGCATCATCGACCTGGAGAAGGAGAGCATGGTGCTTCTCATCGGCGCGCTGGAGGCTATCGGCGACGATTACGGCATCTACGGCTTCTCCGGGTACGGCCGGGACAACGTGGAGTTCTACGTGCTGAAGGACCTGGACGAGCCGCTGTCCGGCGCGGTCAAGGCACGCATCGACAAGACGGAGCCGATCCGCTCGACGCGGATGGGGCCGGCGATCCGTCACACGACGGCCAAGCTGGAAGAGCACGACGCCAAGGTGCGCATCCTGTTCCTCGTGTCCGACGGGCGGCCGCAGGACCACGGGTACGGTCGCGACCGCACGGAGCGCGAGTACGCCATCCACGACACGCACGAAGCGCTGATGGAGGCGAAGCGGAAGGGGATCGTGCCGTTCTGCCTGACGGTCGACCGCGAGGGTCACGAGTATCTGGGGCAGATGTGCGAAGACATCGGCTACGAGATACTGGGCGACATCGAGTCGCTGCCGGGGCGGCTGCCGACGCTCTACCGGCGTCTGACGGAGTAGCGCCGCCAGATGGCTCCATCGGTTGAAGCCAGGATAGAGAAAAGTGACCTCATCCCTGGCGAGACGTGACCGTAACCTGATAGCTTCCATCTGTCTGTCTTTGTGAGAACCTATAGGCAGTAATGTCCACCTCATCCCACTTCTGGGAGACCAACAGGAGTACTCCAGCAAAGTGAATCGCTTGTTCTCTTGACATCCTCAACCTTATCGTCTTCAAGTCCCGAGTCGACTTATTCGCGCCTTTTGTGGGGTATACGGCGAGAGATCTCACATTTGTGTCTATCCTAACGCTGCCTGCTGATTCGCGTGGCACAACACCTTTCCTTTCGCTAGGTCGCCCGGAGCGATCCGCTCATGAATGCCCGCGTTCTCCAAAGTCGAGGACTGGAGTTCGTACCCCCGAAGCGGCTAATCAAAGAGCGTTCGGCGGAGGAGGGAGAGGGTCGTGGTGACGGCGCGACGCTTGATCATCGCGCGGCTCTGTGCGATCTGATAGCTGACGATCCGCGCCTCGCCGGAGCCGTCGTCGAGCGCGATGTGCACGGTCCCCACCGGCTTGCCTTCCTGCTCGTCCGGCCCGGCGACGCCCGTGACGCCGATACCGACGTCCGCCGATCCGCCTGAGGCGGACTCTCGCGCCACGCGTGCCATCTCGCGGGCGCACTCCGCGCTTATGACGCCGTGCGCCTCGACGACCTGGCGGCTGACGCCCCAGGCCAGCTTCATCTCCGTCGCGTACGTCACCAGGCCGCCTTTGAAGTAGTCGGAGCTGCCGGGCACGTCGGTGATGGTGCTCGCCAGCAGGCCGCCGGTGCAGGACTCCATCGTCGCCAGCGTGAGGCCGCGCTCTCGCAGCAGCCGGCCGACTACGGCCTCCAGCGTGTCGTCGTCGGCGCCCCAGACGGCGTCGCCGAGCAGACGGCGCGCTTCCGCTTCCGCCGGCGCGATGAGCGCTTCCGCCGCCTCCCTGTCCGACGCCTTGGCGGCGATACGCACCTGGATGCCGTCGGCGCGCGAATAGACGCTGACGGTGGGGTTCGTCGTGCGTTTCAGCTCGCCCAGCAGCTCGTCGACGAGCCCTTCGGTCAGGTCGGAGGTCTTCAGCGTTCGAGAGACAAGCACCACTCCCGCAGAGCGACGCCGCAGCTCCGGCTCGACCTCGGACTCCCACATGCGGCGCATCTCGCCGGGCGGACCCGGCAGAGCGATGACGATGCGGCCCTCGCGCTCGACCCACCAGCCGGGCGCGGTGCCATAGGCGTTCGGAATCGCCCTTGCCGACGGGATGAGCGTCGCCTGTTTGACGTTGCGCTCCGGCATGGGCCGGCTGCGGCGGGCGAAGAAGGCGCGCAGGTCCGCCTCGAGCGCCGGCTCGACGCGCATCTCCTCGCCGAGCATGGCGGCGATGGCTTCGCGAGTGAGGTCGTCCTCGGTCGGGCCGAGGCCGCCGGTCGTGACGATGACGTCGCTGCGCTGCCAGGCGCGGTCCAGCGCCTCGCGGGCGCGGCCCAGGTTGTCGCCCACCTGCGTGACCCAGAAGAGGTCGATGCCCAGCGCCGGCAGACGGGAGGCGATGAACTGCGAGTCGGTGTCGACGATCTCGCCCAGCAGGATCTCGGTACCGACGGCGACTATCTCCGCCTTCATGTTCTTCCTTTCGCGGGGGCGACGAGCGATAGCAGCCCCGACGCGTCGCGCCGCAGCCGCGGGACGACGCGGTAGCGGTCGACCTGGGCGCAGAACTCGAGGTCGCGCTCCAGACCGATATCGATGAGCGAGCGGCCGTGCTGGGCCTCTCGAAAGCAGGCGAGCGCGTCGCCCCGGTAGGACTGGAAGAGGCGGCAGGCTGCCAGCGCGGCGTCGCTGAGGGCAAGGACCGCGCCGTCGCGCCGCGCTTGCTCGACCGCGATCTCAACCATGGCGCCGGCGACAAACGCGTCCTCTAGGCTGAAGCCGTTGCCGCGCTCCAGGCCGGCGCACACGAACGTGGCATCGAGTTCTCGCGAACGAGCTTCGGCAAACAGCATCTCGGCGGCGGCGGTGGCGTTGAGCAGCGCTCCGACCAGCACGGCGGGCGACCCGGCGAGCGTATATAGCGCCCTGGTACCGTTGGTGGTCGCGAGGACGGCGCGGCGTCCGCGCATGTCCAGGGCCGCGAACTCGCTGGGAGAGTTGCCGTAGTCGAAGCCGCGCGGCGCCAGGCCAAAGCGCTCGCCGCAGAGGAGGTAGCGGACGGGCTTCAGCGCCGCCAGACGCCTTGCGGCTGCGATGCTGCCAGCGACGACGATCTCTTCGGCGCCTTGCGCGAAGAGCGTGGCAATCGACGAACTGGCCCGCAGGGCATCGATGAGCAAGCAGGCGTTCGATTCGGGCTTCCGCAGCGCGCGCGGCAACAGGGCGACGTCGAGTCTCACGCCTTCACGTTTACGGCAGGCGCCGTCGCGGTGTCAAGCAGCCTTGGCTGGGACGGAACTTTGGGTCGCCGTTCCTCGGGCCGCTCGGCAACCCGAGCGGCCCCTCCGCCGTGGCAGGAACGCGTTTCGCCGAGATCAGCGTCGCCGAGCTACGTCGACGCGGCGGGGTCGATCCTGTCGCGTCGGCCCGATGCCGCCTTCGCCTTGACTTGGCCCATTCGCGGCGATACCATCGACTTGACCCTCGTGGATTCTCGCGCCGAGGTGGATGTTGCGCTTTTTCGAAAAGCTTGAGCAGGCTGCCCGCAGGAACGGCAGCCTTCTTTGCGTCGGGCTCGACCCCGATCCCGCTTTCATGCCCGTCGACCACGTCGCTGATTTCAACCGCGCCGTCATCGAGGCCACGGCCGCCTTCGTTTGCGCGTACAAGCCGAACCTTGCATTCTATGAGGCGCTGGGCGAGACAGGGTATGGCGTCCTGCGCGAGACCCTGGCGGCCATTCCGCGCGACATTCCCGTAATCGGCGACGGGAAGCGGGGCGACATCGGCAATACGGCGAAAGCCTACGCCCGCGCCCTGTTCGACGACTTGGGCTTCGACGCCGTCACCGTCAATCCGTACCTGGGCGGTGACGCGCTGGAGCCGTTCCTCGAGCGCGACGACAGGGGCGTCTTCATCCTCTGTCGCACTTCGAATCCGGGGGCTCGCGATCTCCAGGACCTGCCAGTCGAAAGCGGCTCCGGCAGGCGGCCGCTGTTCGAAGCCGTCGCCGAGAACGCGCTGCGCTGGGATAGCCACGGCAACGTTGGGCTGGTCGTTGGCGCCACCTATCCGGAGGAGCTGCGGCGCGTCCGCTCGATCTGTCCGGAGATGACTCTTCTGGTGCCGGGTGTCGGCGCGCAGGGCGGCGACGTTGCTGCCGTGCTGGAGAACGGCCTCGACGCGAGCGGTTGCGGGCTTATCATCAACGTATCGAGACAGGTGCTATACGCCTCGCGTGGCCAGGATTTCGCGCAGGCGGCGGCGGAGACGGCTCGAGGGCTTCGGGACGAGATCGCCCGCGAGCGAGAGCGAGTGTTGGAGCGGAGGGCGGGCTGAGATGCCGCTCGAGCTGCGCATGGACGACGTGGTGCGGCTGCGCAAGGTTCACCCCTGCGGCGGCTACGACTGGCGCGTCGTGCGGCTGGGTGCGGACATCGGGCTGCGCTGCTTGAAGTGCAATCGTCGCGTGCTAATCGAGCGGCGAGAGCTCGAGAAGCGCCTCAAGTCGTTCGTGTCGCGCGGCGAGCCGGTGGACCCGGCGATGGAGCGACTGCTCTTCAGGGAGGAGGAGGAGGAGACTTAGCTCTTCTCCCGGCACTCATGACGGAGGACCGGCCCCCGCGTTTCGACTGGTGGACGCTCCTTGGCGGAAGGACCCTTCTCGATGAGCACCGCTTCCGACGCCTGTTGGAGCAACACGTCCTGGGCCAAATGGGGCAATACGCGATCAACTACGCGTTGCTCATCCTGGTCGTCGGGAACAGCGGCTCCAGCATTCGCGCCGGGCTGTTCATTATTGCTTACACGTTGCCCGCAGCCGGTTTGGGGCCGATATCGGGCGTCATCGTCGACCGGCTGTCGCGCGGGTTCGTGCTGGCGGCGACGAACGTGGCGCGGATGCTTCTTTGCGTAGGTTTAGTTATCTCCGCGAAGGGTGTCGGGTCGCTCTACCTGTTCGCCCTGGCGTTTTCCGCGCTGTCGCAGTTCAACACCCCGGCGATCGCCTCCGCGCTACCTCACGTCGTTCGACAGGATGAGCTGACGACCGCTAACTCCCTCGTCAACCTCGGCGGATTGCTTGCGGAGGCGCTGGGGATCGTTGGGCTGGCCGCGTTGATGCTCAAGACCGTCGGATCCGATCCGCTGTTCGTCGTGCTCGCCTGTCTGTTCGCGGCGGCGGCGTTTCTAGCGGCGACGATCCGCGGACTGACGGAGCGGGCGACGGGAAGGCAGTTGCAACACGCCGTGAGGTCGGGCGTGAGGGTGCAGTTCGCGCGCGCCTGGCAAACGCTCCGACGTGACTCGCCGTCGTATCTGGCGTTAATCATCAGCGTCGTGGGCGCGGCGACGTTGCTCATAGGCGTGACGGTGCTACCGCGGTACGCGAAGGAGGAGCTTGGAGTGGCGCCCGACAACATCGTTTTCATCTTTGCGCCGGGGGGCATCGGCATCTTCCTCGGGTTGCGGTCGGTGAATGCGTTTTCCCGCTTCGTCGGTAAGCCGCGGGCGCTGGCGCTGGGGTTCGCGTGTTTCGTCTTGTCGCTTCTTGCGTTCGGCCTTGTCGCGAACGAGGCGAATTCTCTCCAGAACTGGAATCCCTTGGGCATCGCTCATCCCGGGCCGGTCAACGGCACCGGCGCGCGCATCGCAGTAACGATGATCGCGGCAATCCTCGCCGGATTCGGCAGTTCGCTCCTCAACGTTGCCAGTCGCGCTATCATAAACGAACGTATACCCTTGGAGATGCAAGGACGCGTATTTGCGGCGCAGAACGTGCTAGTCAATGTGGCCTCGGTGGCGCCGTTACTGGTGGCAGGCGCGTTTGCCGAGCTCGTTGGCGTGCGGCCGGTGCTGGTGGGCACGGCAGTGGCAATCACCCTGGTGGTGGGTTGGGCAGCGATGCGGGCCCGCTCCGTCCCCGCCGCGACGGAGGCTTCTAATGCCTGAGTGCGAATCTGAGTCGCTTCAGCAGCGGGAGCGGGCTGTCCTTTCGAACCGCCGCTTCCGCAGTCTCTGGCTGGCGCAGCTCTTATCGCAGATCCCTCAGAACGCCATCCTTTTCACGCTCCTCGTCGTCGTTCTTACGAAGACGAACTCAACGACCGACACTAGCCTTCTCGTGCTCTCCTACGTCGTGCCGTCGCTGCTGTTCGGCATGGTCGGCGGCGTTCTCGTTGACCGCTGGCGGAAGCGCGACATTCTCATCGCGACGAACGCCTTCCGCTCGCTGGCCGCGATCGCCTTCCTGCTCAGCAAAGACCACGTCGAGGCGATATTCGCGGTCAACATCGCTTTCTCCGCCGTCGGCCAGTTCTTCGCCACGGCGGAGGTCGCGACCGTGCCGTCGCTGGTGCCGAAGAACCAGCTTATCGCCGCTAATAGCCTCGTGAGCCTTGCGTGGACGGGCGCGCAGTTCGTTGGCATGGTGTTTATCGCGCCGATTATCATCAAGACCTTCGGCGTCGACGCGGTCTTCCTGACGGCAGCCGTTTCCTTCGTCGCCGCGTCGATGCTGACGCGCTCGCTACCGAAGGACGTGGGCGCACACCAGGCGGGCGCGGCGGTTGAGCCGCGGGCGGCCCAGGCGGCGCCCCGCGAGTTGGCGAAAGCATTGCGGCTGCTTCGCTCCGACCCCGAGTCTTGCCTGGCGATGGCGCAGCTCACGCTGAGCAGCTCGCTGGTCCTCCTCTTCGCGGTGCTGGTGCCGCGCTTCATGCAGGAAGTGCTCGCCGTGCGGCCGGACGACGCAGTCTACGTCTTCGCGCCTACCGGCGTCGGCGCCATACTCGGGCTGCGGCTCCTGCCGCGCCTGGCGCAGCGGATAGGGAAGGACCGGATCGTCGCCTTCGGGCTCATCGGGCTGGCCGTGTGCCTGGTAGCGATGGGGCTGGTCCAGAACATGGCCAGCCTGCTTCAGCGAACGGAGGACTTCAACCCGTTTGGGGCGGAGCGGCTTGGCGGGCTCTCGTTACTCGTCTTCTTGACGATGATCATCGCCGGACCGCTTGGTCTTGCCTACGCGATGGTGAATGCGCCGGCTCAGACGGTCCTGCACGAGAGGGCGCCGCCGGAGATGCGAGGGCGGGTCTTCGGCGCCCAACTTGCGCTGGCGAGTCTTGCCGCAATCATCCCACTGCTACTGGTGGGCGCCGTGGCCGACATATATGGTGTGAGTTTCGTGCTGTTCGCCATCGCGGTCGTTGTGGCGGCGCTGGCGGCCCTCAGCCTGCACGCGCTGGACCGTCAGCAGAAGGCGGCGCTGGTGCAGCGAGCCGGGGCGGCAGGCCTGGCGATCGAGGGTCCGGCGGAGGCCGGCGGAGGCAGAACAGCTTCAATTGACACCGAAGAAGGGGTCGGCTAGACTGGTTACGCGAGTCCGAGCCGGAGGTGGTGGGAATGATTGAGATGAGCATAGAGAGCATCCGCGTTAGTCTCATGAACTATCAGCGGGTGGTGATACTCAAAGAGAAGAACGCCGAGCGCTATCTGCCTATCTGGATCGGACCGGCGGAGGCGGACGCTATTGCTGTGCGTCTGCAGGACGTCACCGTCGCGCGGCCGCTCACCCACGACCTGCTGCGGTCTGTTATCGACGCTCTTGGCGCCGAGATAAACTGCATAATCGTAAACGATCTGGCGAACGATACCTTCTACGCGCGGATCGTCCTCTACGTCGGGGGGCGTTCCATGGAGATCGATTCACGGCCCAGCGACGCCATCGCTCTGGCCGTCCGGGCAAACGTCCCCATCTTCGCCGACGAGTCGGTACTGGAGAAGGCGGGCGTGCTGCTGGACAAGGAGGGGGAGAAAGCCGTCGGCGAAGAGCTTCGCGAGGTGCAGCCGGAAGAGCTGGAGAGGATGTCCGCTTTCCGCGAGTTCATCGAGAGCCTCGACCTAGACGACTTCGAGAAGCGGCGTCCCAAGGGCAAATAGAAGGTCATTTCCGCGTTGGGCTGGGAGACGCCGAAGGGCGTCTCTCTTCGTGTCCGCGGCGGTTCATTCTCGGCGGAGTCGAATATTCGTGCGGAACGGCGCCCGCGCGAGTCGACTCCAGCGCTTGACATAGCGAAAACCCGCTGCTATATTCGCCACACATCTGAATAGCGAACGGCTGAGAGCAGGACTAGTAGGCCGAAAGCGGGGCTTCCCGCCATGGACGGGGTCAGAGAGCCGGACGCGGTGAGAGCCGGCGCCAGCGCAACGACTAAATGGACCTAGGAGCCGCAAACCGAACATCGCCTCAGGCGATAAGTAGGCTTTGCCGGAGGGGCACCGTTAGCAGAGCCCAGGGTATCGTCCGCTTGAGGCGGACCGTACCTGATAGAGATGTCCCGACGCGTGCGGTCCGTCGGGGCAAGTGAGGTGGCACCGCGAGAATGCTCTCGCCCTTACGGGCGGGGGCTTTTTGTTTGGTGGAAATGCCAAGCAGCGCCTCGGCGCTAGACCAAAGAAAGGAGAAAAGAATGGACACCAAGTATATTCTGCCGGAAAAGGAGATGCCGTCGCGCTGGTACAACGTCCAGGCGGACTTGCCGTCGCCGCTGCCGCCGGTGCTCCATCCGGCCACGAAGCAGCCCATCGGGCCGCAGGACTTGGCGCCGCTGTTCCCGATGGAGTTGATCAAGCAGGAAGTGAGCACGGAGCGCTACATCGACATCCCGGAGGAGGTCCAGGACATCCTGAAGCTGTGGCGTCCGACGCCACTCTACCGGGCGCACCGGCTGGAGAAGGCGCTGGGCACGCCGGCTAAGATCTACTACAAGTACGAAGGCGTGAGCCCGGTCGGCTCGCACAAGCCGAACACCGCCGTCCCCCAGGCCTACTACAACATGAAAGAGGGCGTGAAGCGGATCACGACCGAGACGGGCGCCGGACAGTGGGGAAGCGCGCTGGCCATGGGCTGCAACTTCTTCGGCATCGAGCTGAAGGTCTACATGGTCAAGGTGAGCTACTTCCAGAAGCCGTACCGTCGTTCGCTCATTGAAACTTACGGCGCGAAGGTCGTGCCGAGCCCCAGCCGCGACACGCAGGCCGGTCGCACTGCGCTGATGGAAGACCCGGAGGCCGGCGGCAGCCTGGGCCTGGCTATCAGCGAGGCGGTGGAGGACTGCGTGGGCCGCGAGGATACCAAGTACTCGCTGGGCAGCGTTCTCAACCACGTCCTGATGCACCAGACGGTCATCGGCGAAGAGGCGCTGAAGCAGATGGAGATGGCCGGCGACTACCCGGACATGATTATCGGCTGCGTCGGCGGCGGCTCCAACTTCGGGGGCATCGCGCTGCCCTTCGCCCGTGACAACCTGACCGCCGGGAAGAAGACGCGGCTCCTCGCGGTCGAGCCGGAGGCCTGCCCCAGCCTGACGCGCGGCGCCGACGTCTACGACTACGGCGACACGGCGGGGATGGCGCCCATAGTCAAGATGTTCACGTTGGGGCACACGTTCGCGCCGCCCGCCATTCACGCCGGCGGACTTCGCTACCACGGCATGGCCCCGATCATCTCCGAGCTGCAGCGGCTGCAGTTGGTGGAATCGCGCGCGTATCACCAGAACACCGTCTTCCAAGCCGCCGTCCAGTTCGCCCGGTCCGAAGGCATCGTGCCGGCGCCGGAGCCCGCACACGCCATTCGTGCCGTGATCGACGAGGCGCTGGCCTGCAAGCAGTCCGGCGAGTCGAAGGTCATTCTGCTGGCGCTGAGCGGCCACGGTCATTTCGACATGTCGGCGTACGACAAGTACTTCTCCGGCGAGCTGGAAGACTACGCCTACCCGGAGGAGAAGGTGCGAGAAGCGCTGGCGCACGTGCCGCAAGTCTGAGAGGATATGCTATCGTAGAGCGAAACAAGGCATGGCCAAGAAACGCATTCTAACGGGGATCCGGCCGACCGGCGCGCTCCACCTGGGCCACTATGCCGGCGCGCTCGAGAACTGGGTGCGGCTGCAGGACGAATACGAGTGCTTCTTCCTGATCGCCGATTACCAGGTCTCCGACTACGCCGACGACATCGACATGGTGCGCCGGTCCGTCTTCGAGATCGCGATGGACTGGCTGGCGGTCGGCCTGGACCCGCAGCGCAGCCACTTCGTCATCGAGAGCCTGGTCCCGGAGCACGCGGAGCTCACTGTCTGGCTGAGCTGGTACGTCGGGCTGGGAAGGCTGCAGCGCAATCCGACCTTGAAGGCGGAGATGGACGAGCTGGAATCGCGGTCGAAGGAGGCCGCGCCCGTCGCCTTCTTCACCTATCCTGTCATGCAGGTGGCGAACATCCTCATGCCGAAGGCGAACCTTGTGCCGACGGGCGAGGACCAGGCGCCGCACGTGGAACTGACGCGGGAGGTGGCGCGCCGCTTCAACCGTCTCTTCGGTGAGGTGTTCCCGGAGCCGGAAGGGCTCGTCGGGCGGGTGCCGCGCCTCGTCGGAATCGACGGGCAGGCGAAGATGAGCAAGTCGCTGAACAACGCCATCTACCTGAAAGACGACGGCGAGACCGTGACGCAGAAGGTGATGCGCATGTTCACCGACCCGACACGCATCCACGCCGACGACCCGGGCCACATCGAGGGCAATCCCGTGTTCATGTACCACGACGCCTTCAATTCGGATAAGGCGGAGGTGCAGGACCTGAAGGAGCGCTACGTCGTCGGCAACGTCGGCGACGTCGAGGTGAAGCAGAAGCTGGCGCGGGCGCTGAACGCGCTGCTAGAGCCGATCCGGGAGCGGCGCGCACGCTATGAGGCGCAGCCGGAGCTGGTCCGAGAGGCGCTGGGCAGCGGCAGTGGCTACGCCAGACGCGTCGCGGAGCAGACCATGGCGGAGGTGCGCGCGGCGCTGCGCTTGAACTACCTGGGCTGACCAGCGTTCTCCTCAGACCGAGGCGAAACGCGAGCATCGACGGCGGTCGGATATGCACCGGCCGCCGTTGGCGTTGGCGTTGGCGTTCGCCCTCGCCCCGCGGAAGGTTTAAAGACCTCCCCTACAGGCGACATAGCGATATATTGACAGCGTGATATATATATGGCATAATCTCAGGGAATGAGGGAGGGAAGCGAGATGAAGAAGCTGATGGTCTACCTGGACGAGGAGATGCACGAGGACCTGCGTATTTTGGCCTTCCGGAAGCGCACGACGATGGCGGCGCTCATCCGCCTCGCGCTCGATAGGACGTTCGAAGATGAGCTGGATGCTATCGCGGCGGAGCGCGCATTGCAGGAAGCCGCAGACAATCCCGGCAGCACTATGAGCTGGGAGGACTACAAGAAACAGAGGGGCCTTGACGTACGAGCTGCTGGTTGAACGTCGAGCACGCCGCCAACTGGAGTCTCTTCCCGAGGATGCGTATCTGCAGATCGAACAGGCGATTGATGGGCTAGCCGAGGAGCCGCGGCCTCATGGCGCGAGGAAGCTGCGAGGTCATGATTACCTCTGGCGCAAGCGGGTCGGCCGGTACCGCGTCATCTACGCAGTTTTTGACAAGGACCGCCTCATAAGAATCGTGTTTGTAGCGCTTCGTCGAGAGGACACGTACGATATCTAACGCCCCTGCGTCTCGACCAGAACCGCCCTTCTCCCGCATACTAACAGCGCCATGACCGGCCAATCCTTCCTCGACGCCGTCGTCGCCGCCAAGCGCGAAGAGCTGCCATATCGACAGCAGAAGGAGCCGCTCGACGCTCTCAAGCGGCGGATAAAGCAGATCACCGACCAGAAGGAAGGCCGCGCCGAGCAGTGGAGCCTGATGCGTGCAATTCTGGAAGGGCCGCGAGGCCCGCTGAACGGCGGCAAGCGCATTCAGGTCATCGGCGAGATCAAGAAGGCTGTGCCCGGCCGCGGACGCCTGGTCAACGACCTGGAGCGCCAGGGCCTTCCCCGCGCTTACACGCACAGCGGCGTGACTGCCGTGGCCGTCGTGACCGAGGCCAAGCATTACATGGGGCACATCGATCACCTGCTGCAGACGCGCAACATCCTCGATGGCTATTATCCAGGCGGCCGTCCGGCTATTCTCCGGCGCGACTTCCTCTTTGACCCGTATCACATCTGGGAATCGCGCGCTTTCGGCGCCGATGCCATCGCGCTGCTGCCGGCCATCCTTGCCAACGACGAGCTGCGCGCGCTCACGGCCCTGGCTGCCGAGCTCGACCTGGAATGCCTGCTGGAAGTTCGCAACGAGGTCGAGGTGCAGCGGGCACTGGACGCCGGCGCCACGATGATCGGCATCGAGAACCTGGACTACGAGACGCAAACGTCCGACCTGGCGACGACGGGGCGCCTGCGGCCGCTCATCCCCCAGGGCGTTGTCGTCGTCAGCGAGCATGGGATCGGGGAGCGCGCCGATGTCGAGCGCGTGGCCGATTGGGACGTCCATGCCGTCCTGGCCGGGGAAGAGCTGATCAGCGCTCGCGACGTTAAGCTCAAGGCGCGCGAGCTGATGGTCTAGCGTAGCTGAGGCCTTCGAATCTCCAATTGCTTCCGGCGGCTTCCTGCGCCGATAATGAGACATCGCCCCTCAGGGCACCCTTTTATGAAGAGGACCTTCGCGGATGACCAGCGACTTCGAGCCGTATCAGGAGCGCCCGCAACCGTCGTCGGGCGATTGGCGCCGGGAGATCGTTTGGGGGCCGAGAGAAGTGATCATCGGCCTGGCGTTGGGCGCTGTGGCTCTACTCCTCATACCTACGATCGCCATCGTTGTCGCGGCCATCCTGGGCATAGACGCGAGCGAGACGAAGCAGGGGGAGCAGGTCGCGCTGGTGGCCAGCCTTCCCTTCGAGCTGATGCTGCTCGTCATCGCGCTGGCGTTGACCGTCGGCAGCAGGGGGGCGAAGCTGCGCGCGCTCGGCTTCCGACGGCTGCCGCTGAACCTGTTCTGGGTGACGCCGGCCATTGTCGTGGGCGCGTTCATGGCGGTCGAAGTCTACGCCGTCATCGCCGACGCCATCGGCGGTAGCAATTTGCTGCCGAAGAGCAATCTGAACGAAGATATCTTGAATCAGACCTCCTTCATTGTGCTGGCGGGCGTTCTGGCGCTGGTGCTGGCGCCGCTGGTCGAGGAGACTTTTTTCCGCGGCTTTCTTTTCGGCGGGCTGACCAGGCGTTTCAGTTTGTTCACCGCGGCGTTGATCAGCGGCTTCCTGTTTTCGCTCGCCCACGGGCAGCCAACCACCCTTATCCCGTTCACACTCGTCGGGATGCTGTTCGCCGCCGGCTACGCCTACACCGGCTCGATCTGGACGACGGTATCGGCCCATTTCATCTTCAATCTCATCAGCTTTATCGCCACGCTGGCGAACCGCTAGCCGCTTGAAGGCGTTTCTCGGGGACTGTGCAGGCGGGCGATGTTGTGGTAGGATAGCAGCGCAGTGACGGCGTTTGCTGCCGGAGGCTACTGCTGTCTGCGCCGGAGGTCAGAATCGCGCGCAGGCAATCCGATAGTCAGGCTAAGAGCGCGAAATCTCATCACGAGGTGCTTACCGGCCATGGGAGGAACAAGGTCAAAGGCTACGACACGCCGCGTCGAGGCGGAAACGCGTCGTAGCCGCCCGTATGCCTTCCGGGCCGGCCTGTTTGGTCCACTTCACGCAGGGCCTCCCTGAACGGGAACGGCCGGCGTGCTCGAGAGCTGGTAGCCGCGTGCTCTGTCGAGGTATCCGAGGCGCTATCACCGTAGATAGCAATACCACGCAGGACATCCTGGCCGCCGGCCGCGAGCTTCTCGAAGAGATGGTCGCAGCGAACGACGTTCATACCGAAGACGTCGCGGCAGCGCTCTTCACCACAACAAGCGACCTCGACGCCGAGTTCCCCGCCAGGGCCGCCCGCGAGATGGGCTGGAAGGATGCGCCGTTAGTCTGCGCCAACGAAATCGCAGTCCCAGGCAGCCTTCAACGGTGCCTGCGCATCCTACTCCTCATCAACACGGAGAAGCGCGCCGACGAGATCGTCCACGTATATCTCAAGGGCGCCCGCGTTCTCCGGCCCGACAGAGAATACAATCCGCAAGGATGAGGCAGGGAGCAAATAAGTAATGATGGTCGTGATGAAAAAAGAGCATAGCCAAGAAGACCTTCGGGCGGTGCTCGACCACCTGCAAGAGAGAGGGCTTTCCGCCCACACGAGCATAGGCGTCGAGCGGACCGTTATCGGTGTTATTGGGCACATCTACCCGGAGCTTTCCGACGAGCTGCGCGCCTTCCCGGGCGTAGATGGGACGGTGCCGATCTCCAAGCCGTACAAGCTGGCCAGCCGCGAGCTGAGGCCGCACGACACGGTGGTGAAGGTCGGCAACGTTGAGATTGGCGGCGGCTCAACCGTCATCATCGCCGG
>JBEKKV010000014.1:0-39928 GCA_050010555.1 Dehalococcoidia bacterium
GACGCAGACGCCCTGCTCGCTGCCGTCGGCGGCGGTGGTCATGCGGTAGTCATAGCCGAGGTCTGTGCAGTAGGTGGCGGCGGGGTTTGCCATGCCGAGTCGATCGGCGTCGTTGCTGCCGCCGCCGCAGGTAGCGGGCGGGTAGCTGGCGAAGTCCTGGGCAGTCGCCTGAACAGGCGAGGCGGAGACGTTCGCCGCTCTCCCGCCAGAAGCGTGCGCCAGGCCAACCCAAGAGATGACAAGGATTCCGACAGCCGAAGCTATCGCCGCAGATGGCAACTCGTACCGCATAGGTTCACCCCCTGCTCCCGACGTGCTAATCCCAGCTAGACTAATCGACATCTCGACGGGAAAAGGTTGGGTGGAGGCTCTTGCTGTAGAAGAAGCGGTGGGAGGCGGCTTCTTGAGCCGTCGTGACGGGTGGCGCCTACTCGTAGAGCGTTTCGGCGTGACGCATCTAATTGCCACCCGCCAGGTGTTGCGCCACGTCCAGATGAAACTGGCTCATCGCGTCGTTCCCGAGCCAGGCGTACTCGCCTGCGACCTCCTGGCGTACCGTCAGGTTGTAGGGGTCCACCGCGACGGCCTCTTCCAGCAACGGGTACACGTCTTCGGCCGACTCAACCTGCAGATTTGCGAGTTCGCCCCTCACCGAAGCGAGCATCAGCAGAGAATACGCGTCCGGCGCGTAGTCTCGGACCACACGTTCGTAGGTGGCCTCCGACCGTTCAAGCCAAGCGGTCGAATCGGTTGACGCCGCTGCGAGATCGTATTCGTACTGTCCACGGTCCAGCAGATACTGGCGTTCGAGAGGATTCAGGGTAGACGCATGTTGCGAGAGGCGGACGGCGTCTTCGAGGTCGCCGGCAGCCGCCGCTCGTTGCGCTTGTCCGGCAGCCAAGTCGCCACCGACGAGGGTGGCCGCCCACGCCAGCGCAGCACAGCCGCCGACCAGCGCGGTCGCTCCGAGCGCCCAGTGAAAAGAGTGGCGCCATCCTGTCGCTGGTTGGACATTCGATAACGTGACGCCGCTTGCCGCGCCGACCGCCGCGCCCATCAGGAGCCAGAGCACCCACGTCGTCATGCCCTCGGTGAAACCGAAGTAGAGGGCGGATACGTAGCCGACGATAGCCGCCATAGACCCGACCAGGCCGAATCGCAATCGACTGTCGGAGCAGAGAGATGTGCTGTTCCAGGAAACGGTCAACACAGCGCCCAACAGCCAGACGAAGGCGCCGAGCCCGAGGAGGCCGGTCCCGGTGCCGAGATCGAGGAAGATGTTGTGGGCGCTTTCGGGTCGAACGTTGTCGGTGCCGATGCCCGGTTGGTCAGCCCGACGATACTTCGAGAAGAGGATTGGGAAGGCGTCTTGCCCTGCACCCAAAACAGGCCGATCTGCGATCATCTCCAATGCAGACCGCCACAGACCAAGCCTCATCGCCACGGACGTATCGGTGAAATCCGTTGCCGACGCGACGCGCTCGGCGCTATGACTAGCCGCGCTCCTGCCTTGAGCCACGCTCGCAAATAGAGTGCCGCTTAGAATGAGGCCAAGCAGCACGCAGAGGACACCGAACCTCGTCCACCGAACGCTGTGTATCAAGGAGGCTGCCAGGATGACAGCGGCTGCGGCAGCCCCAATCCAGGCGGCCCGGCTTGACGTCAGGAGCAGGGCGATCATCATCACGACGGCTCCGGCGGCCAACAGCCAGCGCCAGGGGCTCGCCCGGCCCGCAAACAGCCCCGCCGTGGTTGCGAGGCCCACGACGAGAAACGCGCCCAGCACGTCGGGTTGGCCAAACGTGGACCCAACGCGGCCCTCCGGAATCTGGACCCAATCGATCCAGTCCAGCCCCAGCCGTTGGATCAGCGCATAGCCGGCCACTGCCGTCCCTGAGACGAACAGGCCGCCCAGCACAATGCTCAAGTCCCGGCGCGTTCGCACCAGAGTGGCGGAAGCCAAGAAGAGCGCAACGTAGAGAAGGGTGGGAAGGAGACCCTGATACCGCTCGCTCTCGCCGAGGAGGCTGGCCCGTCGATCAACGGCGAACGCGGCAGCCCCGACGTTGGCGATGACGAAGGCCAGCAGAGGCAGGCCAACTGCGGCGCGAAGCCTCCAGGCCTGGCCCTTGTCACGGGCCGTGGAATAAGCGATCCACAGGAGTCCGCCGCCAACGAATGCCGAGGTTGCGGCAAGCCGGGGCAGCACCAACTGGTCTGCCAGCCGTTCGACGATTACGAGCGGAACGACGACCGCCAGGAGGGCCAGCCAAAGAGCGCCCCTGACGCGGTACGATGCGCCGACGAGATCACGTAGTCTCAGCGAGGTACGCAAGACGTGTATGCGCCCAACGAATAGGTACTACCGGAGAGCCGGCACACCCGAGCGACAGCCGTTGCCGCTGTCCGAGAGCTCTCACGAAAGAAGGAAGCGGCTGAGTCAACGGCTGGTCGTCACCACGGCCACCATGGCGGCCTAGGTGTGCGGCGTGGTGTCGCTGTGGCCGTCGGCTTGCGCGTTGGTGTCGCCCTGGCCGTCGGTGTACGCGATGGCTGGCCCGGTGGCGATACATGAATCGGCGGCGACACGTGGCCCGGTGGTGACACTCGGCCCGGCTGCGACACATGACCCGGTGGTGACACGTGGCCCGGCGGCGATACGTGGATCGGTGGTGACACGTGGCCGGGCGGCGACACATGGCCCGAAATCTGGGCTGCTGCGTTCCCCGTGGGCCCGGTCAGGGAGGGCACGATTATCGCCAGAGCTACCGTGCCAGCCAGCGCCGCGAGGACAAGCGCAACCACCACAAGGAGCCTGGCTGGGATCCGAAGAGCAGAGAACTTCATGGCGCGACCTTTCTGTCGGCGGCGATGTTGTTGGGCGAGAAGTTCTGCGGACTAGCCACCAGCAGCGCGAGTATAAGCGTAGTTTGGCGGCCTGTCAAGCAGGGATATTCAACGTCCTCCGCACCAAGGCGAGGAATCACCGGCGTTACCATGATGCGGCCGGACGGATTGTGCGGTTCTGACTTGGGCTTTCGTCACGAGCGGAGCCGATGGCCACTTGACTGCGGCACACGCCGGTGCGATTCTTGGCGGGTGATCGTCAGTTGGACGACTCAAGCTGGACAGTCGCAGGGAGGTCTGCCATGAAAAGCGATTTCTTCGATGTACCACAGACCGATTACACGACATCGTGCGGTGTGATTCAGGTGCCGGTGTTTTACCAGAGGCTCGCGATGAGGGCCATCAACTACTTCGTGGAGGAGGACCGTGTGCTTCCGCTTCTGAAGGATACAGGCTTGCTGCCGGTGCGCTACTTCAACGGAAAGGTCCTTACCACGCTGACGTTCTTCAACTACCAGGAGGTGAGCCTGAGCGCCTACGACGAGGTTGTGCTGTCCGTCAGCGTGTATCCAGAGGCGCTGGGGCGGCCGTCATTTCCGTCTCTCAAGCTCCTGCTCGGGAAGAGCGCGAAATCGTGGCAGAACATGGGGGTGTACGTTGTCGAGATGGTGGTGACTATCCCCGAAGCGAGGGCCGGAGGACGCGAAATCTGGGGCTACCCGAAGTTCCTCACCCAGATCCCCAGCCAACTGTCCGCCGACCATTTCAAGTTCGCGGTACTGGACCCGGATACGCAGGGGCCTATTGTGGACGTGGAAGGGGAGCTTGGTCCGGGCATCCCCGGCAGGCCATTTGACATGGTGACGTTTGGCAACCATCGCGACAAGATCCTCAGGACGGTGGTGGAGGTCGATGGCAAAGTCAAGCACCGCAGGTGCAAGCAGATCGAGGTCAAGGTCGCGCCCACCAAGCACCGCATGGCGGAGAGCCTCCGCGCGTTGGGGCTGGACACGGCCAAGCCTTTCGCCGTGATGACTTCCGACTACCTGCGGACCAAGTTGAACGCGGGAACGCCGGTGGCGGAGTGGAAAACCCCGGAGCCTCCGTACCAGTACGAGGAGGAGACCGAATTCTACAGGAGCCAGCGAGAACCGATGGGAGAACGAGCGCAAGCGGGATAGGGCTCCCGTTGCCGGGTGTTCTCCGTTCTCTGCCCCGCGTAGTCTATTTCGCCTAGCGCTGGTCGATTGGTGCGGGGAGCGCGCTAGCACGTCGAATCCTGCGCGGCCGCAGCGGCTTTGAGGCGCGTCCCGCGCGTCAAACGCCCCCGAACTTAGAGAGAACGTTTCTATAAGTCGACCCCCGCGAGGCCAATCGCCGCGCGGGGGTCGTTCTTGATTGTTGAGATGGCTACCGTGCGCTATTCCCTACCCTGCCACTTCTGCCAGGCCAGGCGCACGCCGCCGAGAAGGATCAGGGCCGCAGCCAGCGACGCGAGAGCGCCCGCGATTGCCGTCCATGGCGTGAAGCTGCGATCACTTGCGGCGCCGGAGGCGGGTAGCGCCTGCGCGGGTGCCGGCGGTTGCCGTGTCTCCTCAGCCGATGCGACCTGGCCCCGCGGCGTCGGCGTTGATGGCACGGCCGTCGCTGTAGACGCCGCTTGGGTCGGCGTGTCAGTCGCGTTCTGATGCTCTTCGGTGGCGGTTGCCGCGGGCGCGCTGGTGCTCGTTGCCGTCGGTGGCACCTCGGTGCTGACGCTTGTCGCGGTCGGTGGCACGGGTGTATCGGTGTTCGCCGGTGTCGCCGTCGGCGGAACGGGTGTATCGGTGTTCGCCGGTGTCGCCGTTGGTGGCACGGGTGTGTCGGTGTTCGCCGGTGTCGCCGTTGGCGGGACCGGCGTGTTGGTGTCGCACGGCGTCGGCGTCACGGCGGGCGGTGGGCAGTTGTAGAAGTCGAGGTCGCTCTCGCTCTGTCCCCCTGCAAGCGTGCGCTCGTAGCATACGCCGTAAGGTGAGTGCGTGCCCGTTTGCGCTGATCCAGAAATCGGGTAGCTCTGCTGCGTGCCGCCCGGCAACGCGCTCAGATCCTCGCAGATGGAGTAGCTACCCTGGGGGACGTTGTCGAAGCTGTAGACGCCGTCGGCGTCGGTCGAAGTCTGCGCGACCGGCGTGCCCTGTGCGTCTAGCAGCTTGATATCTACTCCGGAAAGCGGCGGATTGTCTCCGGCCGGACCATCACATGCCAGATCGTCGTACTTATGGCCACTGAAGTTGGCGCAGATGTTGACTACGTCCTGCGATATGCCGCTGTATATGTCCGGCAAGGTGGACGCGTCAGTAACGTGCGTGTAGTCGCCGGGCGGCCCCTCAGCGATTGCCTGGAGGAGGGCCTCATCCAGTTCGGAGGAATTGCAGGAGTTGGCGGTCCCTATTTGACTGCCAACGCCGACCGTGTACACGGTGTCCGCCGCGGCGTGAAGGGCCGGTATGTCGTTGAGCGTGTCTTGGCGCCTCTGCTGCGAAATGGGGCAACTTCCCGAACTATCGCTGTTGCTCCAGTTCCTTCCGTCGGATAGGAGGACAACCACCTTGTAGGAACCGTTCGACCCGCTGTGAACGTGGGCGTTCAGGTCGGCGGTGGCTCCCTCAAGACCTTTGGCGATATCGGTGTCTCCTGCTCCTGAGGAATCACCGATGCCGTTGATCGCGCTCCGCAGCGTAGCCGCGTCGCTGCTGAACGGCACAACGCGGGTAGCAGTGGAGGCTCCATCGAATGTCAGTACCTCGACATCGTTGCCGCCCAGGGTACTGCTGCTGGAACCACCTGCTATCCCGTTGACCAGCGCCAGCGCGGCTTGCTTGGCCCAGTGCAGCTTGGTTTGACCACCGCTCGTGTCATTCATGCTTCCGGTCTTGTCGATGGCGATGACCACGTCCAGATCCGCTTTCACCTCGCACACTTGCGTCGATGCAAGGGCGCTCGTTGGGTCGTTCAGCATAGACCCTGCGGACGTGCTCTTGGCGCTTGAAGACGAAAGCGAGAGCGCTGTCGCCAGAGTGACGGCGACGACAGCGACAGCAAGCGACACCGTCTTCTTGAATGAAAAGACTCCTGTTAACATCCCGACCTCCTCTGTTCAGTTACGCCAAAGCGAAAGCCGCTGCCTTCAAGTGTGAAGGGACCGGCAAAGGCGCTCACAGTCTGGTCAAAATAGAAGAACGTTGGAGGGCGGGTAGGCGTTACAAGTGCGGCCGGCCCGGCGAGACGGCACACTGACCAGGAGTGGTATGCCGAGCCGATCACGTCTGTTATACTGAATGTAGTCGACTTTGGGGCTCGTTTAGCAAGCCAGGGGTTTCTTAAATGCCGAAGAGCAAGCAACCAAAAAACATCAAACGGAAGGGCCGCAAGCCGCGCGGCGCCGCCGATTGGTCGGGGCCGGCCGTGCAGCACGGGCCCTTCGGAATCTTCAGCAAGATCAAGCTGTTCTACGTTTTCGGCGCCCTGATAATGGTGGGCAGCCTGACAACCGGCTTGATGGCGATCTGGGGCGGGAATGGCAGCAGCACTCCTGCGGCCACGCCGGTCGGCACCGTGGTCCAGACTGACACGCCGACGCCCGGAGGCACGGACGTCACCCCGACGCCAACCGTCGAGCAGGTGAAGCAGTGGCCGGCGGCCCCGGCGATGAACATTGACCCGACCAAGAGCTACACGGCGACCATCGTCGTTGCGGACAAGGGGACGATCCAGGTGCAGCTAGACGCGGCCGACGCGCCGAATACGGTCAACAACTTCGTCTTCCTGGCCCAGCAGGGCTTCTACAATAACCTGCCGTTCTACTACGTCGACCCCGATGCCTTCGCCGCGACTGGCGACCCGGCCGGCAACGGCAAGGGCGGGCCGGGTTACGAGATCGCTAACGAGCCGAATAAGCTGACCTTCGACGTGGGCTCTCTGGGCATGTTCGCGAGCGACGCCACCGGCATGAGGGCGGGCAGCCGCTTCTTTATCACGCTGAACCCGTCGCGATTGGACTCGACGGACTTCTGGCCGTTCGGGAAGGTTACCTCCGGGCTGGACGTGCTGCAGAGTCTGGCGAAGGGCGACGTGATCCAGAGCATCCAGATCGCGGTGCAGTAGTCGGGGCGACGCCGGTCCTTCGCTGAGGTCTTCAGGCCGCCAGCCGTGTGAAGCTGGCCCCTCCGCTGGCGCTTTCCGCTCAGATGCGTCCGCCGTATGCCTCGACGACGGCTTTCGATATCGTCAGTTCCAGGCCGTTTGCCGCGTCCTCCCGCGCCTCGATCTCGTGCCATAATTTCGGGGACCGGCCGTTGTTGTCTTGAGCCGGGAGATGCTGACTGTGACTTCAGGTGAACTCGATAGCGCGAAGCCGGCAGATCGCAGGGACGCGTGGCTGCGGATGGACGACGCGGAGCTTCTGCGGGAATGCCGCGAAGAGCGTTATCGAGCGAGCGGCCCGGGCGGGCAGCGGCGCAACAAGGTGGAGACGGCGGTGCGGCTGCGCCACGGGCCCAGTGGCCTCGTCGTCCAGGGCGAGGAGTCGCGCTACATGGAAGAGAACCGGTCGCGGGCGGTCCGGCGGCTGCGCGAGAGGATGGCGCTGGAGATCAGGCGGCCGTTCGACCTGACCTCGCCGAGGCCGGCGCCGGAGCTCGCGGCGCAACGGAGCCCGGATGGCGGTCTGGGGGTGAATCGAAACAACGTGGTGTATCCGGTGATCCTTGCTGTCGTGCTCGACGCGCTCGACGCGGCAGAGGGCAGCTACGCGCGGGCGGCGTCGGCGCTTGGCCTCACGACAAGCCAGCTCCTGAAGTTCCTGCGTTCGGACCCCCAGATTACTCGCACTCGGGCTAACCTCTCACGAAAGTGAGCTCTTGCTTCATCGAACGGGTCGGCCGCGGCCGACCTTGCCCGCGAGAATATCCCGAATTAGCGTCTCCGTCTCTTCGGAGGGCGAGGCCCCGATCTCGCGTCGAAGCGCGGCACGGAAGGTCTCATACTGTCGGTGGGCCTTCTGGCGACTACCCGCCTCGGCGTAGAGACGCATCATCAATCGATTGGCGTCCTCATTCAAAGGGTCAGCGTGGAGCAGACGTTCGAGACGTTCGGCCGCCAGCTCGAGTTTTCCCGCCGCCGCGTAAAGCTGGCTCAGTTCAATCAGCAGGTCATTGTGTAGATCGCGCAGCTCCCGGCGCAGGTCCTCGGTCCACTCCGCGTAGAGATCCTCCACAAGCAAATCGCCCCCGTAAATGGCGATGGCTTCCTCATAGAGATCGAGTCTGTCTTGAGCGGAACGGGCCGCGCGCGCGCAAGAACGGAATTCGTCGATGTCCAGGGAGATTTCAGGTGAGAGGACGACCATATCGTCGGCGACAGTGACCACCTGAGCTTCTACGCGTCGCGCGGCGAACTCGGCGCGCAGGTCAAACAGGATCTTGCGGAGGTTCGCGGCTGCGGCCGACGGGTCCAGGCTGGCCCAAAAGGCATCGAGAACCTGTTCGCGGTGCAGAGCGCGGTCCCTCTGAACGGCCAGGAGCTTGAGTAACGCCTTGGCGTTCCGGTGGTGCCACGCCTGGTCGATGATCACGTGGTCTCCGGCGCGAACCTCGAAACGCCCCAGCAGAAACATGCGCAGCCCTGCGTCGTCCGGTTTCGCGGTCACGCTGTCCTGCCGTTCGGGTCGATTAGCACGGATTGATAACTAGGCCGCGTTGTACTTGTCCCCCTGAGAACTGAAGTACGAGTATCGTATGACAACGTCACAGAGAATTACAAGAACGAAAAGAACGTCAAAAGAACGCGCCCAGCACGGCTGCGGAACGTGTACGGAACGCCGGCCTCCTATAGTGAAGTATATGAAAGTACTCACAGTTAAGGAAACAGCGGAAGTCCTGAAGGTCAAGCCGCAATGGGTGTACAGAATGATTCGTCGCGATGGCCTACCGTTCGTGCGCCTGGGCCGGCAGATCCGCATTGACGAGGATTCGCTCGACAGATGGGTGACTGAACACACCGTTCTGTGGAGTGACGTCGATGGCGCAAAGGCCAATTGAGGAGGTGTTGAAGAATGGTGCTGAAGGGATGTCAGCGATGCAGCGGAGACATGTTGGTCGAAGAGGACATAGGTTCGCATGTGGAAGAATTGGTGTGTCTCCAGTGCGGGCACCGCACGGCAGTCGCACCGAATGCTGAAGAATACACCAAATCGACGCTCTGGTTCATGTCACAGAGGCCATTAAGGGTCGCGGCTTAGACGCCGGTGACCGCAAAATAGCTTTCGATCAAGGAGGACGCGACCGACAACATCCGGCGCAGCCGAGGAGGCTGGCCAGCGCTCGGTCCGAGCAAGGAGGAAATGATGACTATCCTGACACAAGATGAGGAGATGGCAGGTGGGAGCGGACGGCGAACGGCCGTCGCAGACCGCCCGATCGTCAGGGACGATAGCATAGTCGAAGAGCAGGTCGTGCGCTCGCCGACCGGCGGTTGGAACCTGGCACGCGGCTGGGGTCACAGCCTGGGCGACGTGGTTATGGTCGCCCTGGCAGTAGTGGAGGCGGTGCTGGCCTTCCGGCTGGTGTTTCTTCTGGCCACAGCCAATTCTCACAACGGCTTCGTGAGCTTCATCTACGGCATCAGCAAGCCACTCGCCGCGCCGTTTCAAGGGATCGTCGCTAACAGCGGCAATCTCCAATTCGCGGCGCCTATCGCAATGGGCGTGTACGCGGTCGCTGCGCTGCTGCTGATTGCTGTTCTGTCTGCGACTACGGCCGGTCCCTCCTCGGCAGGCGGGGAGAAAGTCGTTACCAGCCGCACGCGACGGAGCGAGCGAGGTATTCGATAAGTTGACGCATGGTTGGAGTTGTGAAGGTCGAGGCTAAGCATGAACCTATACTACGGTGAATACCTGTCCGATGTGCTGTAGTGACCTGGAGGATGTCGCCTACGACATGGAGCGCAAGGCAGCACCCCGGGTGTCCTGTCCATTAAGAAGGTTAAGTCAAACAGAAAGGAAATTAGCGCCATGATCGGCTTATTGTTAGCGTGCCTGGTGCTCTTCTTTCTCTTCGCGGTTCTGGGATTCGCGGTGTCTCCACTGTTCTTCTTCCTCGTGGTCGTCGTCTTGATCCTGTCAATGGGATGGGGTGGCTACAGCTACAGAGGCCAGCGGCGCTAGTGGCGAATGACCGAAGGCGGAACTTACAGGCGCCAGCGCGAAGGTGAAGCTTGGAGTCGACGTATATACGAAAGGTAAAGTGGAGGTGACTGAAATGTTCAACAACATGTGGGCACTGCTAGTCGTTGGATTCGTCGTCCTCGTCCTCTTGGGCGTAGTAGGTGTCACAGTTCGATGACGTAGGCACCGGAGCGCACCGAGCCAGCGGCTGGAAGGGATGTTTAGCTTCGCAGTTTGGTGGTTTGCAAATGCGGGAAGCAGTAGCAATAAGGCGGCCGCTGCAGAGGGCGAATCTAGAATCTGGTCGGGGTGGACAGATTCGAACTGTCGACCTCTTGGTCCCAAACCAAGCGCTCTAACCTGACTGAGCTACACCCCGACGGAGAAAGCATCCGCATTATAAGTCGGCAGAAGGGACGCGGTCACTAGGAGCGGCGAGCGGCGCCGATGAGGTCGCGGAGGTCCGCGACAGCGGCGTCGGCGAGGAAGCGCTCAATGCCTTCCAGCACGTCGATGGGAGCGTTCGGGTTGGAGAAGGTCGCCGTTCCCACCTGTACCGCCGTCGCGCCTGCCATGATGAACTCGATTGCGTCCTCGCCGCTGCGGATGCCGCCGCAACCGACGATCGGCACGTCGACGGCGCCGGCGACCTGGTAGACGGCGCGCAACGCCACGGGCTTGATCGCCGGGCCGGAGAGGCCGCCGAAGACGGTCGAAAGCACGGGCCGCCGGGCACGAACGTCGATGACCATTGCCTGGACGGTGTTGATGAGGCAGAGGCCGTCGGCGCCGGCGTCGACGACCGCTTTCGCGATAGCGACGATGTCGGTGACGTTGGGCGTGAGCTTCACGATCACCGGCAGGGCCGTCGCGCGGACGACGGCGTTGGTGACCGCGGCCGCCTGCTTGGCGTCCTGCCCGAAGAGCATGCCGCCGACGGTGACGTTCGGGCAACTGATGTTCGCTTCGATGCCGCTGACGCCGGGTACGCCGTCGAGGCGGGAAGCGAGCTCACGGAACTCCTCGACGGCCTCGCCGGCGATGTTGACGACGACGGGCACCTGCCAGGTCGCCCAGACCGGCGCGACGTCGCGGATGAGCGCTTCGACGCCGACGTTCTGGAGGCCGATGGTGTTGAGCATGCCGGAAGGCGTTTCGGCGGTGCGCGGCTGCGGGTTGCCGGCGCGGGGTCGCAGCGTCGTGCCCTTGCTGACGATGGCGCCGAGTCGATTGACGTCGAAGATGCGGGCCGCTTCCAGGCCGTTGCTGAGCGTACCGGAAGCGGTCATGACGGGACTGCGTAAGAGCAGTCCGGGTTTACGTCTCGGGGCGAGGTCGACGGCGAGGTTCAACGCTTCTCCTTCGCTGGCGAGTCGTGCAGATTATATCGGCTGGCGGCGAAGCGTGTCGAGGCACGAAGAGAGGCGGCCCGGTTTCGCGGACCGCCTCCTGTCGCCGTGCGATTGAAAGGCTAGTAGTCGCCTTCCGTTCCCGGGGATGCCTCTCCGGTGCCGTCGCCGTCCGGCTTCACAAGCTCAGTGACGGGCTTCTTCCAGCCGGCCTGCGGCAGAGCGTCCGCGGAGTCTCCTTCGTAGATGAAGTCGGACACGTAGTTGGCGAAGACGCGCCGCGCGCCGCAGATCTTGCAGGAGGCGGCGCTTATGGCGCCTGCCGGGCTATCGATAAGCCAGTGGTGGACACAGTCGGGGTCTCCACCGATAATCTGGACCGGTTCTTTGATGGCCGGTTCCGGATGATGGAATCTGTCCCTGGTTGCCGTTGCTCGTTTCATTGCCTACACCTCCTCAGGCATCAAAGTAGATTAGCATCCGATTTGGCTGCCTGTCAAGCAATGAAGCAAAAGAACTGTACCAAGTGTGTTAAGTGGGTGTTAAATGGAGAGAATTACGAGCGGAAAGGCATGAAGGGCTATAATTACAGCACATTCTCCGCGAAAGGCCAACGTGATGACTGAAGAGAAACCGACCGAGCAGGCGATTATCGACGCGCTGCGCCGGGTTAAGGACCCGGAGCTGAACCGCGATCTCGTGTCGCTAAACATGGTGCACGACGTCGAGGTGAAGGACGGCGATGTGTCGTTGCGCATCGTCCTGACGACGCCGGCCTGCCCCCTGCGCGACGCGATCGAGGCGGACGTGAAGGAGGCGCTGAGGGCGGTGCCGGGCGTCAAGTCGGTGAAGGTGGCGATGGACTCCGACGTTCGCGCTTTCGCCGGCAGGAGCGGCCCGCAAGCGATACCGGGAGTGCGCAACGTTATCGCTGTCGCCAGCAACAAGGGCGGCGTCGGCAAGACGACCGTCGCCGTGAACCTGGCGGTCGCGCTGGCGAAGGCGGGCGCCCGCGTCGGGCTGCTGGACGCCGACGTGACGGGCCCGAACGTGCCGCTGATGATGGGGCTCCCTTCGGGGTTCCTCGCCGAGTCCGGCCAGCCGCTTGTCCCCATCGACCGGTATGGCGTGAAAGTCTGCTCGCTGGGGTTCATCCTGCCCAAAGCCGCGGCCGTCGTCTGGCGAGGGCCGCTAATAGACAAGGCGATACGGGAGCTGCTGCACGAGCTCGACTGGGGTGAGCTGGACTACCTGCTGGTGGACCTGCCGCCGGGCACGAGCGACGCGTCGCTGGGCGTGGCGCAGGCGGTGCCCCTGGCGGGCGTGATTATCGTCACGACGCCGCAGGAGGTGTCGCTGGAGGACGCGAGCAAGGCAGTGACGATGTTCAGCCGCGTCGACGCGCCGATCCTCGGGGTCATCGAGAACATGAGCTACTTCGTCTGCGCGCACTGTGGCGAACGCACCGACATCTTCGGGCACGGCGGCGGCCGGACGATTGCGGACGAGCTGGGGCTGGAGTTCCTGGGCGAGATACCGATCGACCTGGAGACGCGGACGGCGGCGGACGGTGGCCTGCCGATTGTGGACTCGGCGCCCGATTCGGCGGCGGCGAAGGTGTTCACGGAGCTGGCGGAGAAGGTTGCCGCGCGCTGCGCCGTCGCGCAATACGCGGAGGAGTCGAAGAGCTAGGACTTCTCCACTTCTTCCAACCGTCGTCTCGCGGCTTCGACGTACTGCGATTCGCTTTCGATGAGTAGCCAGCGGCGGCCGTGCTTCCGCGCCGCGACCGCCAGTGTGCCGGTACCACCGAACGGGTCGAGCAGCAGCTCATCGGGTCGCGTCGCCACTAGGACGAGCCGCTCGACCAGCGCCAGCGGCTTCTGGGAGGGATGCCCCCCGTTTCGGCGCTCGCTCTTCGGCGTTACGGCGAACTCCCACAGGTTGCGCATCTGGCGGCCGCCGGCCATCTCCTTCGCGTCCCAGTAGTTGAACGTCCACTTCTTCGCGCGGTCCGGCGTTTCGTTCACCGCCCAGATCATCTGCTCGGTGCTCTCGGTTAGCGTGCGCGCGGTGATGTTCGGTTGGGCGTTCGGCTTGAACCAGACGATGGAGTTGAGGATGCGTCGGTTGAGGACGCTCTGGAGGATGAACCCGAGCTGGTAGATGTTGTGGAACGTGCCGAAGACGAGGATGTTGCCGTTCGGCTTGACTAGTCGACAGACCTCCGACAGCCAGCGGACGTTGAACTGAAAGAAGTCGTCGTGGCTGAAGCGGTCCCAAGTCTCCTGCATCGTGACGTGCGACGAGAACGCCCAGCCGAGACCCTTCTTGCCGCGCCGCCCGCTGCCGGACGCGATGCCGAACGGCGGGTCCGCGATGCAGTGGTCGACGCAGCCGTCCGGCCACGCCGCCATCACGTCAAGGCAGTCGCCTTCAAGGATTGTGTTGGGTATGGGAACGCTCTTCATTAGCTTCTGAACGGGTTGAGTTCGAGACCGTAGATTGCGTCGATGAGCTCGGCGAACTTGTTCTCGAAGGTTTGGGGATCGTGATCAGAGAAATCAACGTGGCGCAACGGTTTGAGGAGTTCGGGCACGTTGCATTTCTCGTACAAGATAGGGATGACTTTGTAGCCTTCTTGAATGCGCTTGGTAACTGCAGTTTCCATCTCGGCGGTGGCCCACTGGCCCAGAGTGAAGTCGTTGCTCAGGACGATGATGCAGGCAATCGAGCGGCCAAAAGCCTCCTCGATCTTTCCCGGTATCGAATCCCCGGCTTTCACGTCCCACTTGTCAAAGAAGGGCACGGGGCCTTCCTGGCCAAGCCTGCGAGCTAGGGCTTCCGCGAAGTCTTGCTTGCTAACACGATAGCTGACTAGCACCTCCGCGGGTGCGCCGGTGGCTGAGGCAGTGCCCAGTCGTTGGGCTAGGTGCTCCCAGGACAGCTTCTCGAAAGTGCCTCGCACGCTGTCAAACAACCTTCGCTGACCGTCGGTTAGATCGCGGAGGGGCACAGAGCCTATAGCCCACAGCTCGGGTCCAGCAAGTCTACCGGAAAGAAGATTCTGCTCGGCATGGTAACGTACCACGTTCAACTGCGCTGACAGCGCTCCGGTCTTGCCCTGAAATTCGAATTTCCTCTGCCCAATCCGTGCTGTCGCCAGCTCGATGATCCTTTCCAGCCTTTGCCGCAAGCTGCGCTCCATCTTCTCTGGCGAAACGGAAAAACTGGCACGAAGCTCATGCATTCCCGCTCGTGCTGACTGTGGGACATAAGTGATTTCACACGAGGATAGTTTGCCGTCCTGTAGATCAAGCTCAAAGTCGACGAATAGGGCCTTGATGCGCTCGACCATGTTGCGAAGCCGTCCTCCAGCACGCCGAGAATTGCGTGCGGTGATCTCTCCGTCTGGCTAGCCCTGTGGTTGGTTCGTCTCCTGCTTCTGACGCGCGAGCTCCCGCTGGTATGCTTTCCACGACGGGCAGACCTTCGTGTGCCAGCGCCAGATGCGCGCCATGAACGTCTTCGGGTTCTCCTCCGACCGCTTTCGCCAGGGACAGTCCGCACACTTCGATGCCATGATGAGCCTTCCTCCTGAGGCGGATCTTCGACCCTCCCGAGGCGGGTCTTCGACCTTAGAAAACGTCGAGCAGGCCGAAGCGCGGGCCGTCGCGACAGACTTGTCGCACGCCCTTGCGCGTCTCGACCGCGCAACCGTAGCACAGGCCCGTGCCGCAGGCCATCGGCGTCTCCAGCAGAACCTGCACCGACGTCCGAGAGCGCGTTCGCCGCACGACTTCGGCCATCGACTCGTACATGGCGTGCGGGCCGCAGGCAAACGCCTGGTTCGCTCGCGGCAGGTGCTCTTCGAAGAGTCGCGTCGCCAGGCCGGGGTGTCCCGCGGACCCGTCCTCCGTCACGACGACGACTTTGACCTGCGGTGGCAGCAGGCTCTTCGGCGGTAGCAACGCGGCGGTGCGGGCGCCGATGACGAATGTCACGTTCTTCCCCTTCGCGACCGCTCCCTCCGCCAGCCAGACGAGCGGCGCAACGCCCATGCCGCCGGCGACGAGCAGGAGGTTCTTCGCGCGGGGCCGGACGCTGAAGCCACGGCCGAGGGGGCCCCAGAGCAGGACCTCAGTGTCAACGGGCTTCTGCGACAGCATTGCGGTCACGCGGCCGCGCGCCTCGTAGAGAATGCCGACTTCGCCGCCGGGCCGCACGCCATGGTAGCTCATGGGCCGCGGCAACAGGGGGTCGCTGTCGGCGTCGAGCCGCAACATCAGGAAGCGGCCGGGCGAGGCGCCAGAAACAAGCGGTGGCGCATCGAACCACGTCAGATACGTCGAGCCGAAGAGGCGCTCGGTGCTGACGATGCGGCCCTTCGCGACTTTCATTGCGCCGGCGCGTCCTTTCGCGGGCCGTGCCTGTCGGCAGGCAGGCCGTCGCGGCGAAGATAGAGACGCAGCGGCTGCACGTTGTACGGGCGGCTTCCCGCGGGCGTCGGGCGGCTCTGCACGAGAAGCGCGCGCACAGCCGCTCGGGCGGTGTCCAGCGAGGTGAAGCAAGGAATGCGCTTTTCGACGGCGGCGCGGCGGATCTGGAAGCCGTCGCGCATAGCAGACGGGCCGCCGCCCTCCGGCGTGTTGATGACGCAGTCGACCTTGCCCTCCTGGATGACGTCGACCACGTTGGGATGGCCCTCGCTAATGCGCTTCGTGACCTCCTCGACGTCCATGCCGAGGCCGCGGATCATGTCGGCGGTGCCTTCGGTGGCGTAGAGGCGGAAGCGCGCCTGCGCGAGCTCGCGGATGATGGGCAGCGATTCCGCCTTGTTCTTATCGGCGATGCTGAGCAAGACGCCGCCATCGCGGGGCAGCATGAGCTCGGCGGAGAGGAGCGCCTTCGCCAGCGCGGCGGGGAACTCCTTGTCGACGCCCATGACCTCGCCGGTCGACTTCATCTCCGGCCCCAGGTAGGTGTCGACGCCGACGAGCTTCGCCATCGAAAAGACGGGCGCCTTGATGGCGACCAGGTCCTGCGCCGGCCAGAGCCCGCCGCGGTATCCCTGCTCGGCCAGCGTCTTGCCCAGCATGACGTTCACGGCGAGTCGCACCATCGGCACGCCCGTGACTTTCGACAGGAAGGGCACCGTGCGACTGGCGCGGGGGTTGACCTCGAGGACGTAGACGGATGAGCCGGCCGGTGAATTGTCCGCCATGATGACGAACTGGATGTTCATCAGACCGCGGACGTCGAGGGCCAAGCCGATGCGCTGCGTGTAGTCGACGATGGTGTCGATCTCGTGCTGCGACAGGTCGAGGCCGGGGTAGACGGCCATCGAGTCGCCGGAATGGACGCCGGCGCGCTCGATGTGCTCCATGATGCCGGGTATGAGCACCTGCTCGCCGTCGGCGATGGCGTCGACCTCGACCTCTTTGCCCTCGAAGTACTTATCGATGAGGATGGGCTTGCCGCCGCTGAGCTCGACCGCGGCGCCCATGAAGCGCACCAGCTCCGTCGCGTTCTGGACGATCTCCATCGCGCGGCCGCCTAGGACGTAGCTGGGGCGAACGAGGACGGGATAGCCGATAACGTCGGCGGTGTTCAGCGCGTCTTCGAGTGTCGTGACGCCGGCGCCCGGCGGCTGCGGGACGCCCAGGGCGCTGAGGAACGCCTCGAAGCGGCGGCGGTCCTCGGCGAGGTCGATTGCCTCGGCGCTGGAGCCGAGAATCGGCGTGGCTGCCTGGTGCAGCGGTCCGGCGAGGTTAATCGCCGTCTGGCCGCCGAACTGGACAATCACCGGCGGCGGCAGGTTTTCGTCCGACTCGTTCTCCAGGATGTCGCGCACCGCTTCTTCGTCCAGCGGCTCGAAGTAGAGGCGGTCGCTCGTGTCGAAATCCGTCGAGACCGTCTCCGGGTTGGAGTTGGCGATGAACGCCTCGTAGCCGGCTTCCTCCAGCGCCCAGACCGCGTGCACGCTGCAGTAGTCGAACTCGATGCCCTGGCCGATGCGGATGGGTCCGGAGCCGATAACGACGGCCTTCTTGCCGGGCTCCGGCAGCGCTTCGTTCTCCTGGTCGTACGTGCTGTAGAAATAGGGCGTTTGGGCGTCGAACTCCGCGGCGCAGGTGTCGACCATTTTGTACGCCGGCCGGATGTCCCACTGCTTGCGCATGAAGCGCACCTGTTCGGTGAGGCGGTCCGCGAGCACGCCGATCTGCTTGTCGGAGAAGCCGATTCGCTTGGCGGCGCGTAGCAGGTCGGGCGCGAAGGGCTCGGAAAGTAGGCGCTTCTCCATAGCGACGATGTTCGCCATCTTATAGAGGAACCAGGGCTCTACGCCGGTGCGCCGCGCGAGCTCCATGGGCTCCGCGCCGCGCCGCAGCGACGCCATGAGCGCCCAAAGCCGTTCGTCGCTGGCGTCCAACGGGAGGTCATACGGCGACGCGCCTTCGGCAAGCTTGTCGGCCCACGCCGGGTCCTCCCAGAGGAGCGAGCGGCTACCGACCTCGAGCGAGCGGACGGCCTTCTGGAGCGCGCCCTCGAAGCAGCGATCGATAGCCATGACCTCGCCGGTCGCCTTCATTTGCGTGCCGAGGCTACGGTCGCCGAAAGCGAACTTGTCGAAGGGCCAGCGGGGGATCTTGACGACGACGTAGTCCAGCGCGGGCTCGAAGGCGGCGGTTGTCTTGCCGGTCACGGCGTTGGCGATCTGGTCCAGCGTCTTGCCGACGGCGATTTTGCCGGCGACGCGCGCTATCGGGTAGCCGGTTGCCTTGCTGGCGAGGGCGGAGCTGCGGGAGACGCGGGGGTTGACTTCGATGACGTAGTAGGGCGGGGCAGACGCCTCCTGATAGGCCCAGTCGGCGAGCTCCGGTCGCGGCGCCAGGGCAAACTGGATGTTGCAGCCGCCCTCGATGCCCAGGGCGCGGATGATGCGCAGGCTGGCCGAGCGCAGCATCTGGTATTCTTTGTCATTCAGCGTCTGGCTGGGCGCCACGACGATGCTGTCGCCCGTGTGGACGCCCATGGGGTCGAGGTTCTCCATGTTGCAGACCGTGATGCAGTTGTCCGCGCCGTCGCGCATCACCTCATATTCGATCTCTTTCCAGCCAAGGAGGCACTGCTCCAGCAGCACCTGGCTTATCGGGCTCGCCGCCAGGCCGCTGCCGGAAATCTGCTCGAGCTGCTCGGGCGTGCGGGCGATGCCGCCGCCGGTGCCGCCAAGCGTGTAGGCGGGGCGCACGACGAGTGGTAGCCCCAGTATGTCGGCGACGAGACGCGCCTCGCCCAGGCTGGTAACGGTGGCGCTGGGCGGTACGGGCTCGCCGATGTCCTCGAGCAGTTGGCGGAAGAGCTCGCGGTCCTCCGCCTTGCGAATCGTTTGCAGCGGCGTGCCGAGAAGGCGCACGTTGAAGCGGTCCAGCACACCCGCCTCGGCGAGGGCGACTGCCAGGTTGAGGCCGGTCTGGCCGCCGAGCGTTGGCAGGAGGCCGTCCGGCCGCTCGCGTTCGATGATGCGGGAGACGACGTCGACGGTCAGCGGCTCGATGTAGACGATGTCGGCGATGCCTTCGTCGGTCATAATCGTCGCCGGGTTGGAGTTGACGAGGACGGAGATGACGCCTTCTTCGCGCATTGCCTTGCAGGCCTGCGTGCCGGCGTAGTCGAACTCGGCGGCCTGGCCGATGATGATCGGTCCGGAGCCGATGATCAGGACCTTGGCGGGCTTGTCAGGCATCTTCTCTCCGATGGTTTCGCGTCACTGGCGTTTCTTCTGGTGAGTTCGTTCCTGTGTTGAGGGCCCCGAGGTCACCCGCAGCGCGTAGGCAAGCGTGTAGCCGGCACCGAAGACGGCCGCGACGGTGAGCACGGCGCCCAGATACGCGGGCAGCGGCGTCAGCAGAACGAGCGCCGCCAGCAGGGCACAGCCGGCAAGCCCGGTTGTCCAGGCGATGACGTGGCTGGGCCACTCCAGGAACCAGTCGCCGGCGAAGGGCACGCCGATAAAGCCCGCCGCGAATCCGAAGGCCCCGGCGACGGCGGCGCAGACGAGCGCAACTACGAAGAAGACCGCCGCGTGCAGGAAGCGACCCTGCGCCAGGAGCACCAGCGGGCCCACGACGGCGATGACGATGAGCAGGGCCGCGGCCTCGAATCCGAACGTGCTGAGCGTAAGGACGCCGTAGGAGAAGCGCGTCTCCATGTGCCCGCCGACGCGTCGGACGAGGGGGCGACGGCGGCGCTTGCGGATCCAGTGCGGGGCGTTGTCGTCCGCGCCGTCCGGCTCGACCGTTTCCGGCTGCTCGTCGCTATCCGTCTGCGTCTCCTTCATTGCGATGTCAAGCGTTCAGTCGCCACGCATCGAGAGGGCCGCTTCCGCTCTTTTTCCGCTCGGCGACGAGCTCCAGGAAGCGGTCGAAGAAATACGTGCTGTCCAGCGGGCCGGGCGACGCCTCGGAGTGGTATTGAATTGACATAATGCCAAGCTCCTCGTGCCGCAGCCCCTCGACGGTGCCGTCGTTGATGTTCGTGTGGCTCACCGCCAGGCCGCCGCGCAGCCCGTCCGGGTCGACGGCGTAGCCATGGTTCTGAGCGGTGATATAGACGCGCCCGGTCGTAAGGTCGCGTACCGGGTGGTTGGCGCCGCGGTGGCCGAACTTCAGCTTGAACGTCGATGCGCCGAACGCGGCGCCCAGCGTCTGATGCCCCAGGCAGATGCCCAGAATCGGCGTCTTGCCGATGAGCCCCTTCAGCGTCTCGACGATGTAGCCAAGATGCGCCGGGTCGCCCGGGCCCGGCGATAGCACGACGCCGTCCGGCCGCAGCGCCAGCACGTCTTCGGCGCTCGTCAGGCAGGGCATGGCGGTCACGTGCGCGCCGCGACGGCTAAGCAGGCGCATGATGTTGTACTTCACGCCCAGGTCGACGAGGGCGATGTGGCTGCTTGCCGCCGTTGCGCCGTCCGGCCACTCGTAGTCGCAGTCCGTGCTGACGGTGCGCACGAAGTCGATCTCGCCGTAGCTGGGCGATTCGCGCAGACGGGTCAGCGCCTCACCGGCGTCCTCGCCGCGCGTAATCGTACCCATCATGACGCCGGACATGCGCAGTCGACGCGTCAGGGCGCGCGTATCGACGCCGGAGAGGCCGGGGATGCCGTTTCGCGCCAGGTAGTCGTGCAGCGTCATCTCCGACTGCCAGTGGCTCGGCAGGTCGCAGTGCTCGCGCACGACCATGCCGGTGACCTGGATGCGGTTGGACTCGACGTCGAAGCGGTTGATGCCGTAGTTGCCGGCGAGGGGATAGGTCATGACCAGTATCTGGCCGGCGAACGACGGGTCGGTGAGCGCTTCCTGGTAGCCGGTCATGCTTGTCGAGAAGACGACCTCGCCGCCGGCCGCGGTCTCGGCGCCGAACGCCTCGCCCTCGTAGGTCGAGCCGTCCGCTAGTACCAGCAAGGCCTTATCCGTCATCAGACCTCCGCCCGGTCTTTCAAGAATACTGCGTGGCCGCCGAAGATCGTCGCGACGGCCTGGCCCTTGAGCGCATGACCCGCCAGCGGCGTGTTCCGCCCCTTGCTCGCGAAACTCTCCGGGTCAACGGTCCACTCCGCGTTCGGGTCGAACACCAGCACGTCGCCGGGCGCACCGACGGCCAGGCTGCCGAGGCCGGTCAATCCGTCGATACGCTCCAGCGCGAATGCCGCGACAGGCCCCGCCGTCATTCGATGCAGCAGCGTCGGCAGGTCGATCTTGCCCTCGTGCACCAACGACAGCATGAGCGCCAGCGCGGTCTCGAAGCCGACGATTCCGGACGGCGCGTCGTCGAACTCGCACAGCTTGTCGACGGGCGCGTGCGGCGCGTGGTCGGTCGCGATGGCGTCGATCGTCCCGTCGCGCAGCCCTTCGACGCAGGCGGCGATGTCGTCGGCGGTGCGCAGCGACGGCGCAACCTTAGCGTTGGTGTCATAGGCCAGCCCGTCGGGCAGAGACGAACTCGACATAACGAGTTCATGCGTCAGCGTCAGGTGGTGCGGCGTCGCCTCTGCCGTGACGTGCACGCCGCGCGCCTTCGCCTGCCGGACGAGCTCGACGCTGCCGGCCGCGCTGACGTGGGCGATGTGGACGTGGGCGCCGGTGAGCTCCGCCAGAGCGATGTCCCGCGCCACCATGGTCTCCTCGGCCGCCGCGGGTTCGCCGCGAAGCCCTAGCCGCGCCGCAACCCAGCCCTCGTGCATGACGCCGTTGTGCGCCAGCGTCGGGTCCTGGCAGTGGTCGGAGACGGGCAGCCCGAGCGCCCGGCTGTATTCAAGCGCCCGACGCATCAGCTCCGCGTTGGCGACGGGCGAGCCGTCATCGCTGAAGGCGACAACGCCGGCGTCCGCCAGGTCGCCCATCTCCGCCAGCTCCTCGCCGCAGCGTCCTTTGCTGACGCAGCCAACCGGCAGCACACGCGCGGAAGCGGTGGTCGCGGCCGTCCGCTGGATGTACTCGACCGTGGCTCGGGAGTCGATGGGCGGGTTCGTGTTCGGCATGCAGCAGACGGTGGTGAAGCCGCCGCGCGCCGCTGCCCGCGTACCGGTCTCGATCGTTTCCTTATACTCGAAGCCGGGGTCGCGCAGGTGGCAGTGGATGTCGACCAGGCCGGGGCAGACGACGAGACCTTTCGCGTCGATGACGCGCGCGCCTTGCCCGTCGATACGCTCGCCCACGGCGGCGATGCGGCCGTCCTTGACCAGCACGTCGCCGACCGAGTCGACGCCGCGTCCCGGGTCTAGGATGCGCCCGCCGCGAACCAGGATTGCCTGGCTCTCTTCGCTCATCCGCGTCCTCGCGATACGAGGTAGAGGAGCGCCATGCGCACGGCCACGCCGTTGGCGACCTGCTCCTCGATGACCGACTGCGCGCCGTGCGCCACGTCCAGCGATATCTCGACGCCCTCATTGACCGGCCCGGGGTGCAGAACCAGCGCGCCGGGCTTCGCCGTCGCCAGACGGTTGGCGGTCACCTGGTAGAGGTTGCAATACTCGCGGATCGTCGGTATGAGGCCGCTCTGCATGCGCTCGAGCTGGAGGCGCAGCGTCATCACTACGTCCGCGTCCTTGATGGCGCGGTCGACGTTCATTTCAATTTCGACGGTGGGCAACGACGGCCGGTCGCCAATCGATTCGCTGCCGCGCGGCCCTTCGAGTCCGACCGGCAGCAGCGTGGGCGGGCCGCAAACGACCACGTGCGCGCCCATCGTCGTCAGGGACCAGAGGTTGGAGCGCGCGACGCGGCTGTGCGTGATGTCGCCGATTATGACGACCTTGCGCCCGCGCACGTCGCCCAGGTGGGAGCGAATCGTGAACAGGTCGAGTAGCGCCTGCGATGGGTGGGCGTGCCAGCCGTCGCCGGCGTTGATGACGGAGGCGTGGGTATGCCGCGAGGCCAGGTAGGGCGCGCCGGAGCGAGAGTGGCGCATGACCAGCATGTCGGCGCCCACGGCCTGCAGCGTCAGCACAGTGTCGACAATCGACTCGCCTTTCTGGACGCTGCTGCCGATGGAGGTGATGTTGATCACGTCCGCGCCGAGGGCTTTGCTCGCCAGCTCGAAGGAGGAGCGCGTGCGGGTGCTGGCCTCGTAGAAGACCGTGATTATCGTCGTGCCGCGGAGCGTCGGGATGCGCGGGATCGGGCGGGCGAGCACTTCCTTCATGGCGCCGGCGGTCTCCATCACCAGCTCGATCTCTTCCTTCGAGAAGTCGTCGAGGTCGAGGACGTGGCGATGGCGCCAGGTATCGGGCGCGGGCGGCGTAAGGATCGGCGGCGGCTCCTGGACGAGGACGGCCGCGCCGCCGTTGGGCTCCCTTCTTCCGGGTTCTCTTGCCATAATCACCTGCCCTCCGCGGCGATGAGCACTACCCCATCACCGCCGTCTGTCTCCGCGAGACGCACCTGGACGTCGTCGCGACGGGAGGTCGGTATGTTCTTGCCGACGTAGTCAGCGCGGATCGGCAGCTCACGGTGGCCGCGGTCGACGAGGACGGCGAGCTGGATGCGCTGGGGTCGGCCGAAGTCGATGAGGGCGTCGAGGGCGGCCCGAATGCTGCGACCGGTGTAAAGGACGTCGTCGACGAGGATGAGGCGCTTGCCGTCGATGTCCGTTGGTATATCGCTGGGCCTGATCTCGATGTCGAGGCCGACGTGCGGCAGGTCGTCGCGGTAGAGGCCGATGTCGAGCGAGCCGACGGGTACCGTCTCGCCCTCGAACTCGGCGATGCCGCGGGCGATGCGCTCGGCGAGGGGGACGCCGCGCGTCTGCATGCCGATGAAGACGAGGTCTTCGCAGCCTCGGTTGTTCTCGACGATCTCGTGGGCGATGCGCATGACGGCGCGGCGGACGTCATCGGGGGACATGATTACCGTTTCGGTCATAAAAAAGCCTCCCGCCGGACCGGCCGACGAGAGGTCCTCCGCGCGAAAGCTCTCAGGCTCAGCTTACCCGCCTGAGCGTGCATTCGCATTACCCCTTCCCGGCCTCGCCGGACCGGACTTAAAGGTTCACCTGATGTCTTGCTGAATTATAGCAGCGAGCCCAGGAAGTCGCAAGCGCGCGGACGGTCTTTCCGCGACGTTCTGCAGGATTAGCCGTCGCTCTCGGCTGCCACAGACGCAGCCTCGTGCGAAGGCTCTTCGCCGTGGTGCGCGCCGACTTCGTGGGCGTGCGCATGGACGACCGCGGCATGGCGATGCGCGTGCTCGTGAACGAGGTTGGCCGCCGTCAGCAGGGCGTCGTCCTCGAGGATCGACGCCGGGGCGCCGTCGGCGAGAATGCGACGGTCTTCGCTCATCACTACTACGCGCTCCGCGATGATGGGGACGATCTCCAGGTCGTGGGTCGCCGTGATCACCGTCTTCCCTTGCTCCGCCAGGGCGACAATGAGGTCGACGAGCACCCACTTCGTGCGCGGGTCCAGGCTAGCCGTCGGCTCGTCGAGAAGAAGGACGTCCGGCTCCAGCGATAGCACGGAGGCGATGGCCGCGCGCTTCTTCTCGCCGCCGGAAAGGTCGAACGGCGCGCGGTCGCGCAGGTGCTCGACGCCCATTTGGCGGAGCGCCGCCTCGACGCGCCGTCGCACCTCCGGCAGACTGAGGCCGAGCTGCAGCGGCCCGAAAGCCACGTCGTCGCCGACTGTCGGCGAGAAAAGCTGGACGTCGGGGTCCTGGAAGACGAGGCCGATGCGCCGGTGGAAGCGGTGTGTCTCGTCGAGGTCGGAGGTGATTGTCTGAATGTCGTCGCCGAAGACGCGCAGGCGGCCGGCCATCGGCGCGTACAACCCGTCGAGCAGCTTGAGCAGCGTGGACTTGCCGCAGCCGTTCGCGCCCAGCACGGCGAGCGACTCGCCTTGCGCAACGCTCAGGGTCACGCCGTCGAGCGCGACCTGGCGGCGGTTGTATGTGTAGGCCACGTCTTCCAGCTCGAAGACCGGCGATCGCATCATTACAGCCTCCCGCCGACGTATGTCGCCGCGGCCGCAGTCAGAACGGAGGTCGTGAGGAGCAGCCAGTCGGCCGCGCGCATGCGGTGGTCGTCGATCGTGCGCATCTCGCTCTGGAAGCCGCGCGCGAGCATTGCCTGATAGACCTCCTCGCTCATCCTGACGGAGCGGTCCATGAGCACGCCCATCGACGATACGACCCAGCGGCGCTGCTCAGGCCCCGAAGTGTTTGCCACGATGCGGCTCTTGCGGGCGAGGAGCATGGCGTTTGCGCTGTGGAGAACGAGGAAGATGTAGCGATAAGTCATCGCCAGCACGAGGACGAGGCCGCTCGGCGCACGCAGCGCCCGCAGTGACTTCAGGATGTCCGCCCACTTCGTCGTCAGGACGAGCAGGACCGCCAACGAGACCGAGACGCCGACGCGGAGGACGAAGACGGAAGCTGCGAGCAGACCGTCGCGGTGGACCGCCAGGTCGAACAAGCCGAGCGGAAAGTGAAATAGCTCTCGCTGGCCGACGAAGAAGACGGATGGCAGAATGATGATGGCGCTGAAAAGGCCCACGCCAAGCCATACGCGCTTGACGAAGAGCCCCATGTCGACGGACGAGAACTCCGCGGCGAGGAGCACCAGCGCGTAGAACGCGGCCAGGACAGCCCATTCCCGCGACAAGCCGGTGGCTATGATCAGCGCCACAAACGCCAGCAGCTTGGCCCGCGGGTCGCGGCGCTGAAGGAAGCCCTGCTTTCGGGCGTTCTCCTCGGAGAAGACGGCGCGTTCGATGCCGCCGGTGATGTCCGCCAGCGTCTTCTCGACGAAGCCGGGCTTCAGCCTCTTGCGGGCAGCCTGAGTGGCGGCAACGGAAGCCTGCTGAACTGTCATTGTCAGGCGCTTCTCCAGTCAGGCGGCGCGCCCGGCATGAGCCAGCGGGCGAACTGCCACATGCCGAGTCCGACGATAACGAGCATCCCGATGCCCGCGAAGCCTGCGACCTGGTAGCCCACGTTCTGCTTCCACGCCGGGTCGTTGTCGTTGACCCAGGGCGGCTCGTAGTCGGCCAGGAGCGTGTGGCGGGAGAATCCGATGTCGCCCATCTTGCTCGGCACGCACGCGCACTGCTTGTTCACGTCGGGCAGCGCGTCGAAGAGGCTCGAGTCGCCTTGCGCGCGGGCCTGGAGGGCCGCCGTCACTTCGGCCTGTGACGCGCTCTCATCCTCGCCAAAGGCGCCGCCCGGTGCGATGAGTCCGATGGGCACCCAGATTATGAGCGCGACGATGAGAATCACGCCCGCGCGAACGCCTGCGCCCACCACGTTCCGCAGCAGGAAATACAGAATCGGGAGGACGAGCGCCGACACGGTTGCCGACACGAGCACGGTTTGGCCGGCGTCGCTCCAAGAGACCGTCGCCCAGTCGAGACCGGCCCACTGGTCAAGGTGGCCGCTGCCCTTGATCAGGCCGGCTACGAAGACGACAGCCACCCCTAGGGCGATGAATGCTCCCACCGGGAGCCAGGGATTAAGCGAGCGCGCCTGCTGCTCGATGTCTGCCGTTTTCTGCTGGCGCCGTAACACGATCTCGGGGAAGGACTTCTGCAGATAGGCCAGCCCGAGGCCCGTTATGCACGCTTCCACGAATGACGCGCCGAACATGTGCGAGACGAGCATCGCCGGTATTGCCGTGCCGAAGCCGTAGGGGCTGTAGTCCGGGATGCCGTTGGTGCTTGCGATAAGGGGCTGGAGACCCAGCTCGATGCCGACGAGAAGGGCCGCCAGCGAAATCCCAACATAGGAGCCGATGGCTGCCGCCACGACGCGTCGCTGCGAGAGCATGTCGCTGCGGCCGGCGATGAGGCGATACGTCAAGTAGCCGCTCAGCGGCAGGACGATGGCCATGTTGACGCAGTTGACGCCGATGGCGGTAACGCCGCCGTCACCGAAGAAGAGCGCCTGAATGATGAGGGCAACGGAAGTCGAGAGGACCGCCGCCCACGGCCCGAGGACAATCGCGACCAGCGTGGCGCCGACGGCGTGCGCGGTCGTGCCGCCGGGAACGGGCACGTTGAACATCATGATGGTGAAGGTGAAAGCGGAGAAGACTGCGAGCAGCGGCACGGTCCGGCCGCCGACGGCCCGTTTCACGCGGGCTGACGCGATGAGCCAGAATGGCGTCGCCGCGACGTATCCGGCGCCGCAGGTCAGAGGGCTGAGGTAGCCGTCCGGAACGTGCATTGCGTCCCTTTCGTGCGCATCCGCGTCGTTCAGGCGACGGGCGCGGCGGCTAGTCTATGCTGCTCGCCTCGCGGCAGTCGCGACAGAGCCCGAAGATCGCCAGATGGTCCATCTCGACGCGAAAGCCGTAGTCCTGGAGCAGACGCGGCGCCATGTCTTCGAGGTACGCCGGGTCAAGCGAGAGCTCCGCGCCGCACCGCCGGCAGACCAGGTGATGATGTTGGTCGGAGAGGCGCCACTCGTAGCTGTACTCGCCGCTGCCCATGTCGGTCTCAGAGACAATGCGCAACTCTTTGAGGGCGTTCATAGTCCGGTAGATAGTGGAGACGTCGACGTAGGGGTATTCTTTCCGGACTTCGGCGAGGATCTCGGCGGCGGTCAGGTGGCCTTCGCGATGGCGCAGGATGGAGAGGATCATCAGCCGCTGCGGAGTGGGTCTCTGGCCGGCTTCGCGGAGTAATTCGACGATTTCCGACTCGCAGCTCACTTCGATGCTCCTGCAATTGGTTGCAACTGCATCGTATCGCGCGGCTTCCAGGCGTGTCAACCAGCAGGAACGCCGTCGACGGCAGAGCGAAGCTAGTGAGGTAGCGAGTCTTTGATGTTCGCCGGTACCTGGCCGTACTCGCTCTCGAAGCGTTCCAGGTATTCGCGGCGGCCGCGGAGGAAATCTTCGACCTTCTTCGATAGCAAGGCGCGGTCGGGGAAGAGCGGCGCCGCGCGCATGTAGTCGAGGTTGGCCCGGTCGCAGCGGACGGGGAAGTGGTAGCCCAGGTGGTCGGGCTCGGAGCTGAAGATCATGACGTTGCGCAGCATGTCGTTGTAGGCGGAGAGCGACTGACGCAGGTCCACCTTCGTCTCGTCTTCGCCGATGGTGCCGGTGTTGGCGAGATAGCACTTGATGTTGTTGCGCTTTGCCATGTCGTAGAAGATCATCGCATGCTCCAGGCGGTTGCCGGTGACGAACGGGTCGAGGAAGAACTCGCGCTTGAACGTGCCGGCTTCTTCCGGGTTGCCGCCGGAGCTCTCGATGGACTCGCCGTAGATGAGCTGCATCGTCATCTGCTCCGGCGTAAGCCTGGAGAGGACGTTGGTCAGCGGGTTGCGCGTGAGGAACATGAGGTTGTCGACGCGGCCGGCTCGGAGCGTCTGGCTGGCGATCTCCAGGTTCGACCTGGCGATGACGGCCCGCCCGTTTGACGTGACGCTGAGGTCGGCGAAGTTGGGTATGTAGGGATACTTGCTTATCGCGACGTTCTCCAGGAAGGTGTCCTTTGACTCCGCGGCGCGCAGGATCTCCGGCTGGCTGGCGTCGAGACCCTCCGTCTTGACGTAGAGGCCGCCGAGCTCGAAGGCGGCGTAGCTGCCGTCGAATCCGAACGTGCCTCCGTCCTCGCCGATCATCTCCGACGACTCCTTCGGCATGCGGGCGAGCCGCCGGCAGAGGCTGGTCGTCTTGCCGGTCGCGGTGGCGCCGCCGATGGCTGTGACGATATCGACGAGCTCTGGGCGCTCCGTCTGAAAGTCGAACACCCAGATGCGGTCGCGGCGGGCGCCGGCGTGCAGGAAGACGCCGGTCTTGTCGATAGACTTGACGCGCCAGCTTTCGAACTGGAAGACGCCCTTCTTGCCCTCGCCCATGTAGGCGGTGTTGCGACAGATTTTGACCTGCTCGCCGCGCTTCTCGCCCATGAACAGGCGCACCTCAATGTCCTTCTCGGCCAGGCGCCGCGACTTGTTCGCTTCGAAGGCTTCGTCGGTGAAGAAGATGACGGTGTAAGTCGGCTCTTCGACGACCATGGACGGATGGTTAAAGAGCAGCTTGAGCCCGTAGGCGACGTCGGCGTGGGCGAGTGGCATGAGGAAGCGGGCCGAAACGCCGTCGTCGCCGTCGCCGACCCAGACGTCGAGCGAGAGAATCTTCTCGGAGCTCATCGCCTGGACCGCCTTCGCCGCCAGCGCCTCTTCATCGTCGCCGAACGCGTGGTCGACGCTGTTCTTCGTGTGCTGGGCCGCCCGCGACATCGGCTCGGAGCTGGCAGCCACGGAGCCAAGCTGCGTCTCGATGATGCCGTCCTGGGTGAGAGCCAGCGCCTTCGCCTGCCCAAGGTCGAAGTTTTCGATCAGGCGGCCGCTGCGCTTCGCATCCTCGTAGATGCGAAGCGGCGCCTCTTTGAACGCGTTTCGGGCCATTTGGTCTCCCGGCGAAATCAAACTGCGGGCCGGAAACGGCTCGCCCGTCCACTCTAGAGCCTGAATATCAGATCGGTCAAGTGAAGGCTTTCCTGCAGCGTCGGTGGGCCCCGCCCGTAAGCCCTGCGGCGTACGTCTCCGGATACCGATACTGTTATAGGATGTCCGTGCGCATGCCCGCGTGCAGGCGCGAAGAGATCCACCTCTTCCTATGGACCAAACAAGAACAAAAGTCAGCGGCAACGACAGCTACGGCCTGGCCCACAGGTCTTACTTCCGCGTCTCGAAGTGGAGCCGGCTGGCGCGAATAGCCTTCTGGGGCCTCTTCGCTATCTTTCTCTTGTGGGCGCTGCCGGTGTTCCCATGGGGGATGTCGACCGCAGACTACTCGCCCAGGGTGGTGTTAGCGCTCTTTCTGCTGGGCGTCTGTCCGGCGGTGGCGGCGATCTATCTCGTGGCCGCAGGCTCCGCCGCCCGCCATCGAGAGGCGCTTGTGGCCTGGTCGTCCATCTACGACGAAGCGACGGGCCTGCGCAATCGCGAGTTCTTCCTCGAACGCCTGGAGCTGCAGTGTCACGTGGGGAAGGACCTTGCGGAGTACCGCGTGGCAGTGATCCTCGTCGCCGTCGAAGAGCAGGCAGAAGACGGACGGAAGCCGCATGCCGCGGACGACGAGGTCTTCCGGCGCTTCGGCACATACCTCCTGAACCAGATGCGTCCGAGTGACCTTGTGGCGGCGATCAACGGTACCGAGATGGCGATCCTTGCAGCAGCGGGCTCGACATATGCCCTGAGCAGCATCGTCTCCCGTCTGCGACGTTCGTTGGAAGCGAGGGCACAGGCGCTTGCTGGGGCGTCGGCGGCGCGTCTCATCATTCGCATGGGGTACGCGTCGCTGAGCAGCGCCGATCCTGAGCCGGAGGCGTTGCTGGAAGCCGCTCGGAACGATCTCACAGTTGTCTACTCAGGGCAGAAGGAAAGCTCGGCCGCCTGACCGGTCGCCTTCGCAATTTATCGAGCCGCCTGCGCGAGGCGGCTTTTCTTTATTGTCGCGCTTTCGTGTGCGGATGCGCGCCATTATGATGGCAGGGGACCGACAGCGGAGGCACAAGGATGTTCCACCTGGGCGAGTCTGCCTGGAGCATAGTCGTTCGGACGGCGATCATCTACGTCGCCGTGCTGGTCGGGTTCCGGGTGACCGGCAAGCGACAGATGGGCCAGATGACGCCCTTCGACCTGGTGGTGATCTTGCTCGTCGCCAACGCCGTCCAGAACGCGATGGTCGGCCACGACGTGTCGGTGACCGGCGGGCTGATAGCGGCAGCCGTGCTGCTGGGGGGCAACTTCGCGCTGGCCCGATTCAGCCTGCGAACACCATGGCTGAAGCGAGCGATAGAAGGAGGACCGACGCTCCTGATTCGCGACGGCGAGTTCATTGAAAGTAATCTGCGGCGTGAAGACGTCGATAAGGACGAGATTCTGATGGCGATGCGGGAGCACGGCGTCGACGAGATTAGTGATGTTGAGCTCGCGGTCCTGGAGGCGGACGGATCGATAAGCATCGTCGAGGCGCGCAAAGACGGCGGCAAACGCGGCACAAAGCCGCGGCGTGTCGTGCGTTTCATCAAGCACTGATGTTGCCGATGCCGCCCTCGTTTCGATACGCTGATCGCTGATGGTGGGGGCAAGATCGCTTCGCAAGCCCACGACGGCTCCGGCGCTGCTCGCCGTCCTAGCCCTTCTGCTCGGATGCGGGCACTCCGCCGCCGCGCCCAAAGCGGCGCACCTGAGCAATGGCGAGAGCTGCGGCCGTCTGGTCGCGCTGACGTTCGATGACGGGCCCAACCCGCCGTTCACACAGCAGATAGTGCAGATCCTGGAGTCGAGTGGCGTGAAAGCCACCTTCTTTGTCGAGGGGCAGGCCGCGGAGGCGCATCCGGAGGTCGTCAAGCTGGTGGACGCCGCCGGGATGGACGTGGAGTCGCACTCCTATAGCCACTCGGAGGAGCTGGCGACGGAGGACGCCGCGGACTTCCGGAGCGATCTCGACGCCGGCACGGCCGCGCTGGAAGGCATCCTGGGGAGGCAGCCACGGCTGTACCGCCCGCCCTTTGGAAACACGAGCGACGTGATGCTGAGGGAGTTGGGCGCCGCCGGTTTTACGTCTATCGGCTGGGACGTCGATTCGACGGACTGGGAGGAGACGGACCCGAGCAAGATTATCGACGCGGTGTTGTCGCAGGTGCATCCCGGCGCCATTGTGCTGATGCACGACGGCGGGCTTTCCGGCGGCAACCCGGACCGGACGGCGACGATTCAGGCGCTGCCCGCGATCGTTGCCGGCCTGGCTGAGCGCGGCTACGAGATGAAGACCGTGTCGGAGATTATCGACCCGGCTGTGTGCAATTCAACTGGTTCCTGAGAGAGCGATGTTCGAGAGAATCCCATTCCCGGGCGCCGTGGAGCTCAGCGGCAGGACGGCTGTCGCGCGCGGTCATCTGCTGCTGCAGCGGCTCGTCGCCTGGGGCGGGCTGCTGGGGATCGCTTTTCTTTGCACCGTAGTGCTGAGCAAGCGTTTCTTCCTCGGCTCCGACTCAGCGCATCACTACGCGCACATCTGGTTCATCTCCGAACAGATCTTCCATCACGCGCGCCTGCCGCTACACATTCCGTACCTGGAATCGGGGAAGGCCGTGACTTTCCCCTACGGCGTCGTGCCGTACCTGGTGACCGCCATCCCGTACGCGGTCCTGGGCGACTGGGCGGTGACGGCGTCGCTAATCGCGGGCGTCGCGTTCTATGGCTACGCGGCGGTCCGCGCGCGGCCGGTGTTGCGAGACCCGCGGTTGCTGGCGCTAATCTACGTCAACACCTTCCTTATCGAAGGCATCGTCTCGTTTCAGTTCGCATTCATCTGGTCATGCGGGTTCTTCCTGCTGACGGTAGAAGCGATTGACAAACGGCGCTGGGCGCTGGCGGGAGCCATGGCGCTGGTCACGGTGACGACGCATCCTGTGGCGGGCGCTATCGCCGTGCCCGCGTACACGCTCTTTGCCGTGCTCCGGCGTCCGCGCGATTTCCTGCCGTTGGGCGTGGCGATGGGAGTTGCAGCGTTGCTGAGCGTCCCGTATGTCCTCTACGCTCACACTACGCCGGCCGTCAGCTCGACACCGACGTCCTACATCATCGGCACGATCCGATACATGGCGCGCTTCCGAGGGACGATCGTTGTGATGCCGCTGATCGTCGCCGCGCTGGCGCCACTGTTGCGGCCGCTGTTCCTGCCGGCGTTTGCGGCGATGGCCCTGACCTTTACCGTCCGCTTTGAACAGAACCACGTCAACACCTATGGCTTGAAGCACGACAGCAGCCCGTTCTACGCCGACTTCATCAAGTCGCCGCTGTTCGACCGGAGCCTGACGTACCGTGTCCTGGAGCCGAACGACCGTGAGGACGGGGCGTACCAGCTCATCAAGAACGGCGCGATCCTGGGGCAGGAGTTCTTCGAGCAGAGCGAGTTCCATCGCTGGTGGTATTCGCTCAATATGTATTCCTGCTACCTCGGGGCGAAGAACATCGACGTCGTCCTCGACGAGACCGAGTACAAGTACAAGTTCAATCAGAACGAGGAGTGGCCCCTGGGCGAGTTCGTGAAGCAGGGGAAAGCGCAGATCATCTACACGGACCCGAAAGGACGCTTTACCGCCTACGACGTCCGGGGCGCCCAGACGCCGGGCGCGCAACTCTCGCAGTGCGGCTTCTAGCTTCACCCACTCGACAACTCTCCGCCGCAGTCCTACTATGAGATTAGAGGCCTTCGCTCTTCAGACAGGGCGGTCTTGGGGACGGCGGTCTCAGGAGGGAGCGGCTATCATGCCCTCGTCAATCAAGTTCGGAAAGATATTCGGCGTCGAGATCGGGGTCCACTGGAGCTGGATTCCCATCTTCATAATCTTCACGGCGCTCTTCGCTGACGGCACTCTCGCGCACTTTTTCCCCAACTGGTCCGAGGCGGCGTTGTGGACTGCCGGCGCAATCACGAGCGCCATCTTCTTCGCCTCGCTGCTGGCGCACGAGCTGGCGCACTCGTTTGTGGCGCGAAGCAAAGGCCTCGAGGTGAAGGGCATAACGCTTTTCTTCATCGGCGGCGTGTCGAACCTGGGCGGTGAGCCTGCCTCTCCCGGCGACGAGTTTCAGATATCCATCGTCGGCCCGCTGACCAGCCTCGTCATGGGCGGCGTGTTCGCCATCGGCTGGGTGATTCTGTCGCCTATCAGTCCCGGGATCGCCGGCGTTTCGGCCCAGCTTGCCGTAATCAACGCGACGCTGGCGGTCTTCAACATGGTGCCCGGCTTTCCTCTCGACGGCGGCCGCGTTTTTCGTTCGATCCTCTGGCAGCGCACCCACAGCCTTCACACGGCAACGCGCATCGCGGCCATGGCCGGCGAAGGCGTGGGCTACCTGCTGATCGCTGCGGGCATCGTCTTCTTCCTGTTCGGGAATGTCCTTAACGGCGTCTATTTCTTCGTCATCGGTCTCTTCCTTCGCGGCATCGCTGCCGGCAGCTACCAGCAGATGCTGACCGACGAGTCGCTCACCGGCCTGAAGGCGGGCGACGCCGCGGCCAGGAACTGCGAGCCCGTGCCGCCCGGCCTCTCGCTGGAGAACGTTGTCGACGACTACGTGCTGCTGCGGAACGTGCGCTGCTTCCCGGTGGAGTCGCAGGATCACCTGCTGGGGCTCGTCACGCTGGAGGACATCCGCCACATACCGCGAGACCAGTGGCCGGTAACGCCGGTCGAGAAGGCGATGGTATCCTTCGACCGCCTGCACGCTGTTTCTCCCGACGACGACCTGCGGAACGTGCTGCGGCTGATGGCGGAGCAGGACGTCAATCAGGTGCCGGTCGTCGAAGATGGGCGGCTTGTGGGCCTTATCGCCCGCTCCGACATTCTGCGGCTAATCCAGACGCGCCGCGAGCTCGCCCAAAACGGCGGCCACTGACGCCGTCGCCGCCCCCTGCATCGCTTGTCCGCGCGTCTTGGCTTGCCTAGACTGGTGTCGGAGGAATGCGAGCCGTGCCCCTTGAGCAACCGACAGATCAAGACCGCCGGCAGGCGTCGGCCGCAAGCGTCGAGAGGATGTGGCGCTTCGTTCGGCACTACGTCGCGAAAAGCGGCACCTACCTGCATCCGCATCCGGAGATTACCGAATTCCTGGTGATCGGCCTGGCGAAGCACATCGACGAGGTGGGCCGGCCGATCTGCCCCTGTAACTTCTACCCGGACATCGTCGCCGAGGCCAGGTCGAGCGAATGGTCCTGTGCCTGCGACGAGATGCAGCGCTACAAGTACTGCCACTGCATGCTGTTCTGTAACTCGGAAGGTCTTCCGATAACAGAGCATCTGCCCGAGGGGCACGAAGGGCGCGAGATCTACGGCCTGGTGCGGGACCCGCATCCCGACAAGGGGCGTGCCCTCGGCCGCCTGGAGGAGAAGCGCGGCCAGACACTCAGCAAGCGCTGAAAAACTGCTGTCCTCAAGCCTATTGCTGAATCCACGCCTCTAAGCCTACGATTGAACCCGCCATGGTGAAGCTGCGTCTTCTGGCTGCGTTCTCGGCGACTGCGCTGGCGATGGGCGCCATCGCGCTCGTTGCCTGCGACCACTCGTCGCCGGCCACCGTAGCGCCGACGGTCGCGCCGCAGGCCACCGACACTCCTGTCGAGCAGGCCGCGACTTCGCCGCCGGCGACGCTCGCGCCAGAGACGCCCGCGCCGCCGCCGCCGTCCGCCGAATGCGATCACCCAGCGCTCGAAGTCCAGCGCGGCAACTCGACGCGGCAGATGGTCGCGCTCACATTCGACGCAGGCGCCGACGCCGGCAACACCACGCAGGTCCTGCAGATCCTGGCCGCGAACGGCATCAAGGCCAGCTTTAGCCTCACCGGGGCGTGGTCGCAGGCGAACCCCGATCTCGTCAAGGCGATCGCGAACGCCGGCCATCTCATCATGAACCACTCGCAGGACCATCCGTCCTTCACCGGCCTCTCGACGGGTATGGGGCCGCTGAGCACGAAGGACCGCATCGCGGAGCTGGACCAGGCCGACCTGGCGATCCGGTCGATAACGGGGAAGACGACGAAGCCTTACTTCCGCCCGCCCTACGGCGATATCGACGGCTCGGTGTTCTGCGACGCGCACACCGCGGGCTACGACTACGTTGTGATGTGGACCGTCGACACGCTGGGCTGGAACGGCGCCAGCGTCGACCAGATCGTGCAGACGAGCCTGTCGAAGGCGGAGCCGGGCGCGATTTACATAATGCACGTCGGCTCAGAGTCGCAGGACGCGGCGGCGCTACAGCAGGTCATCGACGGTTTGAAGGCGCGGGGCTACTCGTTCGGCACCATCGCCGACATCATCCGCTAGGAGGCCTGGTACGCCCGGACGTGGTGTCGGCACAAGCTCCGGGCTGTTTCGACTTCCACTCGCCAGCCTGCGGGAGGGCCAGCGTTGAGAGAGATTGGTGCTGAGATCGACATCGAGGCGGATGCCGCTAAGGTGTGGGCAATCCTCACTGACCTCGCGTCGTATCCAGACTGGAACCCGTTCATACCGAGCGCGACGGGACAGCTAGAACCGGGGGCCCGCTTGCGGGTGAGGATTTAACCTCCTGGAGCGAGGGGCATGACGTTCCGGCCGACGGTCCTGACGGCCGACCCACTGCATGAGCTACGGTGGCTGGGCCGGCTCGTGGTTCGTGGGCTTGTTGATGGGGAGCACATGTTCATTCTGACGCCTGCCGGTGAGGGCCGCGTGCACCTGGTTCAAAGAGAGGTGTTCAGGGGTATGCTCGTGTCGTTTCTCGGTGGATTGGCCGCGGCTACCAGGCAGGGCTTCGAAGAGATGAACAGCGCTCTGAAAGCTCGATCGGAGCGGGCCTCCTCGAAATAGAATCACTGGAGCCGCGACAGGAGAGCGGCGATGCTAACGGTCACGATCGCCAGTGCCATCAGCATCAGCGCGCGCTCCAGCGGCTGAATGATCCACACCTGGTCGATCTCCTCGACGGCGCCGTTGGCGTAGACCAGCTTCCCTTCGATCTCCCGCACCCGACGGCGCACGCTCCGGACTCGAAAGCTGAGCTTCCGCTGCGCCAGGCTCAAGGCGAACGCCGCGACGGCTCCGAACAGCGCGGGCAGCGCCACCCGTTCGCCGCTCACCCAGTAGGCCGTCAGGAAGGGGAAGCTGCCCCAGGCGAAGGCGAACCAGGCGTCGGAGTGGAAGCGCCCGCCGAACCACTCCAGGTTGTAGGCGGGCGCGATGAACAGCCCGAAGGCGACGAAGCCCAAGAGCCACGGCGTCACGACGACGCTGCCGACTAGGCCCATCGCCACGGCGATGCCCAGGCCGCCTATCGCTATCGTTCGGAGCGTCGACTGCGGGATGCGCGTGTTCAGGGGGCGGCCCGCCAGTTCGTCGAGGGCGTGCGCGGAAAGGCCCATCGCCAGGAAGAAAGCGACCAGCGTCGCGATCAGCCGGTCGACGTGTACCGCCGGCGCAACAGCAACGCCTAGGACGACATAGCTCAGGTGCCAGGCCGTGTACGGCGGATGGAGCAGCGTCACGTAGTCGCGCCAGCCGCCGGTACGGAGGGCATAGAAGGCTGGACGGAAGCCGGGCGCCGTCGGTTGGGCGTCTTCGCCGGTGCTCAAGGCGCTCTCCTTCCCCAGATGACGATGGCGCCGCCGAGCGACAGCCGCTTCGATTGGACCTCGGTAATCCCGGCGTCTCGCCAGGCGCGCAGAAGGCGGTCCTCCGGCCAGCGATGGTAGAAGTCGCGGATGTTCGGGCCGAGAAAGGAGCTAGTCCTCCGCCAGGCGTCGGAGAAGAGCCAGCCACCGAGCGGGAGCGCTAGCCCAGTGTAGGCCCGCCAGAAGGGATAGGCGACGCCGCGCGGCACGGCGAAATCGAGGGACGCGATCCTCCCGCCGGGCTTGACCAGCGACGCGAGGCAGCAGAGGGTCGACGAGACGTCGGTGACGTAGCGCAGCAGATAGGCGAAGACGAGCGCGTCGAAGCAGCCGTCCTTGAAGGGCGGCGTCTCGGCGCTACACTCGATGAACGAAAGGCGCTCTAAGGCGCGGCTCCTGCGGGTGCGGACGAGCGCCTTCGCCAGCATCGGGCGCGTGATGTCGGCGCCGACGACTTCGATGTCCGGTCGAGCCGCCAGGTCGAGCGCGAGCGCGCCGGTGCCGGTCGCCATGTCGAGGATGCGGAGCGGCGGGCCGCCCTGCGCCGGCAGCTCCAGCCGGTCGAGCAGGAAACGGTGCCAGCGACGGTACTGGAAGAGGCTTAGCGCCAACGCCGGACGGTCGTAGTTGCGAGCAATCGGAGAGAAGACACTGCGAGGAAGATCTGGCTCCGGCAACGCGGGTCATCCTTGCTACATGACGGGCCGTTCTAGTTTGATTCTACCATCGCGGGCAGCCCACCGTCAGAAGCCCGGCGACACGTCAGCCCGCTATGGTTCCCGGCGGTTGATGAGAGTGAGGAACTCCTGCCGCGTCGTGGCGTTCTCGCGGAAGCTGCCCAACAATGAGGACGTAGTCATGACGGCCTGCTGCTTCTGGATGCCGCGCATCATCATGCAGAGGTGCTGCGCTTCGATGAGAACGCCGACGCCGACGGGGTCGATAGCATCCATGATCGCGTGCGAGATCTGCTCCGTCAGTCGCTCCTGAAGCTGGAGCCGCCGCGCAAAGACTTCGACGAGGCGGGCGAGCTTGCTGACGCCGAACACTCGACCGCCGGGCAGGTAGCCGATGTGACAGCGACCGAAGAAGGGAAGCATGTGGTGCTCGCAGAGGCTGTAGAACTCGATGTTACGCAGGATGACCATGCTGGTCGTCTCCTGCGTGAAGCGAGCGCCGTTGATGAGCGCTTCGATGTCGACGTTGTAGCCGGAGGTCAGGAAAGCAAGCGACGTTGCGACCCGTCGCGGGGTGCGGGCCAGCCCTTCACGTTGCGGGTCCTCTCCCAACTCGGTCAAGAGCTGCCGGATAAGGCCTTCGATCCTCTCGTTTCTAACGTCCATCTGCGACCTCTTTTCTCAGCGCCGTTCGCACGTTTGCAGCCGGCTCGATGTTCGACCCCACGCCGATGAACGCCAGTGTCACGGCTCCGCGCGCCCCCGGTCGATCTCCACCGCCACGCTGCGGGCGAAGCGCAACGCGCCGGGCTTGTCTACGCGCACCCGCACGCCCTCGACGCCGCGGTGCTTCAGGCAAATGACGGCTATCGCCTCGGCCAGCGCTTCGAGGAGGAAGTAATGCGAGACCTCGACCAGTTCCAGCACGTCGGAGCGGATGAGGCGATAGTCGAGGGCGGCCTCAATGCTATCGTTGCGGGCGGCGGCGCTGACGTCGGTGAAGACCGTCAGGTTGATGAGCACGTCCTGCTTCTCCTCGCGCTCGTCGTCGTTGACGCCGATGATGCAGCGGGCGGCAAGATCACTTATCAGGACGCGATCCACTCTCATACTCCTTCAGGTGGCGGCCGCCGTCGACGTTGATCACCTCGCCGGTGACGAAGTCGCTTTTCAGCAGGTAGATGACCGCTTCGGCGATGTCCTCCGGCGAGCCGTGGCGCTTCAGGGGGACGGTGTTCGTCAGACGGTCGATGTAGCTCTCGTCTTCGCCCGGCGGCGGCAGGATGAGCCCTGGCGAGACGCCGTTGACGGTGATGTCGGGCGCGAAGCGGAGGGCGGTGACGCGCGTCAGCACCAGCAGGACGTGCTTGCTCAGGATGTAGGCGACGTGCGTCCAGTCGAAGTCGTGCGTGCGGGAATCGACGAGGTTGACGATCTTGCCGCGGCCGGCCAGGCGGGCGAAGTCGCGGCTGAGGGTGAAGGGCGCCCAGGCGTTCGCCTGCATGTTCTGCGTGAGGCTTTCGAACGTCACCTTCGTCAGTGAGTCGAGGGTGAAGAGCGAGGCGTTGTTGACGAGGATGTCGAGCTTGCCGGCAGCATCGATGCTGCGGGCGATCAGCGTCTCGTACTCCGCCGGCTTCTCGAGGTCCGCCTGGACGAGCCAGGAGGCGACGCCCAGCGCCTCAATCTCGCTCCGCAGTTGCTCGGCTTCGTGAGAGGCGTCGTGGTAGTGAAGGACGACATTGACGCCTTCGCGCGCCAGCGCCCGCGAGATCGCTGCGCCGATGCGTTTGGCGGCGCCCGTTACGAGCGCCGTCTTTCCCCGAAGGTCATCCGCCATGCGGCGGGCTCCTTCCCGTCTGTTCGTGCCGCAACTATAGCAGGCGCTCTATCTTAGCCGCCACTATGAAATCGTTCCGGGAGAGCCCGCCGATCTTGTGCGTCGTGAGGACGAGTCGCACCTTGTTGTACGACACTTCGATGTCCGGATGATGGTCTTCTTCCTGCGCGATCCTGGCGACGCGCTGCACGAACCCCATCGCCTCTTCGAAGTCCTTGAAGAGGAACTCCTCTTCCAGCCGGCTATCGGCCAGCGACCAGGTGGGCACCTCGCGCTCCAGCGTTTCGGCTTCGCGCCTCGTCAGCGGCCGCGACCCCTTTTGGACAGGTTCGCTCTTCTCGTCTGCCAGT
>JBEKKV010000015.1:0-39522 GCA_050010555.1 Dehalococcoidia bacterium
TAGTAGAAGATATCTGGTGATTTGGTTCGCTTGTTTTAAAAAACAACTTGGTGCTACAGTTCACAAGCCGGAGCCACCCCCGAACGTGAGGCGAATCTGATGGGCGGTCTTCCGCCGGCGTTGCGTCTGGTTGGCATCGGTTGGTACGTGGCCTTTTGCATCACGGCGGGCGTTCTAGGCGGCGTGTGGCTGGACGGTAAGTTCGGCACAAATCCGTTCCTTACGCTGGCCGGGTTGTTCGCTGGACTGGTCATCGCTTTCTTCGGCGGCTACCGAATGTTGATGGACGTGATAGCAGTGGTAGGTCCGAAAAAGAGGGGCTGAGTTGGGCAAGCTCAAACTGTACCTGATCATCGCGGTCGTCTTCGTGGCCATGCTGATTGGCTTCCTGTCGCTGCGGTCGGCGCGGCCGATCGTAGAGCTGAAGGCGGAAACGCTTTCACGAATCGGGCACTTCGCCATCTCGCTCGGCCCGCTTCCACTCTTCACCGACGGATACCCGATTTCGAATACGATGGTGACCGCCGGAGTCGTGATCGTCCTCCTCATCGCCTTCGGCTACTTCGCGACGCGGAAGATGAGCCTTGTGCCGACGGGCATTCAAAACTTCTTCGAAATGATTGTCGAAGCGCTCTACAACATGGTCGTCGGGACGGCGGGGGAGAAGCACGCGCGGCGCTTTTTCCCGGTAATCGCGACAATCTTCCTCTACGTCGTCGCGGCCAACTGGTTCGGGCTGCTTCCCGGCGTTGCCACGATAGGCAAGATTGAGCCCTTCGGCGGCACGCAAGCCGCGGTTGTGGACAAGGCCAACGTGTTCAACAAGGTCGCCGGCGTGAACATGATCCTGCCGGGGTTTCCCTCCTGGCCGCCGCACGAACCCGACAGCCTTGAGTTGAACGTGACTTCCACCACAACAACGCAAGATATAGCAACGCAGGTGCAGGCGCAAACGAAGGACCTCAAGTCGAACCAGAAGGCCGGGGAGCTTGTCCCATTCCTGCGCAGCATCAACACGGACCTGAACGCGACGCTGGCGCTGGCGATAATGTCGGCGATATTTGTCGAGTTCTGGGGAATAACGTCGCAGGGCTTCTTCAAGTACGCCGGCAAGTTCTTCAACTTCAAGGGCGGGCTCATCGGCTTCTTCGTCGGAATACTGGAGTTCATAGCGGAACTCGCACGGCTGCTCAGCTTCACCTTCCGTCTCTTCGGCAACATTTTCGCCGGGGAGATGCTGTTCCTGGTCATCCTGTTCCTGCTCCCGGTAATCGCGCTCGACCTGGTCTACGGTCTGGAGTTGTTCGTCGGGCTGATCCAGGCGTTCATCTTCGCGATGCTGACGCTTGTATTCGGCGTCATAGCTGTCACCTCGCATGAGGAAGGCGGCGATAGCCATGAGCACGAGCCGGCGCTGCCCGCGTAGGCAGGCAGAGTTCGGTGGTTGTTGTCTGAACGTAGGTTGCAAATAGTGATAGGACTTAGGGAGGAGTAAATGGACCTGATTAGTCTTCTTCCAATGCTGGCAATCGACGACGGCGGAATGCGATTCATTGCCGCCGGAATAGCAATTGGGTTCGGCGCCCCAGGACCGGCCCTTGCCATCGGAATGCTCACGGGCAAGGCAATGGAAGCCCTGGGCCGTAACCCGGAAGCACAACCGGTAATCACGACGAACATGATCTTGGGCATCGCCTTCGCGGAAGCCATCGCGATCTACGCGTTGGTCGTGGCCGTCATGATCGGGTTCGTGTTCTCGGCGACGTAAGTAACAAAAGGAACGTCTCGTGGATTTCGTCGTCTTAGGTATCAGCGCTCTAGGCATCAACCTGCCGGGATTGCTTGCGCAACTCATCGGCTTCTCCATCCTTCTGGCGGCGATGCGGATGATAGCGTACAAACCGGTCCTGCGCATGATGGACCAGCGCTCGCAACGCATCAGGGAGGGCCTCGAAGCGGCGGAGAGGATGAAGGAGCAGGCGACACAAGCCGACGTCACCGTCCATAAGCGATTGGAAGAGGCGCGCCAGGAGGGCCAGGGGCTCATCGGCCAGGCGCAGCAGATCGCCAACCGCATCCAGGAGGAGGCGCGGCAGGCTGCTCAGACAGAGGCGGAGTCGCTCCTGACAAGGGCGCGCAACGAGATCGCATTGGAGCGCGATGAAGCCATCGCCCAGATACGCCGCGAGTTCGGCGACCTGACGATAACGGCCGCCGAGAAGGTCATCGGGCAGTCCCTGGACAGAAAAGCCCACGAGCGCCTGATCGAGGAAGTGCTCGCCCAGTCGAGCTTCCAGCAGAGCGCGCAGCAATAACGCCTGAAGCCGTCGAAGCGAAAGTTTGACGAGCCGGCGTTAGCGCGGCGCGGAGGCATAGCATGATAGTCGAGGCAGCAGCCAAGCGTTATGCGAGGGCAGCTTTCTCGGTGGCCCTGGAGCAGGGCGACCCGAGGCGCTGGCTGGGCGATCTGAGCGAGCTGAGCGAGCTCGTCGCGCGGTTCGACGCCGCGGCGGTGCTTCAGAGCGACCGGGTGCCGGACGCCGAGAAAGACCGTCTCCTGAAGGCGGCCCTTCCCGATGTCGCGCCCAGCGTACTGAACCTGGCGAGACTGCTGGTCGAGAAGCGCCGGATCCGCCTCGTCGAGCAGGTACAGTCGGAGTTCTCGGACCTTCTCGACGAGCACGAGGGCCGGGCGCGCGCGCTGGTCACGACGGCGGTGCCTCTGAGCGACCAGCAGACGGCGGAGGTGGCGGCGAAGCTCGGCGCGATGACCGGCAAGACGGTGAGCCTGGAGCAGGCGGTGGACCCGAGCATCCTGGGAGGGCTCGTCGCACGCATAGGCGATACGCTGATAGACGGCAGCACGCGCAGCAGGCTTCTTTCTCTGAAGAAGAGCCTGCGAGGTGGCGGCGGCTGGATACCGACCCTTGGAGAAAGCGCCGCCGAGAGCGGCTGAGTTGCATAGGAAGACACTTGCAACGGAGAGAGTGATATGGCAGTACGGCCCGAAGAGATAGCATCCATCCTCAAGCAGCAGATCGAGAACTTCGGCGCGTCGGTCACCGCCGTTGACGTTGGAGTTGTGATCGAGGCCGGCGACGGCATTGCCCGCGTCCACGGTCTCTCCAACTGCCTGGCGGGCGAGCTCGTCGAGTTCGACAATGGCGCCATGGGCCTGGCTCTCAACCTGGAAGAGGACACCATCGGCATAATGGTGCTGGGCGACTACACGACTCTCGGCGAGGGCGCGGAAGTGCGCTCGACGGGACGAATCGTGCAGGTGCCGGTCGGCGAGGCGCTTATTGGGCGCGTCGTCGACCCGCTGGGCAATCCTATCGATGGCAAGGGACCCATTGCGACGGATAGGATGCTTCCGGTAGAGCGCATCGCTCCCGGCGTCGTGGCGCGCCAATCGGTCGATACGCCGGTTCTCACCGGCATCAAGGTCATCGACGCCATCACGCCGATCGGCCGCGGACAGCGCGAGCTCATCATCGGCGACCGCACGACGGGCAAGAGCGCGCTGGCCATTGACACCATCATCAACCAGAAAGGTGGCGACCTCACCTGCGTCTACGTCGCGATCGGGCAGAAGGCGTCGAAGGTGGCGCAGACGGTGGCGCTGCTCGAGCAGCACGGCGCGATGGAGCACACGATTGTCGTCGCCGCCAGCGCGGCCGACCCGGCGCCGCTCCAGTACCTGGCCCCCTACTCCGGCTGCGCCATGGGCGAGGACTTCATGGAGCGGGGGAAAGACGCTCTCATTATTTATGACGATCTATCGAAGCACGCCTGGGCCTACCGGCAGGTATCGCTGCTGCTGCGGCGACCGCCGGGGCGCGAGGCCTACCCGGGTGATGTCTTCTATCTGCACAGTCGACTGCTGGAGCGCGCGGCGAGGCTATCGAGCGAGCTCGGTGGTGGTTCCCTGACGGCGCTGCCCATCATCGAAACGCAGGCGGGCGACGTCTCGGCCTATATCCCGACAAACGTCATCTCCATCACCGATGGCCAGATCTACCTGGAGACCGACCTGTTCAACGCCGGCATCCGGCCGGCAATGAACGCCGGTCTTTCTGTGTCGCGCGTCGGCGGCGCCGCGCAAAGGCGGGCGATGCGCCAGGTGGCGGGCCGCCTGCGTCTGGATATGTCGCAGTACCGCAACGTGCAGGCGTTCGCGCAGTTCGGCACGTCAGAGCTGGACGTGGCGACGCGGAACCAGCTCGAGCGCGGGCAGCGCGTGACGGAGGTGCTGAAGCAGCCGCAGTACGAGCCGATGAACCTGCACGAGGAGGTGGAAATCCTTTACGCCGCAACCAACGGCCTCTTGGACGACGTGCCGGTGAACAAGATCCGCGATTTCGAGTCGGCGTTCCATAAGTTCATGGCGAGCAGCCACTCTGAAGTGGGACAGCAGATCGAAGAGAAGAAGGAACTGACGCCGGAGATCGAGGAGGGGCTGAAGGCGGCCATCGGCGAGTTCAAGCAGACGATGCCCTACTAGGCATCCGCTATCCGTCGACAGAGAGACTGACGAGACAAAATGGCAACTATTCGTGAAATTCGCAGGCGCATCCGCTCGGTAACCAGCACGGCGAAGATAACGCGAGCCATGGAGATGGTGGCGGCGTCGAAGATGCGGCGGGCGCAGCTAAACGCGCTGGCCACGCGCCCCTACGCCGAAAAGATGCGCCAGATGCTGTCCGACCTGCAGGAAAGCCTCCAGAGCCAGCGACAGGAAGCGCCGCATCCGCTTCTGGAATCGCGCGAGGCCCAGAAGGTGGCGATAGTGCTCATCAGCACCGACCGCGGTCTGTGCGGCGGCCTCAACGCGAACCTCAACCGCTTCACGGCCGCCTTCGCGCTGGAGCACCAGAACCTGGAGGTGAAGACGGTGGCTGTGGGCCGCAAGGCGCGCGACTTCCTCGCTCGGACCGGCCTTCCCGCGATTGCCGAGTTCACCAATCTCGCCGACTACCCTTCGCTTGACGACGCCAGGCCGCTGGCCCGCGTTGTCATGGACGAGTACGTCTCGGGAGCTGTCGACCACGTCTACCTGGTGTTCCCGTTGTTCATCAACACGATGGTGCAGCGACCGGAGATGCGCCAGTTGCTGCCAATCCAGATCCCACCGCGGGAATCGACCATGTCGATCCAGTACATTTATGAGCCGTCGCCGCAGGAGGTGTTCGATGACCTGCTGCCGCGCTACGTTCAGCGCCAGGTGTACGAGGCGATCCTGGAAAAGAGCGCCAGCGAGCAATCGGCGCGCATGATCGCCATGCGCAGCGCCACAGACGCGGCGAACGAGATGGTGGATGATCTGACGCTTACGTATAACAAGGCTCGTCAGGAAACGATTACCAAGGAGCTGCTGGACCTGGTCGGCGGCGCCGAGGCCCTGAGATCGGCCGAATAGGACGGAGGTTTCACATGGCAACGGGCAAGGTTGTGCAGATTATCGGCACGGTGGTCGACGTGGAGTTCCCGCCGGATGAGCTCCCCCAGATCTACAATGCCGTTGAGATCGAGATGGGCACGGAGAAGCTCGTCGCTGAGGTGGAGCAACACCTGGGCAACAACTGGGTGCGCTGTCTGGCGATGGGCTCCACGGACGGCCTGGGCCGCGGCGCTAACGCCGTCGACACCGGCCAGGCGATAACCGTCCCCGTGGGTAAGGAAACGCTCGGCCGCCTGTTCAACATCACCGGCGATCCCATCGACAACATGGGGCCGGTCGAGGCGAAGGAGCGCAGCCCAATACATGCGATGCCGCCTTCCTTCGAGGAGCAGGCGACGACCGTCCAGATGCTGGAAACCGGAATCAAGGTCATCGACCTGATCACACCGTTCACGCGCGGCGGCAAGGTGGGAGCGTACGGCGGCGCCGGCGTCGGCAAGACCCTGATCATCCAGGAGCTCATCCGCAACATTGCCAGCGAGCACGGCGGCACCTCCGTATTCGCCGGCGTCGGCGAGCGCTCTCGTGAGGGCAACGACCTCTGGCAAGAGATGCGGGCGTCCGGCGTCATCGACAAGACCGTCCTTGTCTTCGGACAGATGAACGAGCCGCCGGGCGTGCGCGTACGCATCGGCCTCACCGGTCTGACGATGGCGGAGTACTTCCGCGACCGCGAGGGACAGGACGTTCTGCTGTTTATCGATAACATCTACCGCTACACGCTGGCGGGCATGGAGGTCTCGGCGCTGCTGGGTCGCATGCCGTCGGCCGTGGGCTATCAGCCGACGCTTTCGACGGAGATTGGCGACCTGGAGGAACGCATCACATCGACGAACAAGGGCTCCATCACGTCCTTCCAGGCGATCTACGTCCCTGCCGACGACTACACCGACCCGGGTGTCGCGACGACGTTCGGTCACCTGGACGGCGTCGTCGCCCTCGACCGCGCACTCACCGAGCAGGGGCTGTACCCGGCCGTCGACCCGCTGATCTCGTTCTCGCGTATTCTTGATCCCAACGTTGTTGGCGAGGACCACTACCGCGCGGCCCGCGGCGTCCAGCAAGTGCTGCAGCGCTACAAGGACCTGCAGGACATCATCGCCATCCTGGGCATGGAGGAGTTGTCGGAGGAGGACAAGCTGACGGTGCAGAGGGCGCGTCGAATCCAGCGGTTCCTGTCGCAGCCGATGTTCGTGGCGGAGCCGTTCACCGGCCGGCCCGGGCGCTACGTCTCGATCCGCGACACGGTGCGCGGCTTCAACGAGATCCTGGACGGCAAGCACGACGACCTGCCGGAGCAAGCGTTCTACATGGTCGGCACGATCGAGGAGGCGAGCGAGGCGGCGGAGAAGCTGGCTGCCGGCGCCCGCTAAAGGCGCGGCCCGCCGGAGGTGGGCGAGAGGAAGCTGATCGATGGCAAAGCTGAGCGTTGACGTTATCACGGCCGAGCGCGTCGTTTTCTCCGACACGGAGATCGACGCCGTTGTGGCGCCGGGAGCGGCCGGCGAGCTGACGGTGCTGCCGTCGCATGCGCCGCTGATAACGTCGCTGGAGCCGGGCGAGCTGCGGCTGCAGAAGGCCGGCAGCGACGAGACGTACATGATGGTCACCGGCGGCTTCCTGGAAGTGCGCGACGACAAGGTAGTCATCCTCGCGGAGTCGGCGGAGCGCGCGGAGGAGATCGACATCGCGCTGGCGCAGGAAGCGCGGGCGCGCGCCGAGAAGCAACTGGCGAGTCGCGAGGCCGCCGTCGACATGAGCCGCGTGCAAGCGGAGCTGCGACGGTCTCTCATCGCTATCAAGGTGGCGGAGCGAAGGCGTCGCCGTCGCGGCCCCGGCGATCAGATGCCTCCTGCCCCCTAGCGTCGCGGTCAAGACCTCATTCAACCCCAGAGTCGTGCACCGGTCGCCGGATAGCTGTGCCTATCGACGCCGGCGAGTCTACGCGGCTTGAAGTCGGCCGGTAGTGATGGTAGTGTTAAGCCCAAAGCGACCCCAGACGATTGGTGAGACCGTGGCAGGAGATTGTTTTCTCGTAGAGGGCGGCCACCGCCTGGAGGGCAGCGTGCGCGTGAGCGGCAACAAGAACGCCGCAATCCACGCTCTGGCGGCGACGCTCCTTACGTCTGACGATTGTTACTTGGAGAACGTTCCGGAGATCCAGGACGTTCGCTTCATGGTGGAGATCCTGCGCGCGCTGGGGGCGACGGTGGAGTACACTTCGTCGTCGTCGCTGCGGGTGAAGGCGGACGGCGTCGACAAGCTGGAGGCGCCGAGCGATCTGGCGACGCACTTGCGGGGCAGTTTCCTGGTGATGGGGCCGCTGCTCGCGCGTTTCGGCGAGGCGACTTGCTTCCCGCCCGGCGGCGACATCATCGGGCTGCGCCCGGTCAACGTGCATCTCGACGGCTTTCGTCGCCTTAACGCCACAGTCGGCCGTGACGGCGACAGGTACACGGCCCGCACGCAGCGACTGCGCGGCAGCCGGATATTCCTCGATTACCCGAGCGTTCTCGGCACGCAGAACCTGATCCTGGCGGCAACGCTGGCGGAGGGCAAAACCACGCTGGTCAACGCGGCCGCCGAGCCGGAGATCGAGAGTCTAGTAGAGATGCTGACGCACATGGGGGCGTGCATCTCCGGCGCCGGCAGGCACACAATCGAGATCGAGGGTGTCGGCGAGCTGCACGGCGCCCGTCACACGATCATTCCCGACCGCATCGAGTCGGGCACATTCGCGATCGCGGCGGCCGCGACCGGAGGCGACGTTGAGATCCTGGAGGGCGTGCCGCGTCAACTCGACGCCCTGATCTGGAAGCTGGAGGAGGCCGGCGTCGAGGTGAAAGAGACGGATGAGAGGCTGCACGTGACGAGCACTGGGTCGCTGCGTGCGATAAACGCTCAGGCGGTGCCGTATCCGGGTCTGGCGACCGACCTGCAGGCGCCACTGGCGGCGCTGCTGACACAGGCGCGCGGCGTGAGCTCGATCTATGAGCGAGTCTTCGAAAACCGCATGCTCTACGTGGGAGAGCTACGGAAGATGGGCGCGGAGGTGATCACGTCGGGGACGACGGTTATTGTAAATGGGCCGACGCCGCTGTTCGCGGCGAACGTGCGCGCGGTCGACCTGCGGGCCGGCGCGGCGCTCGTGCTGGCGGCGCTGACAGCGGACGGCGAATCGGAAATCGGCGACATATTCCATTTGGACCGCGGCTACGAGCGGTTCGACGAGAAGCTGAGGTCGCTGGGAGGCCGCGTGCAGCGCACCAGGGCGCCGGCGCGGAAAGAAGCTGGGGGAAGCTAATGCTCACAAAGAGACTGGGAATTGACCTGGGGACAGCTAACGTGTTGGTGTACGCACGCGGGAAGGGCATTGTCATCAACGAGCCATCAGTGGTGGCGCTGGCAACTCGCGACAACACCGTGGTCGCGGTCGGCGAGGCCGCGCGGTCGATGATCGGGCGAACGCCGGGCAGCATCTCGGTGATCCGGCCGATGCGCGACGGCGTCATCGCGGACTACCTCATAACGGAGGCGATGCTGCGCTACTTCATCAGCCGGGCGCTGGGCCGGATGCATCTGATCAAGCCGGAGGTGATGGTGTGCATCCCCGCCGGCGTCACGAGCGTCGAACAGAGGGCGGTGCGGGACGCGGCGGAGCAGGCGGGCGCACGACGGCCGGCGCATCTGGTGCCCGAGCCGCTGGCGGCGGCGATCGGCGCCGGGATACCCGTGGCCTCGGCGAGCGGCAACATGATCGTCGATATCGGCGGCGGGCGAGCCGAGGCGGCGATCATCTCCATGTACGGCATTGTCGTCAGCGAGTCGATCCGGGTGGCTGGCGACCGGCTGGATGATGCCGTCGCGGCCTACGTTAAGCGGCGGCACAACCTCGTCATCGGCGACCGGACGGCAGAGGAGGCGAAGATCACCATCGGCAGCGCTTTGCCGCTGGAGGAGGACCTGACGATGGACATCCGCGGTCGAGACCAGATAACGGGCCTCCCGAAGACGATCGTTATCACTTCGCACGAGATAACGCAGGCGATCCAGGACTGCCTGGCGAGCATTGTGCAGGCGGTGCGCTCGGTGCTGGAGCGGACGGCGCCGGAGCTGGCCTCGGACGTGATAGACAGGGGCATTGTGCTGACGGGCGGAGGCGCTTTGCTGCGCAACATTGACGTGCTGCTGACGCAGGAGACGGGCGTGCCTTGCCACGTCGCCGAGAACCCGATGAACTGCACGGCGATCGGCGCCGGCGCGGCACTGGAGCACCTGGACGTGATCAAGCGCAGCCTGCCGACGGAAGAGGAATCGCTCGTCGCGAGCCTGTGACCTGACAGGTCGCTAGGGGATAGCGCCCTTCAGGTAGTAGGTCATGCTCTGGAGGGCGAGCACCGGCTCGATGTCCTTTAGCTGCGTTCCTTCTGGCACCCGCAGCGCAACGGGCGCGTAGTTGAGGATCCCCCTGACGCCGGCGGCCACCAGCGTGTCGGCGACCTCCTGAGCGGCGGAAGCGCTCACCGCGACGATGCCGATGGCGGCCGGGCTGCTCTGGAGGAATTGCGGCAGGTTCTTCACGTTGTAGACTTTGACGCCGCCGATTGATCTGCCTACGGCGTCGTTGTGTGCATCGAAAGCGGCGACGATCTTGAAGCCCTCCGGCGCAAATCCCCTGTAACTGAGGATGGCACGGCCCAGGTTGCCGACGCCGACCAGCACCATCGACCACTCCTGGTCGAGGCCGAGGATTCGCCGCAGTTCGCATGCCAGGCGCTGCACGTTGTAGCCGCGGCCCTGCTTGCCAAAGCGCCCAAAGTAGCTCAGGTCTTTGCGGATCTGGGCGGGCGTCACTCCCAGCTCATCGCCGAGCTCCTGGGAGCTCACCACCTGGCGTCCGTGGCTTTCGAGCGCGGCGAGCGTACGCGCGTAAACGGGAAGGCGATCGACGACGACCTCCGGCACGCCGAGTAGCGTCGTCATCGTTTTCCTTTGAAGAAGCGCGGCCGTTGAAGGAGCGCCCGGTTCGTCGGGCGATTGGCCCGCGCCGCCTGTGGATCGATTGCGCATTTCGGCACAATGTTATCATCGCCGTTCGAATGGAGTCAACGAAATCGGCAGTCCGACGACGTGCAGGGGGCTACGAGAAGAGGCGGGCGCAGGCGGGCCCGAGGAGAGCGAGGAGGAGGAGGACGAGGACTACGACGACGAGCGCGCGCCAGACGTAGTTAGTCCCGCGCTCCGGCTCGACGCCGTAGTAGCCGGCCTCGGAGAGGTCGAAATCCGGGTGCGTCGGGTCGTTGGGGTCCAGTTCCCAGCCTTCGCCTTCGGGCTCGCCCTCGTCATCGTAGCCGGGTTCGCCTTCGTCGGTTGGGAGCATGGCTAATAGGCGCCCATTTGTCGCAGGGTCTCGTCGTCGATGCCGAAGTGGTGGGCGATCTCGTGGCGGAAGACGTGGCCTACCTTCTCGACGATCTCCTCGCTGTTGCGGCAGGAGAGCTCGATAGGGCGCTGGTAGATGATTATGCGGTCCGGCGGGACGAAATTGTACCAGATGCCGCGTCGGGTCTGGGGCACGCCGCGATAGAGGCCGAGCAGCGTCTGGCCGCGGCGGGCGCCGGAGACGCGCAGGTCATCGGCGCTGGGATAGTCTTCGACTTCGACGTCTATGTTCGAGAGACGCTCGCGGAACTGCTCCGGCAGCTCTTCCAGTGCCCTCTCGACAAGCTCTTCAAATTGTCCTCGTTCCATGGCAGAACGATCATATCACAGTCTAAACGAAATTGCGGGAGCGAAAGCGCTTTGCTAGGATGCGGTCGAAGGAAACAGCGTTGCCGGTCTATCAGGAAGAGCTTCCAATGCCAGCCTGGTTTCAGTCCATACTGCTGGCCAGTCTGGCGGCGATCGTTTTTGCCATCATCTTACCCGCCTTCAAAGGCTTCGCCGGCGCGGGCGCCTTCGCTGTCTACTGTCTGGCGATGACCGTCGCGCTCGGGCTCATGGTTTTCGCGATCATAACGTTTCGCTATCTGAAGATAGTCGTCGGCGACGGGCAAGTGCGATTCGGCTTCGGCTTGCTACGAAAATCGATCCCCTTGGAATGGATAAAGTCGTACGAGGCGAAGCGCTACAACTGGCTGATTTATGGCGGTTGGGGGATACGCTTCTCGCTTGGTGGACGGCGCGCCTGGAGCGTTCGGGTGTTCCGGAGGGCGTGGAGCTTACCGTTGAGGAAGGCAGACGGGTGCGACGCTACTTTGTCTCTTCCCGTTACCCCGAGCGTCTTGTCGAAGCCGTAGGAGGTCGCTGAGGTCTTCCTTGTGAAGGGTGGCGACAACGACGTCCGCCGCTGACGGAAAGCGCGAGGCAAGGCGGTCTACGACGCGGAAGACGGCGTCGGAAGCACGGAACGGCAGCGCCTCCAGGAGCTCGCGCCAGGGCGGCAGGAACAGGAACATCGACACGCCATGGGCGCGGGCAAGTCGCAACTCCCCGTTGGCGAGGCCGGTCACCAGCCGGTAGCTGCCGACGAACGTGTGGTCGGTCGGGATGCGCCAGAAATGGTAGCGCTGCGGCGTCTCGACGTGGAAGGCTCGTCCGAGGTCGTGCATCGCCCTGCCGATGCGACAGGAGATGCTCTCGTAGTTGGCTAGCGCTACGACGAAGTGGCCGCCGGGCCTGAGCACTCGCGCGACCTCGCTGACGAAGACGTCTTTTTCGGCGAAGTGGTCCATTGCGCCCTGGCACATCACTACGTCGAATGTAGCGCTGCGAAAGGGGAGCGCTTCGGCGATGCCGCGGGCAAAGCGCACCTTCCTGTGGACCTGATAGAAGCGGTACTGGCCGAGGCGCATCATCTGGTCGGAGGCATCGATACCGTAGGCCTTCCAGCCATGGAGCGCCAGTCGCGCCGCCTGCATGCCCAGCCCGCAGCCGACATCGAGAAGGCGAAGCGTCCCATCGCCGCTCAGGCGCTGCACCGCTTCGAAGACGGCCCGCTCGGTGCGATGGAGATAGAAGGAGGTCTGGCGGTCGTTGAAGACGGTGAACTGCTCTATGCGGTAATCGATGTCGGGCTTGACGGCTTGCATCCTGCGTCGCCTTTCGCGGATTCAGAAGACGAATTTACCATTTATCGAATAGAATCGCAAACCGAGCGAACAGGGGCGTCGGAGCCTTGCGCCGTCGACGGCGCGGGGGCATACTGGCACCGAGACCGACAAGGGAGGGAGACGAATGGATTTCGATGTGGTCAGGACTGACCTCGGTTGGATCGGTTTCGGCTTAAGCGAGCGCGGTCTTCGCATCACGACGATGCCGATGGCAACGCGCGAGGCGGTGGAGGAGGAGCTACGCGTTCGCGGCGCAGCGACGCCGGTGGCGGATCCTGGCGAGTGGCCGGAACGGCTTTGCAGTTGCGCGCGCGGGGACGACTGGTCGCCGAATGGCGACATCGACCTGTCGCAGGGGACGGAGTTCCAGCGCCGCGTCTGGCGTGCGCTCCTCGATATCCCGCGCGGCGAGACGCGGACGTACAAGCAGGTGGCCGAGCAGATCGGGCGGCCGGGGGCGGCGCGGGCCGTCGGGCAGGCGGTGGGCGCCAATCCAATGCCGATCGTGGTGCCCTGCCACCGCGTTGTGGCGCAGAACGGACTGGGCGGCTTCGGGGGCGGCCTGCCGTTGAAGAAGCGGCTGCTGCGGCTGGAAGCGTCCTCTTAGCTCCGCCGACGCCTCCTAGGGCGGCTCGATGCGTACTGTGCCGCCCATCCTCTCTCTAAGGACAGCCGCAGCTTCTTCGTGACGCTCCTCCGGCACGATCACGCGGCAGCGGGAAGGTGAGACGCCGAGAAAAGAGACGGCGTCGGAAGGCTGGATTATCGCTGGTATCCCCGCTTCGCGTAGGAGTTCGCACCACATTTCGGCGGTGAGTTGATCAGGCGCCGTGGCCAGGTTCTTCCACTTCAAGGGGCAGTTTCTCCGCGAACGTTTTTCGCTCCTGCAATAGATGTTTGCACGCGGGAAGGCGTCGGGCAAGAGGGCGCAGTGGGCGATGGAGTCTAAGTTCCGGCCTGGCGTCGCCAGAGCATGCCGCCGCCCGTCAGGACGAGAACGATGACGAGCGAGACCATTCGATGGGCGAAGACTGTAATGCGCGCGTCCTGCATCAGGTCTTCGGGCAGCACGGCCAGCGAGAAGGCGTGTCGCACAAGAAGGAGCGGCGTTTGCAGCGCTGGGAATTCCCAGGCGGCAAAGCCGGCGACGAAGAGCCCTGCAACTGCAGCAAACCAGAGCGCCGCTGCCGGAACGACTCGCAGCCACTGCAGGCGACGGGGCAGCAGCAACGAGGGGATGCCATCGGGCGAAAACGCTGTGACGACCGCCAGGGCCGTGGCCAGGAGGGCGCTTTGATAGATGAGAAAGCTGTCTTCGCAGCGCGTCGGAGCAAACTTTTTCTTGAAGCGGTTGAGCAGCCGGAAGCTGTAGACGACGTTAGCGCAACTGTAGCAGGCGGCGGCCAGCGCCCGCGCCAGACGGAAACGGCCGTAGGGCTGGCGACCGGCCGCGCCCTGCAAAGGCGAGACGCCGAGGCTGAAGAGGGCGTAGCCCTCGCGGCGGGCGGCTTCGCGGGCAGTGTCGATTAGCAGCTCGCTGGTACCGAATGGGGCGTCTGAGCGTCGCGGCAACTCCTCGACGAGCATCATCATCCTAGCACGGGCCGGCGAGCAGACGATGACTCCGACGATGCGCTCTCCGTGCCTGGCGATGAAGATACGCTTCTCCTCTCGCAATGCCAGAGGCCGCGAACGCAGGAGGAAAGCCATCGGCGAGCCCTTGCGCGCGCTCAACCACTCGTCGGAGACTTCTTCGATCTCTGCGTCGACGACGGGCGACCGCTCACGATACTCTTCGACGCAAACGCCGGCGCGTCGAGCGCGGTTGATGGGCCAGCGAGCCCGCTTGGCCCGGTCGCCCCGCGGCAACGGCTGTGACAGGTCGAACAGCGGCTCTTCGCCCACCTTCACCGGCTTGAGGCCAAGCTTCGATGCGACGCGAGCGACGCGGTCGGTCGCGCCGACTAAGACGAAACGCCAGCGGTGTCTCTGGCAGTATTCGGCGAAGGCGGTCAGGAGGGCCGGCAGATCGGGCTCGGCGCAGATGGGGTCGCCGCAGGCAACAGCGGTGCGACGGTGCAACTCAAAGGGGACGAAGCCGTCGATATCCGGCGATTCGAAATAGCGCCAGCCGTCGTACAGTGTCAACAGCGCCAGCCCGTTGTACGCATGCTGCCGGACTAGACGGAGGCGGCGGTCGGACGATGATTCTGCCACCATGGCGATTATCGTACCACATCCAGCCAGGCGAGTCGTAGCAGGCATTCGCCTGATCTTAGAAGAAACCTCCAGTTTCGATGGCTGTCGACCGCGGTCAACCTTGACCGGCGGCACGACATTACATAAAGTGAATCTGGTTCAGCATGCGGGCGGCGACAGCGACAGGAGTGGACTGTGACCGAGTGCGAGCGGCGAACACTGGTCGGGCGGGCGGAGCGGGCAAGAGGCGCGTCTTGCCGGTCGAGCAGAGCGAAGATGCGCTTTCTTGGGGGACTGATCGGAGTCTTTGCCGCGGTTGGGGCGCTGGCCGGCGCCGCATGCGGGAGTTCGTCGTCATCTGAGGCGACGGCCACGGCGCAGGCGACAGCAGTGGTCGCCACGCCGGCACTTGAGCCGACTCCGATAGTGATCAAGATCGACCCCGGCAACAACCCATCTCAGGGGCCGGCGGACGCGAAGGTCACAATCATCGAGTTCGCGGACTTCCAGGGTCTGAAATGCGCGAGCTTCGCCACAGACACGCTGCCGCAGATCATGGCGAACTACGGAGATAAGGTCCGATTCGTCTTCATGAATCTTCTCCTGACGAAAGGCGACCAGTACTCCGAAAAGGCGGCGGAGGCGGGAGAGTGCGCTTACGCGCAGGGGGCATTCTGGCCATATCACGATATGGTGTTTCAGAATCAGTCGATATTCTCCAGTCTATCGGTTGATCAGCCGGCGGCCGACGTTGCCAAATTGGTCGACAGCCTGAAGGGCTTCGCGGCCCAACTGGGGCTGGACACGGCCACGTTCAATGACTGCCTGGACTCGGGCAAGATGGCGAGCGCGGTGCAGGCGGACCAGCAGGTCGCGCAGAAGGCCGTCAATGATGCGCAGTTGACGAACGGAATTGTGCTTCCGGCCTTCTTCATCAACGGCCGTTACCTGGGGGGCGCCAAACCCTACGCTTCTTTCCAAGAGGCAATCGAATACGTGATGGCGGTGGACAAGTAGCGGGACCAGGGCTGGAGCCAGCGGGGGGATTCGAACCCTCGACCCGCGGTTTACGAAACCGCTGCTCTACCTCTGAGCTACGCTGGCCCGCCTGAAGTATAGCCAACGTCAGGAAGGGAATCAAACGGGGAAGCGCACCCGCTTGTCGGAAGGAAGGCGGCGCGCGTAGTATGAGGCGGGGATAACCTCTATTTACCTCCAGGTGCCACATATGGGACCCGCCGCAGGAATGGAACCTCCCGAACCCGAAACACCGACCCCCGAGGAGCGCGTGGCGTCGTCCCGCTTATTCGCATCGCCGGGCGTGCTCGGTCATGCCGGGACGTGGGTTGCCCTGCTTTTCGGACTGGCGCTGGCGCTACGGGTCGTCTGGGCGTTCCAGGTTCAGTGCGATCCGCGGACCTACTGGCGCTGGGATATGACGATCTACGACTTCCAGGCGTCGGCGTTTTCGGATGGCTACGGCTATGTCGACTTTAACGGCGATCCGACAGCGCACTGGCCGCCGGGCTATCCGATGGCGCTCACTCCCATCTATCGTCTCACCGGGAAGAGCCTGCTGTCGGCGCGACTCGCCAATGCCGTCGCCGGCAGCCTGACGGTCGTCCTCATCTACATGCTGGGCGCGAAGGTATTTGGGCGAACCGCGGGCCTGATCGGCGCCGGGCTGCTGGCGGTGATGCCGAATCAAATCGTGTTCACAAGCCTCACACTAACCGAAGTTTTCTTCACTCTCCTCTTTGTGCTGATCCTGCTGCTAACCGCTTACGCCCTGCTTTCGGACAAGGAGGCGCGTCTCTGGAAAATCGCGCTCATCGGCGCGCTGATCGGCGCGGCGGCGCTGGTGCGCGGCGAGGCGCTAGTGCTGCTCGCGGTCATACCGCCGGTGGTGTGGCTGCGGCGGCGCTCCTGGCGATCGCTGCTCGCGCGCTCGATAGCACTAGTGCTGGCGGCGGCCGTCGTCGTCGCGCCGTGGACGGTCCGAAACGCAATCCAGATGAAGGCGCCGATCCTCATCTCGACGAGCGCGACCGAGGCGTTCTGGGTGGCGCATCATGACGGCGCGAACGGGAAGATTGCGGATTTTGCGGTCACAGAGCGGTATCAGAACGAGCTCAATCCGAAGAAAGAGGTGGACATAAACAACGAAGCGCTTCGAGAGGCGCTGAGCTTCCTCCGCCACAACCCGGCGCAGGAGCTGACGCTGATCCCGCGTCGTTTCTTCGCGCTGTACAGCGAGGACGCCTCCGGGACGTTATGGCTGCAAACGCCGGCCACGCTTTCGTTCAGCTCCGGCCGGCACCTTCGGGAAGTGAGCGACCTTGGTTACTGGGGTGTTATGGCGCTGGCCGCAGTCGGGTTCCCGGCATGGCTGTCGCTGCGGGACCGGCGCAAGGGGCTGTTGGTGGCGGTTGCGGCGGCCTGGACGCTGCTGTTCATCATCGTCTTCTTCGGGGATTCCCGCTTCCACTTCTCGCTGACGCCTATCTTCTGCCTGTGGGCAGGAGCTTCGGCAACCGCCTCGGGCCCGCGGCTTCGGGTCTGGTGGCAGAATCGGAGGCGCGCGAGTCCGGCGTAAGGAAACGGGGGAGAAGTGGCGGAACGGGGTGTCGCCAGACCCTCAGGCGTCGCTGGTGGCGGGGAAGGCGCCTGAAGCTCCGACGACCCCCGTTCCTTGATAGTATCGGCAGAGCGGCGACGGACTGAAGGGCTCAGGCGCCGGTTGTGAAAACTCCCTCGGTCTGCCGCGCTGCGCGATAGGAGCTGCGCACCAGCGGCCCCGACTCGACGTGGCGGAAGCCCATCGCCTGCGCTTCCTGTCCGAACTTCTCGAACTCCTCCGGCGGGTAGAAGCGGGCGACGGGCAGTTGGCGAGCGCTTGGTCGCAGGTATTGCCCCAGCGTCAGGATGTCGCAGCCGGCGGCGCGCAAGTCGAGGAAGACCTGCCGCATCTCGGACGGCTCTTCGCCCAGGCCCAGCATCAGGCCACTCTTGGTCAGCATGTCCGGCCGCTGTTCCTTCGCCGTACGCAGCAGCGCCAGCGAGCGCTCGTAGATCGCTTGAGGACGCACGCGGCGATATAGTCGACAGACGGTTTCGACGTTATGGTTGAGGATGTCCGGCCCGGCGTCGGTGATAACCGCGAGCGCCTGCCAATCTCCCTGAAGGTCGGGGATCAGCACTTCGACGGCGGTGGACGGCGAAAGGTGGCGGACCTGGTGGATGGCTTCGGCGAAGACGGCGGCGCCGCCGTCGAGCAGGTCGTCGCGGGTGACGGAGGTGATGACTGCGTGGCGCAGGCCCAAGAGAGCGACCGTCTCGGCGACGTGCAGAGCCTCTTCGGGGTCAACGGGCTCCGGGCGGCCGCTGCGAATGGCGCAGAACCGGCAGGCGCGGGTACACACGTTGCCGAGGATCAGAAACGTGGCGGTGCCGCCCTGGAAGCACTCGCCGATATTTGGGCAGGCGGCCTCCTCGCAGACGGTGTGCAGCGTCGCGCGACGCAGAAGTCCCTTGACGCGCAGGTAGCCTTCGCCGCCGGGCGCGCGCACCTTTAGCCAGGGCGGCAGGCGGCGGATCGGCAGAGAGGCGTCAGGTTCCATGAGCCTATGATATCAGGTCAAGGCCGTCGCCGATCGGCGTCTCTCTGTGAGCAGGTCAGCTTGCGGGCAGGGCTGCCAGCAGCTCTTCGACGGAGCCAACGCGCAGGTCGAGGTCGAGGTGGCGCACGAGCGCGTCCGTCACGCGGTCCGCGACGTCATCCATCGACACGGGGCGACCGAGGAGGCCGGTGATTGAGTTCACGCCGGCATCGTGGAGGCCGCAGGAGACAATGTGGTCGAAGTATGTGAGATCGGTGTTGACGTTGAGGGCAAAGCCGTGTGTTGTGACGCCCTGCGAAATGTGCAGGCCGATGGCGGCAAGCTTGTCGTTGCCGACCCAGACGCCGGGTCTCCCCTCCGAGACATCGGCGGCGATGCTGAAGGTGGCGAGGGCGTCGATGATGGCGCGTTCGAGCGCGCTGACAAACCAGCGCGGGCCTTCGTTCCAGCAGTGGAGGTCGACGATGGGGTAGCAGACGAGCTGGCCCGGGCCGTGGTAAGTGATGTCGCCACCGCGATCGACCCAGTAGACTCTGGCGTTACGCTGGTCGAGCTCTTCGGGTGTGAGGCGCAGGTTGGCGGCGATGCCTGCGCGTCCGAAGGTGTAGGTGTGCGGGTGCTCCAAGAGAAGAATGTGGCCCTGCTCTCCGCCCTTGACCTGCTCGCAGAGGCGCTTCTGGAGGTCCCAGGCCTCCATATAGTCGATGGTCTGGAATCGAATGAGAGTGCAGGGGACAGTCATCGGCCGGTCTCCTTCCGCCTGGAGTCGATCTATCCTGGATAGGTCTGATGATAGGGCATCGTGATGGTTGTGGCTAGAGCCTGCACGACATAACGGGACGGAGGAAATGTAAAATATGGGCCCCGATTCAGGCAATGATGCGAAGGCGTGAGCCAATTACTTCAAAGGTGGCCGGCAGGACGCCGATGGGCTCGCCCTCGACTTCGATGGGCACGGGGGCGTCCGATTCCGCCTCGACGCGGCCGGCGGTCCGGTATTCGACGTTCTTGGAGTTGACGAAGGCACCGGAACGCAGGGCCGGCAAGCCGAGCAGCTTCTGGAAGGCGTTTGAGCCTTTGACGATGACCACGTCGAGAAGGCCGTCGTCGAGGCGCGCCCGCGGAGCCGAGCGGATGCCCCCGCCCGAGTAAGCGCCGTTGGCCAGCCAGACGTTGTTAATCAGGAGCGTCTCCGCGGGCGCGCCCCCGAACGACAACCTCACCGTCTGATCGCGGTACGCCAGCATCGTCGAAAGTATGGCGCGCATAAACGAGAGCGAGCCGCCCAAGCCCTTCGAGTTGCGGTTCACGGCCTCGCAGACGGCGGCCCCCATGCCGATCTCCGCCTCGTTGATGAAGTAGCGCACGCCTTCTTCCCCGTCGGGCGTTCTGTACGTCACCTTGCCTAAGTCGACCTCACGGATCGCGCCTCCGGCGAGCCGGTCAATAGCGCCGTCCAGCTTCGACGGAAAGCCGAGGCCACGGGCGAAGTCGCCGCCGGTGCCGTAGCGGATGATGCCCAACGCCAGGGCGGGATTGACGGGCCCGTCCTCATGGACGAGGCCGTTGACGACCTCGTTCAGCGTGCCGTCGCCGCCGAGGACGACTATGCGCTCACAGCGTCCGGCTGCTCCTCGCGCGAGTTGCGTGGCGTGACCCTGGCGCTCCGTGAAGACCGTGTCGAAGGCGTACGGGAGTCGCGCCCGTAGCGCCGCGTCGATCTTACCCCGGTTGCGGCCCGCGCGCCCATTGGCGGAGCGAGGGTTGATGATAATGAGTGTTTCGGCCATCAACCGCTCGCCGGGTCAACGACGGACGGGGGCTCCTTTGCGAAGGCGGTCATGGCAGCCACGTCGTCGCGATAGAGCGATAGCTGGCGCTGCCGCTCGCGCGGGCTCCAGCCGAGGACGTCGCCAATGAGGCGGGCCGCCTCCTCCGCGCCGTCGAGGCCATGATCGGGGTCGAACAGCATTAGCTTCGTGCGGCGCTCCATGAAGTCGCCGAGCGTCATCGCCATCTCCTGTTCCGCAGCATAGACCGCTTCCGCGCGAAGGACCGGGCAGGCGTCAGAAAGCGGTCGCAGGAGAGCGGCGTCGCGGCGGGCGCAGGCGAGTAGGGCGACGTGCTCCGTGCCGTGGGTCCGGACGAGCCGCGGGGCCGTCTCCAACGGTATTCCCCAGCTACCAACGAGCGAGGCGGCGGCGGCCTGTGCGTATCGTTCGAAGCCTTCGACGTTGCCGCCGAAAATCGGCGTCTGGCCCGTGCGGCAGGGAGTCGGACGCCAGTCGAAGCGCGCTCCCTCCTGAGCGATGACACGGTCCAGGAGCGCTTCCGCCATGGCACGGGAGGTCGTCAGCTTGCCGCCCGCAATCGTGTAGAAGCCTTCCGGTCCGGGGTCGATCTCGAAATCGCGGGAGACGTCGGAGGGAAGCGGCGTGCCCTCCTTGGCGACGAGCGGTCGCACGCCCGCCCAGCCGGCAACGACATCGGCCGTGGTCAGTTGGGCGTCTGAGAAGAGGGCGTTCGTGGAGTCGAGAACGTAAGCAGCGTCGGCCGAGTCGATGCGAACGGCGCCGGGGTCGCCCTTGAAGTCGGTATCGGTCGTGCCGACGTAGACAGAGTCGCCGGTGGGCACGGCGAAGAAGACACGATCGAGGCGCGGAATGACGATGACGTGAGTAAGGCCGAGGCGCGAACGCGGGACAACGAGATGCACGCCCTTCGAGGGACGCAGGATGCCGGCGACTCCAGCCATTTCGCGCAGACGGTCGGACCAGGGGCCCGCGGCGTTCACGATGACTCTTGCGTGGGCGTTCCCACTGCCTCCTCCTATTACGTCCCGGAAGAAGACGCCGGTGACGCGCTCGCCGTCCCGCTCAAGGCCCGTCGCCTCGACGTAGTTGAGGGCAAGGGCGCCCTGTTGGACGGCGGAGCGAACCGTCGCAAGAGTGAGACGTCCGTCGTCGACAACGCAGTCGAAGTAGCGGAATCCGCCCTGCAGCCCTTCGGCGCGGAGCAGCGGTTCGGCCTCCAGCATCTTCTCGCGCGAGAGCACGGTGTGCCGGCCGATATCGCCGAAGCCGGCCAGCAGGTCGTAGGCGGTTAGACCGAGGCGAAGCTTGAGGCGGCCGTCCTTGCCGCCGGCATAGACAGGCAGGAAGAATGGCGCCGGCTCCACGAGGTGAGGCGCGATCTTCAACAGGACTCCGCGTTCCCGGAGCGACTCGCGGACAAGGCGAACGTGGCGGCCTTTCAGGTAGCGCAGGCCGCCGTGGACCAGCTTGGAGGAGCGACTGCTGGTGCCAGAAGCGAAGTCGTTCTTCTCGATAAGTGCGACGGACAGGCCGCGCAGCGCCGCGTCGCGGGCAATAGTCGCGCCGGTGATGCCGCCGCCGATAATCAGCAGGTCGAACGTCTCTCTCGCCAGGCGGGCCAAGTCGGTGTCTCGCTTATCGAGGACCGGCGGATTGACTGGCTTCCTGCGCCTGAACCCGAACATCACGTCATCTCCTTGGCGGGCGGGATGAGCTTGCCGGGGTTCATGATATCAGACGGATCGAAAGCGCGCTTGAGCGAACGAATGAGCTTCAGACTGCTGTCGCCAAGGTATTCGGACAGCCAGCGCCGGTGCTCGACGCCGATGGCGTGGTGGTGGCTGAGCGCGCCGCCGCCGTCGATGATAGCGCGGGTGGCGGCGTCTTTCACCTCTTGCCACTGCTCCAACTCTTCGCCTTCACTCTGCCTGGCCAGGAAGGTGTAGTAGACGGAAGCGCCGTGAGTGTAGGCGTGCGAAAGGTGAGCCATTACGATGCCGCGGCCGCCCATGGCGCTTTGCATGGCGTCCCTTGTGGCGCGGTAGAGCGGCAGGTAGTTGGACCAGGTCGTGGCAGTCTCCAGCGTGTCGACCATGACGGATCTGTCAAGAAGGACGTCCCGCAGGTAAGGCGCCTCGAATCGGGAGCGGCGCCAGGCCTCGCCGGGCCCGGAGCCGAGCGACCTGCCGCCGTGTCGCTCCATGACGGCTTCGGCGCGCTCCCAACACGAGCGCACCTCCGCCTCGTCGCCGTCGAAACCGAGGAGGAAGAGCGAGAAGGTCATGCCTTCCGCGCCGGCCTGCATGAGCGCCGTCGCCTCGCTTTCGACCTCATCGGAGAGACGCAGGAGGGACGGCGTTAGCCCGGACTGCAGCATCTCGCGCGCAGCCTCGACGCCGGCTTCGAAGTCATGCATGAGGTAGGCGCGATAGTCGCTGCCCTCCGGCAGGCGCGCCAGGCGAATGACGGCGCTCGTGATGATGCCGAAAGCGCCCTCGGAGCCGGCGACAAGCTGGTTGAAGTCCGGGCCGGTGGCAGCGGCGGGGACCGCGGGTGTTTCGATGACGCCGCCGGGGAAGTGGAGGCGCACGCTCTCGACGTTCTCCTCGATCTTGCCGTAGCGAGTCGAGTTCTGGCCGGCGGAACGGGTGGCGATCCAGCCGCCGAGCGTGGAGTATTCGAACGACTGCGGGAAGTGGCCCAGCGTGAAGCCGGCCGCGTTGAGCGCCGCCTCCAGCGCCGGTCCGAATATGCCAGCTTCGACAGTCGCGAGGCCGGAGACGCGGTCGATGGCGACGACGCGCGCCATCCGTCGGAGGTCCAGCGTTAGCGTTGGCTTGTCTCCGAAAGGCTCAACGCCGCCGACGACGCTGGTACCGCCTCCGAAGGGGATTACCGCAAAAGCTTCGCTTGCCGCCAGGTCGAGGGTTGCCGCCACCTGCGCGTCCGAGTCGGGATAAACGATGGCGTCGGTGGGGGCGGCGATCTCGCCGCGGCGAATGCGAACGAGGTCGCGATAGCCCTTGCCGAGGCTATGGACTGCGCGGTCGGCCGTGTCGGCCGAAACATTGGCGTTGCCGATGATGCGGCGCAGCGCAGCGAGCTGCCGGCCGTCCAGGCGGGAGGGTCGCAGAGCTACTTCATCGAGCGAGCGGAGGCGCGCGGCCTCCCGTGTCTTACCTACGCGCTGCTCGAGGAACGTCCAGAATCGTTGCGGGTCGGCAAGGGCGAAGCTCTTGCGCTCATCGCCCCAGCCCCACCATTTCGCGGGCATGCACATTCCCTATCGCGGACCGGCGATGTCGCCTGGATTCTATCACGTCTCGCTGTTCACGGCGGGCGACGGGAGCAGCGTGTAGCCGCCGAGCTAGACCCTCATCGGCCGCGCATGACGGTGCATCCCCGACAACTGGCCGGGCAGGGCCGGAGTGGCGGGAACCCATTGCATGCGCACATTGTCGAACGGCTCGCCGACGAGCTCGATCATCTCCTGGCGGATCTCGCCGATGCCCTGGGCAAGCGCCATGTTGAGCTGGCGTATCTGCGCGACATCGTGGCCGGTGACGCGCGCGGCGGTGGCGTCGGCGGCGGCAGGGTCTTTGCTTGCGACCATAAGCCAGCCACCGATGCGCTGCTTCATGTCGATGGTCGTCCCGTTCTGCGGGCCTGCGGACGGGCCGTTGCCTTCAACACCGATGGAGCCGTCGATGATGGCCAGGTCTGGCGTTACGCTGTGGACGATGTCGAGGAAGACTTGCTCGATGCTGCGGTCGGTCCCGTGGAGGACCTGGCGCGGCATCGTACCGTCCGGCTTAGCGCCGTAGAATTCGAGCGGCGTTGTGCCGACGAAGCATTTCATGGAGAGCGTTAGCTGCGCCCACTGGTGCGTCTTCATGACCGGAACGGAGATGACGCGGTCGGCGTTGGCGACGTAGCCGGAAATGCGAATTGTGTGCAGGTTTGTCTGCGAGGGCACCTCGACCCACGCGAGGGAGTCGACGTCGAGGCAGGCGAGCGTCACCTTGCCCTTGTAGGCTGAGGTGAGACGCTGCGCCTCCGCGGCCATGTTGGTCGTCTGGTCGAGCATCATGACCTTGTCCCAGGGCCAGCTCGGCATCTGCGTGGCATCGCCGATGATGACTTCGGACGCGCCCGCCTTCAGACACTCCTCAGCGACGGTCGTCAGGATCTCCGGCTTTGTGCATTCGCCGAGAGTGAACGGATCGCGGCCCATGCTCTCCCAGCCGATCGTGACGAAGTTGGGCTTGATGAAAACGGTCTCGCCGTCGTGGACGACGGAGCTCATGCCACCGACGGCATCGATGGCGTCGCGGGCCATGGCGCGAAGGTCATCGCCCTTGATGAGAGCGACACGGGTCAGCGGCTGCGACGGCGTCGGCGGCACGGGAGTCGCCGACGGTGAGCCTTCCTTGCAGTCGGATAGCAGCGGCGAAGCGCCGAGCAGGACGGCGGCGCCGGCGGAGATGCGGAGGAAATCGCGTCTATCAATCTTGTTCATGGCCGGTATCTCCCGGGGGTTGTAGCCCGTACGCTTGGATGCTATTTCCGCCTGCGTGTTCTGTCAAGCAGACGCGTCGGAGAGGGCGATGGTACAATTGCGGTACGACCCCCCGAGCAGTCCCGACGTGAAGGAGGAGAGCGATGCCTGTTGTCACGATCAACGGCGTAAGGCTTTACTATGAGCGGCACGGCGAGTCCGGCGAGCCGCTGGTGTTCGTGCACGGCTACACCGGCGACATCAGCGACTGGCGGCTGCAAATGGCGGAATTCGCCGGCGACTATCGCGTGCTGGCGATGGACCTGCGCGGGCACGGGCGATCGGAGGCGCCGGTCGACCGGAATCTGTACACGGTTGAGCTGATGACGCGGGACGTGGAGGAGTTAATCGATTTGGCTGCCTTCGACCGCTTTCACCTCGTTGGGCACTCCATGGGCGGTGCGGTCGCTCAGGAGATTGCGCTGCGCTGGCCGGAGAGGCTGCTGTCGTTAACGCTGGAGGACACGGCGCTCAGGTTCAACGTGCCCTCGGACGACCCGGCGTTCCAGGTCCGCGCGCAGCGGATTCAGACGGCCCTCAAGGGCGGCATGGCCGCGGCCGCGGCACTCGATTCCGGGGATGCGCCGCCGCATATGCCTCCGGAACGGATAGAAGAGACGAACGCGCGGCTGGCGCACATGTCCGTCGATGCGTTTGTCGGCGCGGTGCAGGGGCTGCTCGGCTGGGAGGGGAGCGAAGCGCGAGCTTCACAGATCACGACGCCGACGCTGATAATCTGCGGAGACCTCGACGCGCCGTTGCTGACGGCGTCATCACGTCGAATGGCGAAGCTGATCCCTAACGCGACGCTTGTCGCCATCCCCGAAGCGTCGCACTCGCCGCAATGGGAGAGGCCGGAGATATTCAACGCGGTGCTCCGACGCCACCTGGAGGCGAATCGGGCCTAGGTGCGAACGCGCACGTCGCCGAGCTGGGCTGCCAGGCCTTCGGGCTCCGTGACGGGCATCAGACAATGATAGTCCTCGCAGACGAAGGCAGTTGGCCGGCCGGCGATGGGCGCGCGGTTCTCGAGCAGGGGCGTCGGCGGCTCAGCCGGCGGAGCCTCGGCGCCGGCGACGATCTTGTTGGGCAGGTAGCGGTCGTGGATCACGTTGAGCAGACGCCGGGTCGCGGGGTCGTCGCGCGGGCCGATGATGACGATCTCCTTTGCCTTCGAAAGGTGCAGATCGAGCGCGGCGAGCCAGCGGGGCAGCGCCGACGGCACGGAGCCCATGAGGTCGTGGACCATTCGGAGCCCCGCGAGCGCATAAGATTCGTAGTCCCCGCGGCCAGTAAGTAGCGCCAGCCGGAGCAGCGCCAAGGTGGCGGTTGAGTTGCCGGAGGGGTAGGCGTTGTCGAAAAGGTTACGCGGCCGAACGATGAGCGACTGCCGGTCGCGCGGCGTGTCGAAGAAGGACGTAGCGTCCTCGTCCCAGAAGAGGTCTATCATGCGGTCGGCGAGATCGACGGCTCGAGTCACCCAGCCGTAGTCGAAGGTGGCCTCATAGAGTGTGACCAGGGCATCGATGAGCGTTGCGTAATCTTCGAGGTAGCCTTCCGTTTGGGTGCGCCTGTCGCCGGATGCCTCCCAGGTTCGGAACAGGCGTTCGCCGTTGAAGAGCGAGCGGAAAATGAAGCAGGCGTTCTCCTCCGCGATGCGGACAAAGGCGGGGTTGTTGAGCGCCGCCCCCGCCTCGGCAAAGGTCTTGAGCATTAGGGCGTTCCAGGCCGTCACTGCCTTGTCGTCGATGCCCGGGTGCGGGCGCTTCTCGCGGGCTTCGAAGAGACGCGAGCGCGCTTCCTGGGCGGCCTTCTGCAACTCCTCGACTGACATCTGCAGCGCTTGCGCCGCCTCCTCGTCGCTCAGAGGCAAGGAGAGGATGTTGCGGCCCTCGAATTTGCCCGCGTCGGTGATGCCGAAGTAGACGCGGGCGACGCGGCTAAACTCCGGCCCAAGCAGCCGGTCGACCTCCGCTGCGTCCCAAGTGAAGAACTTCCCTTCTTCGCCTTCGCTGTCGGCGTCCTGTGACGAGTAGAAGGCGCCGCTGGGGTGCAGCATCTCGCGTTCAACATATGCCAGCGTCTCCTCGACGATGCGGCGGAGGAACGGCTTGCCCGTCGCCTGCCAGAGATGAACGTAGAGCATGGCGAGGAGGGCGTTGTCGTAGAGCATCTTCTCGAAATGCGGGACAAGCCAGCGGGCGTCAGTGGCGTAGCGGTGAAAGCCGCCGCCGAGCTGGTCGTAAATGCCGCCGCGAGCGATCCTATTGGCGGTGAGCTCCGCCATGGCGACCGCGCGGGTCTCAGCGGTGCGATGCCAGTAGCGGAGGAGGAACTCGTGGACGAGCGGCTGCGGGAACTTGGGCGAAGGGCCGAAGCCGCCGTTGTCGGAGTCGAAGCCGGCGGCAAGCGCGCGGAAGGCCTCGTTCAAGACGGCAGCGGACAGTGATTGAGCAGCGGGAGGCGTCGCGTTCTGGCTCTCGAGGTAGGCAACCACCCTCTCGCCAGCGGCTTCCATGTCGTTGCGGCGCTCTTGATAAGCGTTGGCGACGGCGGCGATGATGTCGCGGAAGGAAGGCAGGCCCTCGTGGCGCCGCGAGGGGAAATAGGTACCGGCGTAGAAGGGCCGCCTGTCGGGCGTGAGGAAGATCGACATCGGCCAGCCGCCCTGGCCGACCATGCCCTGGAGGGCGCGCATGTAGACGGCGTCGACGTCCGGGCGCTCTTCGCGGTCCACCTTGATGTTTACGAAGCTGGCGTTCAGAAGGGCAGCCGTCTCTTCGTCTTCGAACGACTCCCTCTCCATCACGTGGCACCAGTGGCAGGAGGAGTAGCCAACGCTGAGGAAGATCGGCTTGTCTTCGGCGCGGGCGCGGGCGAACGCCTCCTCTCCCCAGGGGTACCAGTCCACGGGGTTGTCCTTGTGCTGGAGGAGGTAGGTGCTGCTTTCGCCGGCCAGTCTGTTTGGCATCGCTCTTGAAGCCTTGTCAGCTCGTCGGGTCACACCGATGAACGCCTTGGGTAAAAGGGGAGACGCTGAGGAAGCCTCGAGCGTCTCCCCTAGAGACCAGCATCGGCGCGGGCAATCCGTTTGTCAACCCCAGAATCGCAACCGAGACCGCGTCCGGCTGGCCTAATGTTATTTGCCGCCGTTTCGACGGCTTCCTGCCCGGCGAATGAAGCGTTCAAATGATATTTTCGCCGAGGGGGGTGAAGTTGGTGTGAAAAGAAGTCGCATTCGCATGAAGAAGGCGTGAGCGAAGAGCGGCGACGCGATGTCGCGGCGCGTCGCGCTGATGCTAAACTGAGTCCGTGGATGCTTGGGAGAAGCTGCACGACGATGTGGTGAACTGCCGCAAGTGCCCGCGACTGGTCTCGTGGCGGGAGAAGGTGGCGGAGGAGAAGAGGGCGGCCTTTCGCGATTGGGCTTATTGGGGGCGGCCGCTGCCGGGCTTTGGCGACAGGCGGGCGAAGGTGATGGTGCTGGGGTTGGCGCCGGCCGCGCACGGGGGCAACCGGACGGGACGGATCTTCACGGGCGACCGCTCAGGCGACTGGCTCTTCCGGGCACTCTACCGCGCCGGCTTCGCCAACCAACCGACAAGCTTGAGCCGCGACGACGGACTGGAGCTTCGCGGCGCCTATGTCACGGCAGTGGTGCGCTGCGCTCCGCCGGGCAACAAACCGACGCCGCAGGAGCGCGACAACTGCAATCCGTATCTCCAGCGAGAGTTGCGGTTGCCGGAGGAGCTGCGCGTCATCGTTCCGCTGGGCCATTTCGCGTACGATGCCCTGGCGCAGGCGCTGGGCGTCCATCACAGGCCCCGCTTCGGCCACGGCGTTGAGTGGCGCCTCCGCGACGGCCGTATCGTCCTTTGCTCGTACCACCCGAGCCAGCGGAATACGTTCACTTCGTTGGTGACGGAGGAGATGTTCGACCACATCTTCCGGCGGGCGCGCGAGCTGGCGGAGGGCGGCTAAGCTTTTCGCCAGGTCGTGCCGGCGGGCGCGTCTTCCAGAACGATGCCCAGTGCAGCGAGCCGGTCGCGGAGGTCGTCGGCAAGCTCCCACTGCCGGGCGGTGCGCAGCCGGTGACGCAGATCGATGAGAAGCTCGACGAGCGGCGCCATGTTGGCGACGAGCTCGCCGCCGGAGACGCCCATTTCCGTACCCCAGCGATCGACGAGGGTCCGCAGTTCGGCGCGGGCCTGGGTCACCACATCAGCTTCGGCGCCGTTAGACTCGGCGCGCTCGATGGCCTGCACCAGCTCGTAGGCCTGGCCGGCGAATTCGGCGTCGGAGCGGCCGTCGGGGCGCCCGGCGAGAGTCCGTTCCGTCTCGCCGACCGTGCGCGCCAGTTCGTCTTTCGCTTGGGCGGCGCTCTCCGGGACCGCGGCCTCAAAAATCGGACTGCCTAGGGACATCGCGGCACTGCGCAGCTCGTCGAGACTGAAGGCGCTGCCAGAGGAGAAGACCTTGTCTTCGCCGCAAGGGCGCCGCACCGTTACCTGGCCGGCACCCATCACGCGGCACTCGTCCTCGTCGAGGACGAGGATGCAGGCGGTGTACTCGTCGATGCCGACGATGACCGTCCACTCCGGAAGAAGCCCTTCCAGGGCGTCGAACCGCGGCTTGCCCATGAAACAGAATCGGGTGTCGTAAGTGCCGCCCTCGCTGTTGTTCCAGTGGGGAACGATGGTGAGGTCCAGGCTGTAGGGTGCAAGCAGGTTCAGCCCTTCGATCCAGTGCGGGTCGGCGCCCACCTTGTAGATCTCGTAGACGGGCACGGAATAGTGGCCGATCGCGATGGCCGCGGCGCTGGCGAGGACGAGGTGGCTGCCTTCGTCGACACGGCGGGCTATAGCGTCAATGATCGGCGTGCCGGCCCAGTTGCGGATGGCGTAGGAAGGGCTGCCGGGCCCCGCGAAGATGTAGTTGGAGGCTTCGATCTTCCTGACGGCGTTCTTCGTCTCGGCAACCGTAGCGCTCTTCTCCGACTTGAAGCTGGCGAGGGCGCAGGGCACGTCCAAGTAGCGCTGGACGTAGGCGCGGGCGCGCTCGGAGATGTTGTCGGCATTGAGCTCGAAGCCGGCGGGTGTGTCGAGGAAGACGGCGCGAACGGGGTCGTCGATGCGGGAGGCGATCCACTGGTGGACCCGCGTCATCGACTCCGTGAGCTCGCCGGAGCCCATGAGGGTGACCGTCCCACCGCCGGAGGGTGTGCTGCGCTCCATCGCTTCTCCCTCTTCAAGCCTTGTTACGTTCATTATACGCGAAGCGGCGTCCGTTCAGGACGATGAGAGCGCAAGGCATACGCGGTACGGCCGGTGGGTGGTGGGTTTTGCTCAAATGCTTTCGAGGCTAAGATCTTATCATAGCTTCGAAATGCTGCGAGAGCAGCCGGGAGGAACAGATGCCCTGGGAAGACCAAAAACCAATCTTTCGGCCAGAAGGCGTCCATATGGGCGTCATGCGGGCCGATCCGAAGAAGTGCACGCGGCCGCGGGGCTCGTCCTGCCAGCTCTGTTGGGAGAACTGCCCTGTACGCGCCTGGGAGCTCGCGGAGGGGCAGGAGCCGCGCCTGGCGGAGGACTACGCCTGCATCAGTTGCTACAACTGCGTCGTCGCCTGCCCGAGGAACGCTATCTCCATCATCGAACCGTACCATGTCGATGGAGGCTACTTCGCCACGCTGCCCAGCGGGCTGGAATCGCGACGGCCCGCGAAGCCGCTGGACGCTGAAGGAAAGCCCGACGAGTGGACGGCGCTGGAGAAGGCGGTCCTGAACCGTCGCAGCGTGCGCAACTTCAAGGACAAGCCGGTGCCGGAGCACCTCGTGAGGCGCGTGCTCGAGGCGGGCCGGTTCGCTCCCAGCGCCGCCAACTGCCAGCCGTGGAAGTTCGTCGTTGTCAGCGATCGGGCGCTGCTGAATGAGATGAGCGAGGCGATATGGAGCGCTCTGAGCTTGGTCGCCGAAATGTACGGGGACGACGAGATGGTCAAGCAGCTCGCCGCGGCAGCCGAATCGGCGGGGCAGTTGCCGGGCAGCTTCGACCCGCGTATCGCGTTTGGCGGAATGACATCGCTGGGCAGGCTTCATGGGCCCGTATTGCACGGCGCTCCCGTTGCCATCCTGATGCTGGAGGACCAGCGGGCGGTGTCGGCCGGCGGGATCAACATAGGGATATGCGGACAGAACATGACCCTGGTCGCCAACTCGCTGGGGCTGGGCGCCTGCTGGGTGGGCTTCGTGACGGTGCTTTCGCGGTTGCCTGGGTGGATGGAGAGATTGGGGATCGAGGCACCGTGGAAGCTGGTCACATCGCTGACGCTGGGCTATCCGAAGTTCAAGCAGGAAGGGATGGTGCCGCGGGAGTACCGGCCCGTCACGTGGTTCCGCGGCGCCGGGCCTGTCGACGAGCAGGCAGCGCCACTTCCACCTTTTTCCCACAGATCGACCTGAAGATGTAAGATCGTCATGTGGGTGATGTAGACTCCTCCACGTCCAGGACGGACCGCCGGAACGCCCCGTTTGCGCGCATCGTCGGGCAACGGACAATCCTCGTCTGGGGCGCTGTCATCCTGAGCCTGTGTCTTTTATTCGTATTCGACGTCCTGACGCCGCGCGGGTTCGAGATCGAAGACCTCTACGTGCTGCTGATCTTCGCGATAGCCCTCTTTGGCAAGCCGCGCCAAGTGCTGATCGTCGCCAGCGTCGGCTCGGTGCTCGCCATCGTCGGTTTCTTCCTTTCACCGGCTGGTATTGCTACGGGCTGGGCAATAGGAAACCTGGCGTTGGGAATATTCATCATTTGGGTCACCGCCTCGTTGGTTCTGGTGACAAGGAATCTCTTCGCCGCGAACGCGAACCTTCAGATAGAGATAGCGCAACGCAGGCAGGCGGAAGAGGAACTGAAGAAGGCGCTGGCGGTGAAGGACGACTTCTTGGGCATGGTGTCGCATGAGATGCGAACGCCGCTGACGAACATCATTGCCAGCACGGCGCTGCTCGACGACGACGAAATAGCGCTCCCCGAGGAGGAGAAAGCGGAAATCCTAACCGAGATGCGGCTGAGCTCGGAGCGGCTGGCGAAGACCATCGACAACATGCTGGCGCTGGCGCGCATGCAGGCGGGTAGAAGAATAGAGGTCGGCGCAATCTCTCTGCGCGTGCTCATTGACGAGCAGACAGCGCAGCACCTGAAACGATACCAGACGCGGAAGATCAACGTGAGCGAGGATGGGGCGCTGCCTCGGGCAAGCGGGTCTGCCGACTATGTCCGGCACGTCATATCGAATCTGCTGGAGAACGCTGAGAAATATTCGCCGCGGCAAGAGCCAATCGAAGTGGAGTTGCGACGCGAAGGCCGCGAGGTAGTGTTGCGGGTGCTGGACCGCGGCGTCGGCGTGACGGAGGAGGAGGCAGAGCACATATTCGAGGCTTTCTACCGGTCGCCGCGGGTGGCCAGCGGGTCGTCGGGGATGGGCATTGGGCTATCGGTCTGCAAACGGCTTGTCGAGGAACAGGGCGGGCGGATCTGGGCGATTCCCAGGCTCGGCGGCGGCAGCGAGTTCGGCTTCAGCCTTCCTGTGGCGCCGGATGGCGTGGCATCGCGCGGGCCGGGCCCGCAGGCTTGACCCCTGTTGATGGCGGCACAGGCAGCCGTTAAGACATGTGGAATAACCACGAGGTGGATTGCGATGCAGTTGCGGGACGGCTTAACGGCAACCGCGAAAACGACGCGCGAATTGCACGGTGGCGTCGGCGAGCCCGCTGTGCTGGTGATCGTCGGTGTCGATGACGACCTTCGCCCCTTTTCCCTTACGCTCCGGGACGACGAGATCATCGGGCTGTGTGCGGAGGCGGAGGTGGCGCTGGGGCATCAGGATACTTCGTGCGCCCCCCGAAAGCTGCGGGGGTAGGCGCGGCCCATCTTTCGACAGCGCTTTCTCGAACGTGTTCCTCGCATCTCTGCGGCTAGCAGCAGATGTGCGCTGGCATCGCAACGAGCGACGCACCGTTCTTCCGCCATTGCCTCATGGGCTTTGGCCACGCCCATTGGTGCCGTCGCGGTGGTACCAATCGCGCCAAATCAACCTGTGTACGCGCAATTGCCGAGGCAGCGAACGGATGACCGGTACGAAGGGGACCAGAAGGAGTAGCAAAAAGGCAGCGAAGGCGATTGCGACGGCCTGGAGGTCGGCGTTGGGCGACGAGGACATCGGCGGGATCTGATAGAGGAAGGCATACGGCCAGAGCCACCATGCCCCGGGGAACCGCCCCGTTTCGTTGCTTACTCCCCATTGATCGCCTTTCATGTTCAGTGCTTCGGCGACGGCGGCGTCCACGTCGTCCTGGAAGAACAGCAAAGACTTCGTATCGTTGAGGGAGTAGGGCAACTGGTTGCCGCTCTCTATGGCTCCCTCGAGAAGGCCGGCCCGCCCCAGGGCAAGCATCCCCGCCATCATTTCGTCGACGGGTCCGTAGTCACCGGGGGGGATATTCACTTTCCCGTTTTCCACCGTCGCCTGGTCCAGCCCATCGAGATAAGCACTGGCCCACGTTTGCTGTTGGTCAGGGCTGGCCGCCTCATACTCTTGCAGTGCTGTGGCCACGTCGCTGTTGAGGATGGCGACCCGTTGCAAAGGGTTCAGCACGAGATCTTGTGCGGGATCGACGGGAGTCGTGACGCCGAACCAGTTCGCAGGTGCTACGCCGAAAAGGCTTTGGGCGTTCTCTGTGTCGGATGTGTACGGCGGCCCGTAGTCCTGAACACCGTGGTTTCCGGCAAGGATGTCGGCGCTGGTCTGCAAGAAGGCGATCGGCTGGATATTCGCCACGTCCTCGCCGCGCACGGTCGGATAGTCGGGCGAGCGGAAGATGGCAGCGAGAATCACAACTATGACCATCACCAGGGCCAGCACGATGAGCCCTTCCCTCAGCAGGTCGTAGGGCTTCATCGGCACGTTCTTGAAGTATTCTTCGGTTCGCTTGCTCATCTTATTGCTTGCCGTTTATCGGCTTTACGGGGCCTTCACTACGTATGAAGAACACATGGATTCCCACCAGCAGGCCAAGCAAGAGCGGTAGAGCGACGATGTGCAGGGTCAGAACCTGGCCCGTGTTCATGGTGTTGAAGAAGGCGCCGATGCCTACCGCGTTCATCGCATCCTTCGCTTGGACCGCGATCCACTGTGAGTCCCAGTTTGTCTGCGCCAGAAAGCCCGTCAGGGCAGTGAAGATCGCCGCTCCCAGGGCCAGCACTCCGACCATCCATGTTTTCCAGCGACCGTCTCGCCAGGCTGCCATCGCGAACTTCGTGGCAATGTGCGCGACAAGGGCAAAGAAGAACAGTTGCGCACCCCAGAAGTGCATCGAGTTGACAAAGCGCCCCAGACCCGATCCCGGCGCCTGGCCGCCGTGGTACCAGTCGGGTCCGAACAGGGCCATTATCACTCCCGTGAAGACCAGCACTGCGAGGGCGGAAAGCGCCGTCACGCCGAAGAGATACGCGACGGAGCTCACGTAAACGGGCAACCTGGTCGGGAGGGCGTCCTCAAGAGTGAGTTTGTCCGCGAGAAATCGCTGGGCGGACCGCGTCAAGTTCATGCCGGACCTCGCATTCCGCACTACTCCTGGGGCTCAAAGATTCGCGGTATGCGCAACCAGGCGGCAGCGCCGAAGGCAACGATCAGTGCTCCCCAGGCAGCAATGTCCGGAATCGCGAGGTTGAAGATGGAGAAGGCGATATGGGATACCGCAGGCAGCAACTCGGTGGGCAGTGCTTCCACGGCAGGACCTCCTTCTCGTACTGTGGAAGGCAGCCAGTGACGTCAGCATGATATCTCGCGGCCACGTCAAGTGCCAGTGCCGGAACAGAAATATCACGGGGACGGGAGAAAGTCACCTGCGGACGCCTTTCTCGATTCGCCGGGTGGAGCTAGCGGAAGTTGTGCGCCGGTGGCGCGACGAGCGAGGCTTCGACGCGCAGGGGCGTGAACTTCTCGGCGACGACGTTCAGCGTCCCTTCTCGCTTCTGTAGCCTCCCGCGCACGAGCAGGAACGGCTCGCTGCGGATTACGCTCCGCGCCGAGGCGTAGAGTTTCGGTTTCACCACCACGTTGGCCAGCCCGAACTCATCCTCTAGCAGCAGGAAGACGAAGCCCTTCGCCGTCATCGGGTGCTGGCGGCAGACGACGAGTCCCGCGATCTCCAGCATCGAGCCGTCGGGCAGCCTGTCGAGGTGTCTGCTGGAGACGACGCCCTCGTGCAGGCCGCGTCGCACGAAGGCCAGCGGATGGTGGACGGGCGAAAGGCCCAGGTTCTCGTACTCGGCAGCCATGCGTTCCCAGGCCGTCATGTCGGCCAGCGGCACCATGTCCTGCTCGATGGGCAGCGGCAGCGGCATCTGTCTGCCCGCCGGTCCGTCGTGCGGGCGGATGACCAGCCCGGCCTGCCACATCGGCGTACGACGATTGGCGACGAGCGATTCGAAGGAGCCCACCGACGCCAGGTTCTCGACGGCGGTCTGCGGCAGGCGGCTGCGGTTCATAAGCTCCCATACCGAGCCGAAGGGCCCGTTGCGCTGCCGCTCCTCTTCGACCGCCTGAGCCGCGCTCCGGCCGATGCCACGCACGTAGGCGATGCCTACTCGCACAGCGTCGCCCTCCGGCCCGGCTTCGACCGTGCAGCGGGTGCCGCTGAGGTTAATGTCGGGGTTGAGCACGCCGACGCCGTGTCGTTTGGCGTCGTTGGTGAAGACGTGCGGCGCGTAGAAGCCCATGGGCTGGGCGTTGAAGAGGGCGCAGTAGAACTCCGCCGGATAGTACTTCTTCAGCCAGGCCGACTGGTAGGCGAGGACGGCAAAGGCGGCGGAGTGGCTCTTAGGGAAGCCGAACTCGGCGAAACCCAACAGCTTGTCGAAGACCGCCTGCGCCGTCTTCTCGTCGACGCCGCGGGCCAGGGCGCCTTCGCGGAACTGCTGCCAGAAGCCTTGCATCGCCTCCCGCGAGCGCTTGCGGCTGATGGCGCGTCGGAGGGCCTCCGCCTGGCCGGCGGTGAAACCTGCCAGCGCCATCGCCACCTGCAGGACCTGGTCCTGATAGAGGATGACGCCCAGGCTGTCTTTGAGGGCGTTTTCCAGCGACGGGTGGTCGTAGGTGACGGGCTCTTTGCCCTGCTTGCGACGCACGAACGGGTTCACCGCCTTGCCGACGATGGGCCCCGGCCGGACGATGGCGACCTCCTGCGTCAGCTCTTCCAGGGAGCGCGGCTGCGTGCGCGGCAGGAGCTGTATCTGGGCGCGGCTCTCGATCTGGAAGACGCCGATGGTATCGCCGGCGCAGATCATGTCGTAGACGGCGGGATCTGTGAAGTCGATGCGGCTGAGGTCGACGCAGCGACCGCGGCGGGCGGCGACGATGTCGATGCAGTCCTCGACGAGCGAGAGCATTCCCAGCGCCAGGAAGTCGATCTTTATCATGCCGGCGTCGTCGACGGAGTCTTTGTCCCACTGGCAGACGTAGCGGCCGGGCATTCCGCCCCTTTCGATGGGCACGAGCTCGGCGACGGGCTTGGAGGAGATGATCATGCCGCCGACGTGCTGCGAGAGGTGGCGCGGCATACCATCGATCGCCGCCGCAAGCGTCACGAGGTCGCGCCATAGGAGAGCGCTGGACTTGCGGCTGAACTCCGGCAGCGCGGCCATCTCTTCCGGCAGGTGGTAGGCGTGCCTGGCGTCGACGCGCTTCGCCAGCTTGTCGAGCTCCGCTTCGGGCAGGCCGAGCGCTTTGCCGACGTCGCGGACGGCGGAGCGCATCTTGTAGCTGATGATCTCGCCGACGAGAGGCGCGTGGTCCGGGCCGAACTCGTTGTGGACGCGCAGGATGAGCGCCTCACGGATGTCGCGGGCGAAGTCGAGGTCGATGTCCGGCACGGAGGTGCCCTCTTCGTTAAGGAAGCGGCCGAAGAAGAGGTTGTAGCGCAGCGGGTCGACGTGGGAAAGGCCGATGAGATAGCAGATGAGCGAGCTGACCGAGGAGCCGCGTCCGCGCCCCGGCGGCAGGCCGGCAAAACTTCGGGGAGAGGCGCCGCGCACCTTCGCCGCCTCCTCGCGCGCCATCTCCAGCAGTTGCCGGTAGACGAGGAAGAAGCCGGAGAGGCCGCGCTTGCGTACCATGTCCAGCTCTTCGCGCAGTCGAGCGTCGACCGGCGGCGTGATGCGGCCGTAGCGCTCGCGGGCGGCCTCGTGGCAGATGTGCTCCAGGTGAGAGTCGACCGTCTCGCCTTCGGGCACAGGGTAGTCGGGGAAGGTGTAGCCGAGGTCGCGCGTGAGGTCGAAAGTGCAGCGCTCGGCGATGCGGACGCTGTTGGCAAGAGCGTCGGGATACTCGGCAAAGAGGGCGGTCATCTCTTCGGGCGACTTGAGGCAGTACTCGGAGTTCTCGCGGCGCAACTGATGCGAGGCGTCGAGCGTTGTGCGATGACGAATGGCGACGAGCACGTCCTGGAGTCGATGGCGCTCGCGCAGGTGGTAGTGGACGTTGTTGGTGGCGACGCAGCCGAGGCCGAGTCGCTCCGCCAGCGCCGTCAGCGCCTGGTTGCGGGCCTGGTCGCCGTAGACGAGGTTATTCTGCAGCTCGATCCAGAAGCTCTCCCGGCCAAAGGCATCGACGTAGCATCGCGCTGCCGCTTCGGCCTCGCGCAGACGTCCGGTGGCGATGAGCGACGGCACTTCGCCTCGCTTGCAGCCGGAGAGGGCGATGAGGCCTTTGCTGTGGTGGGCGAGCGTCTCGAAGTCCAGCACGGGCTCGCCGCGCTTGCCGGAGGTGTGGGCGTGTGTGAGGAGGAGGCAGAGGCTGGCGTATCCCCGCTGCGACTCGCAGAGGAGGGTGACGTGAGCGCCGCCCTGTAGCGTGACTTCGGCGCCGGTGATGGGGCGCGCGCCAAACGCCTTCGCTGTCTGAGCGAACGCCATCGCGCCGTAGAGTCCGTCGTGGTCCGTGAGGGCGAGGGTGTCGTAGCCGAGTTCGCGGGCGCGGAGGACCAGCTCTTCGGGAGTGGATGCGCCCTCGCGGAGGGAGTAGCAGGAGTGGCAGTGGAGCTCGACGTACGGCTCAGTCATAGCTCTGCTTGTACCATTGCTCTTGCACCAGGTCGCGATAGACGATGAGCGGGCGGCCGTCCTCCAGAAGCAGCCGATAGTACAGACGCGAGACCTCCTCCCGCCACCACTCGTCGTCGATGCGCCAGACGTCCAGCACCTGCGATACCGCCAGGCGCTGCCGACCAAGGACGACGGCGACAGGCTCTCCCCGATCGTCCGTCGCCACGACGACCGGCCGCGGCTCCTTGAGCGGGCTCAGTCCCGTCACGGTTCGTAGTCGATAAGGGCGTGACGCCTCTCCGGCAGTCGCGACCACGGCTCCACCTCCACCACCCTCGATAGGAGAGGCCGCCCCCAGCGCGCTCGTAGCTGACGGGCCGTCTCGCCGAGCTGGCGCTTGAGGCCCGCCTTCTCGGCGAACAGCGTCGCCTGGCGGCCGCGCTCCTCCGTTATCCCCGACAGTTCGATCGTCAGCTCTTCTACCGGCGCCGTGGGGGCGGCGTTCGAGAGGACGCTCTTGACGATGAACAGCATTCGCTCCCAGTCGACGACGGCTTCATGGAAGGTGAGCGCTTTCTCCCAGCTCCGCCCGCCCCAGAGAGCGGCGCGCAGGCGCAGGCGACGGGCGGCGCGGCCGCGCAATCGCCAGTGGAGGCGCACGAGCAGCCGGCGACAGGCGACGACGAACGCTTCGATGCTGACGGCGGCGGATGGGAAGCGCAACGTCTCGCTCAGGAGCTCTTCAGGATGCCGCGGGCGCAGGGGCTCGCAGTCGATGCCGCGGGCGAGCTCGTAGAGGCGCTTCCCTTCGCTGCCGAACTGGGCTTGCAGCGGTCCGGGCGCCAGTATCGCCAGGTCGCCGAGGGTGCGCAGGCCGTACAGGTCGAGGCGTCGGAGCGTGTCAGCCGAAGCGACGGGGGCGTTTAATTGACCAATTGATATCAATTGTTTTTTCGTGCTTTCCTGAATCTGGGAAGCGACGAAGTGAGTCTGAGAAAAGGTGTCGAAATGCGCCAAAAGGGCGACATCGAGGGGGCGCAGGAACTCGGCCTCTTTGCTCTCGGGGACGGTGCATACCTGGCCGGGCTGGCTGGTGACGGCGGCGGTCCAGGCGACGAATTTGCCCTCCGCTATGCCGATAGCGGCGATGAGGCCGGTTGTCTCCCGCAGCGAGCGGATTATGCGCTCCCCCAGGTCCAGCTCGTCTTCGTAGTGTAGGGAGAGGCCGCCGGCGTTGAGGTAGGCGCGGCCGAGAGCGCCGGGCTCGACTTCCGGGCTGAAGGTTTCGAGGGCGGCGAGCAAGGCGTCGAAGACGTCGCTGTAGCGGGAGGGGTGCGGCGGCAGAAAGGCGGCGTCGCGGCAGAGGGCGAGCGCCGGCCGGAGCGGCATGCCGACGCGAACGCCCTGCGCTTCGGCTTCGGGTGAGCAGTCGAGGACGGCCTTTCGCTGGTCGGGGGTCTCGCCGATCACGAGCGGGCGACTGCGAAGGGAGGGATCGCGCTGTCGCTCGACGGCGGTGGGAAAGTGCGGGATGAGGATGCAGGCGATTCGCATGGCCTTACCCAATGGATAGATACGTCGGCCACGTCGCGCGCCCGCCCGGGGCGGACGGCGCGCGGCCTTTTTTCCTTTTAGTCTGAGGGGACACCCCT
>JBEKKV010000016.1:0-52009 GCA_050010555.1 Dehalococcoidia bacterium
GTACCCGTGCCGTCTGTCTCACCTACGGTGTGGGAGCCGATGCTGAGGGTCGTCGTGCAGGAACCGCCGTCGCCGACGTTGGCGGCGCAGGTAGCGCCGTCGACCTGGAGGTTGAACTTGCCTGGGTCACTACCAGGAAGCAAGTCCTTCACGACAGTGAGTGTAGGCAGTTTGTAATTGCCGAAGCTGGCCACGAATGTCTGATTGCCAATGCCGACACTGGGCGCGAAGTACGCACGGGTAGGAGTCGAGGCGACCCATCCATTCTGAGCCACTTCGTCGACGGCATAAGTTCCGGGGCCTTGACCATTTAGCGAAAACGTTACGGTTCCATCTGCGCCGGTGGTTCCGGACGCTATGAACCCTGTTCCTTGCGCCACAGAGGACGCAGTTCTGCTCAAGTTGTAGTTCCAGCCAGCAAGAACGGGCTCACTCGCATCTCGAACGCCATCACGATCTTTGTCCCAAAACTTGGTGATGACAATTTGCGGGGTTGGATTCCCACTCTTATCCGGGCTGTAGTTGCCGCACACGGTTGAAATGAACGTGTTGCCCCACGATATCACATGAAGGTCGACCGTTCCGCTGGTCTGGAACACGGTGTTCGATGCGTCGCTGTTGATGTTCGGGTAGCCGATCTCCTGACCGGCAGGGGGATTGCACAACGAAAGATTTCCGGTCGCTGGATTGTACCGATGCCCGTTTATATCGCATGCTGACCATGAAGCGCCACCTATCCCGGGATAATGACTTACATGGAGAACGTCGTTCGGTGCGTACCAGAGGAAATTACTCGAAAACCCCTGTGCCCGGTAGTAGCTGAAGACCGATGCGCTAAGATAGTCAGTACGCTGGATGTAATGCCCAGCGCCCGGATCCACCACGAAGCTATCCCGATCGCAGGTGTCATTCAGCAGATCAGACTCCAAGTGCAACACCGGGCAGGGAGCGCCAGCCGCGCGTGGGCCCATGCAGGTCCCGGTTCTGCTGCTGCCAAGAAGCAGTCCAAGAATGAGCAGGACAGCGGTCAGCGCTGTACGCTTGGCAGTAGCGGTAGTCGATTCCATTGTCAAAGGCAAACGGATGCGCAACATCGATCGGATCCCTCCTTGAACTCCCAGGCGGAAGTATTGGGCGGGGAATATTAGGGACGAGCCACCAGTGGTGTCAGTATAAAGGCTTCTAGCGATTTGTCAAGATTCTAGGAGTTGGTCATAAGCTGATCATGAGATATCCGGGGCGCGTCGCCTCCCCAAAGGCGGGAACTCGTGAAACAACAGTTGCGGCGGATTGATCTCGCCAAGGCGATCTCCCATAATGCGGCCCGTGGCAGTTCATCGAGGCCAAGAAGAGGAAAATTGTAAAATCTTTGGGGTCAAAGTCCGGTACTCTGGAAGGCGTTTGAACCCGAGCACCGGACTCGACAATAATCGGACGGTGTCAGGCGGTCAAAACGGCGGAATTTGAATCTGAATCGGCGCCTCATGGGTCCCTGAGCAGAGGCTCTGACTTTTAATCCGGGAGTCGAGGGTTCGAATCCCCTCGGGGCTTTGCTTATTAGGACTATCCGTCTTGTTTGATCAATTGTCGCCATTTTGTCGCCATGCTGGGCGACAAACCCTGTTATGTGAAGTGACCAAAGAGGACATAAGTGATCGATTTCAGATATGAACTAGGGCTTAGGAGTAACAAGAAATGACGCCCTGGGACGAACTCAAGCGGTTTCGTAAACCGCGGGTCGCTGTCATGGCCGCGAGGGCCCCGGTCCACTTCATGCGCCTGACTGACTTTCAGGAGGCCGATTCTGTACGGCGAGGCCGTGAGCCGGTGACAATCATGCCAGACCCTTAACCAGCACCCTAGGCCGTGGCCGAGCGTCCGGGATCTGGAAGATGAACACGAGCCAAACTGCTGCCAACACGGTCGCCACGAGCAAGCCGCTCGCGGGCGGCTCAAAAGGCTGCATCGCCATCAGCAGGGCGAGTGTGGCTACGTTGGCAACAGTCCATGCAACCAGAAGCGGCAGGCGCGGGAGTGCCCCGTGGACGCACTCGAACTGTGTTGCGGCCAACGCCGCCAGGCCGGCAAGGCCGGCGCCCAGCGCGCCGTGAATGAAGAAGAAGCTCAAGGTTACTGGCGCCCGCTCCAGCCATATGAGCACACCAGCACTGACCAAACGCACAGCCAGAGAGCGATTCCTGGCAAAGACAGCCGCCCAGAGGATCGCCACCATGCCGAAGAAGTCGCTTGGCCCGGCCCGGTGCAGATCGAGGGCAGTGAACCCCGATGACATGAATCCACAGTACAGCGGGGGAGCTCGAAGAACGAACGATGGGAGGGCCGTAAAGAAGAGAAGGTGCAGTAATTCGAAGGCCAGGATTGATGCGAGGAATAGCCTAAGGCCGGCGCGATCCCGGAACCACAGCCCGGCCGGGATAGCCAAAAGAGCGAACAGGTAGACGGGTGAGTTCGGGTAGACCAGCCGATCGGGAACGGGTGAAGGAATGATCACGACGGCCAAGAGCACAAGCCCCGCCGAAAGGGGAACGACCGCTGTCCGTTTCAGTCGATTCATGATAGGCGATTGTAAGAAGCGCTCGTCACGGACGCAATCGTCGATTCGCGCTCGCCAGACTGTCGAGGGGAGACGCTTTGGTCTCAGCGAACCCGCCGTCCACGCAGGGACCAAACGATAGTGGTTGTCCCTCCCGCGGCCGCTGCGACAGCCACCGCGAGAAGGGCCCAGAAGCTCGCCCCCGAGCCACTGGAGGTCTCGGCTTGGCCCGCAGCTTCGCCGGCCGGCTCCGCAACACCGCCGACGGCGCTACTCGAGAACACGTCCTGCATGCCTGGCTTGAGGTTGCCGTCCTTATCCCAAACTCCCCAATGAGGGCCTTGGGTTCCTTCGCTGATCTTCCAGCTCTCGTCGAAGGCCTCGAAGTACAAGTAGCCCACGCCTCCGGTGCGCGCCCAGGAGACGAAGTTCGAGAAGTAGAGGGCCGCGTTTTCCGGCGATGGAACCGCATTGCCGTACGGGTCGCCGTCGCTGGGCCAGCCCGTTTCCGACACGAGCACCTGCTTGCCTCCAGCAACCGTCTTGACTTGCTGGTACTCAGACTGAAGGCTGGCCATTGCCTGCTGGACATCGATTCCTTGCCAATAAGGATACAGGTTGGCCAGAACGACGTCACCGGCTGCCAAAACCGCCGGGTGGGCTAGGAGCCGGTCATACGTGTCGGCGGTGGCAACCGGGATACCGGGAACGGCCTGCTTCACCTGGTTGATGTAGTCGATGAGCTGGCTCTCCGTGAGATCATTCCGCAACAAGACTTCACTGCCGACGATCAGCATGTCCGCCTCCCCGGCCTGGCCGACGGTCGTCAGACAGGCGATCTGCTGGTCATTGGCAGCCAGGTCGCTGCTTAACCAGGCGCCGACAGCAGCCTTGAGCCCCATCTCGTGGGCGACTTGCCCTGCCTTCTCAAGGCCCGACCCGCAGCCGAAAGTCCGAATCCATTGGGTGTAGGGGGCGATAATCGCCATCCTCGCCCTGAGTTGGTCCTCACTGACCTGAGCTCCTTGGCTGGGGTCCTGGCCGTCCATGTAGGGGCTGAAGTCGAGTCCGTAGAGCTTGTAGGCAGGCGTGGGGATCGCCGTCGGGGTAGGCGTTTGAGCCACGACCGGGTCGGCCGGGAACCAAGCCGGGGCAACGACGACCCCTGTTAGCGCTACGACAAGTACGCCAAGGATCCGAATCACAGTCGTCGCATTCATCGTTCGTTCTCCTATTCGGCCCCGTTGGGCCGTTCCCCGGCGTCCGCCGCACTTTCCCGCCCCTGTCGAGCGGCGGCGCTGGTATCATGAAACCATCTGTCGAGAGCGTCAATGTGCCCGGACGACAATGCGTAGGGCGCCACTCCCATAGGAGTATCCATCAGAGTAGCTCCAGCGGCGGCAATCGCCTCGCTCGCCCTGAGCGGCGCCGAGGCGAGCGAGCGCGCCGCTCCCGGCGAGGAATGATGGAAGCAACAAGGGCCCCCAGGAACGCGTAGCTTGGGGCCAACCAGGCGATCGCCAGTAGGTCAGCGCTCCGGGTTGACTGGGCGGGCGCCGAGAACAGGGCCAGTCCAGTGATGATGAGTAGCCCCACCAAGGACAGCGTCACAGTCGGTCCGCCGCCGAACCGCCTCGATAGCAGGTAGATCGCTGAGTAGGGCAGCACCACTGCCACCAGAGACACGACCGCATCGTCCATGGACGAGCCCCAGAGAACAGCAATGCCACCCAGGGCGGCGGCAGGAGCAAGTCCCAAGGCGCCAGGCACGTCGATGTGGTGGAGAGGCCGGCTCGCTCTCCGAGCCGCAAATGCCAGTTCGGAGAGAGCTCTGACGGCAAGAAACGCCGACACGCACACAAGGCGGACGGCCAGGCGCGTGGTCGACCGAAGCTGCGCTTGCCAGCGCGCTCGGAGCTCGGTTGGCCAAAGAATCAGCCGTGAGAACCAGGGACGTTTGTGTGCAGCACCCCCGTTCGGGCCGACAGGCTGTTGCCGATACCCTCCTGTGTCGCCGGGCCGAGCGAGCGCCACGAGAACCCTCCGTTGGGCCACCGGGCCGTAGATGTGTGCCCTAGCCGACATCCGCGTCGGGACGGCTGAGCGCCAGCAAGGGTCCGCCGCCAGGTGAGCCAGGCAGAGAGGCGCGCCACAGCGTGGACAGCGTCGTAAGGCGGCGTCCCCGCACAGAGTGCATGCCAGCCCTGCAACGGAACTAGCTCTTGCAGATGGACACGGGCGGCTCGCAAATTGTGCCGCAGACATCGCGAAAAGAGGCGCCCGGGCCGGCGGGTGCGGGATCGCCGGCCGGGGCCGCAGGTCTCTAGCCACCTACCACCTTGTTGACGAGCAGCACCCTCTCGCCGGGCGAGAGGATCCGGCTCTTCGGGTCCCTTACCTCCTCCGAGGTCTGCCCGCTCGCGACGCGCAGACTCTGGTGGGGCGACGGGGGCCCGACCCCGGCCTCCTGGAGCGCCTCCAGTGCCGTGACCCCGGGCTTGACCCTGGCCATGGGGCGGCCCACGGCCAGGACGCAGACCGAGGGCTCACTCTCGATTTCGGTGGCGGTGGGGGATACCTTTCTCACCGTGAGAGTCAACATTGCACACATCCTCCTTTGAACTCAGTCCGACTCTTCCACTATGAACGGATTTGCCCCCAGATAGGCGTCGATCCTGTGGGCCGGCTCGTCGCCGCCGGCAATGGCGACAATCTGCCGCACCAGCAGGGCCGCCGCCACCAGAGGCCACGACACGACGGCCCGGGCGGTGCAGGGGAGGGGCAGTGCCTCGTCGTCGGCGTACAGGGTCTCCTCGTAAACACTCTTCTCCACTGGCGATGTGGGCCGCACCGTGAGTATCGTCAAGGAGTGACCGCCCATTCGACTGTCTAGGTATCTGTCGATGGGCCGCCCTTTGATGGCACCTTCCCAGACCTGCCGCCGGGACTTCATGCTGTCCAATGCGCTGATGACCGTGAGGCGTAGCTGTTGATGCTCCACCCGCTCGCAGACCGGCTCGATTTCCGAGTCACTGAACTCCCTGCAAAGCTCGCGTAACGCTTCCACTTTGGGGATACCCGCGCGGGCATGGCTGAGCGAGTAACACTGAGAAGGGAGGTTCAGCGGCTCTACGACATCGTCGTCGAAGACTCGTATGCTCCCTACTCCCAGCTTGGCTAGGGCAACCACGGTCCAGCTACCTATGCCGCCGGCTCCGATGACATCGAGATCGAACTGCCGCAGAGCCTCGATCGGCACCAGGTCCATCTGCCGAGTGTAGTCCATGCAACTCATTGGTATCCTCCGAATGGGTCGGGGGCGATCCCACCTCCCGTCGCCGCTCCAGGGATCATGTCTTTGGCCGCTATTGCCGGAGCGAACGCGGTCCGGACCTTGCAAGCGACCTCCGCCCTGGCGCCCTCCAGCAGGTCCCGCCCGTCGGGGCCGGGAACGACCACCCTCAGAGGTTCCGCCACCAGGGCGATCGGTTGGTACTGATAGAGACTCGCAAACACGTCACCTCTGCGGTTGGTGACGAGGCCGACCATGAAGTGAGCCTGCGGGAAGCTATCGCGGAGCGTCTCTCGATCCTGAACGGAGAGGTACACCCCTCCGGCCCCGTGCGAATGCCACCAGAGGCGCACATTGCCGACGTCCAGTCCCTCGTCCGCCAGTTCGCCCAAAAGCGAGGCGATGCCATCCGCCTCGAGCTCGGTGGACCCCGAGGTGCACACCTGCGGCACCAGCAGCACGTCCTGGACGACCATTTCCCGCCCCTCCAAGACGATGACTCCCAATCCGCTCACTTCACCAGCGACCGACTGAGCGAAGATCATGAGCTTGAGCCACGCCCAAGGCGTGAAGCTGATGACGGGAGGGTCGTTCATGAGATAGATCAACGTTGTCAGTTCCTCCTTTCTGGACGGCTATGCTCGCGGGAACTCCTCAATCGACACGTACGGCGCAGCGCTGGAATAGGACCTCAGGAACTCCAGCATCTGCGTCAGAACCGTGGTGAACTGCCCCTCGCCCAGGGCGTTACGCATCAGTTGGGAGACGTTGCCGAAACAGGGTTCGCCGGCGGCGGACACGTGTGGGTGAGGGCAGCCTCCAGGGCGCGGTCCGGAGCTCTTGACAAGGATCAGCCTCGGCGTGATAGTCACGAGAAAGGGGCCGAGCAGGTATCTCTCCCCCCGGTGGGTTATCTGGATGGTGTGGGTCGCGAGGACAATCTTCCCATCATGCGCCCGAAGGCTGGCAACGACAGGGTCCGACTCGATGACGTCCCACTCCGCAGCCAGCGCAGCCGGATCTCGGCCAGGCAGTCCACGAATGGCGGCCAGCCGTTCGTAGGCGGCCTTGTACTCGCGCAGCGCGGCCTCGGCGCGCCGCATCTCATTGCCGAGCTTGGCGCGCAGCGTCTTCACCTCGCCTTTCAAGTTCCGGACAGCCATGAGCTGTTCCGCAGCTCGGTCGCTGACGAATGCGTCCCGCCCTCGGGCAAAGGGGACGGTTGGTGACCGCGCCGCAGGAGGGACGGGCGGCTCCTCGCCGACGAGGGGCCAGGCGTCGATGGGACAGGCGGCGGTCAGAGGGTCATAGCGGCCTAGGCGCGCGACGATCGAAAGCACAAAGCTAGGAGGGTCCTCCTTCGCAAGGAGCGCTGCCAAGAACTGCAGCTCAGGCCACTGTGGCTTCGAGGCGACGACGTGTGGGTGATCGATCACACTTTTGCCGGCTCTCAGCGCTTGATCGAGATTCTTGACGGCAATGCTGGCAGCGTATCGAGGAATGTGGACGGCAAAGCGACCTATCAGGCGCTGCTGGATAATGACGGGCGCCGTCGTGACAACCATGGCCTTCCGGCTGTAGTAAAGCCTCTCAACGCCGAGCGATGCCGCGATGGAGTCCCAGTCGGCCTCGGCCCGCTCCCGAGCAGCGTCATAGAGCAAATCAGCCACGAACGCCTCCCGCTCAAGAGCAGCGAGGTGCAGCGTCTCGTCCTCGATGGACGGTGAGAGTTCCCTCAACGCGTCGGCGAATTGGGCAAGCCGAGCTTCCAGGGCCGCCTTCTGGCCCAAGGGATCCCTCAGTTGGAGCTCCAGCCGGCGTAGCCTATCGTTCTCCATTGTCGCCCTTCGTTGGCCTTGAGAATCAGAGCCGCTAAGCGGATTCGTCGACTCACAGTGGTACACTAGTATCGAGAGTTTCCCTGTCAATCGCTGCGAAATTCTTCCTGGTCAGAAGAATTTCTTCCGTTCTAGGATCACGAGATGCCGGAGGCCAGAAGTGAGCACTACACCCAAACCGAACAAACCCCACTTCGCCGGCATGTTGACCGAACATCTGAATCGCATCGGGGAAAACCGAGTAGCCCTGGCTAAATCCTTGAAGGTAACGCCGGGAACCATAAGCGACTGGTGCAACCAGGACAAATCTACGGCACCCACGCCTGAGCAGCTGGACGGGATCTGCAGATTCATTGGACTAGATCCCGACAGCCCACCGTACAGGGAGTTGCATGATTGCTTTCCGCAATCTGCTGTCGAACAGGAACCGGTAGGGCGACCGCCGACTCCGGAGCCGGCGCCCGAGGCCGAGTCCGAGCCCCCCAAGACGGGGACGCTCGCCGCTTTCTGGGTGTCCGCCTCGGCGAAGGTCAGAACCCTTCGGGGCAGGAAACTCGTTGCCTCAGCAACAGTTGGGGCACTGATCTTGGTTGGCGTCGTCTTGCTGATCCTTAAGCCTTGGGACCACGGAACGACGGGTGTCGTTACCCAACCAACCCGGGAGGCGCCGCCCGCCTCGGTGACTGCGCCGGTGCTCACCGCGACCGTGGCCCCGGCAGCGGTAGGCGCACCGCCCATGAATGCCACTCCATCCTCAAGGCCAGGAGAGGGCGCGGTCACCGGCACAGCGCCGCCTTCGTGTGCAGTGGACGTGCGATCACTCTACGTCCCAGCCGGCGCGATGGGCGACATCGGCGACGTCACGATCGAGGACGCTTACACAGCCATTGTCCATCCCCCTTCCTCGACCAGCGTGCGCTTCAGCTACCAGCCGGGAGGCCAGGGCTGGGGAGGCGTCTACTTCTTGCGCGCCGATATCCAGCATCCCCAGGGTGATTGGGGAGACGAGGCGGGATATGACCTCAGCGCTGCTACCGCTCTCACCTTCTGGGCTCGAGGCGAACTAGGCGGCGAGCGAGTTGAGTTTAAGGCCGGGGGCATCGATAGCCCGGGCAAGCCCTACCAGGATACCTTCGAGACCTCTCTGGGCACGGTGACCCTTACCCAGGACTGGCAGCAGTTCAGGATAGAGCTCGCCGGTCTGAACCTGTCTGACGTGATCGGGCCGTTCGCTTGGGTCGCCACGCGGGCAAACAATCCTGATGGGTTGACCTTCTACGTCAGCGACATCGCGTATGAGGGGGTGTGCACGCCGAAGCGACTGACTGGGGCGGCTCCTTAGACTCTTCGCCGTCATTCACGAGTGAGGGTCCAGGCCCGGCCCTAGTCATCTCCTGAACTACATTCATGCACATGTGGTGGACCAAGCCCTCGCGTTCTTGACGCGTTGATCGGCGATGTTATAATCGCGGCATCACCAGTCACCCGTTAATCGGTCAGCATGCGCCTCTACTGATTTAAAGGACATTTCAGGATGTATTGTCACCAGTGTGGGCAGCGAGTAGACGAGAGATCTCAGTCTTGCGACAAGTGCGGCGCTAGGATTCCTATCGTTTCTCAGGAGAGTTCGCAGCAGCAAGCTTCGTCCAAAGCAGGAGGTGAGGGCGGGCCGCTTATCATCGATGAACAGGCGCTGATGGAAGCGATACTCTCCGCAACGCCCGGTCGAGCAGATGCTCAACCCAGTTGGCAAGCCGAGTCTCCTCCTTCGTCCTCGCCTATCCCTCAAGAGATGCGATCACAGCCGTCGCCACAGACACTGTCGTCTCAAGCGGCGGGGAAGGCCGAGGAGGCCATCATCGATGAGCAGAGAATGATGGAAGCAATACTCTCCACTGTGGCCGGAGCGGCAGATAGTTCCAAGGAAACGAGAGTTGGTCTTGTGTTGAAAGCTTTCAATGAACTTGGTGAATTCGATGATACGGGATGGGTTGATGGGTATGCGCCGGAGCAATACGACGAATTCCATTGGGATCAGTTTTGCGGCGGAATCATTGCCGTTGGTCTCGGCGTGTTGTTCCTCTATGTCTATGCTAATCTAGGTTCCTCTGCCCCCGTGTGGATGGTGCCAGCCGCTCTCGGCCTATTTGCAGTGGCTGCTGCTGGCTGTTTTCTGTCAGGTTTCTGGCGTCGGTATTGGTACCTCATCTGGTGGAAGAAGTGGATCATTGTGTTATCGAGCCTCGTCGCCGTTTGTACCCAATTAGCGCTGGTCTTGGTTTGGGCGTTCATTGGTCAATTGTTGGGCCGAGGATTTGGTGGGTCCGGTAGTTCGAAGCCGAGCCCTGATAAGGACGTGGCGGTCGACAGGGACGGAAATGCCTACAAATGGAACGCTTGGCGAGGAGGTTGGGAGCCGAAACAGGGATGGTGTACCGGGCAAGAGCGATTTCGTGTGAAGCAGGGGTTATTCGGCCCGACGGAGGTTCGCCGAGGTCTGCTCAACATGCCGCAGGAAACGGAAGGCGGCAAGCGTTTGTACGAGCCGGATGACTAGCGCTGTCTCCCGAAGTCGGGTAGACGAGGAAGAAAGGGCGATGGTAAAGCGAGCTGAATTCACGGAGCTGGACGGATCGCCAACGAAGGTGGCCCAACAGGTGATCAACGCTTTAGCCGCTGTCGGCGCGAACAACATTTCCGTCGATGCGAAAGGAGCCCGCGTGACGGCTTCGATGGGGATGTCTTGGCGCTCTTGGGGTGAACGAATAAGCGTTTCGCTCACCGAACAGGGCTCTAGGACAGGCGTCGCAATCGAGAGCAAATCTCGGCTCAAGACGGCCATGTACGACCTCGGGAAGAATAGTCAGAATGTGGGCAAGATCAAGACGGCTCTTGACCGATCTTCTCCGAACCAGTCTCTGGCATCAGTGCGGGGGGACGACGGGAAAATAATCGTCGCCACTTTGTTCCAGGAGTACTCATTCACCGTGAAGGCGCCGCAGCAATTCGTCGAAGAATGTCTATTGCGCACAGACAGTTGGCCAGAGATAGCCCAGACTCTTGGGGTTTCGACTGGTGACGTCGAATGGCAGGGGACCCCGTGGGCAATCGGGAGTGTCCTTGTGATAAAGTCTGGGATCGGCATCAACCAGCGGATGACGGTTCTCCAGACGGCGCCGGAGGAGCTTTTCAGAGTATCCGCTCATTCTCGCCTCGCCGGCCAAACGACAATCAGTAGCTATTCCCTAAGGAGTATTGACGCGACTGAAACGGAGGTAACTGGGCGCTCGTATGTCGCCGGCAATTCAGAGCTGGCGAAGAAGATCGCAAAGAGGATACTTTCTGAATCATCGCTCATGCAGATGGCCAGCGCGAAGCTTGCCAAGGCGCTCGAGACCGCTTGGATGAAAAGGCGAGAAGAGGCTGAAAGCCGATCCGTCCCCAACTAGGATGTGATTTCAGATAATCCTCGCACCAAGCCCTGGCTGTGCCATGCCACTTCGAGGGCTGTCGTTGAGCCGTTTCAACGCCACAGAGACGGGCAGACTGCTTGAACCGACATGCCCAGCGAGTCTGGCTGATCACGCAAAGGCTTGGTGCTACCCGCCGGCGACCTGAATCCCTTTCAGGTGTGGAGAGCTCGGAGTCTCATTCTTCCAGCAGAGCAGCGACCTCACGACGCAGGGCCGGAAGGCTTGTCTCGACGACGTCCCATACCAGACGATCGTCCACCTGCGCGTAGCCGTGTATTAGGATGTTGCGAAAGGCGATGATGCGGCGGTAGTCAGTGATTCGTGTTGCGATGGCTTCGTCCAGGCGCGCCAGTTGCCCTAGCGCTTCGCCCACGATCTCGAACTGACGCTCGACGGCTGACCGCAGCATGGCGTCGCCTTCGTAATCGGCAAGCGTCCTGTCTGCCGTGAAGGCGGCTATCTGCTCCGCGGCCTCGGCGATGTCGTAGAGGTACTTCTTCGCTTCAAGCTGCATAGAGTAAGGTTCTGGTTTCATCCACTGACTGACGGAAGTACGGGTTCTTGATTGCGGAGGCGACGACCAGATCGACAGGTCGCTGAAACAGAGCCTCAAGGGATTCCAGGAGGCCGAAGTACCGCTCCGCGTATCCGGGGCCCTTCAACGGAAGGAACTCGACCAGGAAGTCAATGTCGCTGGTCCCGGATTGGAAGCGACCCGACACGGCCGAACCGAACGCCTCGAGCCGGCGCACTCCAAAGCGCCTGCAAAGCGCTGCCAGATCGGTGCGGCACCGCTCGATTTCTGGAAGCATGTTGGTCATTCGTCCTAGCCCGTAGATTCGCCGCGTCGTTCCTAGTTAGGAGCCTCATGCTGGCGTCATTGCCCGCAGTTTATGGCATTTGTGGGCGCCTGTCCACAACGCTTCTCTACTCGTCCACGAAGCCTTTGCCAATGGCCTGGTCGCACCCAAGCAGGGGTCGAAAAGGAACCGCAAACGCTTGACAGCTTCCGGCTGATCCACGAGAATAGCGTTGTTTAGAGGAACAGCGGTTCCCCGACGATTCGCCAGAGAAGATTCAGGTGGAGCGTCTAGGGTGCGCGAGATTTGGCGCCTGAATCTTCTTCGCGAATTGACGTTAACAGATTCGGAATAGGCCCACTTGGCGGGTTTTCCGCCCTGATTCATGGGGTTCAGGAGGTCGTGGGTTCGAATCCCACCGCCCCGACCAATCTCCCACACACGTTAGTCCGCAAGTAGTATATTTGCTCAGACAACACCGAGCCTCTTCATCGCCTGAATCGTGGTTTTTCCGTGGCATTGCAGTAGGCGATTCAGGCGATGAGCCGCGTTATCCGCGCGAAACTGGCTACTGCGGGACTGTTCTCATCTCATTCTACTCCCCACAGCGTGTTTGTTCGGCAGGAGCGCGGCGGCGCGGTCAGCTCCGCACGTAGGCGCCGCCGGTAATAGAGAAGGTTTCGCCGGTGATGTAGCTCGACTGGTCCGTCGCTAGGAACATCACGAGGTTGGCGATGTCATCCGGCGTGCCAAGGCGCCCCAGCAGGGTCTCCCGCTGCCAGTTCTCGAAGAACTCCGGCGGGTAGACTCGCTTCAGGAACTCGTTGTAGATGAGCCCGGGGGCGATGGCGTTGATCCGGATGCCCTTTTTCGCGACCTCCGCAGCCACGGCACGCGTAAAGCCCATCACTCCCGCCTTCGCGGCGCAGTAATGAGCTTCGCCTTCTTCGGAGGCCATCCAGCCGGCGGAAGACGAGAGGTTGACAATGTTGCCGCTGCCGCGCTCGATCATGTGTGGGAGGACGGCCCGCGTACAGTAGAAGGTGCCCGTCAGGTTGACACCGATAACCAGGTCCCAGGTCTCGTCGCTCATCTCCCAGACCGGCTGCAGGCGGTTAATGCCCGCGTTGTTCACCAGGATGTCGATCCTGCCGTGCTTCTCCAGCGCGACGTCGACCATCCGCTGCACCTGTTCATTGCTGGCAACGTTTACCTCCAGGCCGACAACCTCACGGCCGGCCTCTCTGCTCATAGCCTCTGCCGTCTCCTGGATGCGACGCGCATGCGCGTCGCTTATCACCACGTCGGCCCCTTCCTGCAGAAAGCGCCGCGCAACCGCCTGTCCAATCCCGGCGCCGGCGGCAGCGGTCACAAGAGCGACCTGTCCGTCTAGCTGACCCATTGCTAAGCCTCCCTTGCCTTGTAGATGCCGCCTCTCCGAGGATATCTGCAGTAGTCGGGGTCGCGACGTTCCAGGAACGCGTTCTTCCCTTCGTCTGCCTCGCCGCTCCGGAAAAAGTCGGGCGCGAACTCGCCTACCCAGTCGCGCAGGGAGCCCTCGCGCAGGGGGTCGTAAACGGAGCGGAAGTTGGCCTTAAGGATCTTCAGACAGCTCGGGCTCTTCGCCATCAACTCGCCGCACCACCGGTCGACCTCGTCGTCAAGCTTCTCCTTCGGCACGACGGTGTTCACGAGACCCATCGCCAGCGCTTGCTGGGCGGAGTACGGCCGGCAGAGCATCCAGATCTCCCGCGCTTTCTTCTGCCCGACGACCTGCGTCAGATACGTCACCCAGTGGCCCGACGCCGGGCTGCCGACCCGGGGGCCGACCTGGCGGAAGGTAGCGTGCTCAGCGGCTATAGTCAGGTCACAGAAGTATGCCAGGTGATTGCCGCCGCCAACGGCGTGGCCGTTCACCCGTGCGATGACCGGCTTCAGGCAGTCCTCGATGCCGGAGTGAGGGTCGAAGTCGGGGCTGCCCCAGCTGCCCTCCTGCTGGATCTCGGCCAGCCACTTGACGTCACCGCCGGCGCAGAATGCGCGGTCCCCGGCACCGGTCAGGACAATCACGCCCACGCTGTCATCGGCGTTGGCGTCGTCGACGGCGGCGCGCATGTCGGCCAGCGTTTGCCCGGTAAAGGAGTTCATTGCGTCGGGCCGGTTGATGGTGATCCAGGCGGCTCCCTGGACGCGGTGGTGCTTCTGGTAGAGGATGTCCTTGAATTCCAGGTCAGTCACCTCAGAACCCTCCTGGTCGTTGCTCTACGTCGCGTCGCCTTTTGATTGAGGATGTGGACGATGATGTTGAGCCTTAAAGGAAGAGTTTGATGAAGGCGAGCGGAGAGTCCCGACGTCGCTCCTCAGCTACCCCGCGGCAGGTCGAGGCCCGCGCGCGCGATGATGTCACGCATCACCTCCGACGCACCGGCACCGATTGTCCCCTGCACGGCATCAAGATAGCCGTGGGCGACTATGCCGCCGAGCACCGTCCTCGCCGACTCCGGCAGGAGCCCGCCGTGCAGTCCGACGACCTCCATTGCGACGGATGCGAGTCGCTGCGTCATCTCGGTGTTGAACGCTTTAACCAGCGCCGACTCGTAGGTCAGCGTGCGGCCCTGACTGCGCAGCCACTGCGCCCGATACGTCAGCAAGCGCGCCACCTCGAACTCGATCGCCATCTCGGCGAGGTGCTGGCGCAACGTTCCGTCTTTGCCAAGCGGCCGGCCGTCCTTCTGCACGCGCTTCGCGTACTCAAGGACCGACTCGAACAGGCGGCGCTGACTGCACCAGTGATAGAGCGCCAGCCGCTCCGACGCCAGCGCCGACGTCACGATCTGCCATGCCCGGTTCTCCTCGCCCACCAGCCAGCGACGGGGCACGCGCACGTCCTCGAACGTCACTTCCGTGAACCAGCAAATATCCAACAGATTAGGGAGAGCGCGAACGGAGACGCCGGGCACATCCATCGGCGTCAGAAAGAGGGAGAGAGCCCGATGCCGGGGGGCATCGGGCTCGGTGCGAGCCAGCAGCCAGCAGTATTGAGAGATGTCGGCGCCGCTAGTGTAGACCTTCGCCCCGTTTATCACGTAGTCGTCGCCGTCGAGCACTGCCCGCGTCCGCAGCGAAGCCAGGTCAGAGCCCGCTTCCGGCTCCGTGTAGCCGAGGCACACGTCGGCCTCGCCGCGGGCGATTCTTGGCAGGACTTCTTTCTTCAGCTCTTCGCTGCCCCAGGCCAGCAGTGTCGGCGCGATTATCGTCCGGCCCATGCTCTCCGCGCCGGGCACGTTATGGTACGCGAGCTCCTCATCGACGATCATCTGGTAGAACAGGGGCTTGCCGCCGCCGCCGTACTCGACAGGCCAGCTCAGAGCCAGCCAACCCTTGGCTCCGAGCTTCAACTCAGCTTCGCTCGACGGCATATAGCCCGGGACGTGCGGCTCCGGCGCGGGCAGGCTCGAACCGTCGGGGAGGGTACCGGAGTGACGGTCGGGCGGGTATTCCTGGTCCAGGTATTCGCGAACCTCGCGCCTGAAGGCTTCTTCTTCCGGAGAGAACCTGAAGTCCATTGGCCGGCAATCTTTCCTGGATGCTACCCGGCAGGCACGAACACCACGTCGTTCGGCGTCCAATCCACCAAGCGGCGGAACTTGGCGTGCACGGGCATGCCGATGTAGACTTCCTCCGGCTTGCATCCCGTCACGCGGGAGAGGAAGACGGTGTCGATCCCTTCAAACTCAATGTAGGCGAGAACGAACGGCACGTCAGCCATGAAAGCTTCGGCGGCGAAGTGGAGAACCGAGAAGCTATGAACCTTGCCCGCCAGAGGCGCCTCGAACCATTCAGTCGGCTTACCGCAGGCGCCGCAGTCACGTCGCGGCGGCAGCCAGGTGCGGCCGCAATTCGGGCAGCGAGTCGCCAGGATTTTTCGCTTTTGCAGGCCAAGGAAGAAATCGGTCACCTCGCCGTAGCTGTGGATCGAATCGATCTCATAGTGGCGGCCCACCTGCAACGGGTTCGTGTTGTAAACGTGCGTCATAATGCGCCCCCTATCTTCGCAAACCCAAACGACAAGCCTTGTCCTAGGCTCGTTCCAATATGTTCACGGCTATGTACGTGCCGGTACCGGCATGGCTGTGGATAAGACCACGCCTGGCGTTCTCGACCTGGATTTTCGAGCCGTCTATGCCCGCCGCGGCGTCGCCGCAGTGCCGTGAAATTGAGCCCTGAAGCTGCCATAGTGCGAAGACGCCCTGCATGATGCCGGTGGCGCCCACGGGGTGGCCGCAGGCCAGCAGGCCTCCAGAGGGATTGACCGGCAGCGTGCCGCCGACGTAAGGATGGCCCTCCTCTACGAAGCGGCCTCCCTGACCGTAGAGAGCAAAACCCAGGTCCTCGTAGGTCTGAAGCTCACTGGAGGCGTAGGCGTCGTGCACCTCCGCGAAGTCGATCTGCTCAAGCGGTCTGGTGATATTCGCCTGCTTGTACGCCTGGCGTGCCGCCTCGCGCCCACCTCGGAACGACGCGACCCCTGGCCAGCGGCCGACAAGGTAGTCGTATTTTCCGGGCTGGTCGCCAGGCAGGGGGATGACGTCGCCGCGGGGCCTGTCGCCCAGCCGCATCGTGTCGGTGCCGCAACCCAGGCCGGTTATGACAACGTAGTCGCCGTCCGGGCGCAGCCGCTTCGCCCACTCCTCCGTGCAGAGTATCAGGCAGGCGGCGCCGTCGCTCATCACGCAGACCATAGGCCTGGTGAGCGGCGTGGCAATGATAGGCGCCTTGATGACTTCCTCGACGGTCCAGCGCTCGTGCTTCTGCGCCCAGCGGTTGTGGAAGGCGTTGTCGTAGTTCTTCACCGCGATCTTCGCCATTTGCTCCGACGTCGTGCCGAACTCGTGCATGTGGCGCTGGGCCATGTTCGCGTAGTAGCCGGAGTAGTAACCTCCCACCGGAAAGTCGAAGTCGGTATCGGACGCGAGGGCGATGAACTCGTTGCCCTTCTCCGTGTTGACCTCGCTCATCTTCTCAAAGCCGTAGACCAGGCAGACCTCGGAGAGGCCGGAGGCTATATCCATGAAGCCTGCCCGAATGCCCAGCCCGCCGGTGGCGCCTCCGCCCTCGATGCGCATGGATGGCTTTGGGCACATGGCAAGGTAGTCCTGAGTAAGGGAGTCGAATAGGAGCTGGCTGTTGAAGTGATCGGAGAAGTAGGTGCATATGGTGGTCTGGATATCCCGCAACTCGAGCCGTCCGTTGAGGTCGTTGAGGGCGTAATCCAGGGCATCCTTACACATCGCTTCCTGGGTCAACAGGTTCGCCTTAGCGAACTTGGTTATCCCGCCAGAGACAATGCAAACCCTTGACATAGCGGTATCGGTCTCCTTCCTTGACTGGGTCGCCCCAGTTGAGCAAATAATAGCCCGCCAGTTTTCAAATGGGCTAGCGCTCGCGGCCTCATACTAGCGTGGCCGGGGCGATAGGCTCAACAGGGGGCCCGACCGCGTCGCCTGATCGCGCTTCGGCAGACTGGCGCTGGCGTCAGCAGGAGACCCACCATGAACAAGGTCTATGCCACCACTGCGGAGGCGATCGCCGACGTCGATGACGGCGCAGTCATCATGTTCGGCGGCTTCTTCTCGAACGGCAGTCCCACCAACCTCATCCTGGCGCTTGCAGAGCGGGGCACCAAAAACATAACCGCCATGTCGAACAACATCGGCCTGGTAGACCGGTTGGACATCCTCTGCAAGAACAAGCAATTGCGTAAGTTCATCGGCGCCTTCCCGTTCCGCGCCAGCAACCGGGAGCGCCCTCTTATCCAGGAGGCGTTCATGGCCGGAGAGGTCGAGGTAGAGATAGTGCCGATGGGCACGTTCATTGAGCGGATAAGGGCGGGTGGCGCCGGCATCGGTGGCTTCTACACGCCGACAGGTATCGGCACCGTCGTTGCGGAAGGAAAAGAAGAGAGGACCATAAACGGCAAGCGCTACCTCCTGGAGATGCCTCTCACAGCCGACTTTGCCTTCATCAAGGCTTACAAGGCCGACACGATGGGCAATCTGATCTACCGCGGGTCCACGCGGAACTTCAACCCGATGATGGCCACGGCAGCCCGCATCACCATCGCTGACGTCGAGGAAATCGTGGAGGTGGGGGAGCTGGACCCGGAAATAATCATCACCCCCGGCATCTTTGTGGATAGAATAGTGAAGGGGCCCAGACATGACCCAGTTGGGTTTGACTAGGGAGCAGATCGCGCGTAGGGTAGCGCAGGAGCTTCGGGACGGCATGATCGTGAACCTGGGGATCGGCATCCCCACGCTCGTGTCGGACCACACCCCCGATGGAGTCAGCGTCATATTCCAGGCGGAGAACGGCATCCTCGGCTACGGGCCCCTCTCGGGTAAGGACACACGTATCGACTGGAACCGCATTAACGCCAGCGGCCAGCCTGTCACCCTTCTGCCGGGAGCGTGCTTCTTTCATAGCGCCGACTCCTTCATCATGATCCGGGGTGGCCACGTCGACCTCGCCGTTCTCGGCGGCCTTCAGGTGTCGGAGAAGGGCGACCTCGCCAACTGGATGGTGCCATCGAAGGGGATGGGCAGCATCGGTGGCGCGATGGACCTTGCGGTGGGGGCCAAGCGGGTGATCATCGCCATGGAGCACGCCACCAAGACGGGCGAGCCGCGCATCGTGAAGGAGTGCTCCTACCCGCTCACCGGCACAGGCGTCGTCGATCTCATCGTCACCAACCTCGCCGTCATCCAGGTCACGCCCGAAGGCCTCCTGCTCAAGGAGCTAGCTCACGGCGTGAGCCCCGAGTACGTACAGTCACTCACGGAGCCGGAACTGATTCTCGCGCCGGAGTTGCGAGAGATTGGTCTGGACGGGGCCGGCGAGAAGCGTTAGGGCACGTCGACGTATACTGAATCCTCTCCTACCTTGGGCTGATCCTCGAAGCCGGCAGGCGGTGTCGCCGGCGTGCAGTTCGGGGACGATTCGTAGCTAACAGGATCGCCGACGGTCACCCACTTCCCGTCCTTGACGATGTTGATCACCTCAGTCTCGTTCAACCTATGGTCGGTGGGACTGGTGCTCCAGGGTCCGATACCGCGGCAGGTCGAGCAATAGACGTTGCACATCGATTCGGCAGCATCGAGGAAGGAGCCGCGCGTGAGGTTAGGACCGGCCATCTCTAGGTCCCACACCATCGCCTCAGCCATGGACATGCCGTAGACCGCGAAGTTGCTTAGCGGCCCGCTGGTGCCGGTCTTGGCCCAGATCTTCTCGTATGTCTGTATACCCGGAAACTCAGTCTCGTACGCCTGGTGACCCATGACGCAGCTCACGACGCCCTCGGCGTTTTGGGCGCCGGCCAGAGCGACAAAGATATCGCTCTGATTGATGCCGCTGACGACGATGGGGACATCCCAGTTGAGCGTCTCACGGGCCGCCTTCACCAGGCTGGCGGCCTGGGGAGGAATAGCATAGACCGCTACGACCTCCGCACCGGCGCTCTTTAGCCGCTGGGTCTGGGCGGTAACGTCGGACTGGGTTACGTCATACAGCTCCTTGTCGACGACCTCCACGTTGCTTCCCGCAATGCCGGCGAGCAAGCCTCTTTCCCCATCCTGACCCATCTCATCGTTCTGGAGAAGCAATCCCAGCTTCTTGCCGTCGTAGGTCTTGGCGATGTACCCGCCGAGCACGGTGCCCTCGGTCACGTAGTCGGGGTAACCGCCGAAGCGGGTCCGCACCACAGGGTCAGTCCATTTGGCTAGGCCCGACGCGACATACATGTCGGGAACACCCTTCTCCTCCAGATACTTCCACACCGCATTGTGTGTTGCCTCCCCCAACCCAGCGAGGATGGCGAACACTTTGTCCTGCTCCACCAGCCTCTTCACCACCTCTACCGTATCGGGTGGGTTATAGTGGTCATCTCCGATGATAAGGGTGATCTTGCGACCATAAACGCCCCCTTGAAGGTTGATATAGTTGAAGAAGGCTCTCATGCCGTAGGCGACGGGCGCCCAGGCGGCGGCGGGGCTCTGGCTGAGGGGAAAATGAGTTCCGATCTTGATCTCGGTGTCGGTCACGCCCGTCGCGTCACTCGCTTCGGCAGTCAACGTGGGGCCGGGAACGGCGGCTGAGGCGCCCGGCGTTCCAGGAGATCCCCCGTTTTCCCGGCCGCAGGCCATCACCGGCAGTGCGAGAGTAACCATGGCTACGCTCAGCGCGATCCAGCACAGCTTCTTCGTCAACGACATGATGTTGATTTTGCCTCCTGTTAATGAAGCTGTCTGCCGCTGGCGCACGTTCGGGCCGTGCCGGCAGGCGGTTGCCCTTGCGCAAATGCTAAGCATGCGCGCCCGCACACGCAAGCGCCCGATCCTGTTTGCGCAACGCTGCGGAACCGGAGGCGAGCGTATGACGCCTGCACCCTACCGGCGCCAGTCTTCCTTCGAGTACAATGGGAGCGCGCCGAGTGCACTCCTCACCGATGCCCGGCCGGGATTGGAAGATGACTATGAGCATCCCGCAGACCCCAGCGGCCGTCTGGTCGCCGTCCCCCTCGCTTTCGACGCGCGTCCGTCGTCTCCGGGAAGAGTTCTTCTCCTTCACCGACCGCGACTACTTCCGCAACGAGGTCCGCCCCTACGCAAGCGGCACCACCTGGGACGAGGTCTGGTCTCCCTACCACTGGGGAGTGGTCCCGGAGATGTACTCCTTGTTCGACGCTATTCGCGACAGCCTCCTGGCCGCCGCCGAGCCCGTCTCTCTGCCGGACAGCTTCTGGGACGAGCCGCTGGTGGTGCGTCGCGCCCTCTTCTTTCGCGAGGTCGTCGAGCACTGCCTGCCGATTAAGATCCTGGACGGTGAGCTCATCGTCGGCTCCTACTTCAACACAGCCCTCTCGAAGAGCCACACACGGGCTGAAGCGCGCACGTGGACGCGGGGCGTGGGCCGCTGGCTTCAGAAGGCACGAAGACTCAACGACAGCGGTGCCGGCAACTGCGGCGCCATCCCCGGCCACCTCATTCCCAACTACCCCAGGGTGCTGCGACTGGGCTTCCGCGGTATCGCCGCGGAGCTGGAAGAGATGCGGGCCCGGGAGCCCGGCGCGACAAAGCCCGACTTCCTGCGAGCGCTCATTATCTGCTGCGAAGCCGCCGTCGCGTTTGCCGGACGTTACGCGGACGAAGCCGAACGCCTGGCGCGACAGGCGACCGACCCGGCGCGCCAGGTCGAGCTTGACGAGATCGCTCGCATCTGCCGCCGCGTGCCAGCCGAACCTGCTGCAACCTTCCAGGAGGCGCTCCAATCGCTCTGGTTTGCCCACATGCTGGTCATGGCCGCTGAGTCCTACCCCGGTCCAGGCCTTTCGCCCGGACGGGTTGACCAGTACCTCGAGCCTTACTACCAGTCGGACATCGCAGGCGGGCGGCTCGACGGGCAACAAGCCCGGGAACTTCTCCAGTGCCTCTGGATTAAGCACAACTACGCCTACGATTACCAGGGTCGGATCGGCAATCAGGGGATCAACTCCGGCTTCGGGCAACTGATAACGCTGGGCGGCACCAACGCCGATGGCAGCGACGCCAGCAACGATCTCACCTGGCTGATGCTGGACGTTATCGAAGAGATGAACCTGCTGGAGCCCAAGCCCAACGTTCGCCTGCACGAGGGGACGCCGGAAGACCTGCTGCGCCGGGTCGCCGGGGTGATCGCCCGCACCCAGGGTTCGCCCTTCTTGCTCAACTTCGACGAGGCGTCGATCCGTGGCCTGTCCTGGCAGGGGCTCCCCGAAGACCAGCTCTGGGACTACGCGCCGGTCGGCTGCCTGGAGAACACGCTCCAGGGCTGCGACCGCTCCGGCACCGTCGACGTCAACCTGAACCTAGCCAAGGCGGTCGAACTGACGCTAAACGACGGCGTCGACCTGGCGACCGGCCAGCGCCTGGGCCCGCGCACCGGCGACCCGCGCGCGTTCCCGGACTTCCCGTGGTTCCTGGCCGCCTTCAAGCGGCAAGTCAAGGCGCTGCTCGAACAGCTCATCGACTGCAACAACCAGGCGGACGCCCTGCGCGCCGGCTTCGAGCCGACGCCCTATCTGAGCGTGCTGGTCGATGGCTGCGCCGAGAGCGGACGCGACGTCACCGCCGGCGGCGCACGGCACAACTACATCACCGTCGAGGGCATCGCCCTAGCGACGGCAGTGGACTCGCTCCTCGCGGTCAAGCACCTGGTCTGCGACGAGCGGCGCGTGACCATGGACGAACTGCTGACCGCCATCCGCGCCAACTTCGAGGGATACGAGGAACTGCGTCATATCCTTACCAACAGAGCCCCGAAGTTCGGCATGGATGACCCGGAGGCGGACGGCCTGGGGCGGGAGGTATCGCGGTTCTGGACAGAGGAGGCGTTCCGTCACATCTCACCGGCCACCGGTCGGCACTACCGCGGCGGCTATCTCTCCTGGAACTACTGGATTGGCTACGCGCCCCTGACCGCTGCTACGCCGGACGGCCGCCGCCGCGGTACGTTCCTCTCCAACGGCGTGTGCCCGGTCAACGGCGCCGACCGCGAAGGGCCGACCGCCGCTATCCAGTCGGTGGGCCACCTTGGGCTCGAGACGGCGCCCAACGGCGCATCCCACACACTGAACCTCAGCCCGTCGCTCCTGCGCGACGAAGAACACGTCGCCAAGCTGGCAGCCCTTCTGCGGGCGTACTGCCGAGTGGGAGGTACCGCCCTTCAGGTCAACGTCATCGACCCCGGCACGCTGCGGGCGGCCCAGGCGGACCCGGAAACCTACCGCAACCTGCTGGTGCGCGTAACCGGCTACAACGCGTACTTCGTCACCCTGGGGCGCGAGATCCAGAATGAGATCATCGCTCGCGAAGCAAGAAGGGTGTGAGGGCCGTGGCGCTCTCCACATCCTCAACGCGCACGTTAGACAGCACGGGAGCGGTCACCGGCGTCACGTTCAACGTGCAGCGCTTCAGCACTGAGGATGGCCCCGGCATCCGCACAACCGTCTTTATGAAGGGCTGCCCGCTGCGCTGTCGATGGTGCCACAATCCGGAGGGCCTTTCGCCGAAGCCACAACTGGTCTGGTACGACGTGCGCTGCATGGGCACCCGTGCCTGCCTGGCCGCCTGCCCGACCGGAGCGCTGGAACTGACACCGGCTGGGATGCGCATCGACCGTGAGCGCTGCGAACCCTGCGACCGTTGCGCTGGAGCCTGCCCAAGCGCCGCTCTGGAGGTCATCGGCAGACACTGGACGCCGCAGGAGCTCTTCGCGCTGGTGGCCAGGGACGCCGTCTTCTACGAAACGTCCGGCGGAGGCGTGACGGTGTCCGGCGGCGAGCCCGCCATGCAACCAGACTTTCTGGAGGCATTCCTGGCGCTGTGCCACGAAGGCGACATCGCTGCGGCAATTGACACCTGCGGCTATGCAGACTGGAGCGTGTACGAGCGCCTGCTGCCGCATGTAACCCTGGTGTTGTTCGACCTGAAGGTGGCAGACGAGGAGCGGCACCGCGAGGCCACGGGTGTGTCCCCGGAGCGCATCTTCGAGAACGCCGCGGCTATGGCAGCGCGTGGCGTCCCCATGTGGGTGCGGACGCCGGTGATCCCCGGCTACACGGACGACGAGGCGAACGTCGCGGCGCTGGCCGCGTTCATCGCCAGGCGACTGCCGACAGTCCAGCGCTGGGACCTGCTGGCCTACACGAACCTGGGGCGGCCCAAGTACCATCGCTTGGACCTGCTCTACGCGCTAGAAGGCGCGGACCTACCGTTGCGCGGGCGGATGGAGCGACTGGTTAACGTCGCCCTGCAGGGCGGTGTGCGGAACGTAACGTGGTCCGGCGCTACTCGGGACTGAGGAGATGACGGCCATCGACATGTCCGCGGCCAAACTTGACCCGGGAGCCGTTCTGGCGCTCTCTGAGTCCCGCGCGCCCAAGTTCCTGGCCACCCGAAACGCCGATGGCGAACCGAACATCGTGCCGGTGCTTTCCCTCCAGGCCGTTGACGAGCGGACCATCGTCTTCGGGGAGATGATGATCTGGAAGACGCGCCTCAACCTGGAGGCGGACCCACGGGTGTCAATCCTGGTCCTTTCGCCCGACCTGCACGCCTGGACGGTCCGCGGCCGTTTCGTGGAGTTTCAGCGCAGCGGCCCCTTTTTTGACCACGTCGCATCCGAGGAGAGCGCCCGCTATAACCCGTACGGCAGCTACCGGAGCGCCGGCGTCGTCGAGGTGCTGAGCATGACCCGAGCCTCACAGTCCTCACAGCTCGGGGTACTCCTGGCGACGCTCAGATGTCGTCTGCTGGCACGCAGCCTCCCGGGCGACGTCAGGACGCCGCCGGTCATGCCGGTTCAGGTGCGCGAGAAGTTCGACCGGCTGAAGGCGGCCAAGGCGCTGGCCATCGTCGATGCTGGCGGTCACCCCGACTGCTTCCCCGGGCTACCGTTGGTCACAGCGGGACCAGCACGTCTGGTGTTCCGCGGCGCTTCTGCCAGGGATCTGTCTGGCGTCGCGCCCGGCATAGCCATCGCCGCCGCTGTCCTCACCATGGAACCCGTAGCCTACCAGGTTAAGGGCACGTTCGCCGGCCGGCGCCGCAGCCTCGGACAGTCGTTGGGCGTCATCGACGTGCAAGAGGCGTACAGCGCGAGTCCACCGTTGCCGGGCCAACTGCTGCCGATGAAGGCCTGAGGTCCGGCTCACCTCACACGACCTTCCTCTGGCGTGCCCTGGGAACGCCTTGGGATAGTCGAAACCCAGGCAATTGGGGTCCGGTCGGGAACCCCAGCCGCCTAGCGAATGCTTTGAGCAGGAAACGGGATTTGAACCGACGGACCCTATGCTTGGGAGCAAGGGCTCCAGTCATGGCCCTCTCAAAGATTCAAGGGCGGACCAGAAAGCCTTGACTGACGGCAGCCGGCACGCCACAATTGCGCTGCGTGACACCGCGCCAATGTCCTACGAGTTGGACAGCGGAGATTCAGGAGAAATACTGGATCGCGCTAGATTCTGCGCCTGAATCTTCTCTGAGGATCGCTCCTGGCAGATTCGCAAGCGGCGTCTTCGGCGGGATTACCGTCCTGATTGATGGGGTTCAGGAGGTCGTGGGTTCGAATCCCACCGCCCCGACCAGATTCAAAATCCGCCTTTTCCCCGCTATCATTCTCCCAAGAAGCTGCTGCGTCGAGTCCTTCTGCGCTGGGCTTGACAACGTGCCGCAAGTGGGCGACAATCCCTGAGACGTGCAAGAGCGGCCCCAGGACTCTCAAGGCCCGCTCTAAGGGATCCGACAGGACGGCAGGCCCGCACGACAGGGGAGCCAAACGGGCCGTTCCGCTTCTAGTAGGAGGCGAGGAGCATCAAAGGCACGCTCGGCCCGCGTACTCTTGGGCCCGGAAGCCCCCTGGAGACGCGAAACCTCCCGCAGCATCCAGTCGCCCGATTCCGCCGGAAGTACAGGCCGTGCCTGCATCTTCTCATCTTCGGCCTTGTCGGACTGGCTGTTCTTTCCGCCACTCTCTTCTCCCGCCATCTCAATCTGAACAGCGACACAGCCGCGCGCATCGACGCGCCACCCGTCGCGCCCGCCGATTCGGTGACGGCGGAGCAAGCAGATTCAGTCCTGCATGCCGCGCTGCTGCCGCTGACGGTCATTACAGCGCACTCCAACCACGACGCAGGGCCCCTCGTGCGACCGTCGCCCACCGCGACTCCTCTGCCCTTAAACGATGAACCATTGATGCAAGCAGCCGGCCTCAGCCCCGCGACGGTCCAGCCGACGTCGCAGCCCACGCTGCCACCCACGCCGCCGCCCATCTTCATCACCTACGTCGTCCAGGACGGCGATACCGTGAGCGGGCTCGCATCGCGGTTCGGCCTCTCCTCCCAGACCATCCTCTGGAACAACGACCTCGAGAGCGCTGATTCGCTTTCGCTCGGCCAGCAGCTTCGCCTGCCGGCAACCGACGGCATCATCTACGACGTCCAGCCCGGCGATACCCTGAGCGACATCGCTTCCTCCTTCAGCGTCGACGTCCAGGCAATCATCGCCTTCCCCGCCAACGGCCTCAGTAACGCGGACAGCCTCACCGTCGGCCAGACGATCTTCATACCCGGCGGCACCCCGCCGGCGCCGGTTGCGACCGCCACGCCCGCGCCGCCTGAATCGACGCCCTCGCCACCCATAGTGACGCCGCGGCCGGCGCCCGTGCCTCTTCCTGCGCCGGGCGACTCTTCCGACCTGGGCGCGCAGGCGGTTGACCTGGCGCGATCTCGGATTGGCTCGCCGTACGCCACGGATGGCGCCGGCCCCAATACCTTCGACTGCAGCGGCCTCGTCTACTGGGTCTACTCACAGCTTGGCGTCGACGTGCCGCGGTCGGCCGCGGACCAGTACAATTGGGCAACGCCCGTCTCACGCGACGATATGGAGCCCGGCGACCTCGTCTTCTTCGCGGGCACGACCTCGTCGGGCGGGATCACGCACGTCGGCATCTACTCCGGTGGTGGCGGCGTCATCATGGCCACCGACAACGGCGACATCGTCCGCGAAGTGTCGCTCGGCGAGGACTACTGGAACTCGCACTTCGCCGCCGCCGGCCGGCCCCACTGATTGCTCCTATCGACGTGATGCCGCGTCACGTTTGTCTTTCGGCCGTTTCTTGCCATCGGCAGCTTCATCTCCTGAGGTTGACAAGAGCCGTTCACCAGCTATAATAAAGCAAGTAAGTCGATAGACTTAGTGTCGGGGCGACGGAAATGCGACTCTCCACAAAAGGTAGATACGGGACGAGGGCTATGCTGGACATCGCTCTGCATTCCCGTGAGGGCCTCATCCACCTCAAGGACGTGGCCGAGCGACAGGAGATATCCAAGAAGTACCTCGAACAGCTCGTGGGGCGATTGGAGGCGGACGGTCTCTTGAGGACGGTCCGTGGTGCCGGTGGAGGCGTCGCTCTCACCCGCTCGCCGTCGCAGATCACAATCTTGGAGATACTGCATTCCCTCGAGGGTTCTCTTTTGCCAGTCGAGTGCGTCGACAAGCCGGAGCTCTGCCCTCGCCACGTGAATTGCGCCGCGCGCGGCCTATGGACGGAGCTCGGCGATGTAATCGAAGCATTCTTGGGATCGGTTACTCTCGAAGACCTGTGCGAGCGGCAGCGGAAGAAGGACAGGCCGGCGGCGTTGACGTACCATATCTGATAACGAAACCCACCGAGTCGGTCACGATAGATGGACAGCGTAGATAGGTACAACAGGCATATCCTCTTTCCCGGCATAGGTGAAGCCGGGCAGAAGAAGCTTGGCCAAAGCAGAGTCGTCGTCGTGGGCTGCGGCGGTCTCGGCAGCACCGCCGCCGGCGCTCTCGCCCGCGCCGGCATCGGTCGCCTCCGCGTAATCGACCGCGACCTGATCGAATACCACAACCTGCATCGCCAGGTGCTCTACGACGAGGAGGACGTGAAGCAGCGGACCCCGAAGGCCATCGCCGCCGAGCGCCACTTGAGCGCCGCCAACTCATCGATCGACGTGGAGGGCGTCGTCGCCGACGTCAACCCCCGCAACGTCGAGAAGCTGGTCGAAGGCGCCGACGTCATCGTCGACGGGCTGGACAACCTGGAGGGCCGCTACCTCATCAACGACGTCGCGCTGAAGCTGTGCATTCCCTGGGTCTATGGCGCGGCGGTCTCCTCCTTCGGCATAACTATGGCCATCCTGCCTGGTCGCACGCCTTGCATTCGCTGCCTTTTCTCTTCCCTGCCGCCGCGGGAAACGCGCGTTACCTCCGACACGGTAGGCATCCTCAACGCCGTGCCTATGGTCGTCGGCGCCCTGCAGGCGGCGGAGGCCATCAAGGTCCTTCTGGGCCAGGCGACGCCCGGACTCCTGACTGTCGATCTCTGGTCCGGCGAGTTCGAGCGGCTGGCCGTCGGTGGGCCATCGCCCGATTGCCCCGCCTGCCGGGGCCGCTACGAGTTCCTTGACGCCGGCTTCGGCGTTCAAGCACAATACGTCTCAGGAGGGAACCATGACAAAGATCGCTGAGGACATAACGCAGCTCATCGGCGCCACGCCGCTGGTGAAGCTGGCCAAGCTGTCGCAGGGCACGGGCGCCACGATAGTCGCGAAGCTGGAGTCGTTCAACCCCGGCGGCAGCGTCAAGGACCGCATCGGCCTTTCGATGATCCAGGCGGCCGAAGAGCAGGGACGTATCAAGAAGGGCAGCGTTATCGTCGAGCCGACGAGCGGCAACACGGGGATCGGGCTGGCCCTCGTCTGCGCGGCGAGGGGCTACCGGCTGGTCCTTACTATGCCCGACACCATGTCCATCGAACGCCGACAGCTTCTGGCCGCCTTCGGCGCGGAGCTTGTGCTGACGGATGGCGCAAAGGGGATGGCCGGCGCTATCGCCAGGGCCGAGGAGCTCGTCGCCCAGACGCCCGGCGCCTTTATGCCGCAGCAGTTCAAGAACCCGGCGAACCCCGCGGTGCATCGCCGGACGACGGCTGAGGAGATCTGGCGCGATACGGACGGCAAGGTCGATATCCTGGTGGCCGGCGTTGGCACCGGCGGCACGATAACGGGCGTGGCCGACGTCATCAAGCAGCGGAAGCCGTCCTTCCAGGCGATAGCCGTGGAGCCAATGGCCTCACCTGTGCTTTCCGGCGGCAAGCTCGGTCCGCACAAAATACAGGGCATCGGCGCCGGCTTCGTGCCCGAAGTTCTTCGGATGGACCTCGTCGACGAGGTGCTCCAGGTGTCGAACGACGATGCCGGCGATACCGCCAGGCGGCTTGCCCGCGAGGAGGGCGTCCTTGTCGGCATATCGTCGGGTGCCGCGGCCTGGGCGGCGAAGCAAGTGGCGAAGCGGCCGGAGAGCGCCGGCAAGCTCGTCGTCGTCATCCTGCCGGACACCGGCGAACGCTATCTGACGACGTGGCTCTTCCAGCTTCAGAATTCGGCGGCGCCGAAGATCTAGCGCAAATTGAGAGGTGTGGACGCGGTGGAGTTGCTGACAATCAAGATCGGAATTGACCCGAACATCGCGCAAATCGGCGGGCTAATGCTCGCCTGGCATGGCGTGTTCATCGCCCTGGGCATCGCCGCCGGCGTCTACGTCGGGACGCTGATGGCCCGGCGCAAAGGCTTCGTCGACGACGACTCGTACGGCGTCGCCATGGCGGCCGTCATTTTCGGAATCGTCGGCGCCCGAGCGCTGTTCGACGCTGAGAACTGGGGGCAGCTTGATGGCAACATCTGGAATGCCTTCCGCATCAACCAGGGCGGCATCTCTATCTACGGAGGGATCATCGGCGGAATTGCCGGCGGCTTGGCGTACGGCATGTGGAAGCGACTGCCCATCTGGAAAGGTCTCGATGCCGGCGCCGTCGGCGTCATCCTGGGACAGGCAATCGGCCGCATGGGGTGCGTCACCAACGGCGAGCACATCGGCATGCCCTCCCACCTTCCCTGGGCCGTCGAGTACACGAACGTTAACAGCCCTAGCTTCGGGTTGGGGCCGCGGCAGCCTGCTACCGCCTACGAGCTCATCGGCGATTTGCTGATCTTCGGCGTGCTCTTGCTCCTATGGCGGGTGTCGAAAAGGGACGGCGTGGTCTTCACGACCTATGCGCTTCTCTATGCCGTCCTGCGCTTCGGCGTGAGCTTCATGAGGGTGGACAACGAGCCTCTCCTGGGGTTGAGGTTGGCGCAGCTAATAGCTCTGGGCTTCATCGTTCTCTCGTTCATCTCTTACGCCTATCTCTGGCGAGTTGCGAGGGGCTCGGCGCGCGCACCGATGCTCCAGCCCGAGACGTAGCGTTGCCCTGGCGGACTCTGGGGCGCCGACTCCACGCCGGCTGAGTCTACCGCGACAGCAGAAATATCCCCGACAACGCGAACAGGTTGGGGAACAGCCTCACTCGCCGCTTGCGCCCCAAGAACACCGACCGGTTGATCTTGATCTTCCTGCGCCGGCAGTACTCCACGAAGTCCGAAATGCTGAGGAAATGCAAGTTCGGCGTGTCGTGCCACTCGTACGGCAGCGAGGGCGTTATCGGCGTTCGGCCGCGGAAGAAGAGCTGGAACCGCGCCGACACATGCGCAAAGTTCGGAAAGCCCAGGATGACCCACTTGCCGACCCGTAGCGCCTCCTGGAGCACGGTGTCCGGGCTCTTCACCTGCTGCAGGCTCTGGTTCAGCACCACGTAGTCGAAGGACTTATCGCCGTACTCCGGAAGCCCCGTGTCGATGTCGCCGTGCAGCACGCTCAGCCCCATCGCGACGCAGCGGTAGATCGCCTGCTCGTCGATCTCGATGCCCTGGGCGCGCGCCTTCCGCTCTCGCACCAGCGCCGACAGCAGCTCGCCGTCGCCGCAGCCGAGGTCAAGCACCAACGACCCGACCGGAACGAGCTCCAGAATCAGCCGGTGCTCGAGGCTCAGTGATGTCGAAGCCTGGTCCACGGCCCTACTGTCCGGCGCGGTCACGGTAGACCCTTCCCAGGAAGTGGCGGATCAGGTGGGTCTCCTCGTCCGTCTCCAGCAGGAACGCGTCGTGGCCGTACGACGAGGCGATCTCACAGTAAGTCGCGTCAAGGCCGGCGCGCTTGCAGGCGCGAACGATCTCCTGCGACTGGTACGCCGGGTACAGCCAGTCCGACTTGAAGGCGATGACCAGCACCTTCGTGTCGCTGCCCTTCAGCGTATCGCCCAGGTTCTTGCCGCCCGAGGCGTCGAACATGTCGATCGCCTTGGTGATATACAGATAAGAGTTGGCGTCGAACCGGTCGACGAAGCTGCGGCCGCGGTACTGGAGATAGCCTTCCACCTCGAAGTCGGGGCTGAAGTTGAAGAACGGCTTTTCGCCCGTAAAGCGCCGCCCGAACTTCTCGGCCATCGACTCATCGCTCATGTAGGTGATGTGGCCGATCATCCGCGCCACCGCCAGCCCCGCCGCGGGTGGAGCGGCTTCATAGTAGTCGCCGTTGCACCAGTTGGGGTCGGCCATTATCGCCTGCCGGCCCACCTCGTTGAACGCGATCTGCTGCGGCGAGTGCTTGACGGCCGTTGCGATGGGGATGGCGCTCAAAATGCGCTCCGGCCGCGACACCATCCACTCCAGCACCTGCATTCCGCCCATCGAACCGCCGGCGACCGTAAGCAGCCGCTCGATGCCCAGGTGGTCCAGGAGCCGGGTCTGCGCGTTCACAATGTCCCCAATCGTCACGAAGGGGAAGTCGAGGCCGTACGGCTTGCCCGACGCCGGGTCCACCGAGGAAGGCCCGGTCGATCCCTTGCAGCCGCCGACTACGTTCGAGCAGATGACAAAGTACTTGTCCGTGTCGAACCCCTTGCCCGGCCCGATCAGATTGTCCCACCAGCCGAGTCGCCTGTCGTCCGCCGCCACGCCCGCCGCGTGCGCATCGCCGGAAAGCGCGTGGACGACCAGCACGGCGTTGGACTTCGCGTCGTTCAGCTCGCCGTACGTCTCGTAGGCGAGAGTGATCGGCCCCAGCTTCTCGCCGCTCTCCAGCGTCAGCTCCGCGAACGTGAAGAAGCGCGTCTCGACGACGCCGATCTCGCCGGAGTCAGCAACGCCGCCCGGTTTGACCGAAGCGACGTCCTGAGCCGACGAGCGTCCCGATGGCTGCTCTTGTGGCATCTACTAGCCTGTTGCTTTCCTCAAAGCCTGGTCTATGTCGGCCTCGATATCCTCGATGTTCTCCAGGCCGACCGCTATCCGGATGTAGTCCTGCGTGACGCCCGTCGCCTCCTGCTCCTCTCGCGTCAACTGCTGGTGCGTCGTTGATGCCGGATGGATGACAAGCGTCTTCGTGTCGCCGATGTTCGCCAGGTGCGAAAGAAGCTGCACCGACTCGATGAACCGCTTGCCGGCCTCCAGCCCTCCCTTGATGCCGAAGCCGAGCAGCGCGCCGAATCCGCCCTTCAGGTACCTTGCCGCGACCTCGTGGCTCGGGTGCTCCGGCAGCCCCGGGTAATTGACCCAGCCAACGAGCCGATGCTCGTCCAGGAACTTTGCCAGGGCGAGCGCGTTCTCGGAGTGCCTCCGCTGGCGCAGCGGCAACGTCTCCAGCCCCTGCAGGAACAGGAACGAGTTGAAGGGGCTCAGCGCTGCGCCCAGGTCCCGCTGCCATTGTACACGCGTCTTGAATACGAACGCCACATTCCCCATCTCGGGGTGGTTGCCGAACGTGTCCCAGAAGACAAGGCCGTGATAGCTCGGGTCGGGCTCCGTGAACTCCGGGAACTTCCCGTTGCTCCAGTCGAACTTGCCCGAATCGACGATGACGCCGCCGATGGACGTGCCGTGCCCGCCGATGTACTTCGTCGCGGACAGGGTGAGTATGTCGGCGCCGTGCTCGATGGGCCGCACAAGCCCGATGCCGACGGTGTTGTCGACGACAAACGGAACGCCCGCCTCGTGAGCGATCGCGGCGATCTTCTCGAAGTCCGGCACGTCGAGCTTCGGGTTGCCGATGGTCTCGGCGTAGACAGCTCTCGTCCTCGGCGTAATGGCGCGTTTGAACTCCTCTGGATTCGACGAATCGACGAAGACGGCCTTCCGCCCCACCTTCGGGAACATGTAGTGGAGCTGCTGGTAGGTCCCGCCGTACAGGTTGTTGCCGGCGACGATCTCGTCGCCGACCTGCGTGATCGAAAGCAGCGCCAGCGCCTGCGCCGCCTGCCCCGACGACACGGCGAGTGCGCCCGTTCCGCCTTCTATTGCGGCGACCCGACGCTCGAAGACGTCGTTCGTCGGGTTCATGATCCGGCTGTAGATGTTCCCCACTTCCGAGAGCGCGAAAAGACTGGCGGCGTGCTCCGTGTCGCGAAAGACGAACGACGTCGTCTGGTAGATCGGCACGGCTCGCGCGCCGGTAGCCGGGTCAGGGCTCTCCTGACCGGCGTGGATAGCGATGGTGTCGGGTCCGTATTCTGGCATCGGTCTTCCTTTCCTTAGTCGACGAGAGGATCGTCCTCTCCGGGGGCAGTTGCTGTCATGGGTTGAAGAGCTGCGGCTTACGCCCGCAGAACGCGCGCGACATCCATCAGGTGCTGCGCCTCGTGGTCGCCGACGGAACCCTGGATCATCTCCAGCGCCGTCGACATGCCGCCCTGGAACGGGTCCGGCATCTCCTTCTGCAGCACCTCGTCCGGCGTGGCGCCGATGAGTTCAACTCCCTTTTCGTGGCCCTGCCGGAGCTCCGCGACCAGCTCGAAGACCGTCTTGTCCTTTCGTGCCTCCACCTGCTGCTTGTTGAAGGCGTTGACATCGAAGTCGGCGCCCATGCCGCCCCCGCCTCCGCTGCCGGAAGCCGCTCGCTGCGCCATGCCGATAAAGAACACCGGCGACATACCCATCGACGCCAGGTGCGCGAAGACGTCCTTCACCGTCCACTCCGGTCCCTCCGCGCTGTAGACCGGCTTCGCCAGGTCCGCCTCGCTCAGGTTTGCCGCTATCTTCTCGGCGCGTTGCACGCTGAGCATCAACGCCTCTGATACGTCTTCCTTCGTTGCCATGATTTCCTCCCTTGGCCTGAACCAGCCCTATCTCTGAACCGAAGCGGCAAGCTCCGCCGCAACGTCGAACCGGCCGAACGACGGCATTATGCAGACGCCCTCCACCTTGCCGCGTACTTGATGGAGCAGCTCCCGCGCTATAGCCATGCCTTCCGCCAGTCCGTTATCGCCGGCCAGGCGCATTCGCTCCCGAATTGACTCCGGCAGCGTCACGCCGGCCAGCTCGTGGTGGATGAACTCGGCGTGGCGCTGGCTGTAGAGAGGCATGATGCCCAGGATGACCGGCAGGTTGAACTCCTTGACCGCTTCCAAGTACTCCGCTGCTGCCTCCGCGTCGAATATCGGCTGTGTGAGCAGGAAATCGGCGCCCGCCTCCTGCTTGCGGCGCGTGTTCTTCATCTCGAGCTCGACCTGACCCATCGGGTTGCCCGCAGCGCCGACAAAGAACGACGCCGGCTGTCCTATGCTCCCGCCGGACGAATCGACGCCCTCGTTCATCCCCTTCAAGACGCGGATCAGCCCTATCGATCCGACGTCCCAGACGCCGATTGCACGGGAGTAGCCGGGGCCGCGCGGTGGGTCGCCGCGCAGGCAAAGGATATTGCGCAGCCCGAGCCCGTGCGCGCCGATGAGGTCCGCTTCCAGCGCGATAAGGTTCCGGTCGCGTGTCGTGCAGTGGACGATCGTCTCAATCCCCACCTGCTGCTTCAGCATCACCGCCATCGCTATCGCGCTCATATGCGTGCGCGCCATTGGGCTGTCGCCGATGTTCAGGCAGTCGACGCCCGCCTCCTTCAACCGCGCCGCGCTCTCCAGGATGGGCTGGACGTTGAGGCCGCGCGGCGGGTCGACTTCCACGGTCACGACGAAGCGGCCTGCCGCCAGCTTCTCGCGCAGCGTCTGCGGCTCCGGTCCCATCGACGGCTCTCGTTCGGTGACGACGATGCGTGCTCGCCGGGACGCCGGAATTGCCGGCACGGTTGCCGTTTCTCCGGATAGCGCCTGGTTCATCGCTGCGATGTGCTCCGGCGTTGTGCCGCAACAACCGCCGATGATCGACGCGCCGGCCTCGATAAACTTTGTGGCGTACTCCCGGAAGGACTGCGGCGTTCCCGGGTAGACTATCGACTGCTGCCGGACCTGCGGCTGACCGGCGTTCGGTTGCGCCGAAAGCTTCGTCGGCTTCGCCACCGCCATTCGCTTGATGATGTCTAGCGCGAGCTGCGGGCCCGGCACGCAGTTGACGCCGACGACGTTTGCGCCCAGATCCCGTAGAGCCAACGCCGTCTCGCCGGGCTCCTCGCCGGCCCATGTGCGGCCGTCGCGCTGGAACGATAGCTGGACCATCACCGGCACGTCTCCCAACTCTCGCGCCGCCCGCAATGCCTCCTTTGCCTCGGCCAGCGTTGGGAACGTCTCGATAGCGATGAGGTCCACTCCGGCTTCCAGCAGCGCCTCGATCTGCTCGCGGAAGACGCGGTACGCTTTCTTCAGCGTCACGTTCTCGGCTCCCGGCAGCCCGACGTCCAGCGGGCCCACCGCGCCGGCGATGAACACCGGCCGGCTGGTCTGCGACTGCGCCTGACGCGCTATCTCGACGGCGCGCCGGTTGACTTGAGGTAGCCTGTCCGCCAGTCCGAAGTGCGCCAGCTTCAGGCTGTTGGCGCCGAACGTGTTCGTCTCGATGATGTCGGCGCCGGCGTCGACGTAGTCGCTGTGCACCTGGAGCACGATGCCCGGGTCGTCCAGATTGAGCGCTTCCAGGCAAGCGTCGCCGGGGACGCCGCGCTCCCGCAGCAACGTGCCTATCGCGCCGTCGCAGAGAAGCGGCCTCTGTTCCAGAGTCTTCAGAAAGGGACTTCGCACCAATTCATTTCTCCGCTAGAAATCAAAGGGGAGTGATCTGAGGATACCTAATCGACGCGCCCTGAGCAATCCGGAAAGGCTAGCGCCGCCTGACCAGTAGCAGGACCCCGATGACGATGATGACCAGCGGCCATAGCCTCGACCAGTGCAGCCAGCCGAGCAGATCGAGGTTGCCGAACAGAAAGAGGACGCCGAGGACGATCAGCAGCAGTCCCGCCAGCGCGGCCGGCTCCAACCGTCGCGGCTCCTCCGACGACACGCCTCGAAACGTCGCGTGGACTTCGTTGCCGATCTGCCTGGCCGACGACGCCATGTCGTCGACGTTCTCGCGCAACGACTCCCGCGTGCTCTTCCCCAACGACGCCTCCGCCGGGATGATGAGCCACAGCAGCAGGTAGAGGACGGCGCCGATGACCACGGCGGTAGCGACCGTGACGATGGTGTAGATGATGCGCACAACCGTCGGGTCGATGTCGAAGTACTCGCCGAGACCGCCGCAAACGCCGCCGAGGATGCGCTGCGTCGAGCTGCGATAAAGTCGTTCCACTAAGACAACCTCTGCGAATAATTATAGCAGCAGCGGCAGCTTCACCGGCATGAGGGACCGCGACGGAGGATGGCGGCGACCGCCCGGACCGTCGCGAGACCTAAGGAAACAGCTTGACTTGCGGCTTCCCCTGTAGCCGGCGGATCCCCGACCGCAGCGCCAGGTATCCTCGCACCAGTGCCCCGTTGGCGATTGGGCTGCCCGCCATCGTCGCGCCGTCGATTGGAAAGGCGACGCCGGAGATGAAGGACGCCTCGTCGCTCGCCAGGAACGCCACGGACGCCGCTATGTCCTCAGCCGTAGCCATCCTCCCGAGTGGAGAAGACGCACGCAGGGCAGCGCGACCCGGCGGGCCAAAGGCGTCCCACAGCGGTTTCAGGAACGGCGTATCCACCCAGCCGGGGCAGATCGCGACGGAACGAATGCCGAACGGGCCGTATACGTGCGCGACATGACGCATGAGCATGATGACGCCCGTCTTCGAGACGTTGTACTCGATGCCGACGGGGCTGGAAACGATGCCGGCCATGCTCGCCGTGGCAAGCAGCACGCCCCGCTTCTGGCGTCTCATGATTGGCAGTGCGGCCTTCACGGTCAGAAAGACACCGGTCAGGTTGACGTCGAGCACACGGCGCCACGACTCTTCCGGACAATCGCCCACGGGCAGCAACCGGGGCGTGACCCCCGCGTTAGCCAGCACGACGTCGAGGCGGCCGAAACGACGCTGCGTCTCCGCGAAAGCGGCCTCCACCTGCGTCGCCTGCGTCACGTCGGCGACGAGCGTGATCGCCTCGCCACCGGAACTGTTGACGCTCTCCGCCGTGGCCGCGGCGTCCTTCTCGCTGATGTCAACCGCGGCGACCTTCGCGCCCTCCGCCGCAAAGCGCCGCGCGCACGCCGCGCCGATCCCTGACCCCGCGCCGGTGATGAGGGCGGTCCTCCCGATGAGTCGAGGCTCCATAGCTGCATTCTCCTTTCGGGACTTCGCGTGGCGGTGGGCATTATTCTACTTCGGCGCCGTGGCGAATGCGCAACCGCCGGACACGCGGTGAAGGTCGGTCGAGACGCGGCCCCCGGTGAAGAGACCGTGAAGAAGGCCGGTTGACGGATCGCTGCCTCTGCGCTGTAATTGGGGAACACCGTGGGAAGGAGAGATAAATGCGTTTGCTGACTTTCCGACGAGAGGGCGTTGCGAGAACAGGCATCGAGGCGGGCGGCTACGTCGTGGAGACGGCGAAGGCGTCGGAGCTGGGCGTTGACGGCCTGTCCGACGCCGGCGATATGCTGGACCTTCTGCGCGGCGGCGCCCCGACGCTCGACGCTGCGCGACAGCTCCTCGCCACCGTCGAGCGCGCGGTCGGCGACGGCCAGGCGGACGGGCTCGTCGCGCGCGGGGTGTTGCACAAGCTCGACGAGGTTGAGCTGACGGCGCCGGTTCCCGCCCCGTCCAAAATCGTCGCCATCGGGCTGAACTATCGCGACCACGCCCGCGAGCAGGGCGTGCCGGTGCCGGAAAAGCCGCTCATCTTCGCCAAGTTCCCAACGTCGGTCATCGGCCCGGGCGACACGATAACCTGGGACCCGGCTTTGACCCAGCAGGTCGACTACGAGGCTGAGCTTGCGGTGGTGATCGGAAAGAAGTGCCGCAACGTGACGGAGAAGGACGCTCTCTCCTTCGTCGGCGGCTACACCTGCGGCAACGATGTCAGCGCCCGCGACCTGCAATTTGGCGACCGGCAATGGGTGCGCGGCAAAAGCCTGGACACCTTCTGCCCTCTCGGGCCCGTCCTCGTGACGCCGGACGAAGTCGGCGACCCGCAGTCGCTCGCCATCCGCACGCTGCTCAACGGCGAAGTGATGCAAGACTCGTCGACCGGCGAGATGGTGTTCGGGGTGGCGGAGCTCATCGCCTTCGCCAGCCGCGCCTTCACGCTGCTTGCCGGCGACGTGCTGTTGACCGGCACGCCGAGCGGCGTCGGCGTCTTCCGCAAGCCGCCCGTCTTCCTGAAGGACGGCGACCGGATCGCGATCGAAATCGAGCGGATCGGCCGGCTGGAGAACGTCTGCCGAACTGTGTCGTCGTAGGTTGGGATTGACCAGCTAGCGGAGCGGCGAATAGGGCAGCGTGAACACCGGGAACATCCGCTCCACCGGCGCGTTCTGCCGCACAGCGCGGAAGAACGCGTTCGTCCTCTCGTCCGAGCGCTTGTAGCCACCCAGGCGCACCGGCCCCTTCCAGACGTCCGTCACCTCGTTCTGGTTGGCGACGATGGTCCGCCACGTCGCGACCATCGGCAGGTTGGCGGCCACTGCCTGCATTCCGGCGATGAGCTGTTGCATCCGGCCGGGCGCGATCTCCATGATGGCAATCGAATACGTCCCCAGCGGCGCTTCCGCCGTCTCCTTCCAGGCATCGTGCAGCCGTTCCGCCGGAATCGGGCCCAGCGGCTCCAGCAGACGCGTCCGGCGCCTCGGCGCCAGCTCCTCGACGCGCGCGGCGTAGGCGAGCCACGGCTCTGCGTGCTCGCGGCCAAACGAAAGCCCATTCGCTCCAAAGCCGGGAGGCTCTCCTGCGCCAGCGCGACGAACGTATCTAGCGTTTCCGGGCTGGGCGGATCCAGATTCAGCGTCTCTTCCAGGTAAATCATCGCCCTCTCCTACTCGCCGATAATCTTCACGATGACCCGCTTGCGCCGGCGGCCGTCGAACTCCGCGTAGAACACCTGCTCCCACGGCCCGAGGTCGAGCCGTCCCTTCGTCACCGGCAGCATGACCTGGTGTCCGACGAGCGTGCGCTTGAGGTGGGCGTCGCCGTTGTCCTCGCCGGTGCGATGATGGCGATAGTCCGGCCGGAAGGGCGCCAGCTTCTCCACCCAGTCGGCGAAGTCCTGCCATAAGCCCGGCTCGTTATCGTTCACCCAGATCGCCGCGGTGATGTGCATTGCGCTGACGAGACAGAGGCCCTCCTGCACGCCGGAATCGCGCAGTGTTGCCTCAACGTGCTCGGTGATGTTGATCAAGTCCCGTCGCGACTGCGTGTTGAACCAGAGGTAGTTTGTGTGGCTCTTCATCCGTCCTCCCTGACGCTTCGACGAGGTGGTGTTCGAAGGGCTGGCCGCCCGCGCCGATTATCGTCGCGACGCTCTTGCTGGGCAAGCGGCGACCGCGGGCAGGCCGGATCAGTCGCTCGGATTGATCGTGAAGGGGTCCTCGATCATCGAAGTGACAACTTGCATTGCATCCGCCCTCAGGTCCGCCGGCACGCCGTCCGGCGATGCCTCCGTAAGCGTCCACCCGAACTCAACCTGGGCCCACATCTGATCGGTCTGCCATTCACAGCGCAGGCGCGGGTTCAATTCGGGCGGCGTCGCGGTCGGCGGCGGCGGCTGGCTCACGACCACGCCCGGACTGGGAATGATGATGCGGCAGGTGACTGACGTTCCGCTGATGTCGGACGTCTGGCAGTCCTTCGGGTCGCATTGGCCCGTCTCTTGCGCCGTCTTTGGCTTGCTTTCGTAGATCGCGATGGTCGGCGCGGTCGTGCCATAGTCCGTCACCAGGAAGACGTGCGCTTCTGACCCCGAAGCGCCTCCCGAGGCCGGGACGATGTCATCGCGGATAAACCTCTGGTTGATGCCGTTCGGCAGGTAGTTAGGCAACACGAGCGAGAGATCGGCGCGGTTCGACAGCTCCTGCGGGGCTAGCCACAGAGATTTTTCGGTGTCCGTCGGCGGCCCGCCATCGAAGCGGAGCCACTTTGGTTGAGAGATCCCCTGGCTGGTCGGAGAAGCAGCCGGGTTGCTCTTGGAGCCGCCGCACGCTGGCAGCGCCGCCAGCGAAAACGCCGCCGCGACCGCAAGCAATACGTGGAATCCAAGCCTCATGCCGCCCTTTACCCTCGGCGGCGATCATAACACGACCGTAAAGTAGCGGACAGAGTGCTAGGGGGGGTATTTCCGATTTTCGCGCGACTCAGCTGGTCTGGCGACGGAGCGGAAGCTCAGGGGTAGCGGCTGGAAAAGAAGTCCCAGACCATCCGCGAAACCGACTGCCCAAGTGGAATGTCCTGGTACTCCACCGGCACGTCCTGCGTGTAGAAGGAGATGGCGTAGGCGCGCGTCCCGGCGCTGCTGTCGAACTGCACGATGCCGATATCGTTATCGATGTACCCACCGGGCATCCAGCTAAAGCCGTTCTTGTGCGAGACTACCCCATCTCCGACGCCGGCGGGGATCAGGTACTGGAGCCCGGGCTTTACGCCCGTCATCTTTTGCAGCAGGTAGTCGCGCCACGGCGGGTCGACGACCCCTCCGTGGTAGAAGATGGCCAGAGCGCGATTAATGTCGTTTGCGGTAATGGTGTTTACCTGCCCTCGCAATGAGAACCAGTCCTCATAGCCGGGCGGGTGATCGAAGAACGTATCCTTCAGCCCCAGCCGCGCGATCAGATCGTCTACCTTCAGCGTGCCTCCCAGGACGTCGCCGCCCGTCCTGATCAGCAGGTCGTGCGCCGTGAAAGGATTGCTGCCGTATATCGTCCGTGCTATCAGGTCGCCGACGTCGCTCTCCGGCGTCAGCCCGTTCTGCACGTCGACGACGTTCGAGAGCAGTACGAACCAGTTCAGCGTACAACCGGCGTAGCGCGGCACGTCGCCCCGGACGTCTATCGACTCTCCGGTCTGGAGGTCCGTTACCGCCACCGCGGCGTCGATGCCGGAGTCGGCAACGGCGGCGGCCAGGCTATCGCGAAGCTGGAGAAGATCGGGGCTCGCTGGCGCCGGCCTGCCGCAACGGATTCCGCTGACCGACCATGTTGGAGTACCCACCCACCCGTTGGGAGTCTGCGTATTCACGCGCCAGTAGTACGTGAGTCCGGGCGGCAAGCCCTCCCACGTGTACGTCGATTGGCCGGCCGGCAGCGGCCCCTTGCCCAGGAACGTCCCGCCAGCGAAGTCGTTGTCATAGATGCTGAGGTCGAGCCACTGGGTCGCGCCGGGAATCAGCGACGGTGACCAGGCGAAATTGATGCTGACGCTCGTCGGCGAGGTACCGCTGCAGTCTTGCGTCGTCGACTGCAGCGGTACGCTCGGCGCGCCGCACTGGCCGGACACGAAGCTGCCGAGTTTGAGCGCATGCCAGCCGTCGGCGTAGCGGGCGTTGACGCGATAGTAGTACTGCGTGTTGGCGGGGATGCCCTGCCACGTGTAAGAGGTCACGTTCGAGGCGAAGGGCCCCACGCCGGTGAAGACGCCGGCGTCCAGCCCCAGGGAGTAGGGCGAAAGATCGACCCACACTTCCTGAGCGCCCGGAGCCGACGGCCAGCTAAACGTCACGTCGGCCGCGCCCGCCGTGGTGACGCTGCACGCCTGCTCCACGGGAGCCGGCCCGCTTGTCGGCGAGCCTGGCAGCGTCGAGCTAACGGCCCAGGCGACCATCAGCAGGCTGCAAAAGCGATTTCTCACGGCGATCCCTCGCGTGTGCTTTCCCCAAGCTTCGGCCCGCCCTGCGGCGCTAGCCACTATTTTCCCGTATCTCTCGCTCCCAACATATGCGGGCCGACCCTTACTTTTGCGATCGGGCCTCGCCGGCCGTCTTCCATGACGCCAGCGCCTCGTCCATCAACGAAATCAGGTGCTCTTTCTCGTCCGGCAGGCGGTACCCTTCCCAGTCCGGCCGGAATATACGCACGTTGGCGACGTGGTCGAAGCAAATGTTGCCGCTTATCTCCAGCCGTCGCACCATCCTGCGTAGCTCGTCCAGCATGTCCATCGGCGTCATCGGCGCGAACTCGCCGGCGACGTACTGTTCGTACAGAGGCGTTCCCGGCGTCAGCATGAGTGGCCGGACGCGGACGTAGCTCGGATTCGTGGCGTTCAGAACCGCCGCAGTATTGCGGGCGTGCTGCTCCGTCAACTGCCAGCCGCCGAGGCCGGGCATAACGTACTCCGACAGCTCGAACCCCGCCTCCATCGCCTTCCTGCCGGCGTCCGTCATCTCCCGCGAAGTGGCGCCCTTCTTAATGCGCGCCAGCACCTCGTCGTCGCCGCTCTCCAGGCCCATGTGCAGACGGGTGAGGCCGGCGTCGCGCAGCCGCTGTAGCTCCGATGGTTCCTTCTTGAGGACCGTCTTGGCGCGGGCATATGACGTAATGCGTTCCAGCGAAGGGAAGCGTTCTCGCAGGTGCAGAATGATCTCCACCAGCGTTTGCGTCTTCACAATAATGGCGTTGGAATCGGCCAGGAAGGCGGTGCGCGGCGCGACGGTATGGCCCTGCGCACGCATCTCCTCGGCGGTGGCCGCCAGCGCGTCGATATCGCCCTGCACCTCTTCAACGGATCGGAGCATGCCCTTTCGCGGGAGGTCCTTGTAAACGGCGCAGAACGTGCAGTAGTTCCAGGGGCAGCCGCGCATCACGCGGATCAGCAGCGATCGCGCCTCGCTGGGAGGCCGTATCGGCGGCAGTTCATAGGTAAGAGCGCGTTGGTCGGTTGGGTTCGTCATCCTGTTGCTACTAGCTCAATTATCACCCTATCAAGCCAATTCGCCAATAGTAGCGGCCCGCCCGTCAAATCCTTGTCGTCACTGCCTCATCGTACGACCGTGTGCGGCGCGGATCCTGACGTTTCGCCGACGGCATCCTGACGCTTTGGCTACGAATGTTGGGCTACGCTCCTTGACCCCTATAGGGCGAGAGACTATCGTTGGCCCATTCGAACTACCGGTTTGAACGGGCGCCTTAACAGCTACCGTAGCCGAGACCTGCCTGCCAGTAGGCACGGCTTTCCAGTCTCGGTGGCCGACTTGGGTCACCCGCGAAAAGATAACCGGTCGGATCGTTGAGCTGGAAATAGCGCTATTTGCGGGCAAGGAAGGGAGACCAAAGATGGCAATCCGAACTTCAGACGAATACAGGCAGAGCCTTCGCGACGGCCGCAGCGTATACATCTTCGGCGAGAAGGTCGAGGATGTAACCACCCATCCCGTCCTCAAGATCGGCACCGATACGGCCGCCGGCGACTTCGTGCTCACCGAATCGAAGGACCCCGCTGTGCGCGAGCTCTTCGTCACCGAGCACCCGGAGACCGGCGAGCCGATAAGCCGCTACTTCGCCACGCCGAAGACGCCCCAGGACATCGACTTGCGCATGCAGATGATCCAGAAGTCCATCCGGCTCACCGGCGGGCTGCCCTTCGGCAAAGACATCGGCACCGACTGCCTCAACGCCATCATGGCCACCGCCGAGCAGATGGGGAAACTGGAGTATAAAGAGCGGGCGCGCTCCTATCTCGAGCACCTGCGTCAGGGCGACCTCATGCTCTGCGGCGCCGTCACCGACGTCAAGGGCGACCGCAGCAAGGTCCCCTCGGCGCAAATCCACCCCGACTACTACGTGCGCGTCGTCGACCAGAACAAGGACGGCATCGTCGTCAAAGGCGCCAAGATCCACATTACCGGCGCGCCCGCGGCCAACGAGCTCCTCGTCGTGCCGACGCGTCAGATGCGCGAGAACGAGGCGGAGTACGCCGTCTCCTTCGCCGTTCCCGTAGCGACGAAAGGCGTCCACCTCATCTGCCGGCCCGGCCCCGGCGAGCGCTCGCCGGCGGAGTTCCCGTCAAACCGGCCGACCCGTGGCCTCATCGAGGCAATGATCATCTTCGACAACGTCTTCGTCCCCTGGGACCGCGTCTTCCTCTGCGGCGAGTGGCAGTTCTCCATGCTGCTCGCCTACACTTTCGCCACATACCACCGCTTCACCGCCGTCTCCTACAAAATACCGGCAGTCGAAGTGATGGCCGGTATCGCGGTTGCCATGGCGGAAGTGAACGGCCTCGACAAGGTGGGCCACATCCGCGGCAAGCTGTCCGAAGTCATCGCCTACGTCGAGACGTTGAAAGCGCTCGGGACGGCCGCCATCAAGTCGCCCGTCTACTACGGCGAGATCTGCGTCCCCAACCCGCTAGTCACCAACATGGCGAAACTGCACTTCGCCAAGAACTTCCACGAGATCGTCAAGACGGTCCAGGATATCGCCGGCGGCATCATCACGACGATGCCCACGTACCTCGACTGGCAGAACCCGGATATCCACGACTACCTGGAGCACTACCTCGGCGCGTCGCCCAAGTACTCAACCGAGGAGCGCATGCGGATGCTGCAGCTAACACACAACGTCTTCGCCTCCGCCGACAGCGCCCACCACGAAGTGACGACGGTCCACGCGGAAGGCTCTATGGAGGCGCAACGCATGATGATCCTCGTCGAATCGCCGCTGAAGTACTATCGCGATCTCGCCCTGGAGATGGCCGGCGTCCAGCCGAAGGACTAGCGATCGCGATCGCGCAAGGAGGACCCACCATGGCCCTGGCCTCGACGATGGACAAGACCGCAATCGGCGAGCCGATGGTCGAGACGTTCACCGGCCCCATTAGCACGGCCGCGCTCGGCTTCACCCTCATGCATGAGCACGTAATCGGGCAGTCGGAGGGCGTCGCCCGGAACTTCCCGCGGGTCTGGGACGAGCGGGCAGAGTTGGCCAAGGCCGTCGAGGCGCTCACCGCGCTCAAAGCCCGCGGCGTCGATACCATCATCGATGCCACGGTCCTCGGCGTCGGCCGCGACGTCCCGCGACTGCTGCCGGTCGTCAAGGAAGCGGGCATCCAGGTCATCGCCGCTACGGGTCTCTACTACTTCAACGAGCTGCCGCTCCTTCTTATGTTTCGCGATGTGGACGCCATAGCGGACCTTCTCGTCAGCGACATCAGGGACGGCATTCAGGGGACCGACGTCAAGGCGGCGATCCTCAAGTGCGCCACCGACGAGCCCGGCGTCACGCCCGGCGTCGAGAAGGCGCTACGGGCGGTAGCGCGCGCGCATCTTCGGACCGGCGTTCCCATCACCACCCACACCCACGCCGCCACCAAGCGCGGCCTGGAGCAGCAGGAGCTGTTCGCCTCTGAAGGTGTCGACCTGAGGCGCGTCATCGTCGGCCACAGCGGCGACAGCGACGACCTCGACTACCTGACGAAGCTGCTCGACCGCGGCTCCTACCTGGGAATGGACCGCTTCGGCATCGACTTCTTCCTGCCCGACGACAAGCGCATCGCCACTGTGGTCAAGCTCTGCGAGTTGGGCTGCGCCGAGCGAATGGTCCTCTCCCACGACGCCATGGTGTATTTCGAGTCGTTCCGTCCCGACCTGGTAGAGAAATTCATGCCCAATTGGAACTACTTCCACATCAGCGATCACATCATCCCGGCGCTGCTGGAAGCCGGCGTCAGCCAGGCGCAGATCGACGCTATGACCCGCGACAACCCCCGTCGCATCTTCGAGAACCAGGCCGTCTACTAGCCTGTTGCCGCTCCCACGCTGGTTTCTGCTTCGCCACTGCCATCTTGACATAACTACGTGCGGTTTCGTCGGCAAATCGTAGGGTTCGCGGCGGCAAGCCGTCAGGCGCGAGCGCCAGGCCCGGCTTAGGCTGAAGGAACCAACCGAGGAGGCGCGCCGTGGAGGTATTGAGAAGCAAGGCCATCATCGGACTGCTAGTCCTGCTGTCGCTGATTGCCGCGGTTGTTGCGGCGGCCTGCAGCAGCGGCGAGGGGAAAGAACCGACCTCGGAGCCTGCTGTCGTCACCAGCACGTCGCCTACCGCCGCGGCCGCCACGCCGTCGCCGTTTCCGACCGCGCGTCCCACACTCGGCGTCACGGATCGCTTCAAGACCATCCACTACGCCACCTTGCCTACCGCCGACGACGGCTCCGCGTGGCTGCCTGCGCAGCCGATCCCCGGCTCTCGCCTCTTCCTGGTCGTAGCGCCGCAGCATTATCTACCTTGCCCGACGGAGGGCTGTCAATACCCGCCTGGCGATCCTAACCATCCCGGCCGGCTGGGGTTTTGGAACATCGACACCGGTGCAGTCGATGAGTTCCACTCCTTGCAGACCGGTTATCAGTTGCCGGCAACCGCGAGCGAAGGTCGCTACCTCGCCTGGATCGAGGGCTGTGATCACGGCGAAGGTGGGCCCTGGCGTCTCTACGTCATGGACCTGAGTACGAGAGAATCCTGGTACGCCGATAGCGATCTGGCCACAAGCACCGCGGACGACTCCCTTAGCGGGTGCCCTTCCGCCATCGCCATCAGCAACGGTCACCTCGTATATTCTATGTCGATAGCCAACCTTTCGGGTACGTATGTCAACGAGGTCAGGACCTACGACCTCGGCAGCCGGACACGTTCGAAATTGATGCTCAGCGGCGACGTTCCTCCGGTCAACATCGGCTGTGGCGCCTGTGGTGGGTCAGACGCCGGACTGGTTGTTGGAGGCTTCTTGCCGATATATGCGGCCGGTGGGCAGATTGTCTGGGTCGGCTCCGCCGAGCGAACCTGTGGCGCCAACAGCCTTTGCCAGGCGCCGAACGCCCTGTACGCCACTGACGTCTCTTCCGGCAACACCACGATCCTAGCCTCCGATCTGGACCACGGCGGCCTGTTGCGCTACCTGACAGGCAATAGTCAGGGTAGAAACGAGAGCGTCTCCCTGTGGGCAGACTACGTTCAAGTCACGTCCGGCTTCGTGCTCTGGCTCGACCTGCCCGAGAACGTCGCCATGGCCTACGACCTCAACTCCGACGACCTCATCAAGCTGAGCGACAGCGATTGCTCCGCCGAATTCGTTGCGGCGGACGATAACGCCATCTATTGGGCCTGCGGCAACCAGCTCAACTGGGTAGACCTGCCGCAACCGTGAGCCTCGCGGCCTCTGCAAAGCCCTTGTTTCTTTGACCAAGGCCCGTGCTAGACTTGATTCGACAATGCGCGGCGGACCCGTGGGCGTCGGTCCCAGGAGGAGCGGGCTCGCCGCTTGCCCCGACAGCCCCGTCCGGTTGGGGAGACACGTTAATATGACCACCAGCGACGCCTACGAAGCGCTGGCAGGCAGGCTCGGCTTCCCGGGCTCCGTCCTGCTGCGCTCCATCCTCGAATCGCTCATGACGCCCCAGCAGGCGGCGCTCGTCGAAGCCTTGCCCGGCTCCGTCGAGGAGGTTGCGCAGAAAGTGGGCGTCCCTGAGGAGGAAGCGCGGCGCCAGCTCGACGCCCTCTACTACGCCGGCGTCGTCTTCCCCCGCGGCGCCTTCGACAAGCGCGACTACTATCGCTTCGCCCGCCACATCATCCAGCTCCACGACGCCACCCTCGGCAACCAGAACCTGGACGTCGAGAAAGACCGCGCGTTTTTCAAGAAATGGCAGGACTTTTGTACCGAGGAGATGTTCGTCCGCCTCGGCGCCATGTTTCGGATCGTCCCCGGCCACATCAGCCGCGTCGTCCCCGCGCGCCGGTCGCTGGAAGGCCTGCCCGACGTCCTGCCCTGCGAAGACTACCACGAAATACTGAAGGCGCAGGACGTCATCGCCGTCGTTCCCTGCTCCTGTCGATTGCGGACCAGCGCCGCCGGTGAGCTCTGCGCTCACACCGTCGAGACCGAGACCTCGCACTGCCTCCAGTTCGGCCGGGGCGCGGAATACGTCATTCACCGCGGCACCGGACGCCGTCTGACCATCGACCAGGCCATCGCCCTCTGCGACGATATCGAAGACGATGGCCTCGTCCACCGCTGGGCGAACAAGGCCGAGATGCTGGACGTCAATACCAGTTGCAATTGCTGTCGCGACTGCTGCGAAGAGTGGGTCTCGCTGGACGTGACCGACATGCCCGTCGCCGACTGGTGGGAGAAGAGCCGCTACGAAGCCTACGTCGATGATCTGGAGTCCTGCAGCGGTTGCCAGGATTGCCTCGAGCGCTGCCAGTTCGATGCTGTTACAATGTATCGCGACGAGAACAACGACCTGAAAGCCGCCGTCGAGGCGACCAAGTGCTTCGGCTGTGGCGCCTGCGTCGTCGGCTGTCCATACGGCTCGCTGAAGCTCCGCGCCGTACGTCCGCCGGAGTTCATACCCGGCGCCGTCGACTGACCCGCCGTTCGGGAACCGGCCAAGGAGGGATCATGGCCCGCATCAGCTACGCAACCACGTCGCAGGCGAAAGGCGATGCGCATGACGTCCTGGAGCAGATGAGGCAGAGTGGCGAAGAGATACTGAACGTTTACCGCGCCGTCGCCCGCTGCCCGGCCGCATTGCGCGACTTCATGCGTTTGGGCAGTTCTCTCCTCGTCCGCGGCCACCTGCCGCCGAACCTGCGCGAGCTTGCTATCCTGCGCATCGCTCAGATCAGCGGCGCCGACTACGAATGGGCGCATCACGTGCCGCTTGCCAGGCAGGCCGGCGTCAGTGCCGCGCAGATCGAGGGGCTTTCCGCCTGGCGGGACAACGAAAAGTTCAGCAGCCTCGAGCGCGCCGTCGTTGCCTACGCCGAGGATGTCGTGACCAGCCGCGACGTGCCCGACGACATCTTCGAGGCAGTCCGCAACCAGCTCGGCGAAGATGATGTCGTTGAGCTGACGCTCGTCTGCGGCTACTGGAACATGGTCGCCTGCCTGCTGCTCGCCCTCAAGATCGACCTCGAACCCGCTGCCAGAAAGTACCTCCCGCAATAGCCCGGTCCCTCGTCCGACCGGTCGCTGAGGGTTGTTGATGTCCTTCCGTACGGCGACCGCGATCTTCATCGTTCCTTCACGGCGCAGCCACAGCCGATCACACAGGCAGCACAGCTTTAAGCTATGAAAAGATAGAGCGTTGCCTCTCGCAAGGGCGACGCGGTCCCAAGGAAGGAGTTCCAAAGAATGAAGGTCCGCGTGTCATGGAGGAATCATCTCTTCCTGTTCGTGCCGGCCGGGATTGGCCTGTCCCTACTCGCGCTCGCGGCGACGGCTTGCTCCTCCGGCTCGTCGAGCGCGCAGAGCACAACTGCGCCTGTCACGCTCACGCCGGCGCCGCCTCGCCCGGTCGCCAGCGCGCCCGCCGGAAACGAAGGCGATATCATACCTGTCTACGCCAAAGTAAGTCCGGCGGTTGTGCAGGTTACTGGCATCTCGACCTCTAGCGGGCAGCAGGTGGAGTCGCTCGGCTCCGGTATCGTCATCGACTCCAGCGGCGACGTCCTGACCAACTTCCACGTTATACAGGGTGCCACTCAGCTCGCCATCACGCTCTCTGACCAGGCAGGCGTGACTGCTCAGGTAGTTGGGACCGACCCTGCGGACGACCTTGCCGTCGTCAAAGGCACCTTCCCCGGCATCAGCCTGACGACGGCCACTCTCGGCGACTCGAACGCGGTACAGGTCGGTGAGTCGGTGATCGCCATCGGCAATCCTTTCGGGCTGATACTCAGCGTCACAGAAGGCATCGTCAGCGGCGATGACAGGACGCTGGCGACCCAGTCGAGCAAGCCTCTCGTGGATCTCTTCCAGACTGACGCGGCCATCAACCCGGGCAACTCCGGCGGACCGCTCGTGGACCTGAGCGGCAACGTCATCGGCATCAACACGGCCCTTGAGAATCCGAGCGGACAGGACGTGAACGTTGGCGTTGGCTACGTCATCCCTATCCAGAACGCCAAAGACCACCTTCCCGACATGCTTGCCGGCAAGACGATCGTCCACCCAAAACTGGGGGCTGGCACCATCACCGTTACACAGAACGTGGCGAAGGTGCTCGGACTGACGGTCAACCAGGGGGCGTACGTCGTCGCTGTTGACTCAGGTGGACCCGCTGACCAGGCCGGGCTCAAGGCCGCCGGCACGGGGCCTAATCCATTGCTCACGCCGAAAGGCGGAGACGTGATCGTCGGCGCCGACAGTCAACAAATCAACTCATCGGACGACCTGATTAACTACGTCGACCACAACTACGCGCCCGGAGACAAGATAACCCTGCACGTCGTGCGCGGGAGCAGCCACATCGACCTCACGGCGACTCTCGCCGCTTGGCCGAACCCGTAACAGAGCCTTAGGACGAGGCCTAACGATCAAGGAGGGAGCCATGAACAACACCCAGCTTCGGACTCGCACATTTCTGGCCAAAGCAGCCGCGCTCTCAATCGCGATGGCGGTCGTCGCGACGGGCTGCGGCGGTGGGACAAGCAGCGCCGACAAGACGGCGACGGCTTCGGCCAAGACGGCCGCGACCGCCACCAAGCCTCCGAGCGCTGCGACCGCCACGAAGCCGCCGAGCGCAACAACTCCGACGGCCGGCGCCGCTACACCTGCCGTGACCGGCACGGGAAGCGCCACCGCGACCACGGTCAAGATCGGGCAGGTGACCACGCTCGGCAGCGTCCTCACCGATCCCGGCGGCAAGACGCTATACACGTACAAGGACGACGTCCCGAACAGCGGCCAGAGCTCCGTCCCGGCAGCCATTGCCTCCAACTGGCCGCCGCTTCTAGTAACGGGCTCGGTCGTCGCGCCATCGGGGTTGTCCGGTCAACTCGGCAGCTTCAGCCTCCCGGACGGTTCGATGCAAGTGATGTACAAGGGGATGCCCCTGTACACCTTCGTGGGCGACACCGCGCCGGGCCAGGCGAACGGCCAGGGACTGCTGAACCTCTGGTACGCAGCGACTCCGTAGCATTCGGGGGCGCGGCCGGGCAGCTTCCCCGCCTGGAGCCTGCTCTGCCGCGCCTCTTCCTCCCGGGCCAAGGGTTGAGATCGCGCTGCCTTGCTGCTACCTTGGTGCTACGAGCGCTAGGACCCGCGCCCATCGCACTTCGAGCAGCAGGAGGTTGCAATGAGAACGACCCATCTCCATCCCTACCGCACGGCCGACGAGATCAAGAATACAGTCGAGACCCTCCAGGAGGAGGTCTCTCCTCTCATCCATCCGCAGCGGATCATCGAAAAGATGCGCCGGGAGCGCCCGCTGGTCGGCCGACTCAACGGCTGGCTGGCCGATCACATCGTCGGTCTTGCTGGCACAATGGCATTCTTTTACGTTCTCTGCCTCCTCCTGGCGGGCTGGTCGTTCTGGCAGAGCGTGCTCCAGCATGACAGCGGCTTCGACCCGTTCCCCTATGCCTTCCTCTTCTTCGTTTTGGGGGGAATCATGCAGTCGCTGTTCGTGCCGACGATGCTTACGGCTTCGAACCGCTCAGCGGAACGCGATCAAATAAAGGATGAGGCGGACCATCGCGCCTGGTCTCACCTCTACGACGTTAACGACGAACAGCTCAGCATCCTGCGAAAGCTGCTGGAGAAAGCAGGCGGATAGGGCTCGAAAGAGGACGAGAAGCTTGTCGGCGGGGCTAGGCGCCGGCGACTGGCGTCATCGGCCGGCCGCAGTTCGTGCAGAACCGGACCGCCGCGATGTTGGGAGCGCCACAGGCGGAGCAAGTGGTGCCCTCCGGCGGCGCTGCCGCAGTCATCGATCGGCCGCAGTTCATGCAGAATCGGGCCGCCGCCGCGTTGGGAGTACCGCAGGCGGAGCAACTCACGGTCCCTGGCTGTGGCGCGGCCGGCTCCGCCTTTGGCTCGTCAAGCCTTGGCATGCTGTCGTCCTCGCGACTAGCGGTGCGGAACTCGCGGATGCTCTTTCCGAGCGCGCTACCGACTTCGGGGAGCTTGCCGACCCCGAAGACTATGATTACGATCGCCAGTATTAGAAGTATCTCTGGAGGTCCGATATCCATTTTCGCCTCGACCAAACTGACTTCGCATATAGCTTACCACTGCGCATAATCCGGAAACAACAACCGCCAACGCTCATGTTCACCGCAGCGCCAATCGCGTACAATGAGGGCCCACAGCGGAAAAGCGAGTCTTGCGAGACAGGGAGGGACGAATGGAAAAGCGACGGCTGGGCAGTCAGGGGCTGGTCGTCTCAGCGCAGGGACTCGGCTGCATGGGCATGTCAGAGTTCTACGGGCCAACGGACGATGACGAGTCCATCGCCACGATTCATCGCGCGCTCGAGCTCGGCATCAACTTCCTCGACACCGCGGACATGTACGGTCCCTTCAAGAACGAGGAGCTGGTCGGCCGCGCCATCGCCGATCGCCGTCAGGACGTCGTCCTCGCGACGAAGTTCGGCATCGTCCGCACCGGGGATCCCTCTTACCGCGGCCTCCGCGCCGACCCGGCATACGTCCGCGAGGCCTG